>JANNPX010000024.1:0-155344 GCA_031400455.1 Chloroflexota bacterium | reverse complement strand
CGATCGATCGCGAGCTTGGCTGGGCGGCCGGACTGGGCTTCAACTCGGTGCGCGTCTTCCTCCATGACCTGCTGTGGGATGCGGAGCCGGATGCCTTCGCACAGCGCATCGACGCGTTTCTGTCGATAGCGTCGAAGCACGGTATCTCGACGGTGTTCGTGCTGTTTGACGACTGCTGGCACGACGGCGCGAAGCTGGGGCCGCAGCCCGAGCCCGTCTCGGGGCGGCACAACTCGGGCTGGCTGCAGTCGCCGGGGCACAGCGTCGTCTCCGATCCGTCCGCTCTGCCGCGTCTCGAAGCGTATGTGAAAGGCGTCGTCGCGAAGTTCGGCGCGGACGACCGCGTGCTGATGTGGGATCTCTACAACGAGGTCACGAACGGATTTCTGCCGGGGCAGGCGCTCGACGTGAAGGACCGCGCCGCGGCAGCAACCGATGCGGCGAGGCGGCGTATCGCCAACATGCCGCATCACGTGCGGTTGCTCGAATGGTCCTTCGACTGGGCGCGTGCGGTGTCGCCGCAGCAGCCGCTGACCGCCGGCCTGTTCATGCCGGATCGCGACCTCAACGAGCGGCTGGCGTCGCTGTCCGACGTCATCACGTTTCACAACTACCAGAACGCCGAGCGGCTGACAGAGCTGATCGGCCGGCTGCGGAAGCACGAGCGGCCGCTCATCTGCACGGAGTACATGGCGCGCACGCTCGGCTGTGACTTCGCGTCACAGCTGCCGGTGTTCAAGCGGGAGCGCGTCGGCTGTTACAACTGGGGTCTGGTCAACGGCAAGAGCCAGACGCACATCGCCTGGACCGGCGAGCGCGATCGCTGGTTCCACGACATCCTTCGCGGCGATGGCCCCCCGTACGACACGGACGAGGTCGCGTTCATCCGCGCCATCCTGTCCGAAGGTGGAACGCGGTCGTAGGAGCGGATCGCCCACGGCGATTGTCCGAATCCGCGCTTTACACGGCTTCGCCCGTGAGAAACCGCCTCGGCACGTCCCGCATCATCACGTCGATCGTTTGCTGGGGCACGCCATCGCTGATCAGTGCGGGCACGGCCGTTATGGTGACGAAGAGATACCGCGTCGGCTCTTCTGCCTGCGCGGGCCGCGAAGACGCCGCGACCGGCGACGGGGCGTAGTCATGTCCCAGCATCAGGCGATGCGCCCAGCCGCGATCGATCAGCGCCTTCACCGTTGCGTTTCGCTGCCGCCAGTCGGGCCGCCCCTCCGCGCCCGGGTAGCGATCCATCGAGAGGAACACGCCCGTGCGCAGCAGCGATTCGAGGTAGTCGACGTCGGTTGTGTCGGCGCTGTGTCCGATGCAGATGCGATCCATCGGCGCGCCTTCCTCCTGGAAGATCTCCACTTGCCGCGTGCCGACGCGCTCCGGCGCCCAGTGGTGCGTGCTGATCGGGCATCCCGTGCGCTTCAGTGCGCGCGCCGCGCCCCGCAGCACACGCTCCGCCTCCGGTGTCACGCCCTCCGCGTCGTTCGCGACCTTGATGACGCCTGCCTTGATGCTTGTCGTGCCGATTCCCACTTCGATCTCGCGGACAAAGATATCGGCAATCTTGTCGATGTCGCGTGACCAGAACGAACGCGGCACGTCGCGCCAGATTCCGGTGGCTACCACGATGTTCATGCCGGACGCCTCGGCGACGGTGCGCACGAACTCCACGTCGCGGCCGAGGTCGGGCGTGGTCAGGTCGATGATCGTGTCGATGCCGCCGGCCTTCGCCTCCCGAACTTCCCGAATCGCCTTCTCGCGCGTGGCATCGAGGTCGAACATCCATGGATAGTGGTGATTGTCCTCGCCCATGACGACGAGCACGTGCTCGTGGCTCAGCGTGACGCCAAGCTTGTCGGCGTTGACCGGGCCTGACACCGTTTCGACCTGCAACATGCTGTCCCGCCTTTCCAGTGCGTGATTCTATCCCGCGCGAGGGCTCGGCGTTATCGAGCGTGGCGCCCGTCCGCCAGTAGGCATCAACATCCCGCTGCATTCGAACGAACGAACGGACGGGGCAGTTCCGCCGCCTACTGTTCGCTGCCCGGCGCTGTCGTCGGTAGGCTGTGCCATCAAGCACGACCGGACCCCGGAGGTGGCGATGAACGAGAGCGAGATTGACCCGAAGGTGATGGCCGCGAAGCAGGCAGCGATCGCGGGATACGCCATCGGCGCGCATGTCGCGGGGATGATCTTCCTGGGGCTGGAGATGGGGCTGTACGGCGCGCTTCACGACGCCGGGCCGTCCACGAGCGATGAGTTAGCGAAGGCGGCCGGCCTGCACGAACGCTGGGTGCGGGAGTGGCTGCACGGGCAGGCAACCGCGCGCGTGCTGGAATACGACGCGGGATCGAAGCGATTCTCCATCTCCGCGGAAGTCTGGGTGTTGCTCGGCGACCCCGATGAACTGCGGACGATGCGCGCGAACTTCGCGGCGCTCACGTACCGGTTCGCGATGCTGGATCGCGTGCCCGAGTCGTTTCGCACGGGGCTCGGTGTGCCCTGGGACGACCGCGGGGCACGCGCAGCGGAGATGACCGAACTGCTATTCCGCAACTGGTACCGCCGCATGCTGGTGCCAGTTGCCCTGCCGATGCTCGATGGGGTCGTCGATGCCCTCCGCGGTGGCGGGCGTGCGGCGGATGTCGGTTGCGGGACCGGGATCGCGATGATCGAAATGGCGACTGCGTTCCCGAAGTCGGAGTTCCACGGCTACGAGACGTCGCTACAGGCGATCGACCGGGGACGCCAGCACGTGCAGGCCGCCGGCATCACGAACGTGACATTTCACGACGCCAACGACGACCGGTTGCCGAACGAGCCGGCGTTCGACTTCATCACGACGTTCGACTGCCTGCACGACATGACGCACCCGCACGACGTGGCCACGGCGATCCGAGCCGCGATCAAGCCGGGCGGGACCTGGTTCATCGCCGATATCAACGGAGGTGCGGACTTCGAAGATAACCTGGCGTCACGCCCGCTGTCGCCACTGTTCTACGCAATCTCGGTCATGTCGTGCATGTCGTCGGCGCTCTCGGTCGAGGGCGGCGCCGGCTACGGCACGCTCGGGCTGCCGGAGCCGGAGATGCGCAAACTCGTCGAAGCCGCGGGGTTCACCCGCTTCCGACGGGTGGATCTGACGCATCCCGTGAATGCGTTCTACGAAGCGCGGGTGTAAAGACGTCAATTCCGCGAGTTTGCGGCTACCCCTCGCGTGCCGACGTTCTGCTACGATCACGAAACGCGGCGTTCGTGTTGGGATTGGCGGGGTCTGATGGTGCCTTCGCTCTTGAGTCTCGCGCATAATCTGAGAAGGATACGGGCGCGCATTACCGTTGTCCGTTCGCTGCCAGCCGTGCTGCTGATCGTGGCCGGAGCTTGCGGTGGCAGCGGCGTGTCGCGTGGAAGCACGCCAGAACGGACGACGACTGCCACCGTGCGCGCCACGACAATGACGACGCGACTCCCTACGACGCCGTCGCCGGCCGCCACACCCGGAGGATCACCCGGAGTCGGCGCCGGATCGTTGCCGGCTACGGCGGCGAGCGATGCGGAACCACTACCGGCGACGCCCGCCGGCCAAGATTCTGCTCAAGGCCCCGCAGGTTCGCCCTCATCGACGCCTGAACCTCCCGCGCCGACAGACACGCCGGTGGAAACACCAGTCGCGGACGATCCGCAAGAACCCGTACAAACACCGGTACCCGTCGTGACGCTGCCTCCGCTACCCGTAGGCGACGACTACACGATGGCGGAGGCCGAAGACGCGACGAGGGCGAGCATCGGTCCGGGCGATCTCGCCGGCGCGTGGTCAACGACGAGCGACGTCACCTACGACAACGCGGCGGCGGCGGCAGGCAATGCAGAAACCGCGGCGCTGATCGCGCGCTGCGGACGGTTGCTCGGACGGATCGTAGAACTGCGGCCAGCGGACCTGATAGGCGCATTCACGACCTACGCGCCGGTGTCGGTACTCACTCAGCTCACCGCGTACGAGACAGCGGCCGGGGCTGCGGACTGCACGGCAGACCTGCGCAGTCGGTATCTGGACTCGGGCCAACTCGCTAGCGCGCTTGGCGTGTTCACCAATCCGGCAGCGGTGGTGGTCAACGCTGTTGACTTCCCGACAGTCGGCGACGAGTCATTCGCGGCCACGCTGACCGGGCAGGTCAAGTCTGGAATCTACATCGTCAACGTGACCGTGTATATCGTCCTCTTCCGGACGGCGAATCTTCGCGGCACGCTTGCCGTCACGCGCTCAGCGCTCGCTCCCGGCAATGCGGCCGCGGTGGTGGCGCCGCTCATTAACGTCTTCCTCGGGCGTATCGTCCAGTACCGTTGAGTGGCGACTCAACTCGTAGGCGGGATCGACGCCTTCAGCGTCTCAATCTGCTTCCGAACGATCGGGATTTCGACCTGCTTCTCCGCTTCCTTCAACTCGTCGAGCGCGCGAGCGTTCTCGCCCCTCGCCTTGAAGAGGAGCGCGCGATGGTACGCCAGTTCCGCGCGTGACTGCGGCGGCAGATCGGCGAGCCCCTGGAGCGCCTGGGCGAAGTCGGCTGCGGCGCGGTCGTAGTCACCGAGAAGGTAGTAGCCATAGCCGCGGCGGTCGTAGCTCGCGCTGAAATCCGGATCAATCTGCAGCGACGTATCGAGGTCGGCAATGCCTTCCTGTATTTGACCGAGTTCGAGGCGAGACTGGCCGCGGCTGCTGTACAGCCAGGGCGGAGGCTTCGGCGTCCGCTCAATGAGACTGGTGGCATCGTCGATCGCCGCCTGGTGGCGCTCCGTATACCTCTCAATGTAGAGGCGCGTACTAAGCTCATTCGGATCGAGCGCCAGACCAGCATTCGCGTCGGCGAGGGCCTCGTCGCCGCGATCGAGGAACAGGCGCACGACCGCACGCCCCTGGTACGCGAACACTGACTTCGGATCCGCATCGATGGCACGGGTGAAGTCCGCATCCGCCTCCTTATAGTGCTTCAGCTGTCGGTTCGCGGTGCCGCGCGTGACGAGCATCGTGACGTTTTCCGGCTCGAATTTCAGCACCTTGTCGGCATATTTGATCGCGTTCTCGAAGTCGTCGAGGTTAAGTGACGCTGCCGCGAGTTCGCCGAGCGCAACGTACTGCTCCGGGTTCAGCTCAATGACGCGCTCGCAATCGGAGCGCGCTTGCTCGTACTGCTGTACCGCCGAGAGTGCGAGACAGCGAACGAAATATGCATCCCATGACTGCTGCTTCGGTGGGAGCGGTTGCGTCGCGATGGCAAAGTCCTTCGCCGCCGCCGCCGTGTCTCCCTGCTCGACTTCGGCCCAGGCTCGGATGGCATAGCCACCCGGATGCTCCGGACGCAATTCGATGAGTTTGTTTGCGTCGGCGATTGCGCCTTCGAGATCGCCGAGCTGGATGCGCACGTTACCGCGGGGGAGGTAGCTCGCGGGGAACGACGGATCGAGCTCGATCGCCCGGGTAAGCGCGACTTCCGACGCCTCGAACTCACCCGCCGAGAGGTGGCGCTCTCCGAGGAGGTAATGCGCCATGCCGAGGTCAGGAAAGACGCGCGCGACACGTTTATATGCTCCCAAGTGTCCGGGGGTGTCCACTTCGTTGGCCGACACGATGACGGCCTGACGCATTCCGTACCAGCCGACGAGGCCGAAGACCACCGCGGCGAGCAGTGGCACTTCGAAACCGATGAGGCTAAAGCGGCGACGCACAGCGCTATCACGAAGCCGTCCGTCGGACAGGATCCACAGCGTGGCGCCAAGAGCGGCGAATAGCACGCCCACACCGGCTGACACGGAGAACGCTGCGGCAGACATACGAGGCTGCAACTCACTGTTAGGAAACAACCCTAGCTGATACGCAGTGACGACCGATACGGAAGCGATCCCCGAAATAACGGCGAGCAACCCGAGTTGCCGCGCGAGCACCCAACGCCGAGCTTCGTCGGCAATCCGCGGGCTCGGTAGCGACTGGCGCGCACGCGCCCATGCGCGAGCATGGAGTCGGAGCAGTGCCGTCCAGACAACAGCAACGGCAAGCGTGCCGACCACGGCGCTGGCTAAGAGTGAATAGTCACCAAGCAGCAGTCTGAGCATCGCACCGCCCACGTACATCGACGAGAGCCGATCGAGCGCATTGAGGCGCAGGAGTTCGACAAGCACGCCGAACCCAAGTGCCACGCTGGTCAGAGCGAGCGCCCAACCGGCAATAGACCAGGCGATGATGGCCGACCAACTAACACGCCGCTTCATCAGCGAAGGCGCGGCGACGTGTGAGAAGACGATGCCGGCTAACAGCAGCGGCACACCCCCCAGCGCGACGGCGATCAGCACGGACGCCGGATTGACGCCGATAATGCCGGTCGGCAGACCCAGCGTCTGGTTGTTGGTGCTGGGACCGCGCTGTGCGAAGAACAAGAACACGGGCGTCAACATCGCCAGGGCGAGCGCCGACTGGAGGACGGCCGCAGCGGCCCGAGCTAGCGGGCTGGGGCGCCCCTGCCCATAGAGCTCACCAAGCGAGGCCATCGCGATCAGCCGGTTGGCGGAGCGCCGGTGGCTGCGTGCCTCCGACGAGGCTTGCAGCCGGTCAGCGCGTTCAGCCGCATTGAGGTGATACGAGGCGGCGCGAGTTGCGTCGCCCGCCTGCTCGAAATGGTGCGCGATCTGCTCCGGCTCGATCTCGATACCTTCTCCCCGCACAAGCTCCAGTGCTTCGGCGGCTCGCAGATGCAGCTCCGCGCGGCGACGGCGAAGCAGGCCATCGAGCAGTACTTGCTGCACGAGCGAGTGACGGAAGTTGTATGCTCGCGGGCCTGTGCCGCTCGCCAGGTCGAGAAGGCCGACCTGGCATAGGTGGTCGAGCGCTTCGTAGAATCCCTCGGTCACGGTGCTCGTAAGTTTGAGCGGCTCCTCGAGAAATGCGTGTCCGAACACGCTCGCTTCGCGCAGCACCGTACGGCTTGCATCGTCGAGTTCATCGACGCGAGCGGTCACGGCGGTGTGCAGCGACTCGGGAATCTGCGCGCCTTCGGCGTTCGCCGCGGCGGCGGCGGCCAGCACCTCGAGATACAGCGGGTTGCCGCCGGCGCGCGATACGATCTCGCCGGCCGTGGATGCGGGAAGATCTGGGGCGGCGGCGTTGACCAGCGCCTTCGCATCGTCATCATCGAGCGGATCCATCACCACGGACTCGACGCGCGGCAGACGCCTCGGACGACGTCCGACCGGCTGGCGCAGCAGCACCGTCATCACCGGCAGCTCTACGATTCGCGGCAGCAACTTCTCGACGACTTCGATCGTCGCGGAGTCCGCGCGATGCATGTCGTCGAGTACGAGCGCGACGGGGTGCGACTGAGAGAGCGCGGTCAGGATCTCAACGAGCGCGTCGACGAACCAGTCGTGCTCCACCGTCGGCGCGTCGTCGCCATCGCCCAGGAGCAGTGCGAGCCGAGCGCGAGTGGCGGGTGCAACGTCGTCGCGAAGGGCGGGCAGCAACTGCAGCAGCGGTCCGAACGTGCGCGGCGGCGTGTCGGCGCGGCTGTAAAGTACTTGTTCGCTCGTCACGTGCAGCGTCGAGAGGAAGTGTGTGAGGAACCGGGTCTTCCCGACGCCGGCCTCTCCGACAAGTTCGAGCACGCGCTCGCCTTCCCGCGCGGCGTCCCAGACGAGCGCGAACTTCTCGACGAGGGGTTGACGGCCAATGTACGGTGTCTCGCTAGGCGCCGGCACCAACCGCAGCAGTTCCGTGCTCGCGGCCTCAGCGGTAAAACACGCGACCGGTTCGGTACGGCCCTTGACCGTGAGCTCTTGCCGCTCGCCCCAGGTGTAGAGCCGGCGTGCCAACCGGCGCGTGGCCTCGCCCACCATCACACCGCCGTGCGGCGCTGCGGACTCGAGGCGGGCCGCCACGTTGACGGCGTCGCCTGTGACCGTGTACCCACCGCCGCCCACGGCGCCGGTCACCACGAGACCGGTGTTGATGCCCACCCGCATGCGCAGCGGCTTCCCTAGCCGGCGTTCGAGTTCTGGCCCGAGGTGTTCCATGCGGGCCTGCATCGCCAGACCCGCGGCGATCGCCTTGCCGGCGTCGTCGTCTTGTGCGCGCGGCGCGCCGAAGAGTCCCATGATCTGGTCGCCGACGATCTTGTCGACGTAGCCGCCATAGCGCCGGATGTCGGCGCCGAGACCATCTAGCGCGAGGTTGAGTGCTTCCTGCATCACCTCCGGGTCGCTCTGCTCCGACGCGCTCGTGTAGCCCACGAAGTCGGCGAACAGCACTGTTACGAGACGGCGCTCACCTTCCCGGACGCTGGATCCCTGTTCGTGGTCGGTGCTTTGGACCATCTGCTCCCCCGCGCGACGGATCTGCGCTGGACAGATCTTAGGCGATCGCTGTCCTTGGGCGCAGCCGCAGTCGCGCGGAGAGGAACTGGAACAGCCGGCGGATGCGGCGGTGGGCGCCGATGAGGCCGACCGTCATCATGATCACGCTCCAGTCACCGATGCCGGCCAGCGGAACGCCGTGCGGGCCTTCGCTGCACGAGTTGCCGGAGCCGGGACGTGCGGGTGACGGCTGGCCCGTCGGGTCGTTGTTGGTCTGCACGACACGAATGGTCTGGTTGCCGGTGTCGGAGACCGTGACCGAGCCCGCCGCTACGCCTGCCGGGTGATCCAGGTGCGCCGCGTACACGTCGATCGCGTCCGGGTCGCCCATGCCCGTCGACCCGACGCCGACCGCCGTCTGGATCGTGTTGGTGAGGTGGTTGATGTGACGGACGCGGTTGTTGTTGGTGTCGGCGATGTAGATGTCGCCGTCACCGTCGACCGCCACCGCCTCCGGGTGATCGAGCAGCGATGCCTGCGGCGGGCCGCCGTCGCCGACGAAACCAGCGGTGCCGCTGCCGACCAGGGCGGCGATAATGCCCGTGCTGATGCCGATGGTGCGGACGGCGTTGTTGTCCGTGTCGGCGATGACGTACGTGCCAAGCACCGAGATGACGATGTCGTACGGCCGGTTCAGCGTCGCCGCAGTCGCCGCGCCGCCGTTGCCGGTGTGGCCCGCGGTGCCGGTGCCGGCGATTGTGCTGATCGTGCCGCCTGTGATCTTGCGGATGCGGTGGTTGTCCGTGTCGGCGATGAACACGTTGCCGCTGCTATCGACGGCGACGCCGTACGGGTGGTTGAGCTGCGCTGTCGTCGCCGTGCCCTCACCGTTGTAGCCGCAGGTGCTCGTGCCGGCGATGGTCGAAATGATACCGCCGGTGATCTTGCGGATGCGGCAGTTGCCGGTATCGGCGATATAGACGTTGCCGGAGCTGTCGACGGCGACGTCGTTCGGCAGGTTGAGCAGCGCGCTGGTTGCTGCGCCAGTATCGCCACCAAAGCCAGGGGTGAGGCTGCTGCCGGCGATCGTGTCGATCGTGCCGAGCGGTGAGTTCGGCGTAATCGTGCGAATTCGGTTGTTGTTTGTGTCGGCGAAGTAGAGGTTGCCGTTGTACTTAAAGAGGCCGTGCGGCCCGTTCAGGCGCACTGCCGCCGCGTTCGCGAGTCCGCCATCACCGGCGAAGCCGGGGTTGCCGGGGCTGCCCGCCTCGCGCAGCAGGTCCACCGGTGACGCCGCGGAGAACGGCGACGTGTTGCCGCTGCCGTCGGTGACGGTCGCGGTGACGTTCGGGCCGGAGATCGGGCCGGTAAACGACCATGTCGTGCCGGTCGCCGTCGTCGTTCCCTGGTACACGCGACCTTCGTCCGCGTCGTCGGAGTAGACGTCGATCGTGCAGCCCGAGCACGACGTCGTACCGTCGACCGTCTCCGCCACCAGACTGATCGTCGGTGCGGCGATGGATCCGTTGCCGCCACCCGTCAGCACAATGCCAGAGCCTCCATTTGTATAGATAGAGTTACCAAGGATGGTCGACCCGGTGCCGCCGCTGACCTGGACGCCGTCCGCCGAGTTCCCGGAGATCAGGTTGCCCGCGCCCGGGGTAGCACCACCGATCGTCGATGATTGCGCAGTGCGAATGCCGTAGGTGTTCGGGATTGGCGCCGTGCCAATGGCGTTCACACCGATGTAGTTGCCGACGACTTGCGTGCCTGAACCGGCAGCCGCATCGATCAGAACGCCCCAGCCAGCCGGCCCGTGCCCAGAGATGATGTTGCGAGCGCCAGGGGCCGCGCCTCCGATGATCGTGTTCGCGCCGCCGCTTACTACCCAGACGCCGACGCCGCTAGTCGCCGCAATTGCCGTCATGCCGTCGGCGGTAGTGCCAATGTAGTTTCCCGTGACGACGTTGTCCGCCGCACCGGCGCCGCCGATCTGCACGTCCCCATTGGTGTTGCCGGAGATAACGTTACGGTCGGCGGCCGTCGTTCCGCCGATGATGTTCGACGCGCCAACGACAAAAAAGCCGCCTGAAAGATTCGGCTCCGCCCCGGTTCCCGCTAGGTTCGTGCCGATATAGTTGCCTGCGATCGTGTTGGAATCGGAATCGATCTGCACGCCTCTGCCGAGGAATCGGTTGATCACGAGGCCGCGCACGGCGCTACCTCCACTTCCAGCAGCGAGCGTGATTCCGGCGGTGCCGCCGCCCGCGCCAGCGCCGTTCAGCTCGACGATCGGCTTGCCGCCGGAGCCCGGCTGCGTCGTGCCGTCAAGCGTCACGGGCGAGGTGATGTCTGGCAACCCGCTGCCTGGCGTGATGCTCACGGCACCACTGCCGATGCTGAAGCGGATCTCGTCTGCACCCGCGCTGGCGTTTGCCGCGGTGATCGCTTCGCGCAAGCTACAGTGGGCGGCGTTGCACGCGCCATCGCTCACGTCGTTGCTGGAGTTCACGACAAACGACACAGGTTGCAACAGGATCGACACGCTGCTCGCCCCATTGTTGCCGACCGCAAGGTCGGGCTTCCCGTCTCCGTTGAGGTCGCCGATGGCCACGGAGATAGGAGCTGCTCCGGTCGCGAAGTCAGTCTTCGCACCAAGGCTACCCGTGCCCGCGCCCAGCAGGACGGACGCGGTGCCTGCGTTCTGATTGGCGGTCACAAGGTCGGGCTTGCCGTCCAAGTTGAAGTCACTGACCGCCACGCCAACGAGACCGTCGCCGGCCGTGAAGGGGGTCTGAGCGCCGAAGCTGCCCATGCCCGTTCCCAGCAGGATCGACACAGAGTCGCCAGAGGTGTTGGCCACGGCGAGGTCGAGCTTCCCGTCCAGGTTGAAGTCGCCACTCGTCACGATCCGAGGACCGTCGCCGACGGCAAAAGGAGCCGGCGCGCCAAAGCTACCCGGCGTTGCTCCTAGTAGGACCGACACGGTGTCGACGTCGGTGTTGGCGATCGCGAGGTCGGGTTTCCCGTCTTCGTTAAAGTCGCGGATCGCCACCGAGTAAGGAGTGTCGCCGGCCGCGAAAGGGGTCGGCGCGCCAAAGCTGCCCGGCGTCGTTCCCAGCAGAATCGACACGGTGTCGGCGCTTAAATTGGCGACAGCAAGGTCAAGTTTCCCATCGCGGTCGAGGTCACCGATAGCCACTGCCGCAGGATTGGCGCCGGCTGAGAAGTCGGTCTTTGCGCCGAAACTGCCGCCACCAGCGCCCAGCAGGATCGACACGTTGCCGGACGCATTGTTGGCGATGGCGAGGTCGGGCAGCCCGTCCCCGTTCAAGTCGCCAATGGCGACGGATTGAGGGCTGCTCCCAGTCGTGAAGTCGGTCTTCGCACCGAAGGTGCCTGTCCCGGTGCCCAAGAGGATGGACACGTTGCCAGCGCCGTTGTTGACAACGGCGAGATCGAGCTTGCCGTCACCGCTGACATCGCTGACGGCCACCGAGTAGGGAGCTCCGCTCGTCGCGAAGTCAGTCTTCGCGTTAAAGCTGCCCGTACTGCCGAAGCCGGTGCCCAACAGGATCGATACGGTACTGGCGGCGGTATTGGCGGCGGCGAGATCGGGCTTGCCGTCCTTGTTGAAGTCGCCGGTGGCTACGGACTGGGGGTTGCTGCCCGTCGCGGAGAGTACCTGCGTGGCGAAGCTGCCGCTACCGGTACCCGCCAGGATGGACACCGTGTTGTCGAGGACATTGGCGACCGCGAGATCCGGTTTGCCGTCCTCATTGAAGTCGCCGACGGCCACGGACATCGGTTGGTCGCCCGCCGCGAAGTCAGTCTTTGCGCCGAAAGTGCCGCTACCGGTGCCCAGAAGCACTGACACCGTGTCAGCGTTGTTGGCGGTTGCGACGTCCGTCTTCCCGTCCACGTTGAAGTCGCCGACGGCGATCGAGATCGGAGCGGAGCCGGTCGCGTAGGGCACCTGCGTGGCGAATGTGCCGTCGCCGTTGCCCAGCAGAATCGATGTGGTGTTGGCGAGAGCATTGGCGACGGCGAGGTCGGGTTTCCCGTCGCGGTTGAAGTCGCTCACTGCGACCGACACGGGGCCCGCGCCCGCGGCGTAGGTTATTTGCGTGGCGAAGGTGCCGTCACCGTTGCCCAGAAGGACCGACACCCCGCCGGAGGTCGTGACCGCAAGGTCGGGCTTCCCGTCCCCGTCGAAGTCGCTCACAGCGACGGCAATCGAATCGCTGCCCGTCGCGTAGGGTACCTGCGTTGCGAAGGTGCCATCACCGTTGCCCAGGAGTATCGATACGGTGCTGCCCCCGTTGTTGGCGACGGCAAGGTCGGGCTTCCCGTCCCCGTTGACGTCGGCGATGGCTGCAGAGCGCGGAGTGGCGCCGGTCGCGAAGTCCGTCTTCGCGCCAAAGCTGCCCGTACCGGTGCCCAGAAGGATCGACACATTGTTGGTGGGGGCATTGGCGGTCACGAGATCGGGATTTCCGTCGCCGTTGAGGTCGCCGACGGCTACGAAGAACGGATTGGTGCCGGTCGCGAAGTCGGTCTTCGCTCCGAAGGGCATGGCGTCCGCGGTGTCCGCGGCGCCGAAGATGCTCATCGAGACGAGCGCCGCTGTGGCGACTGCTAGCGCGACGCGCAATGGCGACGTACGCCGGGATCGTGTGGTTGACGTGTGCATGGCGCCTCCCCGGCGGGTGTGCTTGTTCGAGCGTGGACGGGGCGGGCAGGTATGCCCTAAATCCGGGTCGCCATGGGTGGCCGTCATGGCACCGTCCTCGATGTGCGCGGGGGAGCGCGTTGGTGCGGCTATCGTATCACACTCGCTCAGGCGAATTCCGCTCAGCGATCGACATCCGCTAAATCGTTATGTCGTGCGATTTGAACCTAATCGTGTACCTTTTGCCGTTTTCGTTTTTTCTCCAAGCGGCTACGTAGCCATCCCGCGAGCGCGCTGGCGGAACAAGGCAGACATCAACTGAAACAGCCAGCGGATGCGGCGGTGGGCGCCGATGAGGCCGACCGTCATCATGATCACGCTCCAGTCACCGATGCCGGCCAGCGGAACGCCGTGTGGACCTTCGCTGCACGAGTTGCCGGAGCCGGGTCGCGGCGGTGAGGGCTGGCCGGTGGGGTCGTTGTTGGTCTGCACGATGCGGATCGTCTGGTTGCCGGTGTCCGAAACCGTCACGGAGCCCGCTGCGACGCCCGCCGGGTGATCGAGGTGCGCGTCGTAGGCATCGATGGCGTCCGGGTCGCCGGCGCCCGTCGAGCCGACGCCAACGGCGGTCTGTATGGTGTTCGTCAGGTGGTTGATGTGCCGGACGCGGTTGTTGTTGGTGTCGGCGATGTAGATATCGCCCTCACTGTCGACCGCCACCGCCCACGGGTGATCGAGCAGCGATGATTGCGGCGGGCCGCCGTCGCCCACGAAACCAGCGGTGCCGCTGCCGGCCAGGGCGGCGATGATGCCCGTGCTGATGCCGATGGTGCGGACGGCGTTGTTGTCCGTGTCGGCGATGACGTACGTGCCGAGCACCGAGATGACGATATCGTACGGACGGTTCAAGGTCGCAGCCGTGGCCGCGCCGCCGTTGCCGGCGTGCCCGGCCGCACCGGTGCCGGCGATCGTGCTGATCGTGCCGCCCGTGATCTTGCGGATGCGGTTGTTGTCCGTGTCGGCGATGAACACGTTGCCGCTGCTATCGACGGCGACGCCGTACGGGTGGTTGAGCTGCGCTGTCGTCGCCGTGCCCTCACCGTTGTAGCCGCAGGTGCTCGTGCCGGCGATCGTGCTGATGTTGCCGCTACCGACATCGATGCGGCGGATGCGGCAGTTGCCCGTGTCGGCGATATAGACGTTGCCGGAGCTGTCGACGGCGACGTCGTTCGGCAGGTTGAGCTTCGCGCTGAGCGCAGCGAAGCCATCGCCACCGAAGTCCGGAGTCAGACTGCTACCGGCGATCGTGTCGATGATGCCGAGCGGCGAGTTCGGCGTGATCGTGCGGATGCGGTTGTTGTTCGTGTCGGCGAAGTAGAGATTGCCGTTGTGTTTGAAGAGGCCGTGCGGGCCGTTGAGGCGTACTGCCGCGGCGTTGGCGAAACCGCCGTCGCCGGCGAACCCGGATTCGCCGGCCTTGCCCGCCTCGCGCAGGAGGTCGACAGGCACCGCTACCGAGAATGGCGACGTGTTGCCGCTGCCGTCGGTCACCGTCGCGGTGACGTTCGGACCGGAGATCGGACCGGTAAACGACCACGTCGTGCCGGTCGCGGTCGTCGTTCCCTGATAGATGCGGCCCTGGCTCGCGCCGTCAGAGTAGACGTCGATCGTGCAACCGGAGCATGTCGTCGTGCCGTCGATAGTGGCCGCCACCAGCGTGATAACTGGGGCCGCGAGCGGCCCGTTGCCGCTGCTGGTCAGCAGGATGCCATCTCCGCTGTTCTCGTAGACCGAGTTGCCGCGGATCCTGTTCGTCGTCGTGGTGGCGCCATCGACCTGAATGCCGGGGCCGCTGTTGTGCGCGACGATGTTGCCATCGCTCGCGCCCGGGCCACCGATGGTGTTTCCAGAAGCGCCCGTGTTGATGAGAATACCCCTGAGTGCGTTCGGCATCGGTACCGGACCCTGCCCGAACAGACCCTGCCCGACGCCGATCCAGTTGCCTCGAACCGTGTTGGAAGATGCCCCAGCACCCGTTAGGTAAACGCCCGCCGTGCCACCGCTATTTGCGATGACGTTCCTCGCCGCCGCGGTGCTGCCGCCGACCGTGTGGCCGCTCGACTCGATGATCACACCGCGCCCGGAGTTCGATAGCGCACCCGTCCCGTTCTTGTCGGTGCCGATGTAGTTGCCCTGGACCGTGGTGCCCGTGCCGGTGTTAATCGATATGCCATCCCCGACGTTCCCCGAGATCACGTTCCGCGACCCGGGTATGGTTCCTCCGATGAAGTTGCCCGATCCGACGACGGCAATGCCGGCCACCGAGTTACCGATAGCGGCCGTGCCGGCCCCGTTCGTGCCGATGTAGTTGCCGAGGACGCTGTTGCCGTCCGCGCCGATGTACACGCCGTCATTTACGTTACCCGAGATGATGTTGCGGTCGTTCGCGGCGGTTCCGCCGACGGTCGTCGTTGAAGCGGAGTTGTAGATGCCGACGCCGCTGACGGCGTTTGGAATGGCCAGCGTGCCTGCGAGGTTCGTACCGATCAGATTCCCCTTGATCGTGTTCCCTGTCGAGGCAGCGCCATCTACCCGGATTCCGTCGATGCCGTTTCCGGAGATCACGTTGCCGTATCCGCTCACCAGCGCCGTCCCGATGCTGTTCGACGGCGCGCCGAGGATCCGCACGCCGTGCTGCGTATTCCCCAGATCGATATTGCCATAGCGGTCCGTGCCGATGGCGTTGCCTCGCACGATATTCGCGCTTGCGGTCACGCCGGTGATCTCGACGCCATCCGACTCGTTGCCCGAAATGACGTTGTAGTGCACGATGTTTCCCGGCGCGCCGGAGATGAGCACACCATCGAGTGTGTTGCCCTGATCGACATTCGCCAGCCCGCCGTTGGTGCCGATGGCGTTGTTCGTGACGATATTGGCGCTAGCGCCCACGCCGCTGATCTCGACGCCGTTCGACAGGTTGCCGGAGATCACGTTCGCTTCCGCGTCGGTGATGCCGGCACCGATGAAGTTGCCCGCCGTGCCGACGAAGATCCCGTCGCCTGCGTTTGGCTGGACGGTACCAGTGAGATCGCGGCCGATGTTGCACGTCTTGATCGTGTTTCCGCCCGAGCCGGTCAGCTTGATGCCGTGGCCGCCGAAGCGGTTGATCAGGAACCCCTTGATCGTGCTGCCCCCTGCCGTGACAGCCAGCCCGTCAACGCCGCCACCGGCGGAGTCGCCGCGAATCTCCACGATCGCCCCGCTGACGTAGCCGGGCTGCGTCGTCGCGTCGATGATGACCGGCTGCGTGATCGTGGGGAGCGCGCTCGTCGGCGCGATCGTGACAACGCCGGAGCCGATCGCGAATATGATCGTGTCGAGGGTGGATGCCACGTTCGCGGCGATGATGGCTTCGCGCAGGCTGCAGTGCGCGCCGTTGCACGTGCCGTCATTCACGTCGTTGCTGGAGTTCACGGTGAAGGTCGCGCCCGAAGCTTGCAGCAGGATCGACACGGTGCTGGAGCCGCCATTAGCGACCGCCAGGTCGGGCTGCCCGTTCTCGTTGAAGTCGCTTATCGCCACGGAGTTAGGTTGGTCGCCGGTCGCGAAGTCCGTCTTCGCGCCGAAGCTGCCCGTGCCCGTGCCCAGCAGGATGGACACGGTGTCGTCGCTGAGATTGGCGACGGCGAGGTCGGATTTCCCGTCTCCGTTGACGTCGCCAATAGCCACCCAGTGAGGGAAGGCACCGGTGGCGAAGTCGGTCTTCGCGCCGAAGCTGCCCGTGCCGGTGCCGAGCAAGACCGCTACTGTGGCCGTGTTGCCACTGGTAACGGCGAGGTCGGGATTCCCGTCTCCGTTCAGGTCGCTGATCGCCACGGAACGAGGCTGGGTACCGGTCGTGAAATCGGTCTTCGCGCCGAAGCTGCCCGTGCCCGTGCCGAGCAAGATCGACACGCTGATTCCGTTGAGGTTGGCGGTCGCTAGGTCGGAGTTCCCGTCCCCGTTCAAATCGCCGATCGCCACAGAATCAGGACCGTTGTCCGTTGTGAAGTTGGTCGCCGCCCCGAAGCTGCCGGTGCCCGTGCCCAGCAAGATGGACACGCTGGCGCCGAGGTTATTGGCGGCCACGAGGTCGGGGTTCCCGTCCCCATTGAAGTCGCCGATGCGCAATGACAATGGTCCGTTGCCGGCCCCGAAGTCCGTCTTCGCGCCGAAGCTGCCAGTGCCGGTGCCGAGCAGGACTGACACGTTGTCGTCGAGGTTATTGGCGACCGCGAGGTCGGGATTGCCGTCCCTGTTGACGTCGCCGATGGCCACGGAGAAAGGATCGGCGCCCGTAGCGAAATCGGTCTTCGCGCCGAAGGTGCCGGTGCCGGTGCCCAGCAACACTGACACGGTGTCGGCGTTGAGGTTGGCGGTCGCGAGGTCGGCCTTCCCGTCACCGTTGACGTCGCCGACGGCCGCAGAGTAGGGAGAGACGCCGGTCGCGTAGTCCGTCTTCGCGCCGAAGGTGCCGCTACTGCCCACGCCGCTGCCCAGCAGCACCGACACGGTGGCGGCGCCGGTGTTGGCAGTCGCAAGGTCGGGCTTCCCGTCTAGGTTGACGTCGCCGATGGCGACGGAGATGGGGCTACCACCCGTCGTGAAGTCGGTCTTCGCTCCGAAGCTGCCCGTACCCGTACCCGGCAGGATGGACACCTTGTCGGCGCCGAGATCGGCGACCGCGAGGTCAGGCTTGCCGTCCTCGTTGAAGTCGCCGACGGCCACCGAGTAAGGGCTGGTGCCAGTCGTAAAGTCGGTCTTCGCGCCGAAGCTGCCGGTCCCCGTGCCCAGCAGCACCGACACAGTGCTGGCAGTGAGATTGGTCAGCGCCACATCGGGATTCCCATCTGTGTTGAAGTCCCCGATCGCCACGGCCCGCGGACCGACTCCGGTGGCGAAGTCGGTCTTCGCACCGAAGCTGCCGGTGCCGGTTCCCAGCAGGATCGACACGGTGTTACCGAGGTTGTTCGCCGTGGCGAGATCGGGATCCCCGTCGCCGTCGAAGTCACCGAGAGCCACGGCCTCCGGATAGGACCCGGTCGCAAAGTCGGTCTTCGCGCCGAAGCTGCCCGTGCCCGTTCCCAGCAGGACCGACACCGTGCTGCCGCCTGCGTTAGCGACAGCCACGTCGGGGTCCCCGTCGCGGTCGACGTCGCCGACAGTAACCGACTCCGGATTATCGCCGGTGGCGAAGTCGGTCTTTGCGCCGAAGCTGCCTGTGCCGGTCCCGAGCAAGATCGATACCGTGTCGACATCGCTGTTGGCGGCCGCGAGATCGGGGTTGCCGTCGCCGTTGAAGTCGCCCGTGGCGACCGAGAGCGGGCCGGTGCCGGTCGCAAAATCAGCCTTAGCGCCGAAGCTGCCTGTGCCGGCGCCGAGCAGGATCGACACGGTGGCGGCACTGTTGTTGGCGAGCACAAGATCCGGTTTGCCGTCCCCGTCGAAGTCGGCGATCGCGACTGACCGCGGCTGGCTGCCCGTCGCGAAGTCGGTCTTCGCGCCGAAGGGCAACGCCTCGGCGATGTCCGCGGCGCCGAAGATGCTCATCGAGACGAGCGCCGCTGTGGCGATTGCGAGCGCGATGCGCAATGACGATGGGTGTCGGGATCGTGTAGTTCGGGTGTGCATGGCGCCTCCCCGGCGGGTGTGAGCATTCGAGCCTAGACGAGGCGGGCAGGTATGCCCCAAATCCGGGCCGCCATGGGTGGCTTTCATGGCGCCGTCCTCGATGTGCGCGGGGGAGCGCGTTAGTGCCGCTATCCTACCACACTTGCTCAGGCCCGATGTATTGACAGAATGCTCGTTCGGCACGATGATGGCGCTCAAGTGGCGGACTTCTGGGTGCTGCGTAGAACACGTCATGGCCGTGCTCCCTTTCTGCTGCGTCCGTGACCGTGCGGCCACGCTGTTCAGGGCTCCAGTATCGCCCGGCCGGGCGCACGCCGTCTGTATCGTGCGACACACCGGCACCGGAAACTAACGGGCCAGCGGCGCATCGCGAGATCGATTCGACGTGGAGTCTCTTCGCGGGGAGCCGGCCGTCGTCGGACTGTCAGCCGGTCAGCGGTCGAGCCGGTGACGCAGGCGATCCATGTCGCCGATGACGATGCCGTCGCTGTGCATCGCGATGAGCCCCGCGTCCTGATAGGCACCCAAAAGCTTGTTGACGCTGACGCGCGTCGAGCCCAGCATCGCGGCTAGATCGCTCTGCGACAGCGGCGGAATGCGGATGCCGTCTGCTATCGACTCGCCGCGCTCCTCGGCCAGACCGACGAGGCAGCGCGCAAGCCGCCCGTCGAGATCGAGGAAGTACGCATCTTCGAGACGAGCGTCGGTGCGCCGCAGCCGCGAGGCCAGCAGGCTGATGAGCTGGAGCGCGAAGTCGGGGCGCTCGTGGATAAAGGCCATCAGGTCTTCACGCGAGAGAGCGAGCGTCGTCGTGGGCTCGGCGGCGATGACGGTAGCGGAGCGGCCGGCGCCGTCGAGCGCGGCGATCTCGCCGAAGCAGGCGCCCGGCCCAAACAGCGCGAGCACGGTCTCCTTCCCGTCTTCGGTCTCGAGCGTCACCTGCACGGAGCCGCTTCGCACCAGGTGCAGCGAGCCCGCAGCATCGTCGCGATGGAAGATGACGTGACCGCGGGCGAACGTACGCGGCACCATCCGACGGGCCAGCTCATCGCGATCCGCACCGCCGAGACCGCGGAAGATCGTCGCATCGCCGAGCATGGCTGAGACATCGGAGTCGGGGATGGTGATGATCGCGCTCCCTTCGAGGTACGTGGCCTGCGGAGGGTACACGATCGGCGGGATGCGAGAGCGAGTGCGGCGGGGCGAGAAGACGCGCAGTTCTTCGCCGGCACGCTTCGACCCGCTCATCCTGCCCCGCGTTCGGAGGCTGAGAGCGGGACGCGCATCTGCCATCGCGGGAATGGGTTTAGTCGCGCTCTCCCAGCCGTGCGTCGAGATCACGCACGCGTTGGCTGAGAATCGGCAACATCGCCACGGCGATCTCCGGCGTCGTGCGGAGCTCCGCCATAAAGTCCCACCGTGACAGCACGAGACACTCCGTATCTTCGAGTGCCTTGATGCTCGCCATACGTGGCGCCCCATCGAGCAGTGACATCTCACCGAAGAAGCCGCCTGCACCAATTTCGTTGAACACGTCGGACCGCTTCGCTCCCTCGCCGCGCACGACTGCGACCCTCCCCTTCGTGATCATGAAGAAGGCCGCGGCCGCCTCCCCCTCACGGACGATCACTTCGCCCTGCGCGAACTTTCGCTCGACCGCTGCACGACCGAGGCGCGCGAGCGACTTACGGCTCAACTGGGAGAAGAGCGGCGCGGCTCCAAGTACATCTTCGTGTGGCAATGGCTCCACCTGGGCTTGATGACGACGACGGCTGCGCAGAACCGCCGGTCGATGCGACGAGTATACCCCCGAAACGACGACCCGTCGGGCACGCCAGGCCGCCAAGACAGGCGCGGACGGAGCGGGCGGTTGTCACGAAGAGCCACGTTGACACGCCGTGCGATGGAGCCTATGCTCGCGTCACTGGTGGAGCCTCCCGGGCTCTCGCTCCACCTGGGATTAGCGCGATGAACGGAACCTCATGCTGACCATCGCCTGGAAGAACCTCTGGTCCCAAAAGGGGCGGTTCGGCTTCTCTGTAGCCGGGGTGGCAGTGGCCGCCATGCTGCTTGCATTCATGCTGGCGCTCTACAGCGGATGGAACGAGCGGATCGCCTCGTACGTCCAGGACGTGCCGGCCGATGTGTGGGTCGTGCAGCGCGGCAATGAAAGCTTCTTCTCCGCGTCGTTCTTCGCGGATGCCAAGCTGGACGAGGTGCGCAAGGTGCCCGGCGTTGTTCGCGTCAGCAGCATGCTCGGACGATCGCTGAAGATCAGCAGCGGCGGCACGTCGTATGACTCGTACGTGCTCGGGTTCGATGAGGGCGGCATCGGAGGGCCGATCGATATCGCGGAAGGGAGCGGCACACCCGGAGCGGGAGAAATCGTCATCGACGATGTCCTCGCACGAACCGCGGGGTTCGATCTGGGCGAAACCGTCACGGTCGGCGACCGTCCCTTCCACATCATCGGGATCTCCACGGGCGGCAACAACGTCATATATCAACTGTCCTTCGTCTCCAAAGACGAGGCCCGACGACTCGTCGGGCTGGATGGCGTGGAAGGGTTCGGCCTCGTACAGACCGAACCGGGACGCGATGTTGAAGTATCGGCAGCCATCAGCAGCAGCGTCGACGGCGTCACCGCGTTTCCATCGCGCACCTACGCGAGCATGAGCCGAAAGGTGCTGCAGCGCAGCATGCTGCCGATCCTTTCGGTGGTTCTTGTGCTCGTCTTCGTGGTCGGAGCCGTCGTTGTCGGCCTGACGATCTACACCGCGACGCTCGAGAAAGAACGCGAGTTCGGCGTGATGAAGGCACTGGGCACGCCCAACAAGTTCCTGGCGATTGCCGTCGTTGAACAGAGTCTCCTCTGCGGCCTGATCGGATTCGCGCTCGGGGAGGCCGGCGTGCTTGTCGCCAGTCGATTCGCCGAGCGTCTCGTGCCGCAATTCGTCACGCTGATCCGATGGCAAGACGCGGTCATCGTGCTCGTCGGCGTCACCGCCATGAGTCTCGTGGCTGCGCTCTTGCCGGTACAACGCGTGATGCGCGTCGATCCGCTCGTCGTGTTCAAGGCGTAGGCGAGTATGGCACTGCTCAGACTCTCAAATGTGACCAAGACCTTCGGCTCCGGGCTTGGCCAGGTGCGCCCGCTCGATGGCGTCAATCTGGAGATCGCGCCGCGAGAAGTGGTTGCGGTGATGGGACCATCTGGTTCAGGCAAGACAACTCTGCTCACGATCGCGGGCGCGCTGCAGCGGCCGACATCTGGCGTCGTAGAGGTGGGTGGTGTCGAGATCCAGAACTTGTCGCAAACCGAGCTCGGCGCAGTGCGCCGCCGCCAGATCGGCTTCGTGTTCCAGAGCTTCAACCTGCTCGATGCGCTCACCGCAGCCGAGAACGTTGAGTACGCACTCCAGCTCTCCGGGCACAACGGCCGGCACTCGCGCGAGCGTGCGCGGCAACTGTTGTCGCTCGTCGACATGACCAACAGATCTCACGAACTGCCGAAGCGCCTGAGCGGCGGAGAGCGCCAGCGGGTCGCCATCGCCCGGGCACTCGCCAACGACGGCAAGCTCATTCTCGCGGATGAGCCAACCGCCAGCCTCGATCACAAACGCGCGATGGACCTGCTGACGATGCTCCGGGGAATCACGGGTGACCTCGAACGGAGCGTCCTTCTGGTCACTCATGACGCTCGGGCGCAGGAGGCGGCGGACCGCATCTTCTGGCTCGAGGACGGTCACCTCAGAGAAGCCGAACCGACAAGCTCGCGCGAGCACGCGAACTGACCGACGCGCGTGGGCGCCGCGCTACTCCCGCTCGCTGAGTATGCACCGATCCTGGCGCACGCAATTGTGCCGGGCGAGGTGACGGACGCCCTACGGCTGCGCCACTGGCGTGCCGACGAGCAGTTGGAGCTGGTCGAGGAGCTGCTTCTGGCGCGCGAGTTCTGCGCCGTAGCCGGCGAAGTCGCCGTTGCGGAGCAGCGCATCTGCGCGTGTGTACGACTCGCCGAGTTGCGCGACCAGCGTTGCGATGTCGCCCGATGGCGCGACGCTCGTCGCGGCGGATGCGGGCGTTTCCTGTGGTGTCGCCTGCGGTGTCGCGGGCTGCGAGGTGGCTCCGGCGGCTGGCGTGGGCGACGCGACGCTCGCGCCCGTGCTGTCGAGTCCGGATGGCGCAGCGCGGCCGAAGATCACATCCATCGCGCGGGCGAGCGTCGGCTCCATGGCGATCGTATCGCCGTTCACGACCACGACGCGCTTGAGCTGCGGCAACTCGTTGCCGCCGGCGGACGACGCCGAGAGGTACAGCGGCTCGAAGAACAGGTTCGCGTTCCCGATCGGGATCATCAGCAGGTTGCCGCGGATGACGCGCGACCCGGACTGATTCCAGAGCGTCAGTTGCTGCGACACGCGGCCATCGGAATCGATGCGCCGCTCCACCTGCGTGGGCCCGGGCACGCTCAGCGTGGAAGGGAAGCGGAAGGAGACGAGCTTCCCGTAATTCTCGCCGTCGGAGCGCGCGGCGAGCCAGGCGATCGCGTTGGTGCGGTTCAGCGGCACGAACGGCAGGATCAACATGAACTCTTCAGTTGTCTCGCCGGGCACGCGCGCAATCACGTAGTACGGCCGGACGGGCTGCTCGGTGCTGCCGAACGTCTCGGTGGGGATGTCCCACTGGTCTTCCTTCTGATAGAACTGGCGCGCATCCTGGATGTGGTACCGAAGGTAGACCTGCGTCTGGATGCGGAACAGATCCTCCGGGTATCGGATGTGCGCCTGCAGCGTCGCCGGCATCTGGTCGAGCGGCTGGAACAGATCGGGGAAGATCGCTGAGTACGCCTTGATCAGCGGCTCATCGGGCTGCGTGATGTAGAAGTTTGTCTCGCCGGAGTAGGCGTTGACGACGACCTTCACGCTGTTCCGGATGTAGTTGAGGCTGCCCGTGCGGTGCGAGTACGGGATGAGGTCAGTCGACGTGTACGCGTCCTGCATCCAGTACATGTTCCCTTCGTCGATCACGACGTAGGGATCCGCATCGAGCCGCAGGAACGGCGCCATCTCGCGGATGCGTTGCTGAATGTTCCGCCGGTAGATCAGCCGGCTGTCGTCGCTCAGTGCACCCGAGATCAGGATGTTGCGGTCGCCGAACTTCCATGCGTAGACGGCCTTGCGCAGCAGGCTGTTAATCTCGATGCCGCCGCCACCCTCAAACTTCGTCTGGACGTTCTCGTCGCCGCTCGCGGGCGTGAATTCCGGCTCTTTGCCGCCGACGATGATGTAGTGGTCGGCCTGCTCGCCGAAGTACACCTCCGGACGGTCCGTGGTGATCGGACCTTTCAGCGGGATGTCGCTGACGATGAGCTTCGGCCCGCCGTCAGGCTCCGCTTCGTTGACAGCAGCGACCGTGTATCCGTAGCCGTGGGTGAACTGCAGGCGGCTGTTCACCCACGTCTGTGCGTCGACGGGCAGCTTGTTCGAGTCCAGCTCGCGGGCGCTCAGCATTACCTGCCGCACCTTGCCGTCGATCGTGTAGCGGTCGACATCGACATCGATAAAGTCGAACAGCGGGCGGATCGTCTGGATCTGGCGAAGCCCCGCACGCAGCGGCTCCGGATCCCAGAGCCGCACGTTGTCGATCGTGTCCTGGTTCTCGGCGACTTCTGCCGCTGTCGCCTGTTGGCTCGCCGGGAACTGCTTCTCGTCGATCTTGTCGAGGCCGTAGGCGTAGCGCGTCATCTCGATGTTCCGCGCCAGGTACTGCTCTTCCTTCGACACTTCGTTCGGCTGCACGATGAAGTTCTGGATGATCGCCGGATACACCGCACCGGCAATCGACACGACGATCCAGACGATGAGCCCGCCGATCGGCAGAAGCAGCCCCGCGCGGAAGATGCCGCCGACAACCAGTACGGCGACGACCGCCGCGACTGCCATCTTGACGTAGGTGATCGGCAGATTGGCGTGAATGTCCGTATAGAACGCGCCCAGGTCGACGCCTTGCGTCGAGTACACGAGGCTGAACGTGCTGAGGTAGTAGCGCGCGATGAAGATGAACAGCAGGCCGACCAGCAGCAGCGAGATATGCACCTTGATCCCGCGCGGGACGTCGACGCTGAAGATGTGGCGCGCGATCGGGCGCGGCGCATCGACGCGGAAGCCGTAGAGCACCGCGCGGAAGGCATACACGCCCAGCGTGCCGATCAGCGTGATCACGAACGCCGCGAGCAGCCAGTTGAGCGCGAACTGGTACATCGGCAGCTTGAAGACGTAGAACCCGAGGTCGCGATCAAACTGCGGATCGCTCACACCGAAGTCCTGCGCGTTCTGGAACAGCAGCACCTGGTCCCAGTGTCCGGCCGTGTTCGATCCGAAAAGCAACGCCACGCCGGCCGTAATCAACAGCATCACGCCGAGCGCGAGACGCTGCACGCCGGGCGACTGCAGCTCCGCCAGCAGCTCGCGCAGCTCGTAGCTCACCTCGAAGTCCGGGTCGTCGGCCGAAGGCGCGAGGCGCCGCGCGGCGAGAATGCTCGGCACAGCGAGCAGGAGAAAGGCGCCGGCGCCGAGGAAGAACAGCCAGATGCGCGTCGTGATCCGGGTGGTGTACACGGAGCGATAGCCGACGCTGTCGAACCAGAGGAGTTCGGCGTACAGATCCTTGCCGATGTTCGCGATGACGAACAGCGTGATCAGCACCGCGCCGACGATAATGAACGGCAGCGCGCGCCCAATCCGGGGCATGCGGCCGCCACCCTCCGGAAAGCGAAATGCGATCGGCGGCGGCCCCAGCGGCCCGCGGTCGTCGCCGTCGAAGCGCGTCACCGGCGATCACCGGCGCGGCGCACATGTGCTGACGGGGGAATGCGCATGGCACGAGTGTAGCAGCTAGTAGCGAGTGGTTAGTGGTTAGTGGCTAGTGGCTAGTGGCTAGAAGGTTGGCTCATGCCCTGTCGTCCAGAGCGTAGCCAAGGACCTTGCTCGTGCTGGCACGATGCTCGCCACGCCCAGCATGACAGCGTCTACGCCTTACGAACCCGCGAGACGCGACACGCTTAGCGTGAATGCGGGTGTGGCTGCCGGCGTCGTAGGCAGTTCAACCGTCACCCCATCCCCTTCACGGCGCCACGCGAGCGGAGCCCCGTAGCCGAGCAACTCGACGACCGCGCCCTCGGCCGGCGCAACACCGGGGATCGTGACCGCTGCGCCGCCCGGCGCGCCCAGCACGATGGCGTAAAGCGCATCCTGCTTCTGCGTGAAGCGTACATCGATGCCGTCGGGCGTCATCGCCGCGGGGGTGTGCCACGGCCGCGTGCCGTAAATGGCGTCGCCGTTCGTGCGCAGCCACGCGCCCAACTCGAGCAGGCGCATCGCCTGCGTCCACGGGATCTCTCCTGACGCCGTCGGGCCAACGTTGAGCAGCAGGTTGCCGTTCTTGCTGACGATATCGACGAGCAGGTGGATCAGCGCGCTTCCGGTGATGTAGTCGGCGTCGCTCTCGTTGCGGTTGTAGCCGAACGAGTGGCCGATCCCCCGGCACGCCTCCCATTTCGTGGCGGAAATCTCCGTCAGCGTCGAGTACTCCGGCGTGATGAAGTCGCAATGCGCCGTGCCCTTGATCGCACCGCGAAAATCGAACCGATTGTTCACGAGGCCATCGGGCAGCCGGTTGTAGTAGTCGGCGAAGAGATCCTGCGAATGTCCGGTCTGGGGATAGCCAATGTCGTTCCAGAGCACCGCCGGTTCGTACCGGTCGATCAACTCGCGCCAGTGCGCATCGACGTACTGGCCGTATTCTTCCGTTTGCGGAATGGCGGCCATCATCTCCGGGATGCTGCGGATCGGCAACCCCTGGAATGTCCAGTCGAGTCCGCCTGAGTAGTAGAGCCCGTACCGCATCCCTTGCGCGCGCACGGCCGCAGCGAGCTCGCCGATGAGATCGCGCTCGGTGTGCCAGCCCTGCTTGAACGGATTGGGGTGCGCGCTCGGCCACATCAGAAAGCCGTCGTGGTGCTTCGTGCCCGGCACGACATAGCGGGCGCCGGCGGCGGCGAAAAGCGACGCCCACGAT
This sequence comes from Chloroflexota bacterium, assembly GCA_031400455.1. Taxonomy (GTDB): domain Bacteria; phylum Chloroflexota; class Dehalococcoidia; order DSTF01; family JACRBR01; genus JANXYW01. The sequence goes on along the minus strand of JANNPX010000024.1, from coordinate 128,580 downwards.
TGCGGATCCCAGCCACGCATCGATGCATTGAACATCGGACCGAAGCGGTCGTACGAAAAGTCATCGCCGTACGTCTCGCGGTGGTACGCCTGTGTGGGGCTGCCTTCGATCGAAACCGTGTTCAGGTACCACTCGGCGTACTGGTTCCGCGCGTAGACGTACTCCCACCCCTTCTCCGCCGCCTCGGCGAAGATCGGCGTCTCGCTGCGCAGCGCCCAGCCCGGCACGGAGTACGCGCCCCAGTGGACGAAGATCCCCAGCTTCGCATCGTGAAACCAATCGGGGACCGGATGCTGGTGCAACGACTCGAATGTCGGCTCGTATGTCATCCGATTCCTTCCAGACGCGCGTTCACGAACGCCGAGCTTGACAGCCGCGATGACAGGAGGCGCGTCGCAGCGTAGGATACAGAAGGCTCAGCGCTGCCGCACGACGCGGTCGCTCGCGCCTGTTCCCCGCGTAAGGACACCGTGCGCAACATCATCATCGCATCGGGCGCTATCGAGTTGCTGCTCGTCGTGGCCGCCTCACGGTTCGCAGGACCCCGAGTCATGTCGATCATCCGCGCCGCCGCCGGACGTTGCTCGAATGTGATCATCGTCGGCGTGCTCGCGCTCGTGTGCTGGTTCGCCGCCGGCATCGCGGTGAACGGCGCGGTGCTGCTCCTGCCCGGCGACGGTCAGTTCATCACCGGCCCGATGCGCGCGGGTGACATCGAGTTCAATCTCAACGTCTTCGTGCCCATGGTGCTGATCTCGCTCGCCCTGGTGTACCTGTTCGCGCAGGCTGCGGTCGCGGCTGGCCGAGGTCGCGGGTTGCGCGAGAGTCTGCGGCTGGGCCGCAGCGACACGATGGTCGCGTTAGCGTACGGTGATGTGGCCGATGGTCACGAGGTGCTTGGCGTCCTCGTGCGCGCGGGAGATGTCGGCGCTGCCGTCGAAAACCGCGATGCGGATCTCGTAGTCGCCCGCCGCTAACGTGCGCGGAGCAAGCGCGAAGTAGGACTCCTTCACGATCTGCCCCGGCTGCCACTTCGATGTCTGCAGCACGCCCTGCCCCAGATCGCGCGACTGCGACCAGACTGGGATGCCGCGCACATTCTGCGCGACGCCATCGGCGTCAAAGAAGAGCGTCACTGCGCTCAGATCCGCAGCGATCAGCCGATCCGCGCGCCAGTAGTACGCGAGCTGCACTACATCTCCGCGCGGCACAGCCGGATCGGCCGTCTCGAAGCCGACAAGGGTCACGCCTTGCTCGAATTCGTCGGCGCGCGCTGCAGTTGGCGGCACCGCGGCCACAACCGTTTCGGGCGCGTTGGGCAGCACCGCGAACAGCGATCCGGTGGCGACCAGGTCGTCCCGGTATTGCGGTTTCGGCAGGGTGCTCACGATCATCTCTTCGATGCCGTTCAGCAGCACTGGCTGAAGCGTGAAGTCGTCCGCCAAGACCCTGCGCGGAGTCCGCAGACCTTCGGCCAGGTACACGGGGCGCCCATCGGCCATCTGCCGCCGCGCGAACGCTACGATGTCCTGACCCTCCTGAGCGAACACAGGCGAGACCGTGACGTCGCGCCGCTGCCCCTGCACGAACTGCAGATACCAGAGCGGCGACGCCGTCCAGCTATCGGTCAGAACGACGGCCCGAGGCGGCAGCCGGTCCAGCGTCGTTTGCGCGAAGTCGTACGCCGCGTAGTCATCGCTGCGGTCGACTCGGCTGAAGTTCTTCGCCACCAGCGCAGACGGCAACAGAGAGAGGCATGCCGCGATCGTCGCGGCCTGGACCCACGGCCGCACATCTGTGCGCGTTGATGCTGCGCGGCGCACGATCTCGCTCAGCCACGCTGCGGCGACGCCCACAAGCACGCAAAGCGCGAGATAGCCCGGCGTAAGGTAGTTGTAGACGTTGTGAATGGAGTACGTCTCGACGACGATCGCATCCAGCACGATCAGCAACGCGAAGTACGCCGCCACAGCGCGATGTCGCTGCGCGCAGACGACGGCCCCGACTCCGGCGAGCGCCAGACCCGCCCACGTCAGGTCATACGACGGGTACGCCCACAGCACGTCGATGCGGTCGGCGATATCGATACGCCAGTAGCCGGATGGCGTCTGGCCGTTCAGGAACATCGACCAGTAGGTGTGCAAGTTGGCTGGGTGCGCCCACGAGAGCGCCGGTTCCATCTCACCGCGAATCGGCAGGTAGAGGTAGACGCTGAGCCCGGCGAAGAAGGCCGCAGCGGCAACCGCGACTGTGCGGGGCGTGAGGCTGCGCCACCCAAGCACAAGCAGCAGGATCGAAGACGGCGCGACGAGCACGATCAGCCGGTGATTGCACATGCCCAGGCCAAACGCAAGCGCCGCGAACGCCAGCGTGCGTGGCTGCCGGTCGCGCCACCACGAGAGCATCAGCCGCGTGACCAGCGCTGTGAAGAACAGGTTGAGCCCATACGACGTCGCCCACGTCGCGTTCGCCCAGACGGTCGATGCGAAGGCCAGCGTCAGGGCGCCGGCTGCGCTCGCCGTGATGGCGTCCGTCAGGTCGTGGATGATGCCGAAGACGACGGCGATCGCGAGCGCCGTGAAGACGGCGGACATGAGGTTGACGCGGTAGGCGGTATCGCCGACCGGCAGAAACGTGAACATCTTGCCGAGCAGGATGAGCAGCGGATAGCCGGTGTTGTGCGCGATCCCGAGCGTGGCAGACGTCGAAACGAATTCGCCCATGTCGTACCACATCACCGTCGGGGCGAGCGTGGCGACGTAGAACGCGAAGGCGAGCAGCGCTACCGATGCGGTCGCGGCGAGCGTGATCGCGCGCGAGCTAACGGCGATACGCGTGAGGCGCCAGTGTGCCGCGAAGCCACGTGCGTGGGGAGATTCAAGCTGCATGCGTCAGGCCGCCGCCCAACAGCCGGCCAAGCTCCTCGGGCGAGCGGGCGTACGACAGCGCTATCTCGCGCGAGATCGCGCGCCGCTTCACAAGATCCGCCAACTCCTGATCGAGTGTGCGCATGCCGATCGCCGCGCCCGTCGCCATCATCGTCGGCACCTGGTACGTCTTCGACTCGCGGATCAGGTTGCGGATCGCGGGTGTGCCGAGCATGACTTCGCACGCCATGACGCGCCCTTGACCAGTCTCGTCGGCGATCAGGATCTGCGAGATGATGCCTTCGATGGCCATCGAGAGCTGGAGGCGGACCTGTTGCTGCTGGTGGCTCGGGAAGGCATCGACGATGCGGTCGATGGTCTGCGGCGCATCGGGCGTGTGCAGTGTCGCGAAGACGAGGTGTCCCGTCTCGGCAGCGGTGATCGCGGACGACATCGTCTCGAGATCGCGCATCTCTCCGACGAGGATCACGTCCGGATCCTGCCGCAGCGCGTGCCGCAGGGCGCCCGCAAACGAAAGCGTATCGACGCCGATTTCGCGCTGCTCGATGATGCTGCTCTTGTTGTGGTGGATGAACTCGATCGGGTCCTCGACCGTGATGATGTGCCGGGCGTCGCGCTCGTTAATCCGGTCGACCATCGAAGCCAGCGTCGTCGACTTGCCACTGCCCGTCGGCCCTGTGACGATGACCAGGCCGCGCGGCAGCTGGGTGAGCCGCTCGCAGACCTCGGGCAGTCCCAGTTCGCCCATCGACAACACGGTCTCGTTAACGCGCCGGAACGAAAAGTAGAGCTGTCCACGCTCGAATCCGACATTCACGCGGAACCTTCCGCCGCCGGGGACATCGAGCGCCTTGTCCAGCTCCCGCTCTTGCTCCAGCCGCGCGCGATCGCCCTCGTTCGTCATTGCGTCCAGCGCGAGGCGCAGGTCCAGTTCGGTCATCGGCGCAAGCCCCGGCGCGGGCGCGAGCGCACCGTGGCGGCGGAACACCGGCGCCGTATTGTGCGAGAGGTGCAGGTCCGAAGCGCCTGACTCGACCATCCACTGCAGCAGGTCATGCAGCGTCGGCGATGTGTCGTTGTCGCTCATGATCCCACGCTCCTCTTCTCCAGTTCCACACCCAACACGACAGCAACGGCGACAAACACCGCGCACGCCGCAACCGCGGCGGGCGCCGCCAGCGACCAGAACGCCGCGACGAATGCCGCCGCACACATCGACTCAACCAGCGGCGTGCGCGGACCGATGGAGGTATCGCACGAGGCGCAACGGCCGCGAAGCACCGCGTAACTCAGCACGGGAATCAGCTCCCACGCGCGTAGCGGACGCGAGCAGCCATCGCAGTGGGAGCGGCCGTTCAGTGATTCTCGTCGCGGGATCCGCTCGATGGCCGCGTTCACGAAGCTGCCAAATGCGAGCCCGAAGAGCGCGGCATACACCAGCGTCACCGTGTTACCTCAAGACTGAACTGCCCGCCGTCCCTGAGCGCGGGCGCGAACGACGCCATCCGCGCGGCCGTGAACCCGCCTGACTTCACCAGCGTCTCCGCGTAGGTGATCGCATCCAGCGGGCCGGGGGCGACTCCGTCGACCTTGAACGAGCGGTCGGCTCCGGTGATCGTCGTTACGCGGACACCGCGCGGAAGGAAGGCGCCGAATCCGAACAGCATCGTCAGGTCGTCCTTCAACGGCCGGACACTTCCCTGGAGTCCGGTGCGCTCGTCCTGCAGAGCCGCCAGCTTCGCCTTCGCAAGCTCCAGCTCGATGGTCAGTCCGCGCTGGCGTGTCAGGTTAAGTTTCAGCGCATCGACAGCGCGGTTTGCGTCGTTCGCTTGCGCCTCCATGGCTGATGCGGAGTTTCGCGCCTCGTGCACGCTGAACGCGAACGGCACCATCGCGGCGATACAGGCGAGGAGCGCAATCACAGCGCCAACTGCGATCAGCGAGGCCTCGGCCGGCCTGCGGTCGCGCGGGAGCAGGTTGATATCCAGAGTGCGCGTCGCGCGGGCGGGCCTTGTCGGCCGTAGCTTGAGTGTCATCAGTCCTCTCACGCGGCAAGGTCCTTCAACGCGAGTCCGATGTTCGATGCGAACGCTGTCGTCTCCTGCTCCGGATCGATGCTGAGCCGCAGCGAAGGCATCGAGATCTCGTGCCCTGTGGCCGCGCTGATCTCGCCTGCCATGACGGCGAAACGCGCCGAGCCACCGACGAACGAGACGGGGATACCATCGAGCACGGTGTCGTCCCGGTGCGAGTCGCGGAAGTACTTCAGCGTACGTCCCAACTCGGACGCCAGCTGTTCGGTCCAGGCCGGGTCGCCGCAGGGCGCAGTCATCACGATGTTGCGGACGATCGATGGCACACCATCGCGGAAGATGCCCAACTCGACCTCGAGATCCTCGACGTGGGCGATGATCGAATCGGGGGCGCCGACAGCCCGTGCCGCCGCGATGACGCGCAGATCAGCGGACTGAGGGTGCAGGCCGGCTGCCCACGCGGCGGCCGTGTGCGAGTCCAGCACGTCGCGTGCGACGCCGACGATGAACACCTCTACCTTGCCGTCGCGCTCGCCAAGGCGCTGCCACGACACGTAGGCGTTTTCCACCACCATCGGCAGCTCGCGTCGGATCTCGCGTTCCACCATCTCGTCGAATTGCTTGCCCGGCAGCGACGGAATCTCGAGCTGGCGAAAGACCGAGCGTTGCGCCGGCAGCGCGATCGCCACTTGCATGCGGCCGCTACCGGCGAAGCCGGTCGACTCGCGAAGTACCATTCCGGCGGCGACCGCGTCGACGACAAGACCGTCGTTCACCATGCCCGGCGGAAGCGGCACACGCCCGGACGCATCGATGGCTCCGGGCGATCCGATCGTCCAGCGCACCTCGCGTTCGTGGAACGCCACGGTCAGCAATGGCTGGTGGAGCAGCCTGCGGAGGTTCATTGCTTCGCCCCCTTCGTCGCAACGGGCACGGGGGTTGGCGGGATGACCTTGGTATACGTGCTGAAGACGATCTCGGCATGAGCAACCTTCGCCTCGTTGATTGTCATCGTCGTCAGCGTAGGAATGAGCGCGGGCCGCACATCAGATAGCGTGTTGAGGAAAGAGGTGATCTGTCCGACGCCGCCTTCGACTGTGACGCGAACACCTTCGCTTTCGTAGGAGTCGGTGCCGACCTTCGTCTGCCCCGACGCCACGCCGGCGATTGCCTTCACGCTGAGCCCGGCATCCTGCGCGGTCCGAATGAGCATGGTGGTGGTAGCGTCGCCCGACGTGGCCGTCGCCGCAGGCGCCGCGGCGGCCTGTGCGGTCGCGAGTTGGCTGTTCACCGAAGCGAGGTCGTCCTGGATCGAGTCGGTCGAGGCCGGCGGCAACGCCGCGAGCGCCTGCGCATCGGCGAAGCGGGCGCGAGCCGCATCTTCGGCGCGATGCGCGTTGCGCAGGCCGGCGACCAGCGCGAGCATGGCGATGACGACGACGACCGCGAGTCCGCCGATCAGTACGCGCGCAGACAGGTAGAGCGGCATGCGCTCTTCGAGCATTGCCAGCGGACTCTTGCGGGCTAGTTGAGCTGCCACGAAGCCACCCTCACGCCGCTATACCCCGCGACCAGGCGCGCGATAACGTTGCGGTTGCCAACCACAGATCGGATTTCGTAGGTCGCGGCCGGGACGCTGAGCTGCAGCGTTCCCGTTACGGCTGTCGTCGAGAGCACCAGCTTGTAGGTACCGGCCGATGCGAGCGTGAAGTCGGCTCCGAACGGCGCGGCGCCCGCGAGCGGCTGCGCCCCACCGGGCATCGCGCATGACGCCGCACCGGCGATTACAGCCGCCGTCACCGCGCCGGATGGCACCGTGATCCGCGCCGAGAGCGTGCCCGCGTCCGAGGCCTGGACCGTATAGCATTGCACCCCACCGCCACCCTGCCATGCAGGGGTCTGCGCCTCCACGGCACCCGCGCCGGAGACGAACCGAATCTCCGTCGCCGGAAATAACGAGCCGTTCACCACAGCCGGAAAGGGCTGCAGCGGCACGGCCGTAAATGAAGTGACGGCCGTAAGTTGGGGATTCGACAGTAGGCGCCACCCTGACCATTCGATGCCCGCGTCCATGCTGTAGCGCTCCTTCGCCCGCGTACCAACGAGGTTCGTGGCGATAGCTCCCGTGCCTGCACCAGCCAGCAATGGCGTCATCAGAATCGCGCCCACCGCCAGCGCGCCCATGGCGACGGGCAGCGCCTGCCCGCGGGCGCCCCTAAGGGAACGTGCGTATCTTTCGAGTACGGCCGTCGACATCCTGCGACTCAGCCAACGGATCCCACTCATCATGGCCCCGGATTCAGCGCGAGAATGTGCGCATTGCCGACATCGCCGTCGTTGCTCGCGGTAGCCGTCTTAGCGCCCGTTGATCCCGCCACCGCCTGCGTCACGTGGTTGCCTTCGATCGAGACACCGACGATGTTCGGCACCGACAGGCTCGCCGCCTCGAAGTCCTCGGTCATGCCGGTGGGCGCCGTCCATGACGCCGAGCTCGTGAAGGCGTGCGATGTGACAAGCATCGCATTCGCGACCGTAGTCGTGACGTCCGGCGTGTCGTGCGTCAGACCGTTCGCCGTGTTCTGTCCATTCTCCACGTTGACCGGACTGGACGTGCTGACGCCGGAGAACGACTGGATGCCGCCGGCCGCACCGGACGACGCCGAGAAGCTCCACGTGTAGTTCGCAGGCTCGCCGCCTCCCGCCACCTTGTAGTACACCGCCAGTGAACTCTGATTCGCGTTGGCGTTGTCGACACGCCGGACCAGCACCCAGCCTGAGGGCGCCGTGATGGTTCCCGTTTCGGGCCGCACGGCAATTGACGCGATCAACACGTCGTTCGCAATGGTGCCTGTTGGCTTGTTGATGACGAGCGAGCCCGATGCGGCGGAGCCAGATGCGGCCGCGCGGAAGGCGATCGTGGCGGGCGTGGGCGTGTTTGTGGGTGTAGATGTGGGCACGGGAGTATTCGTCGGCGTATTGGTCGGCGTGTTGGTCGGCGTGTTCGTGGCCGTTGGCACGGGAGTGTTCGTCGGCGTGCTTGTCGGCGTCTGCGTCGGCGTCGCGGTTGGGGGAACAACGGTGTCGGCCAGAGCAAGGTAGTAGTACGTCGCGGTATTGGCGTTGGCCTGCGCGTCCGTTCCCACCTGGAACCCGTCGCTCACGATCGACTGAATGCGGTTCGTTGCCGGGCTGGTATTCGACCAGTACAGCGTAGAGTCACCAACCACCGTGTCGACGCGCCACACACCCGCACTCGTGGCGGAGCGCTTCGTCCAGACAAAGCCGGGAGTGATACCGAGTCCGGTGATGTTACGGCTGTCGGCGCCGTTTCCGGTGTAGCTGCCCGCCGCGACCTGCGCCGTGTCGTCGAAGGCGATCCAGTAGTACGCGCGGGTGTTTTCGTTGACGTTGGCGTTACTACCGACCTGGAAGCCGTTGGCCAGAATCGACTGAATACGGTTCGTGGCCGTCCCGGTGCCCGTGATCGTGAACGATGCGTCGCCGGCGAGCGGGGCCGGCTTGAAGTAATCAGCCTGGCCGTCGCCAATCGTCATCACCCAGTCGGGCTGGAAAGCAACGCCCGTGATATTGCGGTTGTCCGCGCCGTTGCCGGTATAAGTGCCGACGGCCACGTTGGTGCCGGCCTTCATAGCCGTCCAGTAGTACGTCTTGGTGTTGCCGTTGACCTTCGTATCGTTACCGACGACAAAGCTCGACGCACCGAACGAAGTGATGTAGTTCGCAGCCAGCGCCGACCCAGACGACACGTCCTTGGCAACGTTCGCCGGCATCGAAGACGTTCGGAGCACGGGGCGGTCATTCACACTCGAACGGATGATGACGATATCCGGCTGAAAGGCGAGTCCGCTAATGGTGCGGCCCGCCGAACCGTTTCCGGTGTACGTGCCGGTCTGGAACCACGATGTCGACGTCGGCGTCGCAGTCGGCGTATTCGTGGGCGTGTTCGTAGGCGTCGGCGTGTTCGTCGGCGTGCTTGTAGGCGTCGGCGTCGGCGTGTTCGTCGGCGTGCTCGTAAGCGTCGGCGTCGAAGTGTTGGTCGGCGTGGGCGTGCTCGTGGGCACCGGCGCGTAGTAGACGCGCAGCGGGATCCAGTCGAGGTACACCTCCTGGCCGCCGTTCCCAAGGACCATCGCAACCCGCACCCTGAAGTTCGCGTTCGTGAATTCGGACGCTGCCCAGGCGCGGCCCCAGGTATCGCTTGCTCCGCCGAGGATCACCGTCGTCTCGACCCCCGGCTCCGAAGCGTCACTCTTGACGGAGGTCCAGGTCGTGCCGCCATCCCAGGAGAGATCGACGTTCAACGTGTTCGTCCCGCCAGTATTCTTGAGCCAGTAGTCGAGCCGTACGCCGATACCGGTGACGGCGCACCCGGCCGGCAGGTTCACACCGTAGTCGTAGTACCGGTGACGGTCGCCGTTCCCGTTGAGGTTGCCGGCGTTGCCGCCGCCATCCGCGTAGGCGTTCGCCGGCAGCAACTCGAAGCCGTCACCCGCGCCGCCCGTGTCCGCCGCCGCAGCAGCCGGACTGAGGTCACCGGTATCGCTCGTGGTACAGGACAGCGGCGTGCTCGTCGACGTTGCCGTCGGAGTGTTCGTCGCCGTGCTTGTCGCCGTATTAGATGGGGTCGGCGTGGCGGTGTAGGTGACGGTCGGGAACGGCGTCAGCGGCGCGTCATCGACGCGCATGGCCGTCGTCTCGGTCTGTGTCTGCGTCGTCGCGCCGTTCTCCACGGTGAGTGTGTACGTCATGACGTTGCCCGCCTGCGCCCCGATGAAGCCGCCCGGGGCAAGGTTGCGCGCGATGGTCCGCGTCGTCGGAACGCCGTTAACGGTGATTGTGCGCTGCAGGTTGGACGCCACCTGCACCACGCGGCTGCTGTACGTGGCGCCCGTGCTGTAGTCCGTCCACTGCATCGTGACATCGCCCGGCGCGATGCTGGCCTGGCTGGCGACGCCGCTCTGCGTGTCCTGGTTCAACCAGAACAGCCCATCCCGGAGCTGATGCGTGGAACTCTGCTGGTCGGCGGCCGTCGCCGAATTTTTCAGGATCGAGACAAGCGTCAGCCCGAGCACGCTCAGGATGCTGCCCGTGATCGCGAAGGCCACGAGCAGCTCAACGAGTCCCAGGCCGCGTTCGCCGCGCCTCGTCCTCATCGGTTCACCTTGTAGCCTTCGAGCGTGTAGACCGCGATCGCGTCCTTCGTGACCTCGACCGTGATGAGTTGGATGTTCACGTCGCCGCCGCTGACGTTGCTGGCGGTCGACGTCACGCCGTACGTCGCCGACACGGTGACAGTCGGATAGCTGTGGGGCGCCGCGACGTACGCTGCATCCTTCGTGTACTCGATCTGCGATCGCGCGAGCTCATGCGCGGTGGATAGACGGTCCGACTGCCCTGTGGTGATCAGACCAGTCGAGAGGCCGGCGACGAAGACGACCAACGTCATGCCCAGGATGGCGACGGCGATCAGCGCTTCCACGAGCGCTACGCCACGCTCAGATCGGAGGCGCGCGCTCATTTCGGGGGCGCCGCGCCCGCGCCCGTCTCGTTCACGTTGCCGATCAGCTGGTACATCGGCATGATCAGCGACAGAGCGATGAAGCCGACAACCACGCCCATGACGATGGTCAGCGCAGGCGTCATCATCGCCGTCAGCGCATCGACTTTCTCGTCGACTTCCTTCGTGTAGAACTCCGCCGTGATCTCCAGGTTCGAATCCAGCGTCCCCGTCTCTTCGCCGACAGCGACCATCTGGATCAGAAGCGGCGGATAGCAGCCGGCGTTCGTCATCGGACCGGAGAGTCCTTCGCCGTCCATGAGCTGGCGGCGCACATCCTCGACGTTACGCCGGAGTATGCCGTTATCGGTCGTCCTCACGAGGAGATCCATGATCTCCGTCAGCGGCAGCCCGGCACGCAACAAGATGGCCAGTGTGCGGCTGAAGCGCGCGGCGTTGGCGTTGATCGTAATCGCCTTGAACACGGGCACCGTCAAGAGCACACGGTCCAGGATCCTCTTGCCAAGCGGCTGGCTGAATAGCCATGCACCGCCAACACCGCCAGCTGCCCCGGCGGCGAGAATCTGCATCCGGTAGACCTTGCTGAACTCCGTGACGCCGATGAGAATCCGCGTCGTGATCGGCAGGTCGCCGTCGAACTCCGCGAAGAGATCGACCAGCGCGGGCAGCGCCGTCGTCACGAGGACGGCGACGACCACCACGGCGAGGACCATCATGAACGCCGGGTAGGCCAGCGCACCCTTGACGCGCTTGGCGATCGCCTCCTCGCGCTCCATGTACGTCGCAAGCTGGCGCAGCATCTCCTCGATGTGGCCGGTGCGCTCGCCCAATTCGACCATGCGGGCGTACATCACCGGAAAGACGGTCGGGTACTCCTCGATGGCCGACGCGAACGTCGCGCCTTCGCGGATCGACTTCGAAATGCCGCGGATGGCGTTCGTCAGCGGTTTGGAGCTGGTCTGTTCTTCCAGCAGCTCCAGGCTGCGCATCACCGGCACACCCGACTCCAGCAATGTCGCGAGCTGGCGCGAGAAGGTGATGAGAGCGCGCTTCTTTACTGAGTAGAGGCTCGGGAAGATCTGCTCGATGCTGGGCAGTTTCCGCTCTTCGCGGATGCTGATCACGCGATAGTTCGCGTCCCAGAGCGCACGCTCCGCGTGCGCTTCGCTCGGGACATCCAGCGCGCCCCGGATCTGGCCTCCGTCCGGGCCTAGTGCAACGTAGCGAAATGCCATGGCTGCACGCTCCTAGTTGATCGAGTAGACGCTGCGGAGAATCTCGGCGGGCGTCACGAGGCCCTGCTTCGCCTTCAGCATGCCGTCGCGCCGCATCGGCACCATCCCATCGGCGATCGCCTGGTCGCGGATCGCAGCGGCCGACGCATTCGTCAGCAACAGCCGCCGGATATCGTCGTTGAGCGTCAGGATCTCGTACACGCCGACGCGGCCGAGGAACCCCGTACCGGCGCATAGATTGCACCCGGCGCCGCGCTTCATCGACGGCAACTGCTCGCCAAGGTCAGCCTCGTACATCGCCTGCTCTTCGGCGGTCGGCTCGGCGTCTAGCGCACAGTAAGAGCAGACGCGGCGCACCATGCGCTGTGCAACCACGCCGATGAGCGACGATGCCGCCAGAAACGGCTCGATACCCAGATCGGTCAGGCGCAGCAGCACGCCCACCGCATCATTCGCGTGGATCGACGACAGCACGAGGTGGCCGGTGAGCGCCGCCTGGCAGGCGATACGCGCCGTCTCGCCGTCGCGCACCTCACCGACGAGAATGACGTCGGGGTCCAGCCGCATCAGCGACCGCAGGCCGGTGGCGAAGGTGATCTCCGCCTTCTCGTTCACCTGGATCTGGTTGATGCCTTCAAACTGGTACTCGACCGGATCTTCGATCGTGATGATCTTGCGTTCGGCGTCGTTGAGCTGGTTCACCGACGCATACAGCGTCGTCGTCTTGCCCGAACCCGTCGGCCCGCTGACCAGCACCATCCCGAACGGCGACTTGAGCAGGCGGATGTGGCGGTCGAGCGCGACCGGCGAAAAGCCGAGTTCGCGCAACGACATCAGCGACACGCTCTTGTCCAGCACGCGCAGCACCATCATCTCGCCGTGCGCCGAGTCCGACGTTGCGGCGCGCAGGTCGATGCGCTTGCCTTCGATCTCCGTACTGATCTGGCCATCTTGGGGCCGCCGACGCTCGGCGATGTTCATGCCCGCCATGACCTTGAAGCGCGACACTAGCGCGGCGTGGATGTCCTTCGGCAAGCGCATCGCCTCATGCAGCACGCCGTCAATGCGAAGACGCACGCGCAACGAGTCGGCCTCGGGCTCCAGGTGGATGTCCGAAGCGCGGTCCCGCACCGCCTGCGCGAGCAACAGGTCCGCCGTGCGAACGATGGGCGCCTGGCCGAGCTGCAGGTCCAGGTCCTGCTTCTCGGGCTGCTCCTGCTTCTGCGTCTGGACCGGCATCGCCAGCCCGATTTCACGCTCGATCTCGGAGCTGACTCGGTACTGGATGTTGATGGCGCGGCGGATCTCTTCCGGGATGCCGACAGCAGGGTTGATCTCCTGCCCGGTCATCGACCGCAGCTCTTCGACGGTCTGCATATTGCCCGGGTCGGCCATCACGACGAGCAGGGTACGCCCGTCCGTTTCGACCGGGATGAGCAGGTGCTCGCGGCAGAAGTCGGATGGGATCAGGCGCGTGGCTTCCGGCTGGATGTTGATGCGCAGCAAATCCAGGAAACGGAGGCCGAGCTGCTGGCTCAGCGTCAGCGCCAGTGCATCTGCCGTGATCAGCCCGCACTCAACGACGTAGTCGCCGAGTCTGCGGCCCGCCGCCGCGGCATCCTGCGCAGCCTGCTGCGCGTCGGCCTCAGAGAGCAAGCCAGCCTCGACCAGCATCTGGCCGAGGCGCTTGCGTAGTGTTGCTGTTGCGTCCATTGCACGTGCACCTTTCGCCGCCGCTTGGCGAAGTGGATCGCGAGCCTACCCGCTGTAGGCGTTGCGCTTACGGGTAGGTGGCCTGCGAGACCTGGCCCGTCGCGTCCACCGTGTAGGTACCGTGCGTCGCCGTGCTGCGCATGTACGTCGGCGCCAGTCCGAAGCCACCCGAGGCTGTCGTCATGTCGCTCGTCGCCGTGGTGATCGCCGCCGTCGTCGCTGAGCTCGTGTTCGCCAGCTTGGCATCGACCGAGGTCTGTACGATGTTCAGCTCCGCTGCGCCCGCGTTCGTCTTCGCGCCGCCCAGCAGGCCGACGAAGTTCGGCAACACGACCGCGACGAGGATCCCCAGGATCGCCACGACGATCAGGAGCTCGGTCAGCGTGAAACCTTGTTCGCTGTTTAGCTTCTTCAGCATGGATCTTCTCCCTCTGTCATCGCGTCGATAGTGAGGCCGGATGCCAGCCCACACCGTTCTTATCGGCGGAGATCGGGGGGAGCTTGAGGGTTCCGGCCAACGTTGTCAGGGAATTACCCGTGCGGAACTACCCCTACAAGGCAACTATCGGCCCGCGGCGAGGCGTCTGAACGAGGGGACTGGGTCCTGCAGAGCTTCTAACGCGGGCGATTGAGCTTCTTCAGCCGCTTTAGCACGGCGTTGCGGTACGCCTCGCCGGTCGTCGCGCCGTGTTTGCGCATGGCGTCCCGGCGGGCCTGAAGGCGCCGTTCGCGGCGCTCAGCCCGTTCGTCACGCGGCGCGTCTCCGTTCATTTGTACTGCGCGAGGAACGCCTCGTCGCCCTGGTAGAGGTCCACGCCGTTGTTCACCCGGTCGCGCAGCAGATGGCGGCTGTAGAAGTGCTGCCCGCTCAGCTCCTTCCCCTCCTCGCCACACAGGTAGATCGCCGCCAGCCCCATCGCCTCGGGCCGCTCTAGCGTCGGACCGACGGACGGCATCGTCTCGTCGAGGCGGTAGAAGAGCGTCCCGGGTGTAGGCACCCAGCCGTAGGGTGAAAGAGCGAAGACGCGGATGTTGTGCTGCTTCTCCTCGGCCGCCAGCCCTTTGCTCAGTTCACGCAGCGCGTGCTTCGTCAGCATGTAGCTGATGTTCCCGGCGCTGTCCTGGTCCGCGGCGATCGACGAGATGTTGATGATCACTCCATCGCGCCGCTCGATCATGTGCGGCAGCACGGCCTTCGAGCAGGCGATCGCGCCGCGGACGTTCACACGCCAGAGCAGGTCCCACCGCTTCAGCGGCATATCGACGAGCTTCGCCGGCGCCATGATGCCCGCGTTGTTCACGAGGATGTCGACGCGGCCGAACTCGTCGACGGCACGCTGCACCATCGCGTTGACGCTGTCCTCATCACTAACGTCGCAGCGCACGGGGATCGCCCGCACACCCATCGCCGTCAACTCGGCGGCGGTTTGCGCGATCGTGCCTTCGAGCTTCGATTGCCCTTCCGCCTCGGTGCGGGCTGCCACGACGATGTTGCAGCCTTCCTTCGCGAATTCACGCGCCATGTATTCCCCGACGCCGCGGCTGGCGCCGGTGATGATCGCAACCTTGCCCTCGAGCTTCTTCATCTGTGTCTCCTCGTTAGATGCGCCCGCCGCGGCGCTGGTCGGGCTCGCTTCCGCCGACGAACTTCGGTTTGTACGACGGAGCGCGCCCCGCCATCTGGTCGCAGTGCATGCGGTCGTGACGGTAGTACGAGCGCAGCCACTGCATCACCGTCAGGCTGCCGAACATCGGCTGCGAAGCCTTCCGCTCGAACTGCTCCGGCGACATCGATGCAATGAGTTCCAGCGTAGTCGAGCGCTCCGCGCGGAGCTGGTCCGTCAACTCGCGCGCATTGCGGGCCTGCGCCTGGGTGAGGCGAATAGCCGGAGGGGCGCCGGTGACACTCGTCACGTCGGGATCATCCTCGTCGAGCGCGCGCTGCACCCATGCGCGGTAAGCCGTCTCCATCTCTGCGAGATGCGCCAGTTGCTGCTTCGGCGACCACTGCGCCTCGCCCTCGCCGTCGGGCGGCGTGTACGACGCAGCCTCATCGGATAGCGCCTCCGCCTGCGACAGCAAGGCGTCCCGCTCCTCCGCCATCTTGTCAAGTAGCTCGCGAATCGCTTCGGGTGTCGCCAAGCGCACATCCTCTCCACAGCTTCGGCGCAGCTTCACGGGGCTCGTTCGAACCCGTCCCGCCCGCCAAATGCGTAACAACCTCTTGCGGCCACCGTTTGTAGCTGTGTCAAGCCTAACGGAGAAGACGCCATGGCCAAACGCGACCCACAACGCACCGAGAAGCTTCGCACGGCGATCCGGTACATGCTCGAGCACGACACCCTCGTCCCGGGCAGCCAGACACGTCTCGCGGAGCACTTCAGGGTGTCTCGTCAGCGCGTGCACCAGCTCGTCGTCGGCGAGCGACGGCTCCTGGAGTCAAAACGGCTGGCAGCGGATCCCGCTCCGCATCCAGCGCGCGCCTCGTAGGTATCCGGAAGCAGTCTGTTCATGCGAAACGGAGAAACACACACGATGACCAAGCGGGATCCAGAACGCACGCAGAGGCTTCGCATCGCCGTCCGCTACTTGCTGGAGCGCGACTGCCTGGCCAAAGGCAACCAGTCCAGGTTGGCCGAGCACTTCAAGGTGTCCCGCCAGCGCGTGCATCAGATCGTAGTCGAAGAGCGCCAGCGCCCGCGCCAGGTATCGATGGCGAACTAGCGCAGCACGCGAACACGGTTCCTCCTGAGAGGGCACGCACTCGCGTGCCCTTCCTCTTCGCCCCGACTAGCTCGCGAACCCCAGCCGAGCCGCCGCCTGGATCGCGAACTGGTCCGTCATGCCTGCGATATAATCGGCGATGCGCCTCGCCAGGGGATCGTCGGGCCGTGTGTACTCCGATGCCGCGACCTCCTCTGGGTGCGCGAGAAAGTACTGCCACAAGAACTCGATCACCCGCCGCGCACGGTCGGCCTCGGCCAGCCGCTCTTCCCAGAGGTACACGTTCTCGAACAGGTAGTCGCGCAGCTCGTCCGTCGCCGCAGCCACCTCCGCGCTCATCACGATCGGTGCCGACGCGCCAGCTGATGTGCGGCGGACCGCGGCAGCATCCCATGATGCATCGACGATGTCGGTGACGAGCGCATCGATCCGCTCCGAATGCGTCTCGCCGAGCACTCGCCGCGCCTCGCGCGGCAGATCGTCCGTGCGCAGCAGTCCGGCGCGCACGGCGTCAGCGATGTCGTGATTGAGGTACGCGACCGAGTCCGAGAGGCGGACGATTTGGCCTTCAAGCGTCGTCGAAAGTGGATCACCCCATTCGTCCGCCGCCCAGTGCCGCTCTTCCAGTTCGGAGAAGATCCCCTCGCGCGGCTTCGAGTGCTTGAGGATGCCCTCGCGCACCTCCCAGGTGAGGTTCAGGCCCGCTCCCGATGCCTCGAGCAGGTCGACGATGCGGACGCTCTGCTCGTTGTGCCGAAAGCCCTCGGGCAGGAGGTTGCCGAGCGCCTGTTCGCCGGCGTGCCCGAACGGCGTGTGCCCCAGGTCGTGACCCAGCGCTATCGCCTCGGTCAGATCTTCGTTGAGGTTCAGCGCCCGCGCGATCGTACGCGCCACCTGCGCAACTTCGAGCGTATGCGTCAGTCGAGTCACGTAGTGATCACCCAGCGGCGCGATGAACACCTGCGTCTTGTGCTTCAGCCGCCGGAACGCCTTGCTGTGGATGATCCGGTCGCGATCGCGCTGATATTCCGTGCGCATGTTCGGTGGCTTCTCGGGCCGCGCGCGACCGCGCGTGTCGGCAACGCGCATCGCCGCCGGCGCCAACAGCCGCTCCCGCTCTTCCAACCGCGCGCGTACCGTTTCGTGAGGAAGCATCGCCGCGATTGTAGGCCACGCCCTCGGCCGCGTCGAGGCGTGGAAGCGGCGCGGCCCGGGTTGCCCCGGGCCGCGTCTTCTCCCCCGCTCACAGACCGACGTCAGTCTGGAAGGCCATCCGGCAACGGAGTAGACGTACTCGTTGGCGTAGCGGTCGGCGGGACCGGCGTATTCGTCGACGTCGGCGGCACTGGCGTGTTCGTCCGCGTCGCGGTCGGCGGTACCAGCGTGCTCGTCGGCGTGGCCGTCGGCGGCACCGGCGTGTTCGTCAGCGTCGCGGTCGGCGGTACGGGCGTGTTCGTGCGAGTCGCAGTCGGCGGCACCGGCGTGTTCGTGCGCGTGGCAGTCGGCGGCACCGGCGTGTTCGTGCGCGTCGCGGTCGGCGGCACCGGCGTATTCGTCGACGTCGGCGGCACCGGTGTGTTCGTCCGCGTCGCCGTCGGCGGCACCGGCGTGTTCGTCGGCGGTACCGGCGTGTTCGTCGGAACAGACCCTGCCTGGCACCGACGTCCGTTTTGGCGGAGCGCGGCCCAGAAGTCTCGCCAATCCACCCGGCCGTTGTTGTCGATATCGAACCGTGGGTCCTGACGATTGCGCACGATCGCGCCGACAAGGCTAGCGATATCGCGCCAGTCGACCCGGCCATCGCCGGTGAGGTCGGCGCAGCGCGGCGGTGCCGCAGCCGGGGCCAGCGACACCCGCACGACCGGCTCGTCGGTCGTGCCGGCGGCACGCGCTGTGGCGGACGGCGCCGCCACCAACACGAGGACCGAAAACACCAGGGCGGAGAGTGAGACCAATATTGAGATACGCACGGCAACCCCCATCGTGAACCGTCAGATGCGAGCCGCCCCACCGGGCGTCAGTACGATGCGGCGCGCCCCCACAGCGCGTGGCATCCTGCTAACTCCCTTCCTGCTCTTAGCATCGGCACCGCGAAAAGGTACTGGTGTAATTCAGGAAACAAATTTCCGGTGTCGTTATGTAGCCAGCCAGCGGATTCCTGCCGAATTGCGTCCTCCGCGCCAGAAAGACGGCCGTTCTTGCCACGGCCAAAGTGCGGCGATAGATTGGCCTCACCATTACGTCAGGTGCGATTTCGCGCCGTGATCCATTCAACCCCGGAGGTGGCCCATGGGCCGACCCATACTGCACACGCGACTCTGCGACATCCTCGACATCGAGTATCCGATCATCCTCGCCGGCATGGGTGGTGTCGCAACCGCCGAACTCGTTGCCGCTATCTCCGAGGCTGGCGGCCTGGGCATCGTCGGTGCCGCTTCGATGCCTGCCGAAGAGATCGAACGGCAGGTGCGCCGCATCCGCGACCTCACCTCGAAGCCCTTCGGCGTCGACGTACTGCTGCCCTCCGGCGTCGCCGCTCCGCGGCCCGCGCCCGCCGCCGACGCGAAGGAACCCGCCGGTGCACCGAAGCGACCACGCGACTACCTGCCCGCGCCCTACAACGAGTTCATCGATAACGCCGAGCGCGAATTTGGCCTGCCGGCGAAGGGTGAGGATTCGGAGTGGACTTCGGGAATGAGCCGGCTCGGCTCTGGCGACTTCTCAAAGCGCCAGGTAGAGGCGATCCTCGAGCTCAAAGTGCCCGTGTTCGCCGCCGGGCTCGGCAATCCCGCTCCCTGGGTGGAACAGTTCCACGCGCAGGGCGGAAAGGTCATCGGCCTGGTCGGCAACGTCAAGAACGCGCGCCGCATCGCCGACAGCGGCACGGACGTCGTCGTTGCGCAGGGCACCGAGGCGGGCGGCCACACGGGCCGCATCGGCACGATGGCGCTGTTGCCGCAGGTGATCGATGCCGTCGCGCCAACTGCCGTATGCGCAGCGGGCGGCATCGGCGACGGCCGCGGCATTGCCGGCGCGCTGGCGATGGGATGCGACGGCGTCTGGATCGGCACGGCGTTCCTCGTATCGCGCGAGGCAACGTGGCCGGATCTGCTGAAGGAACGCATCCTCGCCGCGACGGAAGAAGACACGCGCGTCACGCGGCTCTACAGCGGCAAGACGATGCGCAACATCAACAACCCGCTGATCGAATACTGGGAGTCGCAGAAGCTCGACGCGCTGCCGATGGGCATGCAGGGCATCGTCTCCGGCGAGATCATGTCCGGCGCGCGTCAGGCCGACAAGCTCGAACTGCTGATGAACCCCGCAGGTCAGATCTCCGGCATGCTCCACGAGATGCGTCCCGCAAAGGACATCTTCGAGGACATGGTGCGCGAAGCGGCGGAGATCATCTCGGAAGGAATGCCGAGGCGCGTGAAGGCTTCCGTGTGACCGACGCGGCGACGAGGCAGCGCAACAAGGAAGTCATTCGCGCCATGGAAGACGCACTCAATCGTCGCGACTTTCACGCAATGGCGATGCTGTACGACGAGAGCGTCCGTCATCAGGGCGCTTCGGCAAGCCGCGCCGATTTCATCCGCACCTTCGAAGACATTGCTACTACCTTCCCAGACTGGACTACAACCATTGATCGCCTTTTCGCGGAAGACGACTGGGTTGTCGAGTTGATGCACGTGAGCGGTACGCATCTCGCGGGTCCTGCGACGCCTCACCACGGAGACCTCCGTGGCGTGGATCCTACCGGCAAGGCATTTGACGTCAGGCAATCACACTATTGGCGACTTCGCGAAGGCCTGATCGTTGAACATGAAGTTGTGCGCGACGACCTGGGATTGCACAGGCAACTCGGTCTGGCTCCGTCCCGACCTGGCAGCGACCGATGACCGGTAGGCGGCAATCGCCGATGGAGGCTTCGTGACCGACACGCTCGCCGGCCGCCACATCCTCGTCACCGGCGGCGGATCCGGCATCGGCCTCGCCTGCGCCGCGCGGCTACGCGCTGACGGCGCCGTCGTCACGCTCATGGGCCGCACACAGCAGAAGCTTGAAACGGGCGCGGCCACGCTCCGGCAGCAGCCCGGCGCGGAAGTCCGCATCGCCGTCGGCGATGTCGCCGACGAAGCGCACGTCGCCGCGGCGGTAGCCGCCGCCGCCGACAGCAGCGGCGCGCTGCACGGCTGCGTCGCCGCCGCCGGCACCGGATCGTTCGGCCCGCTGCTCGGTACGCAGCGCGCGCAATGGGATACAGTCCTGGCAACGAACCTCACTGGTGCGATGCTCACCGTGATGCACGCCGGGCGCGCGATGGTCGGGGGTGGCGGGTCGATGGTCGCGATCTCGTCGATCGCCGGCATCCTCACGCACCGCTGGATGACGGCCTACTGCGTCTCGAAAGCCGGACTGGAGATGCTCGTCCGCAACGCCGCCGACGAGTTGGGCGGCGCAGGCATCCGCGTCAACGCCGTCCGCCCCGGCCTGGTGCCGACTGACCTCGCCGCGCCGCTCGTCGCCAACCCGGCGATCCAGGCCGATTACCTCGACCAGATGCCCCTCCACCGGCTCGGCACGCCGGAAGACATCGCCGAAGCGGTGCGCTTCCTCATCGGCCCCGAGTCGTCGTGGATCACCGGCCAGGTCATCGCAGCAGACGGCGGCCACACCCTCCGCCGCGGCCCCGACCTCGATGGCGTGGCGCAGGCCATCACGCGGGCAACGCAACAGCGCCCCTGGCCGGGCGCGCCGGAGGCTTGAACGCGGTCTTCGGTGTAGAATACGCTTCGGCTCAAATCGCTTGAACTCTGAGGACAGTGCCGCGTGACCGAATCCGCACTCGACGACATCCGCATCCTCGATCTCGCCGGTGAGACCGGCGTCTATGCGACGAAGCTCCTCGCCGATCTTGGTGCGGACGTCATCCGCATCGAGCCGCCGGACGGCGACCCGCTTCGGAATGTCGGACCGTTCTGGCACGACGAGCAGGCAGCCGATCGCAGCCTCTCGTTCTTCAACCTCAACACGAACAAGCGCAGCATCACGCTCGACATCACGAAGCCGGAGGGCCGCGCGCTGTTCGAGAAGCTCGCCGCGACAGCCGATGTGGTCGTCGAGTCGTACGAGCCCGGATACCTCGATTCGCTCGGCCTCGGCTACGCCGGATTGAGCGCGATCCGGCCGGACATCATCCTCACATCGATCACCGGCTTCGGCCAGACCGGGCCGCACGCACGGTACAAGTGGTCCGACCTCGTCGGCGTCGCCATGAGCGGCATGATGACGCTGGCAGGCGAGAAGGAAGACCAGCCGAACCGCGTGTACGGCAACCAGGGCTACATGTGCGCTGGCATCGACGGTGCTGCGGGGACGATGATGGCGCTCGTACATCGTGACAACACTGGGGAGGGGCAGCAGGTCGACGTTTCGATGCAGGAGACGCTCTCCATCAACATGGAGACCGCCATGGTGACGTACGACATGAACCAGCGCGTCGCGACGCGCACCGGCTCGAAGGGCGTCATCCCGATCGATATCCCGGGGATCGGCATCTACGACACGAAGGACGGCCAGATCTTCGCGTATCTCGGTACGCCCGGCGGCGCACCGTGGACCGTGATGCTCGACTGGATGAACAGCGAAGGTCTCGCCGAGGATCTGAACAATGAGCCGAATATCTCGATGATCAGGGGGCTGAATCTCCGATTCCTCACTGGTCTCGTGCAGGAGCCGGACAAACTGGCGGAGCGCATACAGGTCCTGGGGCATATGCACGCCGTGTTCACCCGGTTCTGCGCCAGCATGAGCAAGTGGACGCTCTACGAAGGAGCGCAGAACCAGCGCCTGATGATCGGCATTGTCTCGACGCCCGAAGATCTGGCGAAGAACCCACAGCTCGCCCACCGCGCGTGGTACCAGGACGTACCGCACGATCATCTGGGCGCCACCGTGCGCTACCCGGGCCCGCCGTACCGGCTTTCCGCGACGCCGTGGTCGCTCCGTCGCCGCCCACCGCTGCCCGGCGAGCACAACACCGAAATGTTCAGTGAACTCGGCGTGTCTGCGGCAGATCTCCAGCGCCTCCACGCCGAAGGAGTCGTGTAGTCATGACAAAGCTGCCACTCGAAGGAATCAAGGTCGCTGACTTTTCGTGGTTCGGCGCGGGGCCGATCTGCGCCGAGAACCTCGGCCGCTACGGCGCGACGGTCGTGCGCGTCGAATCGGAGGCGCACGTCGACGGCTTGCGCGGCGTCCAGCCATTCGCGACGGGCAAGACCGGCTACAACGTCAGCGGCTTCTTCAACAACTACAACGCCGGCAAGCTCGACCTCACACTGAACCTCAACACCGAGTTGGGCACGCAGCTCGGGCGCAAGCTCGTCGAGTGGTGCGACATCTTCATCACCAACCACACCAACCGCATGGTGGATCGATGGGGCCTAGCGTACGACGAGCTGGTGAAGATCAACCCAACGATCATCGCCGCCTATCAGCCGATGCAGGGACTGGATGGCCCGCACAAGGACTTCTTCGGCTTCGGCGCCGTGCTCAACGCCATCACCGGCTACAACGAGCTGAGCGGCTACCCGAACCGGCCGCCCATGGGCCTCGGCACCAACTACCCTGACTACGTGATCAACCCCGGACACACGCTGATCGCTATCCTCGCTGCGATGCGCTATCGCAAGCGCACGGGCAAGGGACAGCGCATCGAGCTGGCGCAGCTTGAGTCGTCGGTCGCGCCGCTCGCGCCGGCCGTGATGGACTACATGGCCAACGGACGCGTGCAAACGCGCGCCGGCAACCGGCTGCCGCACGCATCGCCACACGGCGCGTTCCGCTGCAAGGACAACACCTGGCAGGATGCGCCGGAGGATCGCTGGATCGCGTTCGGCATCTTCGATGAAGCGCAGTGGCGCGGGCTCGTCGATGCGATGGGCGACCCGTCGTGGGCGGCCGACGCGAAGTTCGCATCGCTGGACACCCGCAAGCAGCACGAAGACTCGCTCGAAGCGCACATCACGGAGTGGACCCGCGAGCACACGGCCGAAGAGCTGATGGTGCTGCTCCAGTCGAAGGGAGTGCCGGCCGGCATCGTACAAAACGCGCGCGACATCCTCAACGCCGACGCGCACCTGAAGGCGCGCGGCTACTACCAGTACCTCGACCACCCCGAAACCGGCCGCTCCGCCTACGACGGCGCCCCCTTCGTGCTGACGAAGACGCCCGGCACACTTCGCTCACCCGCGCCGCTCCTCGGCCAGGACAACGAGTACGTCTGCAAAGAGATCCTCGGCCTCACCGACGAAGAGATCGCCGACGCGCTCGTCGAGCAAGCGCTGTTCTAACGCTGTTCAGCACGCTGGCTCGGCGTGGGGTTGCGCGTAAGGAAGGATCGAAATGCCCGCATCATTGACCAAGGCCGAAGCGCACGCATACCTCGACTCGCGACCCGGCTGGATCGTTCTCACGACGATCGGGCGCGACGGAACGCCGCATACGGTTCCAATCGGATACTTCCGGCTCGGCGACGATGTCTATGTCGGGTGCCGCGCAGGTACGCAGAAAGTCAGGAACGTCGAGAGGAATCCGAAGGTGAGCCTCCTCGTCCAGAGCGGCGGCAGCATGCAGGACATCAAGGGGTTGATGATTCAGGGGACGGCGACCGTCTTTACCGAACCGTCGGATACCCTGCGGCTCAGCCGCGAGGCGGCGATCCTCCGCGGCGCGCACGCCGACCAGTTGCCGACAGAGGCACGCTCGGGATCGGCGTACATTCGCATCGAACCGAAGCGTATGATCTCGTGGGATTACGCTCGAGAATAGCGCTGATCCTATGTGGTCGAGACGACCGCAGCGAAGGAGCCCGCGCGACTTACGCCGCAGCCGACGGGACGCCGGGCTTCCGGAACCCATCCTCGCCCAGCAGCGCCGCGACGGTCTCGCCATCCAACGGATACTCGGCGAGCGAGACGTGGAGTCCCTCGACGAGACTGGTTAACCGCTCTATAACGGCATCGCCATTCGGCTTGTCCGTGTTCGGCAGGCAGAGCGCCAGGACTTCGCCAAGATCGCCGGCGTAGTCGATCTCGCGTAGCCACTGCTTCATCGTGATCCGCACCGCGTCGAGCACCTGCCGCGGACCGGCGACCATGATCAGCGAGAACGGCTGGCCATAGCGCTTCGACCGCGCGATCTCTTCTTCCACCCGCAGGCGGAAGAACCACTCGGCGTGCAGGCCCGTCTCGCGGTCGAATGTCGTGCGGCGGTGGTCCATCGTCACGAGCTTCAGCCGCTCCGGCACGCCATGCGCGCGCGTGATTGTGCCGCCGAGAGCGGCAGCGCCGACACGCCACGACATATCGGCCACCGCGCCGATGGCAAGGAACTGCAAGATGAACCGCGCGGACGCCGGCTCGACGCGATCGGCGAGCAAAATGGCGAGCGGGCCCAGCACTAGGCCTGGGGCGAGCGCGAACAGGAGTCGCAGGTTGGCTCTGCCGATCATTGCGCCGGCCTCGCGAACTGCAGACACGTCAGCGGAACGCCGGTGAGTTCCTCCGGCAGCACGGGGGGGCACTGCGACGTATCTGTGGCCGTCAGACCACGCGCGACCAGGAATACCTGCGCGCCATCCGAGCGGAAGTAGTAGGGCTCATCGCCGTCGGCGAATGGGGCGGGCGCCAGCGCACAACCGGGGTCAGACAATGCTCCGCAGAGTACCGTCAGGACCTTCGACGTAAGGAACTTGCCGTGCTCCTGCCGGTACTGCAGCATCGCGTCGCGGATCTTCACCAGGTCGCCCATCCGCCGCGCATCAATCGCTGCACCGTCCGGGGTCGCGGTGGCCGCCGGAGCGGCAGCAGTTGCTGTTGCCGTAGCGACGGGTACGGCAGAAGCGTCGCTGCGGCCGGGTCCGGTACGCGCGGCCACCCCCGCCACGACGATCACGCCAAGCAGGACGCCGAGCGGCGCCAGGTATCGCGGGTCGCGAAACATCTCGAACAAATCTCTCTGTCCCCCGGTAGTTATCGTCCCGATTGCGCGTAGCCTTGACTCCCTGCCTGCCCCCGGGGCCAAATCGCCGGCTTCGGTCACGCTCCGATGCAGGTTCTATCTCGAAGCGCGCGCAGGCCGTAGACTCGAACACGCAGGCGATCCTCAGGCGCCGCGTCCTTATGTAATGTCTCTCGGAAGCGAATAGGAGTCCTGTATGGCGCAGATTGATGGCGGCGACCTCGTTGCCCGCATGCTCAAGGCCGAGGGGATCGACACGATCTTCACGCTCTCGGGCGGGCACGTTCAGAACATCTACGACGGCTGCATCGACGAGGGGATCCGCGTCGTCGATACCCGGCACGAGCAGTCCGCCGGCCACGCCGCCGAGGGCTACAGCCGCCTCACGCGCAAATGCGGCGTCGCGGTCGTCACGGCAGGCCCCGGCGTCACCGATGTCGTGACCGCCGTCGCCACGGCGTACCAGAACGCCAGCCCGATGCTCATCATTGGCGGCGCGGCGCCGCTCAGCACGTCGCTCATGGGCGCACTACAGGAGATTCCCGGCACAGTCGAGATGATGCGCCCGATCACGAAGTGGTCGGCGACCATCCCGTTCACCAAGCGCATCCCGGATTACCTCGCGCAGGCGTTCCGCGTCGCGCTCACGGGACGCTACGGTCCGGTCTTCCTCGAGATCCCGTCAGACATCCTCTTCGGCCGCGTCGAAGAGTCGGAGGTGCCGTTGCCCACCGGCTACCGTACGGAAGGCCGGACGCAGGGCGACTTCGGGCTGATCAAGCAGGCGGCGTCGCTGCTGGCGAACGCCGAGCGGCCGGCGGTGATGGGCGGCACCGGCGTGTACTGGGCCGACGCCGGCACGGCGCTGCAGGAACTCGCCGAGAAGGTACACGCGCCAATCTTCCTCAACGACATGGGCCGCGGCACAGTCAGCCAGGAGCATCCGCAGTTCATGAGCCGCACGCGCCGCACGGCGTTCGGCGAAGCCGACGTGATCCTCTTCGCCGGCACGATGATCGACTTCCGCCTGCGCTACGGGCGCAGCGTCAACCCGGCCGCGAAGGTGATCTCGATTGACATCGACCCGAACGAACTCGGCCGCAACCGCGGCGTCGACATCGGCATCGAGGGCGATCCGAAACACGCGCTCGAGCAGATCACGGCTGAGTTGGGCACGCGCAGCACCCGGCATGACGATTGGATCGGCAAGCTCCGTGACGGCGAGACGAAGGTCGTCGAGCTGCGCCAGAAGTGGCTGCACTCCGACGCCAACCCGATCCACCCGCTGCGCCTCTGCAATGAGATCGCGAAGTTCGTCGACGACAACACGATCGTCGTCGGCGACGGTGGCGATATCGTCGGGCTGTCGTCGCAGGTGCTGCCGGTGAACCATCCGGGGCAGTTCATGGGTCCGGGCCCGCTCGGAACGCTTGGTGTCGGCACGGGCTTCTGCATGGCGGCGAACGTGGTACATCCTGACAAGAAGATCCTCATGGTGAACGGCGACGGTTCGTTCGGGCTCAACGGGTTCGATTTCGACACCTTCGTGCGATTCGGCATGCCGGTCGTCTCGGTGATCGGGAACGACCGGCAGTGGGGGCAGATCCTCGTCGGTCAGGAGAAGATGTACGGTGAGGAGCGCGTCGTCGCCACGCGGCTCGGCGACAATGCCCGGTACGATAAGGTGGTCGAGGCGCTCGGCGGGCACGGCGAATTCGTCACCGAACCGGGCGAGATCTTCCCGGCAATCGAGCGCGCGTTCGCGTCAGGCAAGCCGGCGTGCGTGAATGTGATCATCGACCAGAAGCCGGAAGGCGTCACCGGCGGCTACGAGTTCCTCGGATAGCGCGCCGCCGCGCGGTCGATACTAAGAGCAGGGATGCCGCTCTCTGGGGCTGGAGGCCGAACGCTGACACACCGATCGATGACACCAGGCCGCGCACTGCTTCGCGTCGTTCGCGGCCCGATCCTCATCCTGGCTCTCGCCGCAGGTGCATCGCTGCTGATGGGGGCGCGCTGCTACCCCGCCGGCACGCGGGTCATCATTTTCGTACAGGGCTACTACACGACGTACGATGCCGAGGGGACGCAGGCTACGATCGTCGAGGGGCAGCGCTTCAACGTGCTCAAGAACGAATTCGCAGCGAAGGGCTACGCGCGAAACAAGATGCTGGACTTCAGCTACGCTGGCGGCGCCGTGCGTCAGGACGGGACATGGCGGCCAGATCCCTACTCATGCGACCTCACGGACCGCACCTCAGAGACGAACCTGAAGCCGCTCGAGACGATGCTGCGAGACTACGGCGCCCACCACCCGAACGCCCACTTCACGCTCATCGGCCACAGCCTCGGCGGATACCTCGCGTTCCTCGAAGGGGTGCGCGAGTCGACCCGCACCGACGCAGCGAAGCTGCACATCGACACCGTCGTGACGCTCGACGCACCACTGCTGGGCGCGGACGCCGACAAGAAGATCGAGCTCGATATCGTGCCGTGCAAGAAGACGTACCTTGCTGGGGGCGAGATTGTCGAGCAGAAACTCGATCCGCAGACGCCGACGCTCCGCGGCGCACAGGCGCAGGCGATGGCCGCCAGCGGCATCCGCCTGGCGACCTTCGGCAATGCCCTCGATTGCTTTTGGAACCCCGGTTACTGCGCCCCCATATTGCCGTGGGTCGACGATAGTGGCACGCAGGTCCTGCCCGACGCCGCAGCATCACAGATGTACAGCATCGCCTCCGTTCCGCTGGCCAGCCACGACGCGATCTTGGGCGACGCCCAGGTGGGCGCGGACGTCGTAGCATTCGTGGGCGCGCCCTGAGAGCGAGGGCGGCACACCCGCAGGACTCGGACGATCGAAGCCATAACGCTTCTATGTGGGTATTGTCCGTGGATGGCTTCCACGTTTCCACACGGCGCTCCTAGCAGCCCGCAGATGACGCCGCTCCTTCCGGCTGAACGCGCCAACGAACACCTCCGGACGCTCGACCGAATGATCCGTTTGACCGGTCTCGCCGACACCAAGGCTGCGCCGCTTCTAGCCGCGCAAGCTACGGTGGCCGCGGTAACGGCCACACAGGTGCACAAGGCAGTGGTGCTCGTGCGCGAGGGCACGCCGATGGAGCTTGTCGCCGCCGCACTGTTCGCGACTCTCTACCTCGTCTGCTCGACGATTTCGATAGTGTTGACCCTTCGTGTATTGCTTCCCAAGGACGCACCGGGGCACGGTTCGCTCCTGTACTTCGCCGATATCGCCGGCATGGAGTTCCAGGAATTCGCCAGGCGAAGCTCGTCCCTCTCGGCCGAAGCGCTGGAGCAGGACGCCCTCGAACAGACGCACGTCGTCGCTTGCATCGTCGCGAACAAGTTCCAGAGGGTGCGACTGGCTCTGCTCGCACTGATCGGCGCGCTCGCGGGTTGGGTTGGGCTCATGGCCCTGTTGAACTACTGATCCGGCCTCGAACCCAGTGTGGCGGGATTCGCCACCCGACCTGCCGCCCGGCCGGAGGGTACTCAGCTCCGAAGCGCCTTCTCGCAGCCGGCATGTGTAGTCGCGACGAGTTCGCAGTCGTTTCGTGCTACGAGAAGTCATTTGTCCGTTCTCTTAGCACGAAATCACACGTCTACTTCCAATACTCCGCCGCCGCTCCTATACTGCCTCACGTTGCGCGCGGCGTTTCGCGCGAAGGGCGCCCCATCATCTCCCGGCCGAGGTAATCGACGGTGATCAACCCGCTAACCGCACTGCTCGGGCTGTTCTCACACGATGTGGGAATCGACCTAGGCACCGCCAATACCCTCGTTATGGTCAAGGGTCGCGGCATCGTCATCGACGAGCCGTCCGTCGTCGCCATCGACCGCCAGACCAAGAAGATCCTCGCGATCGGCGCCGAGGCGAAGCGCATGGTTGGGCGGACCCCCGCCAGCATCGTCGCGATCCGCCCCCTCAAGGACGGCGTCATCTCCGACTTCGAGGTTACGGAGCGCATGCTCGCGTACTTCATCCGCTCCGTCCACGAACGCTTTGGCTTCGGCATCCCGCGTCCGCGCGTCGTCGTCGGCATCCCCAGCGGTGTCACCGAAGTCGAGAAGCGCGCCGTCCACGACGCCGCGCTGAACGCCGGCGCGCGCGCGGCGTTCCTCATCGAAGAGCCGATGGCCGCCGCTATCGGCGCCGGGCTGCCGAGCATGGAGCCGAACGGCTGCATGATCGTCGACATCGGCGGCGGCACGACGGAGGTCGCCGTCATCGCGCTCGGCGGCGTCGTCGTCAGCACGTCGATCCGCACCGCCGGCGACGAGATGGATCAGGAGATCATGGCGTACGCGCGCCAGGTGCATAACATGCTCATCGGCGAGCGCACCGCCGAAGAGATCAAGATCGAGGCCGGCTCCGCGTTCCCGCTGGACGAAGAAGGTACGGTCGACATCCGTGGCCGCGACCTCGCGACCGGACTGCCGAAGTCGGTGGAAGTGAGCACCGTCGAGATCCGCGACGCGCTCTCCGGCAGCATCAACGCTGTCATCGACGCCGTGCGCTCGACGATCGAAGTGACGCCGCCGGAACTGGTCGCCGACCTGATGTACCGCGGCATCGCGCTGGCCGGTGGCGGCGCGCTGCTCCGCGGTCTCGACCGCCGCCTTGCGCAGGAGACGCGCTTCCCCGTCTACGTCGCCGAAGACCCGCTCCTGTGCGTCGTCAAGGGCACCGGCGAAGTCCTCGAAGAGGCGAAGATGCTCCAGAAGGTGCAGTCCGCCCTCGCCACCCGCAAGCCGCCGCGGTAGACGGCGCCCTCCCGCGCGGACAGGTGTTCAGAATCAACGAGATGCCGACCCGGAGCCCAACATGCGCCGCCACATCGTCTTAGTCGTAACCGCCGTCGTCTTCATCGCCGCGTTCACGGGCTGCGGCGGCGACGACGCGAAGCCCTCGCCGACCCCGGCCGCCACCTTGACCGCGCCTGCAGCGACGCCGACCATTGGACGCGTGGCCAACAAGACCGGCATTCCGAGCGTGGACGCCGCGATCGCCGCCGAATTGGCAGCCGACGGCGCCGCACTACAGAGCCTGATCCGCTACCAGCCGATCGCCTGCACGCTGACGATCACGGGCATAGGCGCGCCACCCCGCTGCCGGCCCGGCGAAGCCGACGGCACGCCAGTAGACGTTCTGTCCGTAGCCACCTGCGAACCGGAGTACCAGCGACGCGATGAGTTTCGCGCGGAAGGCATCACGACGCCCGGCGCGACGCTGTACGCGGTCTACCGTTCGCCGGACCTTGAGTTTCCGTCCGGAGACTACTTCGTCATGTTCCTTCGTCCCGAGAATCCTCAGGCCACGCCGCGCGAGACGTCGTTCTCTCTCATTATGACGGCCGACGGTATAACCGGCATCTTCTACGGTTGCGATGCGACGGCTCCCCAAACAGTCACGTCATTGCACCTCACCGACCCGATCATCGCACCTCGGTAGGCTCCCTGGCAGCGCCGTTGTGGGCCTTCGTGGATCATGGCACCGCGACGAGTTTCGCGCTCGCCGTCTCGATGCGGTCGAGGATCTGCTGCGCTTCCGGCGGTTCGGCGAGCCGCGGCTGATACTCGTCGTAGATGTGGATCGGCGTGTAGCGCGTCGATGTGAGGCGCGTGCCTGTGAACGTTGCCTCAAGCACCGCGCCCTGCTGCGTTTCGAGCGACCAGTCCTGGTCGAACACGAAGTTCCCTAGCGCGTAGGCCACGAACGTGCTGCCGATCTGCTCGTGCGCCTGCGCCCAGTGCGGATGGTTGCCGACGATCATGGCCGCGCCGGCAGCCGCAGCCGCGCGCGCGAACTCGCGCTGGCGGCCCGACGGGTCGGCGGTGTATTCGACGCCCCAGTGCGGCACGATGATCACGACGTTCGCGACTTTGCGTGCCGCCGCGACGTCTTCGGCGATCGTCGCCGGATCGAGCGGCGCCGATCCCGCGCCGTCGGCAGATGCCTGGTAGTACGTCGCGATATCGTCGTACGCAAGAAACGCGAAGTACACGCCGTTGCGCTCGACCACCTGCGGCGACCGCGCTTCGAACAAGTTGCGCCCCGTCCCCACCGGCACGATGCCTGCGGCCCGCAGATTTGCGTCGGTCTCGAACATCGCGCGATCGCCGCAGGAACTGATGCCGCAGTCCTTGATGTGGTTCGCGGCGTGAGCCATCACGTCGTAGCCCGCGTACTTGAAGCCAGCGACGGCGGCAGCGGGTGCGGCAAGGCTGAACGTTGGCGTACAGCCGAACGGCGTCCCGGCGTCAGACGCCGTCGCGTCGAGCGATCCGATCGTGATGTCGGCACCGGCAAGCATGTCGTGCAGCGGCTGGAACGGCAGCGTGTAGTCCCCGCCCAGCGACTCGATCTTCGCGTACGTACACCGCGCCGGGATCAGGTCGCCCGTGAACCGCAGCTTCGTCACCGGCTCGACAGTCGGCACAACGATGGTTGGCGACGCTGCAGCCGTGGCGCTGGGCTCGGGCGCAAGCGTCGGCGACGCGCTGCCAGAGTCGGAGCACGCTGACAGAAGTGCTGCGATAGACATGATCGCGAGCGGGATCGCTGATCTTCGCACGACGCCAGTGTAATGGTTTCGATTCGGCGCTAGTTAACGCCGCGAAGCTTGGA
Organism: Chloroflexota bacterium; assembly: GCA_031400455.1. Taxonomy (GTDB): domain Bacteria; phylum Chloroflexota; class Dehalococcoidia; order DSTF01; family JACRBR01; genus JANXYW01. The sequence continues at coordinate 96,772 of JANNPX010000024.1, read as the reverse complement.
GCATAGCGGCCCTCGGCTGTGAGTCCGGCGACGCCGGACCGACGGAGGACACACAACGTTGACCTGTACTCCCACCGCGTGCGAGGCAGTGCCGCACACCAATAGAGTGTTCGCTAGATGCCCGCGTACGAGTGGAGGCCGCTGACCCAGAGATTCACAGCAAAGTACGTGAACATGACGCCGGCGTAACCGAGGATGAGCACCGCTGCGGAGCGCTTCCCGCGCCAGCCCTTGAGGCCGCGCGCGTGCAGGTAACCTGCGTAAATCAGCCACGTGACCAGCGCCGACGTCTCCTTCGGATCCCAGCCCCAGTAGCGGCCCCAGGCGGAGTTCGCCCACCACGCGCCCAACGCCACGCCGAGCGCCAGTATGGGAAAGCCGACGAGGACCGATTTGTGCGCGATCTCCTCGAGCGTCTTGCCCGAGGGGAGGCGCGCGAAGCGGCGCTTGCCATCCTGCACGAAGTACAGCACCGCCGCGCCGAACGACACGGACAGCGCGCTGTACGACAGCATCATCATGCCGACGTGGATCGCGAGGATGCGGTTCGCTTGCAGCGCCGGGATCAGCGGCGTGATATCGGACGTGAAGTAGAGCAGCGAGATGGTGAACAGCAAGGCGATGCCCGGCATGAGCACGGCGCCGAGCGAGCGCTGGTTGTAGACGCGCTCGAAGATGATGTAGAACAGCGACGAGCCCCACCCGAGCCCGATCGTGTACTCGTACATGTTCGCGTAGGGCGGGTGGCCGGTGGCGATCCAGCGGAACGCCAGCGAAAGCGTGAGCGTCGCGAACATCAGCCACGCGGCGGCGGTCGCGAAGGAGCCGACGAACGCAGGCGGCTCACTCTTGGAGGCGACCGTCATCGTCGTGCCGGCCGTCGTCTCGGCCGCGCGGTACGAGACCCGCGGCCAGAGCGGAAGCGCCACGTACGTCGCCGCGGCAACGAGCGCGAGCACGTAGGCCGCGATGAACGAGTTGTACGCCAGGGACTCCAAGTCGAACTGCCTTCCGGTTCGGGGTCGCTATTTCTTCTTCGGTGGAGGCGTACCGGGCGCGCCGGCAGGCCTTCTGAATTCTATACGCCGGTACGACTCCGCATGGTCGTATCCGGTGCGCTTCTTGCGCTCCTTGTCACGCTTCCCCGCCTGCAGCCAGTTGTTCATCATCTCGTCGCGCGTGCGCCCGTCGATCTGGCTGGTGTGGCAGAGAATCGAGTCTACCTTCTTCTCCAGGTACGGCCCGATATCGACGTGAAAGTCGGGCTCGTTCGTGGCGGCAAGCAGCAGCTCGGCGGTGCGATGCGGACCGAGGCCCTCATTCGCCAGCTCGGAGTAGTAGTGCGGGTCATGCGCGGCCGGGAAGAGCGCATCACGGACTGCGAGGCCGATCATGCGGTGATCCGAATGGTTGAAGCCCGGGCGAAAGCCGTCCCACGTCAGCACGAGATCCGGCCGCAGCGCGCGGATCTCGCGCACGACCATGCCGCGCAGCTCGTGATCCGCCGTGAGGAACCCGTCCGGCATGCCCCAGAAGATGCAGCGCTTCGCGCCCAACACCTTCGCGGCGGCGCGGCTCTCGCCTTCGCGGATCGCCGCAAGTTCCTGGCGGCGCAGCGAGGAGTCGCGCGTGCCTTTGTCGCCGCTCGTTGCGATGCAGATCGTCACTTCCATGCCGACGTCGCACAGCTTCGCGATCGTCCCGCCGGCGATGAACTCCGCGTCGTCCGGATGCGCCGTGATCACAAGCGCGCGTTCGTACGACGCCCATTTTTGATCGATTGTCAGTTCTTTTTTCTTGGCGGGCGCCTTCGGCTTCGACGCGGGTTTGGGCTTGCGGCTGAGCGTGCGTATCGCCATCTCGCTGCACCTCCGGTGCGGACAGTGTACGCATGGCGGCGGCTACGCTCACGCGCAGGAATGTTTCACGTGAAACAATTGTGACGTAACGATGGGTAGACAGCATTTCGAGCGGGGACGGTCTTCCAGACCTGTCGGACATTTTACGGCGCCACTAGACGACCGGAGCTGAAGCTCCTCCGCTACGAGGGGTTCGCGCGCGTTGTGTGGATTGATGCCGCGCGGATCGGAGACCGCGCGGGCTGGAAAGCCCGCGCTACGGCTACGAAGTGCGTACGCCGATCAGGTCGCCGGATCGACGGAGAGGCGCATGTCTTCGACGCGGATCTCCAGCGCGCCGTCGCTGCGGCCGACATCCAGCGCGTAGACGATGTCGATCCGGTCGCCGCGGCCGGCTGCGAACGCGCCGAGGTCGAAGGCGATGGCGGGCCAGGTGACGCCGCCCTCCCGCAGGCGGAGCTTGAGGTGTTTGTCGCCACTGCCGACGGTCCGCGCATCCACGACGGTCACGCCGCGCGCGAGGAACATCGGCTGCGGGTTGCCGATGCCGAATGGGCCGACGCGCGTCAGCCAGCGGATCTCTTCGCCGCGCAGTTGACGCAGCGGCAGGTTGCAGTCGATCTCAAGGATCGGCGCCAACTCGCGGCCGGCGAGTTCGCGCTCGGCTTCCGCGATGAGGTGCTCGCACACTTCATCAAGCCGCGCCGTCTCGACCGTGAAGCCAGCCGCGGCGCGGTGGCCGCCGAAGCGCAGGAACAGATCCGGCCGCGAGCGCATCGCGTCCGTGATGTGAAACTCGTCGATGCTGCGGCAACTCGCGCGGCTCGTCTCGGCGCCGCGCTCATACGCCACGGCTGGCCGTCCGTACAGGTTCACGAGCTTCGACGCGATCAGCCCGACGATACCGGACGAGAAGTCCTCGTGGCCGACCATGATCAGCGCCGGCGGCGCGCCCGCCTCTTCGACCATTGCCGTCGCCAGATCGACGGCCTGCTGCGTGCGCTCCTGACGCTCGCGGTTGAGCGCGTCGAGCTGCTGCGCCAGTTCGCGGCCGCGATCTTCGTCGCGCGTCATCAGCAGCTCGAGCGCGAGCTTAGCGTGCGAGATACGACCCGCCGCGTTGAGGCGCGGGCCGAGTTTGTACCCGATGTCCTCTCCGGTCAGCGCCGACACGTCGACGCGCGAGACCTCCATCAGCGCCCGCAGCCCAGGGCGGCGCGTCCGGGCGATAGCAGGTAGCCCGGCGCGTACGAGGCGTCGATTCTCATCGATCAGGGGCGCCATGTCGCAGACGGTGCCGAGTGCGGCGACGTCGAGATATGCATCAGCATCGAACGGGCGGTCGCAGGCCGCATGCAACGCGGCGGCGACGTGGAACGCCAGCCCGGCGGTCGCCAGCTCCAGCAGCCCGCCGGGCGCAGCGCCGAGCACGCGCGGATTGACCAGCGCCGTGGCGTCGGGCAGCTCGGGCGGCACGGTGTGGTGGTCGAGAATGATCACGTCCATCCCGAGCGCGCGCGCGCGCGCTACTTCGTCGATGGAACTGGTGCCGCAATCGGCCGTGACGAGCAGCGTCGCGCCGTCGCCATGCAGCGACTCGATGGCAGCGATGTTCAGCCCGTATCCCTCGCTGAATCGATCGGGAATGTACGGCACGGGCGATGCACCGAGCGACGACAGCGCCTCGCAGAGCTGCGCTGCCGACGTGACGCCGTCGACATCGAAGTCGCCGTACACGGCGACGCGCTCACCCGCACGCGTGGCGTGGACGAGGCGATCGATCGCGATATCGATATCAGGCAGTGCAGTGCACTCGGGCTGAGCGGCAGGCTTGCCGAGAAACGTCTCAGCGGTTGCCGCATCGGTGATGCCGCGCAGCGCGAGCAAGCGGCCGACGAGATCGGGCCAATCGCCCTGCGGGATCGCGTCAGGCCGGGCATCACCGCCGGGGCCGAGCCGTCCGCGCCACCGCCGGCGCGTCGTAGCCGGGCGATCGTCTGCAGCACGCGCTTCCTGCGACGCGGAGATGACCATCGAGTGCGATTGTATCGGGCGGCGGGTGCGGGTGTCGAACCAGCGACACGCTCAGCGCGTTATGACATCGGCGTTACTCGAACAGCCACCACCGCCGCCGCACCTTCTGCGCGCCGTACTTCAGCCCGAACTTCGACATCGCGACGTCCCGGACGTGCGCGACGGCTTCGTCGGGCGAGTCCGTGACGAAGAGGATCGCCAGGTCTGCCGGGTCGATCGTGCCTTCGGCGAGCAGCGTGCCGCGAAGAGCATCGAGCAGCGGCTGCCAGTAGTCGCGGCCGACGAGGACGATCGGGAACTGCTTGATCTTGCCGGTCTGGATCAGCGTCGCCGCCTCGAAGACTTCGTCGTAGGTGCCGAAGCCGCCGGGGAGCGCGATGAAGGCGTAGGAGTACTTGACGAGCATGACTTTCCGGACGAAGAAGTGACGGAAGTTCACCATCACATCGAGGTACGGGTTCGGAGCCTGCTCCTTCGGCAGCTCGATGTTGCAGCCGACGGAGCGCCCTCCCGCGTCCTTCGCGCCGCGGTTCGCCGCCTCCATGCAGCCCGGGCCGCCGCCGGTCATCACGGTGAAGCCCGCGCCCGCAAGCCGCGAGCCAACATCGCGAGCGAGCGCGTAGTAGCGGTGGTCCTCCTTGAATCGCGCGGAGCCGAAGACGGTGACGCACGGGCCGATGAAGTGGAGGGAGCGGAAGCCGCGGATCATCTCGACCAGGACCTTGATCGCGAACCAGAGTTCGGCAAGGCGCGACTGCGGGCCGGCGAGGAACTGGCGTTCGCGTCTTCCGTCCCTGGGCGGCGCACCGACAGGCATGCCGGACTTCCATCCGGTGCCGCCGGTGCCGTTGTGCGCGGGATCGTCGGGCATTGCTGCTCCCCGTTGGTTGGAACCACAGATTTCACAGATTACACAGAGGGAAGAGCTGGTGGTTGGTGTCCGCGGTTAGGTGGCGGGCACACGGGGAGGGCGGGCACACGGGTCCGCTCCTACAACACGATCGCGATCGAGGCGGCGGCTAGTGGCCCGCGGGCATTGCCGCTGCTTCCGTGTCATCGTTGACTGCATCTATGCGGGTGTTCATCGTCGGGGCGGCGGCCCGGTCGCTGATGAAGAACGCTACGCCTACACCGATGAGGGCGACGATACCGAGGACGAGGAACGTGTCCTGAAATGCGTCGAGGGCGCCAGTGGTCGTGGCCGGGTTGCCGAGTTGCGCATCGTGGTGGGCGAGGCGGCTCGTGAGAAGCGAGGCGGCGACGGCGACGCCGAGGCTGGACGCGAACTGGCTGGCGGAGTTGTAGACCGCCGTCGCGCGGCCCGTCTCCGAGGGCGAGACGGTGGCATACGTCGCTGCCTGTAGCGGGACGAGCACGAGGCCGAAGCCGAGGCCGCGGAAGAACATCAGCGCGCGCAGCGTCCAGACGCTCGTCCCGAGGTCCACGAATGCGAGCCCCAGGTAGGTCGCCGCTGAGATCGCCAGGCCGAGCGCGATCATGCGGCGCGGTCCGACGGTGCGGTAGATGCGGCTCGCCGGCTGCGCGATGAGCATCACACCGATCGCCATAGTGAAGACGACGAACCCCGCCTCGAGCGGAGAGAGGCCGCGTTCAGCTTGCAGTTGGAGTGTGAGGAGGAAAATCATCGAACTGAACGACAACATCGTGACCAACCACGCGAGGTTGCAGGCGCGGAAGAGCGCGTTCTTGAAGATGCGGACATCGAGCATCGGCTCCTTGATGCGCAACTCCACGACGACGAACGCCGTGGTGAGCGCCAGACCCGCGATACCGAAGGCGAGCACCGTCGCATCGCCGAAGCCGTGTTCGCCGGCCTGCGCGAGGGCGTACAACAGCGACGCGAGCCCGGAAGCAGAGAGGGCGAATCCGTACGGGTCGAAGCGACCCGGGTTTGGCTCCGTGTGCTCCTTGAGGTAGAAGAATGTGATGACCAGCGCGGCGGCACCGATCGGCACGTTGACGATGAAGATCCAGTGCCACGAGAGATATTTCAGCAGGAGGCCGCCGATGATCGGGCCGCTGGCGGGCGCAACCGCTGCCGGGACGACCATGATGCCGGCGGCCCGCGAACGCTCCGCGGGAGGGAATGCTCTCCAAAGGGTTGTGAAGGCGACGGGAGAGAGCATGCCGCCGCCGACGCCCTGAAGGGTGCGGAACGCGATCAGCGATTCGATATTCCAGGCGATGGCGCACAGCGCCGAAGCGCCGGTGAACACCGCAAGCGCGAACATGAAGATCTTCTTCGTGCCGAAGCGGTCACCCGCCCAGCCGCTGATCGGGATGAAGACGGCGAGGCTGAGCAGGTAGCCGGTGATCACCCACTGGATCGTTGAGGCGCTCTGGACATCGAAGTCGCGGCCGAGGGTGGGCACGGCGACGTTGACGACGGTGGAGTCGAGCAGCTCCATGAAGATCGCGAAGACCGCGAGCATCGCCACGATGTACTTGTATTCGATGCGGCTCATGCGATGCGCGTCCTGTCCCGGGCACTCACTAGCTTCAAACAAGCTACTGCATATAATGCTCCGGGGCAAAACGAGACGCGACCCGGTTCGGCACAATCGCGCTCAACCGGGGCGCGCGCGCCTTGCCGTGCCCTCCGTTGCGGTCGATGTTCTTAGTAGCAGCGCCGCAGATGCGAGGATGTCGCTCATGCCGTTCTATGCCCTGGTCAATCCGCTGACGGGAGAGTCCGTCGAGGTGATGCTGGACCTCGACCGTCCGATCCCAGAGGGGCTTATCGTCGTGGAGTTGCCGGCGCCGCACGATCGCGTCTTCCTCGGACAGCTCGGCATCAGGGATCGTGGCGGCAGCGGGGAGGCGCATGAGGCGCAGACGGAGCGCGAGGGCGGGCCGAATGCACCCGGCGCCCCGCCGGCACAACCGCACGACTTCGGCGCGGAGCAGTTTTTCGGTCACGTCGAACGCGAGCTGATGCACGCCAAGAGCAGCGGGCAGCACTTCTCCGTGCTGCTCTTCGACCTGGCGCCTCAGGATCGGCCGCGCGCCGAATCGCTCGTGAAGGAGATCCTGCACGAGTGCAAGCGCGATTTGGTCGCGGGCGACCACATGGCGCTTCTGCGCGAGCACCTTACCGGCGTGCTGCTGCGCGACGTCAACGCGGCGGGCGCACACATTGCGCTGCCGCGCGGCGAAGTGACCGTGATCACGTTCCCGGAGGACCGCAAGGCGATAGAATCGTTGCTGAACCGGCGGCACCCGCTGTTGCGCGGATCTCGCGCGGAAGCCGCGTAGAACACCGCCCGCCTTCTCAATGTTCGTTCGGAGTACGACCGTGTCGTTGGTATCGCGCGCCTTCGTGGGAGAATCGGATCTGGAGCTGCTGATCGAGTTCGCGCGGCGAGCGACGGCGGCGCGTTCTCCCGGAACAACGTACTGGCATGCCGGCGACATCGTCTGGCAGGTGTTTCCGTACGTTGGCGCGGACGTCGTAGACGATATTCGGCTCTGGTTTGACGACGGCGTGCTTGCGGGCTTCGTGCTGTTCGAACCGCCGCTCCGCTTCGAGTTCGATGTGAGCGCCCGCAGCACGCTCGATCACGCGCTGCTCTCCGAGATGCTGGCGTGGTCCGAGGGGCGGCGCGGTGAGTTGCTGCGCGAAGGCGCGCCGGACACACCGCGCGCGTACGCCGCGCTCGGCGAACAGACGATCGCCACGACAGCGCTCGAGAGCGACGTCGCGCGGATCGCCGCCCTGAGGCGGCACGGGTACGAGGCGGACGATGGTGGTGCAACCTACTACGCGCGCTCGCTGGACGTTGCGATTCCGGAGAGCCGCCTGCCCGAGGGGATGCGCCTGCGACACGCGACGGACGCCGATCTTGAACAGCGAGTAGACCTCCACCGCGATGCGTGGTCGGTCTGGGGTCCGTCGAGCGCGACTGTCGAGGCGTATCGCCGGTTGCGGGGCGCGCCGCTCTACCAACAGGATCTCGACGTGGTCATCGAGTCCGGCGACGGGAGGCTCGTCAGTTACTGCATCTGCTGGGTGGACGGGACGAACGGCGTGGCGACCTTCGAGCCGGTCGGCACGAGGCCGGAGTTCGCCGGCCGCGGCCTCGCGCGTGAGGTGATCTTCGAAGCCTTGCAACGGCTGCGAGACCGCGGGATGCGCCGGGCCCTCGTCAGTACCGCGAGCGTGAACGAGCGGGCGATGCGGCTCTACCCGTCGTGCGGGTTCGAGGTGGCGGACCGCGGGCGGTTCTACGTGAAGCCGCTCTAGCCGCGGCGCCGCTGCGTGTTCGTTGCGCCACGCCTATAATCAGCCCACTCGTTACGTGCAGCATGAGGAGGCGCCATGTCGGGTCCGATGGAGGGCATCAAGGTTGTCGAGATGGGCGTGTGGGTGGCAGGGCCATCGGCGGCGGCGATCCTCTGCGACTGGGGAGCCGATGTCGTAAAGATCGAGCCCCCGACGGGGGACCCGTTTCGGGGGCTGTTCGCCAGCGCGCTGGGAGCGTCGGTGCCGGTGAACCCGCCGTTCGAGATCGACAATCGTGGCAAGCGGAGCATCTGCCTGAACCTGGAGAACGAGCAAGGGCGAGCGCTGGCGCAGCGGCTGGTGAACGAGGCCGACGTGTTTGTCAGCAACATGCGGCCACGGGTGTGCGAGCAGTTCGGACTTTCATACGACGAGGTGCGCGCGACGAATCCGCGCATCGTTTACTGTCAGGTGACGGGACACGGGGCGGACAGCCCGGACGCGAACCGCGCGTCGTACGACATCGGGGCGTTCTGGTCGCGATCGGGCATCGGCGCGGCGCTGACGCCGCCCGGCGCGCCGATCCCGCAGCAGCGTGGCGGCATGGGCGACCACATGACGGGCCTGAGCGCGGCCGCGGCGATCTCGGCGGCGCTCTTTAAGCGCGAGCGGTCGGGCGAGGGGCAGCGCGTTGGCGCTTCGCTGATCCGTACGGGCGTGTACATGATGGGATGGGACTATGCGCTGGAGATGCGGATCGGGGCGAAGACGACCCCGTACGACCGCTTCCACGCGCCGAATCCGATCATCAACTGCTTCCAGACGAAGGATGAGCGCTGGATCTGGCTGCTGCTGCTGCAGGGCGACCGCCACTGGCCGGACCTGCTCCGCGCGATTGACCGCGAGGATGTGAAGGACGACGCGCGCTGGAGCAATATCGTCGCACGGCGCGAGAACGCGGCGTCGCTGGTACAGGAGTTGGACGGCGAGTTCGCCAAGCGCACGATGGACGAGTGGGGCGCGATTCTGGACGCGAACAACGTGTGGTGGGCGCCCGTGAACACGATCACGCAGGCGCTTCAAGATCCCGTGATGCAGGCGTCGGGCGCATTCACGCATGTCAGCGGCGCGGACGGCGATATCCCGATCGTGAACACGCCCGTCGACTTCTACGGCACGCCGGCCGGACCGCGCGGGCTGCCGCCGGAGCTGGGGCAGCACACCGAGGAGGTGTTGCTGGAGATGGGGCACGACTGGGAAGCCATCATCGCGATGAAGGAGGCGGGGGCGATCCCGTAGGCGATGGACGTAGGAAGCGGGAGACGGGATGCGGGAGACGGTGGCTTGTCATTCAGAGCGCAGCGAAGAATCTTCTCCAGTCTGGCAGGATCCCCGCCAACCGGAGTACAGACCCCCATTCGCGCTCACGTCCGGACCCACAACTACACGCGCGATGGTATGGCGTGAGCCCGCGTGCGCCCGATCCCGCCTCTCGCTTCCCGTTTCCCGCATCCCCGCCCGCTGCGCGGGCGCCCCGCTTCCAACCCGCTACGCCGGGGCGGTGCTGATGCTCGTGCTGGCGATGCTGGTGCGGTGCGAGAAGAAGTAGAGCAGGCCAGCGGCGACGCCGATGCCGCAAGCGCCCGCGTTGATGCCGATGGCGGTGGAGACGCCGAGGTGTTCCGCCATGTATCCGGTGAGGAAGCCGCCGATCGGCGTGGAGCCGGCGAAGAGCAGCATGTAGAGCGACATGACGCGGCCGCGCAGGTAGTCCGGCGTAGCGAGCTGGAGCGAGGTGTTCGCGGTGGCGGCGAAGGCCGTATTCGCGATGCCGAGTAAGAACAGGAAGAGCAGCGTCACCAGGAACCACTGACTCGCCGCAACTGCCGCCAGCATGATCGAGAATCCGATGCTGCCGGTGAAGAGCATCTCTCGAGTCGCGGCTTTGCGGCCGGCCAGCGCGAGCGCTGATACGAGCGCACCGAGGCCGACGGCCGCAGTCATGAATCCGAGCCCCGCAGAACCCTGGTCCAGTACGTACTTCGCGAGCAGCGGAAGCATGACGGTGAAGTTGTAGCCGAACGTCCCGATGATGGCGACGAGAATGATGATCAGCATCACGGCAGGCGTACGAAACGCGTACGATAGCCCCTCACGGAATTCGGTGATCGGATTGCCGGCGGCTCTCTTGCCGACGGTGTAGAGTCGCGTCATGTCCATCATCAGCAGGCCGGTGATGACGGGGACGAACGACAGCCCGTTCAGCACGAACGCCCACTTCAGCCCGAACGCAGCGATGAGCAGCCCGCCGATGCCCGGGCCGATCAGGCGCGCGCCGTTGAACATGCCCGAGTTCAGCGCGACGGCGTTCATCAGATCGTCCTTGCCGACCATCTCGACGACGAACGCCTGGCGCGTCGGCTGCTCGAACGCGTTCGCGAGTCCGAGGACGAGCGCCAGCACGTAGACGTGCCAGAGCTCGACGTTGCCGGACCAGACGAGTGTGGCGAGCGTGATCGCTTGGGACATCGCAAGAGCCTGCGTGACGAGGATGAAATTGCGCTTGGGGACGCGATCGGCGATGACCCCGGCGAACAGAACGAACATAGTGATCGGCAGGAACTGGAGCAGCGTGACCGTGCCGAGAGCGACCTTCGAATCGGTGATCTGAAGGACGAGCAGCGCCTGGGCGATGGTCTGCATCCAGGTGCCGCTGAGCGAGATGGACTGGCCGATGTAGTAGAGGCGATAGTTGCGGTTGCGGAGCGCGCGAAACGTGTCACCGAAGAGCGTTCGGCCGTCGTCCGAAACGAGGAGTGCAGATTCAGATTCGGAGGATTCGATGGCGGCAGTCTACTCCTCGCCTTGCGGCGTTGCAGCGCACGCCAACCTTGCGGGAGTGCGCCGCATCGCGTGACAGAGTGACGTCTTCTGACCTTGCCCGCGCGCATTGTAACCTACGGCACCGCACGGAACGGACCGCCGATCGCAGGCGACGTAACGTCGTTGATGCGCGCGAACCGCGCCGTCACGCCGACATCGCGACGGCGCGGTCGGAGATAACGGGTGTGTCAACTTGCAGACGATCATTACGCGCAACGGGGCTTGCGTATCACAACATCGTGCTATGATTTACGAAAGGGTGCATATACCCGGGGAGGAACTTCTGGACTCCGATTACCGCATCGACGTTTCCGAAGTGAATCGCAACATCGACGTTGCCGATGTGATCGCGCTCTACTTTCCGTTGCTCCGCAAGACACTGCTCATGGACATGCGCACGAACGACGTCGACGGCCCGATGATCCGCGTGGTGCCGATGGCGAACACCCCGGAAGAGCGCTTTCAGTCGCTGCTGAAGATGCGCCCGCGGTTCGGGCGGCCCGAGAGCATCACGATCATCCCGTGGCCGAAGTACGCGACGAGCCTCGTCGATCTGGGAATTTGGGATCGCATTGTGCGGCGCTATGCCGAGACGGGATCACCGGCCAGCGTGCGTGATTGCGAGCGCTGCCACGCCGAGCTGGTGAAGCTCGAGCGGGAGGAGCTACATCGCGCGATCACGGGTGAGCAGTACGAAACCTTGTGGGGCCAGCGCGGCATCGCCGAGCGCATCGGCGGCGACGACGAGATGGACGAATTCGACGACGACGACGACGGCACGATCTTTGAGGAGGACGTTTAGCCGTCCCAGCCTGACCAGTACATGTTCGAAGGGGCGCCTGCGTGGCGCCCTTCTTGTCGCCGAGCCATACCGAATAGGTGATTGATCAGATCATCGCAATGGGGCGGGGATCCGTGATAGGCTACGGGCATCGTATGGAGGCGTGTGCAGCATGACGGCTCGTCAGATCGGCCGGCCCAATCCCACCTCCCAGGCGCGCCTCCAACTCATCCTGATCCTGCTGGCTGCCTGGGATCTCTTGGCATTCCTGCTGGAACTCACGAATACACGGCTGCTGCAGATCGGCGGCATCGACGGAGTGCTGGGCGCACGGTCGGTCAGTGGCGCGATGGCGGTGCTGGCGATCGCCTACATCTATGCAGCACGCAACCCGTTGCGGTATCGGTTCGTCCTGTGGCTGGCATCGCTGGAGCAGTTCGTGGCGATGTTCGCGGCGACATTCCACTGGGCGCGCGGTGATGTCGGCACCAGCGAAGCGGCCGTGCCCATCCTAGCGGCGGCGGGATTCCTCGTGCTGCTGATGACGAACCTACCGCGACAAACGGACACGACCTGACCATGAGCGTACCCACTCCGCCAGACGCCGAGCGGCCGGCATCTCGTAACGACGCTGTCGCTGTGATCAGCGCCGCTGGTGCGTTCCGCGTGCTACTGGTCGTGCTCGCGGTGTGGACATTCTTCGAAGGATTCGCGCTGTTCACGGGCGGACTAGACGCGCTTTCGCTGGGAGGAAGAGACGCCCGCACGGCCGAGCAGATCATCGGCGCACAGATGATGGTCTTCGTACCGGTATATGCGTTGCTCGCGTGGCAGCGCGAGCGGTACCGACTGCTGATCTGGGTCCCGTACGGAGCGCAGCTGGCGATCATCATCCCGACGACATGGGCGTTGTTGTTTCGCAGCAGCAAGACGGATGGTCTGTTGCTCCTGGTCGTATCGGCAAGCTTCTTCGCGCTGCTGTTCTACTTCTGGTGGTACAGCCATCCTCTCGACTTCTTCTCCGGAAACGACGACGAGGAGTACGACGAGGATGAGGATGAGGACGACGTCGACGATGAAGCTGAAGATGACGACGTCGAGGACGACGGCAGCACCGGACGACGCCCATCGACGGTGCGGCGTGGCGTGCGCGCGCGCGACGTTGCGCGGAAGCCGGGGCGATTTCGGCGGCGTGACGGTTGACTCTAACCCCCGGCCCTTCCCCGCGAGGGAAGGGGAGCCTGGATGGCGGCGGACTGAGCGACGCCAGGCATTGGGCTCGGGACGATGAAGATCCTTCGCGTTCGCTCAGGATGACAATTTCGACAAGCGCTACAGTTGCCGAGCCAGGCGCTCGGCGGCGGCCGTGAGCAGGCTGACGGCATCGCGTGTGGCGTCATCGATCACCATCCCGGGCTGGAGCAGACTGTCCACCAGATCGAACTCTGACGCTGCCGCTTCGTACAACGGATCGATGCTGCCGGCGATGACGCCCACGCGTTTGCCGTGCTTCCGTGCGAGAGCAGCGACGCCGCTGACGGTCTTGCCGTAGGCGGTCTGCGCGTCGAGGCGACCTTCGCCGGTGATGACGGCGTCCGCAGCCGCGATCTTGGCTCCGAGGCCGATCGCTTCGTCGACGATGTCGAAGCCGGGTTCGATCGTCGCGCCGCAGACGGCGGCGAGTCCTGCCGCGAGGCCGCCCGCCGCTCCACCGCCACGGAGCGTGAGGATGTCCACGCCGCAATCGCGGCGGACGATCTCGGCGAAGTGGAGAAGCCCCGCGTGGAGAGACAGCACGTCGCTGGGCGACGCACCCTTCTGCGGGCCGAACACGACGGCCGCGCCCTCGGGTCCGCACAACGTATTCGTGACGTCGGATGCGACGCGGACGACTGTGTGTGCGAGGCGAGGGTCGCGATTCGTGAGATCGATGCGGTCGAGCAAGGCGAGCGATCCGCCGCCGGGCGGAATGTCGTTTCTGGATGCATCGAGGAGGCGGGCGCCAAGCGCCTGCATGGCGCCGGCGCCTCCGTCGACTGTGGCGCTGCCGCCCACGCCGATGATGATGCGCGCGCTGCCCCGGTCGAGCGCGGCGCTGATCAACTCGCCGGTGCCGTACGTGGTGGCAGTCATGGGATCCCGTTCATCCGCACGCAGTAGCACGAGCCCCGATGCTGCAGCCATTTCGATCACTGCGATGCGCTCGCGGTTGGCGCCGAGGATGCCCCACCTAGCCCACACGGGGCGCATGAGCGGATCGTGCACTTCAGTCCGGACGCGCTCGCCGCCGAGCGCCGAGAGCATTGCGTCGACGAGGCCGGGGCCGCCGTCCGACATCGGTACTTCGACGATATCCGCATCAGGCAGTGCGGCGCGCACTCCGAGCGCAATCGCGCGCGCGGCGTCGATCGCGGTGAGGCTGCCCTTGAATTCCTGCGGCGCGACGACGATGCGCATCGCTCAGACGCCGATCGCTATGGGCCTAGGCGGAATCTCGCCACGGACCAACGGCGCCAGCAGTGCCGCCAGATGGCGCGGCGCGAACCACTCGGCCGACGCGGCGATCTCGGCGACGGACCAGAGACGATGTTCGACCATCGCGATGCGCTCCTCAGGCTCGAGGCCGTCGGTGACGACGTCGATGACGGGCGTGCGCACGAGGTAGAAGCGTTCGCGCTGTTCGAGCCATCCGTCGCCGAAGCGGAAGGTGTGGGCGCGCGTCCATACGCACGGGCCGAGTTCGGCCTCGATACCGGTCTCCTCGCGGAGTTCGCGGCGGGCGCCGTCTTCAGGCGATTCGCCTGGGTTCAGGCCGCCACCGGGGGTGATCCAGACCGAGCGGGCGTCGAGGCGGTCATCCTCCCAGCGAAACAGCAGGATGCGGTCGCGCTCATCAAGCAACACGACGCGGGCAGCGATTCGGACGACGGGTTGGACGCCGGGCGGCGGTTCTGGAGGCATGGCGGCATGATATCGGGAGGCGGATATCAGGGCTTGACAAACAGAACGGGCGTTCTATACTGGTAATCCCAGAACGCCCGTTCTGTTGATGAAGCTCAGGAGGGCTGTCATGACTCGAAGAATTCGTGTGCGAACCCTGGTCGTCCCCCGCTCGCGCGCATGCCCGGACTGCGGCGGTCCGCTCGTGCACGCCGAGGGGTGCGTCACGTGCCCCGTGTGCGGCTTCAGCGCATGCAGTTGATGCCGCCTGCGATCGGCGCAACGACGCCCGTGCGCCGACCCGGCCAGCAACGCCACCGCTGACCCCTTCCCGTGCGTCCAACAGACCTCCGGACGGCGCCGTCGCAGGCCGCCGTGGTTGCTGTATGATGGGCTCGATCTAACGGATGCAGAAGGAGCGGGCGGTTGGGCGAGCGTTCTTTCGATCAGCTCAACCGGTTCGTCATCGTGGTGGCGGCACTCGCCGTCATATTCGTGGCGCTACTAGCAGCGCTACTGGCGTGGGGCGCGCCGGACGAAACGATCCGCCGCGTCGCCGACTTCTCCGATTACCTCAGCCGCCACAACGATCGCGAGACGAAGGCGATCATCTCGCTGATCGCGGTGGTGGTGGTGCTACTCATGCTCACGGTCATCATCATCGAGTTGACGCCTTCCCCAGTACAGAAGATGCGGGTGCGCAGCATGAGATCCGGCGAGGCCGCGATTACGACATCGCAGATCGCGGAGCGCATCAATACGGAGGTCGGCGCCGTGCCGCACGTCGGGGAATGCGTGGGGCGGGTTTGGGCACGCGGCACGAAGGTCGAGGTCGTGTTGGACCTGTACGTCGGCGCGGGTGCGAACCTCGCCGAGACGGCCGATGAGGCTTGCCGCCGGGCGCACCTGCTGGTCGAGCAGCAGCTTGGCATCGAGATGGCAGCGATGCCACGTGCGCGACTGCACTACCGCGAGCTACGCTTGGGTAGCCAGGCCGCGAACGCGGCATCGACACGAGAGTCATCCGGCTGGGAACGGCCGCGCGAACCTGAGGGAACACTTGACGAACGAGGATAGCGCCCCCGCACATCTGAAGCGCCGCAAGCCGAGGTTGATCGAGCCGCCGCCACGCGAGGAGCTGGCCAACGTCCTGGAGGCGGTGCTGTTCGTCGCCGACTCGCCGATCGAGGTCGGTGCGCTGGCGCGGGTGGTGAATGCGCCGAAGCACGACGTGTCGCAGGCGCTGGGCGAGCTGGCGGAATCGCTGGCCGGGCACGGCGTGCGGCTGCAGCGAACAGGCGAGGTCGTGCAGCTCGTGTCGGCCGCGCGCACGGCGGCGTACGTCGAGCGGTTCCTGGGGCTGGAGCATCCGCCGCTGACGAACGCATCGCTTGAGACGCTGGCGATCATTGCTTACCGGCAGCCGATGACGCGCACGGGGATCGAATCCGTGCGCGGTGTCGATTGCGACGGCCCGATACGCACGCTGATGGCGCGCGAGCTGATCGAAGAAGTCGGGCGCGCGCCGGTGGTCGGACGGCCGGTGCTGTTCGGCACGACGGTGCGGTTCCTCGAGTACTTCGGGCTGGAGAAGCCGGAGGACATGCCGCCGCTCCCCCTCATCGAGGAGCCGGTCGACGAGAGCGAAGCAGCGATCATGTGAACGCGGGCATCCTGCGGTTCACACTACGCCTGCCGGAGAGCGGCTCGCTCAAGGACAAGCGGCAAGTCGTACGCAGCACCGCCCAGCGCATTCGCAACAAGTTCCAGGTGTCCGTGGCGGAAGTGGGCGACAACGACGCGTGGCAGATCGCGACGCTGGGCGTGGCGTGCGTGACGAATACGCATAAGCATTGCGAAGAGATGCTGGACGAGATCGTCGCCTACGTGCGAGAGTCGCGGCTCGATGCGGAAGTGATCGATGTGGAGTCGGAGATCGTGACGCTGGACGATCGAGGGTAGGGATAGCGGACTCGTCTCCGGAGAGGACGTCCTAGCGAGGCGGCTGATTGGCACGGCGGGTCGCACGCCTCAGCCGGGGAAGACTTTTTTCGGACGTCTTATTGGATGGGCAGGGGATGTCTCGGCGTCGAATCAATCGACTCCGGTGTTCAAGATACGACTTTTTGCCAACGCGAATTCGTCATCGGTTAGCACGCCCTGCCTATGCAACGCGGCTAGCCGCTCGAATTCGTCGGCTAGTGAATTCGCGGCAGGTTCACTCGGCACTTCGGCGGTAGGTGGAACCGCCGCAGCCATGCTTTCGAATAGCTCTGCGCTGGCACCCGCAGCTCGGAGGAGTCGGATTAGTGCCCAACAACGGGCACGGTCAGCGTGATCTAATACGACCGCGGGAAATGCGAGAGGCTGATCTCCCCGAATCACCTGCGCCTGGAATAGCGTGGTCGAGACGAGTTCAGTATTCGGGCCAGCCGCAGTAACGCGGACACCGGAAAACATGTCGCTCACGCCGGATTGCTCGCCGTTCTCGTACGTTACCACGCCGGATTGCTCGCCCTTCACGTACGTTACGTAGAAGTGGCTCTTGGGCTTGACGACGAGAGCCCCGATCAGGCCAGTAGTCAGAATCCTCTTCGCGCCGGGCGGTTGCTTGACCTCGCTAACGCTAACTACGCGCCAACCCTCCCTCAGCTTGCGCTTCCGGCCCGACTCAAAATCCTTGTGACCTACGTACGTCACCGAAGTTTGCATGTGTCTATCCTAAACCGCATTGAACACGGGAACTGGAGTGGCGACAAGATCGTAGGCGAGGGCCTGCGTGACCTTCGCGCGGATGAAATCGCCGGGGGCGAAGTCGCCTTCGAGTAGCACCAAGCCGTCGACTTCGGGCGCGTCGCGGTAGGATCGGCCGACGACGAAGCCGGTGTCGAATCCTTCTCGGGCTGCCGTGGTCGATTCCACCAGCACATCGATCTCGCGGCCGACCATCGCGCGGTTCTTAATCAGCGAGACCTGCTGCGCGACCTCCATGAGCTGGCGCTGACGCCGCTTCTTCACGCGCTCGGGTACCGGGTCGGGCTCGTGCGCCGCGGGCGATTCGGATTGCGGCGAGAACGTGAAGCAGCCGACGTGGTCGAACGCCATCTCGCGCACGAACGCGAGCAACTCCGAGAACTCGGCTTCTGTCTCGCCGGGATAGCCGACGATGAACGTCGTGCGGATAGCGATGTCCGGCATCGCTTCGCGGAGCGTCGCGAACATCTCGCGCACCATGGCGGTATTGCTGGGGCGCTTCATGCGGCGGAGCACGCTCTCGGCACCGTGCTGAAGCGGGATATCGATGTAGTGCGCGACGGTGGGCAGGCGCGCCATCGTCTCGGCGAGACGCTTCGTGACGTGGCCGGGGTAGGCGTACATGAGACGCAGCCAGGGCACGTCCGGCACTTCCGCTGCCAGCCGTTCGAGCAGATCCGGCAGGGCGTCACGCAGGCCGAGGTCGCGGCCGTAGTCGGTGCTGTCCTGCGCGACGAGCACGATCTCGCGCACGCCTTCGGCAGCGAGCCGACGCGCTTCGACGATGATGTCGTCGGCGGGCGAACTGTGCAGCTTTCCCTTCATCTTCGGGATGATGCAGAAGGTACACGGGGCGTTGCAGCCGTCCGAGATCTTGAGGTACGCGCTCGGCCGGCGGCGCAACGTCGTCTCCGGGATATCGAACGGCGGCTGTTCGAGCGTGATGGGCACGATGGTCTGCGCGTAAGCGCTGATGCCGTTCCAGTCCTCGGCGCCGAATACGGCGTCGATCTCCGGCACCTCCGCGCGAAGTTCCTCGCCGTGGAGGGCCGTCAGGCAACCGGCGACGACGAGCTGCTGGCCAGCCCGCTTCTCGGCAGCGAGTTCGAGAATCGTGTCGACCGACTCCTCCTTCGAGGCGTCGATGAAGCCGCAGGTATTGACGATGATGACGTCGGCCGAGGACGGCTGCGGCACTTCGAGGTGCGCGCCATCGCCGAGCACGCGGGCGATGCGTTCGCTATCCGCGACGTTCTTCGCGCAGCCAAGAGTGACGATGTGGTAGCGCACGGTGTTCATGGTAGCTGATCGGTTGTTGGTTGTTGGTTGTCGGGGGTCGAGGCACCGCAGTGGACGCCGAGACTTGTTTGAGGGGGCGTTAGCTGCGGGGGACTACGAGGGTGACCGAGGTGCTCGCGCCGCCCTTCGTGCCGGGCTGGGGGTCTTGTGAAGCGACGACACCGGCGGTGCCTTTCGCCTTGTCGGTCTCGACGACGACGTAGCTCAGACCTGCCTGGCCTAGTGCGGTGATGGCGTCGGCGAGGCGGACGGACGTCAGGTCGGGCACGGTGCCCTTCTTGATCTCGCCGACGGGCCTGCCGACAGCGACGGCAGGGCCACCGCCCTGGGCCTCGCCAGCCGTCACGGTCGCAGATGGCTTCGATGTGACGGCGGTGCCGTCGCCGCCCCCGCTGGAGAAGTAGAGGAAGATGCCGGCGATAGCGAGGAAGGCGAGGACGCCGCCCGCGAGCAGCCAGTTCATCGAGCCTGTCGCAGGAGGCGACTTCACTTCAGGCAGCGGCACGAAGCTGGGCTCTTCGGTCTGCGCCTGGAAGACGCGCATCAGTTCGGCGGGGTTCAGCGAGAGGTACTGGGCGTAGGTGCGAAGGAAGGCGCGGCTGTAGACGGGGGCGGGGAAGACCTTCCAGTCCTCTCGCTCCAGCGCGTCGAGGTAGCGTTTTGAGATACGCGTGTCGCGCTCGCAGTCCTCGAGCGTGAGGGCGCGGGCGACTCTCGCCTGTGATAGTGTCTTGCCGAGTTCGGGCATGGTTTCTTTGCGTGTTTCCGCTACCGGGCGGGATTCGGGGTTCAGTCCGAGCGTACCGAAGCGCCTATGCCCCGTCAAACGGAAGAACCCTGACCGCCCTTCCGGTAAGGGTCGGCCGCTGACGCCCGTTCCGCGAGCCGATCGAAGCTAACCGAGGCCCAATTCGTCGAGCCGGTCGTCGTCGATGCCGAAGAAATGCGCGAGTTCGTGCAGAACCGTGGTTCGGATCTCCTTGACAAGTTCCCGCTCATCCGGGAAATCGTCCTCCAGCGGCTCCTGGTAGATGTGGATGACATCCGGCGCAACGAGGTTGTAGCCGCTGTCGCGCTCCGTGAGAGGAATGCCGCGGTAGAAGCCGTACATCGATTCGTCGGGATCGAGCTCGGCCTCGCGGAGGTCCGCCCGGCTCGGGCGTCGCTTGACGACGATATCGACCTGGCGGAGGTGCTCCTTGAAGGGTGGCGGCACGTCGCGCAGCGCTTGGCGGATGAGGCTGATGAATCGAACGCGTTCCACAGGCGCGGGTTACGAGCGCGCCGCCGGCCAGAGCGTCCGGTAGCCCTCGCCGTCGATCGCATTCACCATCTCGACCCGCTCCAGCCGAAGCAGCTCGCGCAGCAGGTCGTCGCACTCTGCGGTCGCCGCGGGGAAGCCGTTGTCAACAATACGCTGCGTCACCGCGCCCCAGATGCCGCTTTCGACGAGGCCGTTGATGTAGCGCGGCCACCAGATCGCGCTGATCTTCTGCGGCAGCCGGAACCGTGGCCGCAGCTTCTTGAGGCTCTTGAAGCGCTCTTCGGCACTGCCGGCCGGCGGCACGAGCTTTAGCATCGGCGCATCGGCATCACTAAAGCGGTTATCGACGAGCAGGCGCATGGGCACCGTGACGAACCGGAAGGCGACGACGTCGGCCTTGCGGACCGTCTTGAGGATGGCGTCGTAGTCGAGGTGGTACTCGGTGTCCATGCTTTGCCAGTGCTCCGATGCCAATGGGTGCTGCGGCAGTCTAACACCAATGCCGGACGTTGGAGGCGAGAGAGGAGAGGCGGCACGCCGGAAGCTGCTGATACGCTATGGGCATGTTGTTGGCACGGGAGGAACTCTCGCACTATGCCGCCGGGCGGCCGACGGCGATCACGCTGGGCGTGTTCGATGGCGTGCATTTGGGGCACCGGCATCTCATCGATGGCTTGAAAGAGCGGGCCGTGGCGCGCGGGCTGGCGAGCGGCATCGTGACGCTGCATCCCTCGCCGATGCAGGTGCTGCGGCCGACGGTGCGTGTTGCGTACCTGACTAGCCTTGAAGAGCGCGTCGAGCTGTTGCGGGCGACGGGCGTCGATACGGTGGCGCCGCTGACGTTCACGTCGGAGGTGGCGGAACTGTCGGCGTTCGACTTCCTTTCGATGTTGCACCGCGCGCTCGAAATGCATTTCCTGCTGATGGGTCCGGACAACGCGTTCGGGCGCGGACGCGAGGGTACGCCGGCGCGCGTGGCGGAGATCGCCGACGAACTGGGGTTCGAGCTGGAGGTGCTGACGCAGCCTCTGGATGGTGGCGATGGGCGCGTCAGCGCGACGGCCATCCGCAACGCGATCTCCGAAGGCGACATGGAGGCCGCGGAACGGCTGCTCGGGCGGGCGTTCTCGCTGCGGGGGCCGGTGGTGCGCGGGCACGAACGTGGCAGGACGATCGGCTTTCCGACGGCGAACATGGCGGTGACGCCGGACCGCGCGCTGCCGGCGTTCGGCGTATACGTCACGCGATCCCACGTCGGCGGCCGCAGCTATCCGTCGGCGACGAACAACGGCATCAATCCGACGTTCGACGACGCAGTGCCGTCCGTCGAGACGTACATTCTGGACTTCGAAGGCGACCTGTACGGGCGCGAACTACGCATCGAGCTGCTGCACCGGCTGCGCGGTGAGGTGAAGTTCGACGGCATCGAGCCGCTCGTGGCGGCGATCGCGGCGGATGTGGCGGCGGTGCGAGAGTATTTCTCGGCGCGATAGTCCGAGCTACTCCCGGCGTGCAATTGCGTCTGCGCACGGCGGCGGCTCGCCGCAAGCCTCAAAGATCAGTCCGATTTGTGCTGGCGTTTCGATGGCGTGCTCACAATAGCGCTGGCGTACGGCGAGGATCGCCTCGGTTGCGCCGCAGCCTTCGATGTTAGCGATGAGCGCCGCGAGCAGCGTGCCCGTGCGGCCGTGGCCACCAAGGCAGGCGATCTCGACGGTGGCGCCGTCCTCCATGTGGGCAGCGATATCGGCCGCGACCGCACGCAGCCGATCCGCTGGAATCACGCCCATGTCCGGCCATGCGACCATGACAACGGGCCAAGGCGGCGGCGCGCGGAGGCCTTCGTGCCACTGTGGGTCGAGATAGTACCCGGCGTCGGGATATGGGTGCCACTCGGTGGGTGGGCGATCCTGCGGACGAGCGGCCCATGCCGAACAAAGGAGGTGCTGATCACCAAGGCGAACAGCGCTGCGCCAGTGTTCGCACCTGGCGGTCATTGGCTAGCTGATCTTGTACTTGGCGAGCGGGGAGACGCGCTTGGCGAAGGACTGCGCGATTTTCGAACCGCGACCGGCGGGGGTCATCGCGACGATCGCCCACGGTAGCAGCTTGATGGCCGTTCGGCGGATGGTCGAAGCGCGGGCGCGCGCGGTGAAGGCGTAGCCGAGCGGCAGATTGATGGTCTTCTCGTAGATGGGTTCTTGCGGCATCGGTTCAGGTTATCACGACGGCTGATATAAGATCGATCCGAGGGCGTAGGGACGCACCTTTAGGTCCGTCCCATCGTTCGGACGGGGCTAAAGCCGCGTCCCTACGGCCTCGGATCGTGTGCTCGTCGCCGATGACGACGTTGCTCGCGCACGAACGTCGCGGGCTGAAAGCCCGCGCTCCGACGGTGCAAGCTCGCGCTCCGGTGTGGGAGTCTACTCTTCGTAGCGGCGGAAGATGACGCAGGCGTTGTGACCGCCGAGGCCCACGGAATTGGAGAGGGACACCCGGACATCAGCTTTGCGGGCGACGTTGGGGACGTAGTCGAGGTCGCAATCGGGATCGGGGACTTCGTAGTTGAGCGTCGGAGGGATGATGCCGGTGCGGATCGCCTGAATCGCAGCGATCGCTTCGAGCGCGCCGGCGCCGCCCATCAGGTGGCCGTGCATCGACTTCGTGGAGCTGACCGCGAGCTTCTTCGCGTGGTCGCCGAATGCGAGCTTGATGGCCGCAGTCTCGGCGCGATCGTTCAGCGGCGTACCGGTGCCATGCGGGTTGATGTAGTTGACCTCGGACGGCTCGATGCCGGCCTTCTTCATAGCCCGGGTCATGGCGACGGACGAGGCGCGGCCGGTCTCGAGCGACGCGACCATATCGTAGGCGTCGTTGGTGGACGCGTAGCCGATCACTTCGGCGTAGATCTCAGCACCGCGCGCGCGAGCGTGATCGAGGCTTTCGAGCACGAGTGCGGCGGCTCCCTGGCCGACGACGAAGCCGTCGCGGCGCGCGTCGAACGGCTTGTTCGCGCGCTCCGGGTGCTCGGCGTCGTTGGCGAGCGCGCGCAATGCGTGGAAGCCCGCCAGCAACACCGGCAGCAGCGGATTGTCGGTGCCGCCTGCGATGATCGCTTCGGCGTCACCCCGACGGATGGTCTCCCACGATTCGCCAATCGCGCCGGATCCGGTGGAGCATGCGGAGGCGACTGCCATGTTCGGTCCGCAGGCGCCGATGGTGATGGCGACCTGGCCCGACGCGGCATCGGGCAGCATGTTGCTGATCAGGAACGGGCTGACGCGACGGTAGCCGCTCTTGACGAAGATCTCGTTCTGTTGGAGCAGGAATCCGTAGCCGCCGCCGGCGCTGCCGAAGATGACGCCGACGTCGTCGCGGTTCGACTCGTCGATGACGAGCGCGCTGTCGGCGACGGCCTCAAGCGCGGAGACGACCGCGTACTGGACGTTCTCGTCCATGCGGCGCAGATCCTTGGTGGGGATGAGCTCTTCGGGATGGAAGTTCTTGACCTCGGCGCCGATCTGCACTTCGAACTGGCTGACATCGAACTGGGTGAGCCGCGCGATGCCGGAGCGGCCCTCGGCCATCGCCTGCCATGCGTCGCGCCAGTTGTTGCCGAGCGGGCAGACGGTGCCCATGCCGGTGACGACAACGCGGCGGTTCGGGAGGGAATCAGGCCTCGGCACGAGCGTTCCTGGTTGGGTCGGGCGTTTCGACGTCGGTAACGGTCATCGCCTCGATGGCGGGGCCCGCGAGGATCAGGTCGCGCCACTGGCTCTCGTCGAAGATGTCGATGATGCGGGCGTCGCGGTCGAGCCGCTTGCCGATATTGCCGAGAACGTGGCCCGGTCCGAGCTCGAAGAAGGCGGACGCGCCGGCCTTGCGCATCTCGAGGAAGGCGCGCATCCAGTTGATGGCGCCGGTCATCTGGTCGCTCAACTCCTGCCGTACTTCCGCGCCGGTTGTGAGCGCGCGGCCCGAGAGGCTGGAGACGACGGGCGACCGGGGATCGCGAAATTCGATGCGATCGATGGAGCGGCGCAACTCCTCGCGCGCTTCCGCCATCTTCGGGAAGTGGCCCGGTACCGAAATGGGGAGCTGCACGACGCGCCCACGCTCCTTGAGTGACTCGATAGCACGGCCCAACGCGGCCAGCGTGCCGGAGATGACGGTTTGTCCCGGAGCGTTCACCGCCGCGACGCCGACATCGCCGTCGGGCGAGATCTGTTCGCAGACGTCGCGCACGTCGTCGTCGGTAGGCCCGATGACGCTGGCCATACCGCCGGGGCGCTTCTTCGACCACGCGGTCATGATGCGCCCGCGCTCGCGCACAAGCGTGAGCGCGTCGGAGAACGAAATGGAGTCAGCGGCCGCGGCCGCGGAGAACTGCCCGAAACTGTGGCCGGAGACGTGCGACGGCCGAAGCTGCCGCCCCATCTCGGCCGCGCGCTCGCGGAGGTACGAAAGATACGCCCAGCTCACCGCGAGAATCGCGGGCTGCGTGGTGGCAGTCTTGGAGAGCTCCTTGTCGGAGCCTTCCATGACGATCTTGGTCACGTCGAGGTGGAGGATGTCGCTGGCTTCCGCGAAGATCTCACGCGCTCGAGGCGAGGCTTCAGCGACCTTGCGGCCCATTCCGACGTGCTGCGACCCCTGACCGGGGAAGATCAGCGCGAGCTTAGCGGGCCGGGGCGGGGTATGTGGCATGATTTCTTGTCGGGCGGGAACGGGTGCCGTCCGGCGGCATCATAACACAGGGCTTGGCCAGCAAGACCCTCGGTGGCGAACGTCAAGACGTGCATCAGAGTGAATCACACGCGCGTTATACTGGCGGCGCAAACAGCTTCTGGAGGGTGCCTTGCGCGGGCGCGATCTTCTTTCCATTGCCGAATTGAGTCCTGACGAGATCGAGCTGATCTTGCGGACGGCGCTGAGCCTGAAGCGGGACGGGGGCGGCGACGATCTGTTGCGCGGGAAGACGCTGGCGTTGCTGTTCGAGAAGCCTTCGCTGAGGACCCGCGTTAGCTTCGATGTCGCCATGGCGGAACTTGGCGGGCATGCCATCTACCTGAGCCAGAACGAAGTGGGGCTTGGACAGCGCGAGTCCGTGGCCGACGTCTCGCGCGTGCTGAGTCGCTACGTCGATGTGATCGCGGCGCGGACGTACTCGCACGAGACGTTGCTGGGACTGGCGCGGCACGCGGATGTGCCGGTGATCAACGCGCTCTCGGACGAAGAGCATCCATGCCAGGCGATGGCGGATCTGCTGACCGTGCTCGAACGCTTCGGCACGCTGCGCGGCGTGCGGCTGGCGTTCATCGGCGATGGGTTCAACGTCGCGCAGTCGCTGGCGGAGGGCGCGGCGATGACAGGCGTGAGCTTCGCGATGGCATCCCCGGATGGGTACAGCCTGCCCGAACCGACGCAGCGGCTCATCGGGGATCTCGCCAGTGCGAACGGTACGAGCGTCGACTTCTTCGATACGCCCGCTGACGCCGTGCGCGGCGCCGACGTGGTGTACACGGACGTCTGGGCGAGCATGGGGCAGGAGGACAGCTACGCCGCGCGCAAGGAGGCGTTTGCGGGGTTCGCCGTCACTGCCGACTTAATGTCGCTGGCGAAACCGGGAGCGATCTTTATGCACGACCTGCCGGCGCACCGGGGCGAGGAAGTGATGAACGACGTCATCGAAGGCCCACAGTCCGTGGTGTTCGACCAGGCAGAAAACCGCCTGCACGCGCAGAAAGCGATCCTCGCCTTGACGACGAGCGACCATGCCCTGTAGGTCGCACACATGAGCGACCTCATCGACCTGCTGCGCGATAACTTCGAGCAGTTCGACGCGACATCCGCGATCGACATCCTGCTCATCTCGCTGATCCTGTTCTGGCTGCTGATGTTGCTACGCGGCACAACTGCGATGTCCGTCATGCGCGGCGTGTTCATCCTGCTGATCGCGGCGTTCGCACTGGCGCGCATCTTCGACCTGCGCGTACTGAACTTCCTGATACGAAACTCGTTCACGGGCATCCTCATCGCGCTGCCGATCATCTTCCAGCCGGAGCTGCGGCGCGCACTGGAGCGCGTCGGACGCACGGGGGCGCGCGCGTTCGGGGCAAGCGGGAGCAATCCAGGCACGCTGGACGCGCTGACGGACGCTTCAGTCGACATGGGGAAACGTCACATCGGCGCGCTCGTCGTGATCGAGCGCGAGACGGGCCTGCAAGACTACATCGACACCGGTATTCCGGTGGACGCGATCCCGTCGCCGGAACTGCTGGAAGGGATCTTCTTCCCGAACTCGCCACTGCACGATGGCGCGGTGGTGATGCGAGGAAACCGCGTCGTCGCGGCCGGCGTGACGCTGCCGCTCTCGGACAACTCGCTGCCCGGTGAACTGGGGACGCGGCACCGCGCCGGCCTCGGCATCACGGAGCGGACAGACGCGGTATCGGTCATCGTGTCCGAGGAGACGGGACGGATCTCGGTGGCCGCTGACGGGCGCATGCACACGCGGCTGGATGACGAGCGGCTGCGGGCGCTGCTGGATCGACTGCTCGGCAGCCGCGCGAACGGGGCTCGCCCATGAACTGGATCCAGCGTCTGCCGGGTGCGATCTACTTCTTCGCGCGCGGCGCGTTTACGTCGGTGGCCGGCAACATCAGCCTGGCGCTACTGTCGGTCGCGCTTGCCGTGACGCTGTGGGTCTTCGTGACCGATCGCGAGAACCCCACCGAGGTGCAGACGTTCAACGGATCGATCCCCGTGAAGTTCGTGAACATCCCGAACGGCCTGGACGTCGCGAACGCATCGGAGACGACGGTGCGGCTGCGCGTAGAGGGGCCGAACAGCGAGCTCAGTCGGCTCCGGCCGGACGACTTCGACGCGACGGTGAACATGGGCGGGTATCCGAGCGGGAAAGCGACGGTATCCGTGGATGCGACGTCGTCGAACGGGCGCGTAAACGTTCTCGATGTAGTGCCCGCTGGCATTGAAGTCACGCTGGAGAGCCGTCGCGAGAAGGAAGTGCCCGTCCGCATCGATCTGGTTGGATCGCCGCTACAGGGGTTCAGCCCGACGACACAGGTATCCGAACCTTCGACGGTGACGGTGAGCGGACCGGAGAGCCTCGTGGCGCTTGTCAATTTCGTCGCCGCCGAGGTCATCCTCACGGGCGAGCGCGCGGACATCAGCGAGGACCGCGTCGAACTGAAGCCGCGTGACGAACGCGGCGGCGAGATCAGCCGGGTGAAGGTGAACCCGGCCACGGCGCGTGTGAACGTCGGCATCGAACAGCGCGAATTCACGCGGACGTTCGTGGTAAGTCCGACGATCGCGGGCGCACCGGCTGCGGGCTACAACGTGACCGGCGTGGCCGCCGATCCGGGCCTCGTGAACGTGACCGGCCCGCTTGATGTGCTACAGTCGATAGACTCCGTGCGGGGTATTCCCACCGACGAAGTATCGATCGCCGATGCGCGGGGTGATATCGCCCGTGCCGTGAGCCTTGTGCTACCGGCAGGCGCTCGACTGCAGGGCGGCGGGAACACCGTGAGGATTACGGTGTCCATACAGCCCGCGAGGGGCGAGCAGACGTTCCTCGTCGTGCCACAGGTGCGCAACGTCGAGGCAGGACTGGCGATCGGTCAATCGGACCCCGTGAGCGTAACGTTGGCCGGCGACGTTCCCACGCTACAGGCCGCTACGCCGGAATCGATCATCGTGATCGTGGACGCGCAGGGGCTGGAGGCGGGGTTGCACCTGTTGCCGGTCGCTATCACACCACCTATCGGTACGAGCGTCGTACGCAGCGACCCGGGCGAACTGGGTATCGCACTGATTCAGAGAGAATGACTACAGCAACTTCCATCACACGCAAGCCCATCGTCGCCATCGTCGGACGGCCGAACGTCGGCA
This sequence comes from Chloroflexota bacterium, assembly GCA_031400455.1. GTDB lineage: Bacteria > Chloroflexota > Dehalococcoidia > DSTF01 > JACRBR01 > JANXYW01. Next base: position 68,798 of record JANNPX010000024.1, on the reverse strand, counting down.
AGTCGGCGCTGTTCAACCGCCTCGTCGGCGGCCGCCCAGCGCTGGTCGAAGATATCGCCGGCACAACGCGCGACCGCATCTACGGCGTGTGCGAGTGGCGCGCGCGCGAGTTCAAGGTCGTCGATACGGGCGGACTGGAGCCTGACGTACCGGGCACGTACACGCCATTGGTGCGTGCCCAAGTGGAGTACGCGCTGGCAGAAGCAGACATGGTGATCTTCGTGCTCGACACGATCGCCGGCATCACAGCGGCGGACCGCGAGGTCGCAGATCTCCTGCGCCGTACCGCGAAGCCGCTGCTCGTGGTGGCTAACAAGGCGGAGAATCGCGAGCGCGAAGAGGCGGCTGTCGCGTTCTACGAACTGGGTCTGGGCGAACCGGTGCCGATCAGCGCGCATCACGGTCACGGCGTGGCCGACGTCATGGACATGATCGTCGACTCGCTGCCACCGTCCGAGGCGGAGGACGAAGCGACCGGGCTGCGCCTCGCGATCGTCGGGCGGCCGAACGTCGGCAAATCGTCGCTGGTGAACGCGATTCTCGGCGAGGATCGCGTTATCGTCAGCGACGTACCGGGCACAACGCGCGACGTCATCGACACTCCGTTCGTGTTCGAAGAGCACCCGGTGGTGCTTGTCGACACGGCGGGGCTGCGGCGGCGCGGGTCGATCGAGCCGGGGATCGAGAAGCACTCGGCGCTGCGGGCGCGGCGGGCGCTCGAGCGAGCGCAGGTCGCGCTGTGCCTGTTCGACCTGTCGGAGGGGCTGACTGCGCAGGACACCCATGTCGTCGGATACGCGCTCGACGCGTTCCGCGGCGTCGTCGTGGTGGCGAACAAGTGGGACCTCGTGAAGGACGGCGAGTGGACGCAAGAGGACTGGGAGCGTCGCCTCCGGTGGCAGCTCAAGTTCGCGCCGTGGATCCCGATCCGGTTCATTTCGGCGCTCGAGGGCATCGGGATCGCCGACGTGCTCAGCGAAGCCGTGCGCGTCGGGGCGGAGCGGCAGCGCCATGTCGAGACGGGCGCGCTCAACCAGGTGATCCGGCGTGCCGTCGCGCAGAAGCCTCCGCCCACCCCGTCGAAGGGGCATCGCATCAAGCTGCTGTATGTCACGCAGGCGGAGACCGAGCCGCCAACGTTCGTCTTCTTCCTGAACGATGCGTCACTCGTGCATTTCGGCTATCGGCGCTATATGGAGAACGTAATCCGCGGCGCGTTCGGGTTCGAGGGGACGGCGATCAAGCTCGTGTTCCGCGGGCGCAGCGACGAGCACGCGAACGAAGAGCTGTCGAAGTACTAGCGGTCAGCGTAGACCAGCCTCCAGACTCCCCACAAACATAGTCCTCACGACAACTCGGCGTGGTACGTTCGTACCTGACCCCGGCAGGGCGTCTGCGCGGATACTGCCTCTGTCAGCAGATGGATGGAGGGTATGCGATGAACGGCGATATCTACTGCCCACGATGCGCCCGGCTGGGCGACGCGGCGAGCGCGAACTGCCCGCACTGCGGAGTTCCGCGCGACCAGAGCCGGAGCGGCCGTGCGGCGGGCGTGGCCTTCGTGCTCAACGAGGTCGACACCAGCCCTCTTAGCGAGATCATCACCACACAGCAGCGGGCGCGCATCGCCACCCACTACGAGGAGGAACTGCGCGAGCTTGTGCGGCCTGCCTCGCAGCGCGCCGCGCCACGCGCCGCTGCGCCGGTCGTTCGTGCGCCTGCACCCCCGCCCGCACCGGCATCGACAGCCCCACCTCCGCCTGCGCCGATGCCCGCGCCGATGCCGATGCGCGCTGCCGCACCCGTCACCACCGCGGCCACGCCTCGGCGACCAGCGGTCGAGCGGAAGCCGACCGACTGGAGCTGGCTGGCCGAGCAGCAGGCGAACCTCTTTCTCTTCGCCGGCGCGTTCCTCACCGTCGTTGCCGCGCTGATCTACGTCGGCTACTCCGGGAACGCCGTTGACGGCTCGCTGAAGATGGCGCTGCTTATCGCCTACACGCTGGCGTTCCTCGCGGCAGGGATAGTCTGCCTGCGCATCCCGCGCGTCGCGATCGCCGGGCAGGTGTTCTTCGGCGTGGGAGCGTTGCTGGTGCCGCTGAACTTTGTCGCGGCGCGGAGCGTGCTGACCGACGAGAGCCTCAATCCTGAGACGATGTGGTTGGCCGGGTCGGCGACGACCGCTGCGTTCTACACGGCGGTGGCGTGGCTCGGCGTCGGGCGGAGGTACTCGTTCGGCGCCGGCGTAGCGTTCGTGAGCGCGATGATGGCGGCGGTCGTGCGGCTGGACATGGCGCCGGAGTGGGCGCCGATGTGCTTCCTGGCGCTCGCGGCCGCGATGGCGGTCGCGAGTATCGCCGGCCCCGCGACGCTGCGAGCACGCGCCGGCTACATCTGGTCGATGCAGGCACACGTCATCGCAGGCGGCGCGCTCGGCTTCGCGCTGGTAGCGGCGCCGTTCGCGCTAAGCAGCGACGTAGACTTCGACGTCTCGACGCTGTGGTATCTGCCGATCACGTTCGTGGCACTGACTGCGTACGCGGCGCTTCCCACACTCGTCCACAAGCAGCAGCTTGCGGGTATCGCCCTCATCGGCGCATTCTCGGGCGCGGTCGTGAGCATCGCCTACGCGCTGGATGTCGCGGCCGAGGAGTACGCCGTCGGGTTCGCCGCGCTCGCAGTCATCCTGGGCGCGCTGGCATTCCCGGCGGCTTCGGCCCGATGGTCGGCGCGGCTGCCGGAGCGATTTGGCGGGATGCTGCGCGATGCGGGTGTCGGCGCGACCCTACTGGCCGCCGGCGTCGTCCTGCTCGCCCTCCAGGCGACGGCGGACGTTCCTCCTTACATCATCGACAACCGCTGGTTCACGGTTGCCGCCGCGGCTCTTGTGCTGGTGTTCTACGGTGCCGATGCGTTCGGACGGCGCGAGCGTCTCGGCGCGCCCGGAGCGGCGCTCGCGCTAGCGGCGCTGTGCGGTGCGTGGGTGTACGCACTGGATATCAGCCCGGAGTACTACGCATTCGCGCTGATCGCGCCCGCGATCGCGCTGGCTTGCGCGGTTCGGTGGGCGCCGGCGGCGTGGACACGACGGCTGGCACCGGAGTGGCGCGATGACGTGATGCTGTTCGGCCGCACGACGACTGCAACGGGCGTGGCAGTCGCGCTTGCGGCCGCGATCAGCGGCGAGGGTTCGCCGAGCACGTACACGCCGCAGTTCCGCGCCTTCCTTCCCGTCGCGTTCGCTGCGGCCGCCGTGTTCTTCGCCATCGACGCCTCCCGCACACCGCGCGCTGAGCTCTCTGCGGCGCTGATGCTTGCGCTGACCGGCGCGATCGTGAGCGTGGCGTACGCATTCGATACAGACGCGGCCTATTACGGCGCGGCATTCGCAGTTGCTGGGGCGATATTCGCTGTGGGCGGACGGGCATGGTCGCCGGCCTGGCTGGACAAGGATGTGCGCGATATGGCCGGCGCAGGCGCCTTCACGATCGCCTGGCTGGCATTCGAGCCCGCGTACCGCGACGAGACTCGGGTGGGTGCCGTCGTCCACCTGGCGGCAGCGGCGTTCTATGCCTTGGCGGCGATGTTCCAGAAGAGCGACGTTACGCTCGCACGGCTGATCGATCTGCCCGTTGCGGCGCGCGTGCGCGCAACGACGGGTTGGCTGTACGCCGCCGGACTGGCAGCAACGCTCGGGTACCTGCACTTCCTCAACAGCCTGCCGGGCGACGAGACCATCGACGACACGCTCCGTCGCGGATATCCGATGATGGCGGTGACGCTGGCGTTCGCGGCGCTTGGGATCGTCGTGAGCCGGCTGCGGCCGGAGTTCCGCATGCACTTCTACGTCATGTCGCTCGCCGCCGCGCTCGTTTCGCTGGCGACGCCCGTGAGCGCCGAGGCGCTATCGATCATCCTCACGGTGTACGTGGCGACATCGCTGGTACTCGCCGTGTTCGAGAATGAGCCGCTGATGGCGGCTCCTGCAGGCGCGTTCGGGTTCGCTGCGATCGGCGCCTGGGGCGTGCGGCTCGACGCGTCGGACTCGATGGCGCCGATCGCGTTCATGTCGGTCGCGCTGGTCTCGGCGGCAGCCGCAGGCGCTCTGCGCAAGCTGCCGCGCTGGACGCTCGCGGCCGGTGCGTGCGCCGCAATGTATGCGGTGGCAGCGCCCGCAACGGGCTTCGTCATGCTGGCATCGCAAACGCATGACGGCGATGTCGGCAGCGCGCCGTTCTACGAAACCGCGCTGTACGAATGGTCGACGATATCCGTCGCACTTGTCGGAATGCTTGCCCTGGCGGGCGCGGCTGTAGTCCAGCGACGATGGATCATCGTGCCGGCGAGCGCCGTCTTGGCGACGGCGCTGCTGCTACAGATCGGGCGCTTCGACCCGGGGAACCCGCAGGCTTACACACTCGTGATCGGCGCATACCTGGTGCTGCTGGGCCTGCTGGGACTGTGGAAGTTCCGGTTAGTACCGGAGTTGGCGGACGCCGCGCCATGGATAGAGGCGGCGGGCGCCGCGTTCATCATGCTGCCATCGATGGTTCAGTCGCTGCAACCCGGCGGCGGGCGGTACGAATGGATCGTGCTGACGGAAGCCGTGGCGTTCTTCGCAGGAAGCATTGTGCTGCGGCGGCGCGGCATGCTCGGCGCGTCCATAGTGGCGCTGGTTTTGGTCGCCGGACGCGTCTTATTCGATACGGTGAACGCGCTGCCGAACTGGGTCGTGGTCATGGTCGCGGGCATGGCGCTGCTGGGTGTGGGCATGGGCATCCTGCTGGGGCGCGAGCGCTGGTCGAACTGGCAGGAAGCACTTCTGGGCTGGTGGGCGAACGGAGCAGACGCGCCGGTCCACTAGCGGAGCGCGGGCGGTTCTGCGCTACAGTGCTGCGTCAGGCCGCATTCACGAAGGGACGCGCATATGTGGTGGGCGATCGCCGTCAGCGCACTGTTCGGATACGCACTGGGGTCAGTGCAGTTCGGGATCATCGTAGGGCGGATCACGCGCGGCGTGGATATACGCGATTACGGCAGCGGCGCGACGGGCGCGACGAACGTCATCCGCACGTCGGGCGCGAAAGCCGGTGTCCTCGTCATCATTCTCGACATCGCCAAGGGCATCGTGCCGGTATACGCCGGCATCGCGCTCGGCCATGCCGCCGGCATCGATCACGACGATCGCGCGTGGGTCGCAGCAGCAGGCGCGTTCGCGGCGGTGTGCGGACATGTGTGGCCTGTATGGGCGGGGTTCCGTGGCGGCAAAGCCGTCGCGAGCGGCTTCGGCGCTGCGCTGGCGATGAACCCGATCGCGGCGGTGGCGCTGATCCCGGTTGCGGCGCTCGTCGTGGCAGGCACACGAATCATGTCGCTCATGTCGATCACGATGACGCCGGCAATGGCGGTATTGTTCGCGGTCTTGGCAGTGCTAGACATCAGCCCGCCCGCGTACGCGGCATATGCCACCGGCGCGGCCGCGATCATCCTCTACAAGCATCGGGCGAACATCGACCGGATACGCGCCGGGACGGAGCCTCGGATCGGACGAGGCGGGGCGAAGCGTGAAGACGTGGCCGCCGCCGCGCCTGAGGCCGAGACCACGGCCCGGGTGCCCTAACCCCCGGCCCCTTCCCCGCAAGGGAAGGGGAGCTCGAGTGATGGGTCGTGGAGCTAGCGTTTGGCGGTTGCAGGTTCTCGAGGTGGGAGCGGTACCGATGGCTCCGGCGCGATTGTCGCGCCGTAGCCGAGGCGGGCGGCGATCTCGACGGCGAGCAAGCCGGCGGCGTTGACGATCACCAGCAGCAATCCGAGCGCGAAGCCGGTCGATGCGCCCTGCGCGGCGGTAGCGCCGGAGTGCTTGACCAGCGTCGCGAAGCTCGATTCGCGGATGCCGAGGCCGCCGAGCGTGAACGGCGCGAGCAGCGCAACGGCGACAACCCACGTCACGAACGCCCAGTACCACCAGGACACGTGCACACCGAGGGCCAACCCCAGCAGTGCTATCGTCGAGATGTAGAGCGCCTGAATGGCGAGCGAGAAGACGGCCATCTGATAGACGGCCAACAACTCGCGGCGATGGGCGAGCAGGTTGCGCAGAAAATGATCGTCGCGCACCGCCGGGAAGGGCATGCGCGGCAGGACGACGGCGAGTATCACGGCGGCAAGCGCGCCGGCCGCTAGCGCGAGCACGCCGATGGCGATGCTGCCGTAGTGGAAGGCCGCGCCAAGGGCGCCGAGGCAGGTCATGGCGGCGTATCCGGTCGCGCGCTCGTACAGCACGCTCATGGTGACGTCGGCGGCGCGCGCGTTGGCCTCGCGCTGGATGCGATAGACGCGATAGACGTCGCCACCGACGGCTGTCGGAAGCACGTTGCTCAGGAGATTGCCGACGCAATAGGCGCGCACCACGGGAAGCAGTGGCGCGTCGACATCGCGCACGCGGAGCAGAACGCGCCATTTGACGACGACAAGCGCCTGCACAACGCACATGACGCCGAGCGCAGCGGCGAGGAGCCAGCCATTCGCATCGCGGACGGTGTCGCTGAGCTCACGCGGAGAGAGCTTGAAGATGAGACCGGCGACGATCGCCAGCGTGACGGCGACACGCACGACCGCGAAGAGGCGACTGGCGAGGAAGCCGCCGCTCGCCGCGCTAGATCCGGCGGCCGCGTTTGCGTCGATGTCCAAGAATGCTCTGCAATATCCCCAGCGACGCCAGCACCGTGATGAGTGAGCTGCCGCCCTGGCTGACCAGCGGCAACGGCACGCCCGTCACCGGCACCAGTCTAATGTTAACGCCGATGTTTACAAAGACCTGGAAGAGGATGAACGTCATCACACCGACCGCGATGAGGCGTCCGAAGGCGTCGTCGGCAAGGCCCGCCACGCGAAGGCAGCGGAACAGCAGTGCGATGAAGAGGCCGAAGAGCACCATGGCGCCGATGAAGCCGAGTTCCTCCGCGCCGACGCTGAAGATGTAGTCGGTCGTCTGGGTGCGGAGATAGTCGAGCTGCGTTTGTGTGCCTTGCGTGAAGCCCTTGCCGAACAGGCCGCCGGAACCGATGCTGATCTCTGCTTGCAGGATGTTGAATCCGGTGCCGAGCGGATCCTTGTTGGGGTCGAGCCAGATGTCGATGCGCTCGCGCTGGTAGTTCCGCGCAAAGAAGACGGCAAGCGGAGTGAGCGCGAGCGCCACGGCGAACAGCCCGAAGAGATGCGCGGGGCGCACACCGGCGATCACCGCCATCCCGAGCCAGAGCACACCGAAGACCATGGCCGATCCGAGGTCGGGCTCGACCAAGACAAGCGCCGCAGGAGCAGCCGCTAGCGCGAGCGACGTAAGGAAGACGCGCGGCGACTGGATGGTCTCCTCGTTGTCGGCGAAGTACTTCGCGAGCAGGATGACAGTCATCACTTTCGCGAGCTCCGACGGCTGCACCGGCGTGCCGAAGATGACGATCCAGCGGCGCGAACCGTACTCGCTGGAGCCCGCAACGAGCACGAACAAGAGCGCGGCGAGGGTAACGACATACAGCGTAAGACTCAGAGGCCCAAACGCTCGATAGTCGAAGCGCGAGAGGACGAGCATGGCCACGAGGCCGACGGCCGCGAAGGCGATCTGTCTCGACACCGGGTGCGAAAGCGCCTGCCCTGGCGAGCCATACGTTGTGAGGCTGCCACTGTAGATGAGGAGAGCGCCGTACATCGTCAGGCCGACGGCGGAGAGCAGCAGGATCAGGTCGAACTCGTGCGTGGGGGTGTTACGCAAGTTCACGGCGTCACCCCGCTTGCGATGGGCTGCGCGGCATCGGTGCGCGCGGGCTGCGAGCGGTGGAAGTAGTAGTCGAGGATCTTTGCCGCGAGCGGTGCCGCGTTCGTCGCGCCGACGCCGCGCTCGAGGAAGACGGTAATCGCCAGTTCCGGATCATTCGCCGGAGCGAATCCGCTGAACCAGGCGTGCGTCTCGTACGAGCCGTCAGCAAAGCGCGGGCCGAACTCCGCGGTGCCAGTCTTGCCCGCGATCTCGAGGTCGGGCAAGAATGCGGGCTTGGCGCTGCCCCAACTCACCGCCTGCTTCATCGCCTCGCGTATGATCGCCAGGTTGGCAGGGCTGACCCCTACGTTGCCTTCGATTTTCGGATCGGCAGGCACGATGACGTGCTGTTGGGAGTCGAGCACCTCGCGGACGACACGAGGCGTGAGCAGCGTGCCGCCGTTGGCAACGGCAGCGGTGACGCGCACCATCTGGATCGGCGTAGCGGCAACGAACCCCTGACCGATGCCCATGTTGTACGTGTCGCCGAGGAACCAATCGTCTCCGAACGTCTCTTGTTTCCACGCCTCGTCGGGGATGTTGCCATCGGCTTCGCCCGCGATGTCGATGCCGGTCTTGCGGCCGAGGCCGAACTGCCGCGCGTACCGCGCAAGTCGCTCGACGCCGAGGCCATCGAAGTTCTGGCCGTAGGCGTGATAGCCACCAGACAGATAGTAGTAGTAGACATCGGAGGACATTGCCATGCCGCCGTAGAAGTCCAGCGTGCCGAGGGTCCGCCAATCCTTGAAGGTGTAAACGATCGACGGATCGTACTGGTTGGGGATGTTGATGAATCCGTTGCTGGTGATCGTCGTGGAGGGGACGGCGACGCCCTCCTGCAGCGCAGCAGCGCCGGTGATCTGCTTGAAGATCGAGCCGGGGGCGTACTGCTCCGAAAGCGCATGATTGACCAACGGCTTCTTCGGGTCGTCGAGGTATTGCTGAAGGCGTTCTTCATCGATCTTGCCGGAGAAGATGTTGTTGTCGTACATCGGGAGCGACACGAGGGCGAGCACTTCGCCGCTGTGTACGTCCATCACGATGGCCGCAGCCTGCCCACCGTTCGCAACGTCCTGTACTAGCTGGGTCGCCTTCTTCTGAAGATCCAGGTCGATCGACAGCACAAGATTGTTGCCAGGGGTCGCCGGATCCTCTGCGATGGTGCGGAGTTCTCGCCCCGTGGCGTCCTTTTCGATCTCCTTGCGGCCAACGGTTCCGCGTAGGTACGCCTCGTAGGCGGCTTCGACGCCGGCCTTGCCGATGCGATCACTGGCGAGGTACCCCCGGTCTTTCAGCAGCGCATAGTCTTCTTCGTCGACGCGCCCCGTGTAGCCGAGGACGTCGCTCAGTACCTCACCAGCCAGGTAGCGCCGCACGGGGTCGACGACAACCTGGACGCCGGGAAGTGAGGGGAGCTGCTCGCGCAGACGGAAGGCGGCGGCTTGATCGAGACCGTCCTTGACGATCACGGGCGCGAAGGGATCGTTCGACTTGCGGGCGGCCTCGATGCGCAGCGTGGTCTCGAGCGCCGGAACATCCAGGAGATCCTGCAGTCCGCCGGCGATCTCCAGATCGCGCCCTTCGGGAATATCAGCGGCAACAACGGCGGCAGAGAAGCCGGGCACATTCGCTACGACAGGCTCGCCGTTGCGATCGGTGATGATGCCGCGCGACGGGATCACGGGTTCGATGCGGAGCTGGTTCAGCGCGGCGCGCTGCTGGAAACGATCGCCTTCGATGAGCTGCAGGCGGACGAGTTGGATCGTCAGAACCGCGAACGCCGCGAGCACGACGAGCCGCAGGATCCAGAGCTTCTGGTTGATCTGCTGCCGCGGATCCGCCGTCTCTTCGTGCTCGGCACGCCAGCGCCGGCGCCTGTTGCCTGCGAGAATTCCCATCTTATCCTTAGCGCCTCCGCATGAACGGATTCGTCAGCTGCTGCGGCGCCTCAGTACGCCAGCCGGTTGCGGCGCGCCGGCGATTTCGCGAAGCGCATCAGCATGTACACGGGCGGAGCGATCGCGACATTCACGATCGTGGCGGGCAGGACGACGCTTCTCAGTGCGGCGAGCACATCGTAGCCGCCGCCGGTCAGCATCAAGCTGGCGATCATGATGAATTCGTACGCAATCGTCGCGGCCAGTACGAAGGCGAGCATCATCAGGATGTCGCTGTGGATGAGGTGCATCTCGCGCAGGAGGCCGAGACCGGCGATCGGCAGAAGCGCGAGCAGCACCAGCCCCGGCGTTTGCAACCCGACGAAACCGAGCGTGACGCCGGCCACGGCGATCATCGGCAGGACGTCGTCGAGCCCGCGGACCACCAGCCACGATACGAGCAAGACGAGTAGAAGGTTTGGTGTCACGCTCAGCACCCTGAACTGCTCTATCGACGACGCTTGCAAGAGCGCGATAAAGAGCGCCACGACGGCGCCGACCCAGTAGCGCATCAGGGCTGCTCCAGCTTCTGCGACTCAAAGCTTGTGAGGACGAGCACATGCTCGATGTTCGGGAGGCTGGCGAGGTGGTCGACGCGCACCTTCTGAAACAAATCCTGGTCAGCCTTTTGGACGGTCGATACGCGACCGATGACGATCCCCGCGGGATAGCCGCCGCCGACGCCGGAGGTGATCACAAAGTCGCCCTTCGTCACCGCCGCGCCTTGGCCGACGAACTCCATATTGAGTGACGCGTCGTAGTTGCCGGCGACAACGCCCTCAGCACGCGACTCCTGGACGATCGCGCTGACCGCGCTCTTCGGGTCGGTGATCAGCGTGACCCACGCGTAACTATCGAACGCCTTGGAAATGGTGCCGACGAGACTGCGGCCTTCGGACACCACGATCTGTCCTTCGCGCACTCCATCCGCGCTTCCGCGATCGATCGCGATGATCGAGCGCACGCTGCTGGAATCACGGGAGATGACGGCGCCCGCAACGAAGACGTCGTTGGGGAACTGCTCGCGCACTGCGCCGAGATCGTTCGCGCCCTGCTGCTGGATCGCGTCCTCACGCGCACGTGCGAGTTCGCTCGTGAGCCGCTCGTTCTCGTCGCGGAGTTTCGCGTTCTCGTCGGAAAGTGCGCCGGCGTCGGTGATGTTGTTCACCCAGTCGGCGACAGGGCTCGTGACACCGCGCATCAACGCCTGTACCGGAGACGTGACATTGAGAGTGACATTCTCGACGGGATCGAGGATGGCGAGGCGGCTCGCCGCCATCAGGACGAAGGCAGCGATCGCGATGAAGCCGGTCCAGACCAGCGTGCGTGCGGTCATACGCAGCGTCTCCCGCCGTCGAGTCGGCGCCGCAAGTAGTCGTGCCCGAGGCGGCCAATACCCACCAACCGCCAGCGCACGAGAGGTGATGTGAGTCCCGGCGAGTATACCGGAGCAGCCCGGTGCCGGAGAACACGACGCGTTACGGAGGTGTTGCGTCGTCAACCCATCGCTACGCGGGTTTCGGGTGCTCCGTGACGCCCTGGAGCAACTCCACGGCATGCGGCAGTACCTGCAGGATGGCGCTCAGGCTCTCCCGCACGCCCTTCTCGCTGCCGGGGAGATTCACAATGAGCGTGCGGCCACGCACCACGGCCACCGCCCGGCTCAGCATCGCCTTGGGCGTATGCCGCAGGCCCTCAGCCCGCATGGCCTCGGCGATGCCCGGGGCCAGGCGCTCCGCCACGTCCAGCGTGGCTTCGGGCGTCACGTCGCGGGCCGCGAGGCCGGTGCCGCCGGTGGTGATGATGAGGTCGACGCCGTCGCCGTCGCACCATTCGCGAAGCTTCGCGGCGATGCGATCGCGCTCGTCAGGCACGATCTCGTAGCGGGCGACTTCCCCACCGATTCCCACGAGCAGCTCGCGTACGGCCGCGCCGCTCGTATCTTCGCGTTCGCCGCGGCTTCCGGCATCGCTCACGGTCAGGATTGCTGCGCGGATCATGGCGCCATCGTACCAGCAGATGCCGTTGGGGTGGGCGCGAGGGGGGGATCGGGTGTAACCATTGCGCTACGGGGATCAATGTGGGAAATTCTTTCTGCATAAGCACTTGACAGCCGATCAATCGATGGTAATCTGTGGGAGTTCGTGGGAATCTGGCTACGGATGGACCCGATGAGCACCCGGCAGGACACGCGACCCAGTGTTATTCCTCGGAACCTTCGACTATGCGATGGACGAGAGGGGGCGGCTTCCGCTCCCACCTCGCTATCGCGACGCGTTCCGGGAAGGGATCGTGCTCAGCCAGGGTTCCCCGGACAAATGCCTGCGGCTGTATACGGAAGCGGCCTTTACCGCGCTGGCGTCCGAATATACGGCGGAATCAGCGCTCCGCCGCGTGGGACGCGATCTGCGTTCGGTGTTCTTCTCCCGTTCGGTGCACGCGGAGCTGGACAAGCAGAACCGGATCCTCATTCCCGGGCAGTTGCGCGAGTACGCCGGGCTTTCGGCGAAAGTGCTGGTCGTGGGCGCGGGCGAGTATCTGGAGATCTGGTCCCCAGCTTCCTACGAAGCGGAGATGGCGCGGGTCGACGCGGCGCTGGCAGAGATGCTGGAGTCAGCCGAGTCGCGGGCGCGATGATTATGTCGACTACAATGCATATCCCCGTGATGACGGCTGAGGTTCTCGAGGCGCTCGACGTGGAACCGGGCGGACGTTATGTCGATTGCACGCTCGGCGGCGCCGGCCACGCCGAGGCGATTCTCGAGCGGGCGCAGCCCGGAGGCAGCCTGCTGGGCATCGATGCCGACGCCGCAGCTATCGAGCGCGGCGCCGCGCGACTGGCGCGTTTCGGGGCCGATTTCAAGCTCGCGCGGGGTAACTTCCGAGACGTTGGCGAGATCGCCCGGCAGATGGAGTTCGCGCCGGTCAACGGTGTATTGATGGATCTCGGGCTCTCGTCGTACCAGCTGGCGGACGGCGAAGGCTTCAGCTTCCGGCAGGATACGCCCCTGGACATGCGATTCGGCCGTGAGGGCATCACCGCCGAGGAGATCGTCAACACCTACGGAGAGGCCGAGTTGGCCGACCTGATCTTTCAGTATGGAGAGGACCCGGCGAGCCGCAGGATCGCCCGCCGGATTGTCGCGAGCCGTCCGCTTCGGACGACCGCTGAATTAGCCAAAGCCGTCGAGCAGGCCGTGGGTAGGAGAGCCAATCTGAAAACCCACCCCGCCACCAGGACGTTTCAGGCTCTCCGCATAGCGGTAAACCAAGAGTTAGCTTCGCTAACCGCCGCACTTCCTCAGGCCCACGGCCTGCTCGGCTTTGGGGCACGGCTTGCCGTGCTCAGTTACCACTCGCTCGAGGACCGCATCGTGAAGGAGTACATCCGACGCGAGTCCCGGGACTGCATCTGCCCGCCCGGACTCCCGGAGTGCCGGTGCGGGCACAAGGCGACGTTGCGCCCAGTCACCAAGGGCGCACTGAAGCCGACTCTCAGTGAGATCGCTGCCAACCCCCGTGCGCGGAGCGCGAAGCTGCGCGCCGCGGAGTGCATCACCGAATACGCCGCCTAGGAGGCGCTGATGGCGGCGCTTCAGAGACCCGCAATTGCTGCGCCGCGTATCTTCCGCAAACCGAAGCCCGGAAAGCTGATGGTGGGCGCCGCTCTTGCCCTCGTCGTCTTGGCGGCGGGGTTCCAGGTGAGCCAGTTCAGCCGGCTTACCAGCACCGGTTACGAGATCAATGAGCTCAACCGAGTGCGTGCGGAGAAGCAGGCAGAGAATCACGCGCTGGAAGCCGAGGTCGCGAGACTCTCCTCGCTCGCGCGAGTCGACCTCGAGGCGCGGACTCGTCTGCATCTCGAACCGGCGCAGCAGAAGCTGTACATCACAGTGAACCACGACGTACCGGATCGGCAGACGCTGCCGACGCGGTTCCTGCCGCCGGACGGGCGGGACGTGGAACAGCCGAACGAGCCGATCTGGAGACGCTTCTTGAAGTTGTTGCCGTTCTAGGGCACATGGGCGGCGCGGCCACGGGTAGAGGGTAGATGTTCGGACAGCGCGGACGGATGAACGGGCGCCTGCTCGCACTTGGCGCGATCTTCGCGATCGGCGGGATCGTGCTGACAGCGCGCACCGCCTACGTGCAGCTGGTTGATGCCGAGCACTACCGCGCCGAAGCCAACAACGAACACTTCGGCCAGCAGGAAGTGCGGGCGCCGCGCGGCGCGATCCTTGACCGCAACGGCTACCCGCTCGCGACGACTGTCGACGCCTTCGATATCTTCGTGAACCGCGCCGATTGGCAGAACCTCGATGACGCGCGCAAGGCGGCGGCGATCATCGCCCCCCTTATCAACGAGCAGCCTGATGACCTTGTGAACATCGTTCGGACGGAGGACAAGGGGCTCTACCTGGCACACGCGGGGCTGGATTTCGCCAAAGGCGTACCGCTGCGCGATGCGGACGCGCCGGGACTGCGGATGGTGCAGACGACGAAGCGCTTCTATCCGGAAGGCGACCTCGCGTCGACGCTGCTGGGGTTTGTGGGACGCGACCACACGGGCCTGACCGGCGTGGAGAGCGATTTCGACGCGGAACTCGGGGGCAGGCCCGGCACGATCTACTTCGAGCGCGACAGCATCGGCAACAAGCTGTCGCTCGGCGCGGAACGCGTGGGCCAGAAGCCGGAGCCCGGCGGCAACATCAAACTGACGATCGACCGCTACATCCAGCGGCTGGTCGAAGGTGAACTGGAGACGCAGGTCGCGAAGACGGGCGCGCTGGGCGGCTCGATCATCGTCATGGATCCGAAGACGGGTGCACTGCTGGCGATCGCGAGTAACCCCGGGTTCAAGCTCTCGCATCTAGACCTCAACGAGCCGGACCAGGCGCTGTTCCGTGACCGGGCGGTGACCGACGTGTACGAGCCGGGCTCCGTGTTCAAGACGCTGACGGCATCGATGGCGGTGGATCTGGGGCTGGTGACACCTGAGAGCACGTACGACGACATCGGCGCGGCGTACATCGGTCCTTCGACGATCCGCAACTGGGACTACAGCACAAACGGCATCACGTCCGTGACGCAGATCCTGCAAAAAAGCCTGAACACGGGTGCGACGTGGCTCAGTGGGCTCGTCGGTGCGGACGCGTTCTACACGTACATGCGTAACTTCGGCATCGGCGAAGCCACGCACGTTGGTCTGGGCGGCGAACCGGATGGACTGGTGCGAACGAACTCCGACCCGAATTGGACGGAGGTGGACCTCGCCACAAACAGTTTCGGACAGGGCATTGCGGCGACACCGCTGCAGGTGATCACGGCGATCGCATCGCTGGCGAACGGCGGCAAGCTGATGCGGCCGTTCATCGTCCAGGAGATGGATACGGCGGACGGACCGCGCACCTTCGAGCCCGTTGTGGTACGGCAGGTGGTATCCGAACAAACGGCGGCCACCGTGGCCGATATGATGAACCAGGTCGTGGAGGGCAGTCCCGGGCACCTGGCCGCGATCAAGGGCTATCACGTCGCCGGCAAGTCCGGCACGACGACCGGCGCCACGCTGGCGGACGGCGCCGCCCGCGACGGAAACGTCGCTTCCTTCATCGGCTTCGCGCCGGTGAGCGACCCGAAGGTGATCGTCCTCGTGAAGCTGGACTTCAAGGAAGACCGGCTCGGCGGCCAGATATCGGCGCCGGTGTTCGCCGACCTGGCGCCCAGCATCCTCGCCTATCTCGGTGTGCAGCCGGACGGCCCGCAGCTGGTCGCGACGGACCCGTAGTTAACTGCGCGCCCGCGCAGGTCAACGCCGTTCCGGCGCCCGTCCGACGCGCCGACACGACGAGGTAGACGTACAACCGAATGCCGGTGCCAGCGCGCACCGCACGATGCCGGAGGCAGGCCGGCACCGCTCATGATTACGGCGAAAGAACTGGCCACCGCACTGCGCCCCGCGCTGATCCGCGCCCCCTCGGTGGGGCCCATGCGGTTCCGCCATGCGGTGGTCGACTCGCGCAAGGCGGGACGCGGCGACATCTTCGTGGCGCTGCGCGGCGATCAGGTCGACGGTCACAACTACGTCGCGCATGCAGCGCAGCGCGGCGCGACCGCGGCGATCGTGGAGCGGCCCGTCGAAGCGGACATCGCGCAGTACGTCGTGCCGCACACGCTGACGGCGCTGCAAGACCTCGCGCGTCAGCGGCGGGCGACACGCACAAAGCTACGTGTCGTCGGGATCACCGGCAGTGTCGGCAAGACGACGACTAAGGAGTTGACGGCGGCCGTGCTGGACGTGAGCTATCACGTCCTGAAGAACGAAGGCAACCTCAACAGCGAGATCGGCCTGCCGCTGGTGCTGCTTGATGCGACCAAGCGTCACCAGCGCGCCGTGCTGGAGATGGGCATGTGGGCGCGCGGCGAAATCGCGCTGCTCTGCGACATCGCGCAGCCCGAAGTCGGTATCGTCACCAACGTTGGGCCATCGCACATGGAGCGGCTGGGCAGCATCGAGGCGATCGCCGACGCGAAAGCGGAGTTGGTCGAAGCGCTGCCTTCGGACGGCGACGCGATCCTCAACATCGATGACCCGCGCGTGGCCGCGATGGCCGAACGCACGAACGCGACGGTGTTCACGTACGGGCTCTCGGACGACGCCGACATGCGGGCCGAGGAGATCGACAGCAAGGGACTGGCGGGCGTGCGATTCACACTGGTACACGACGGCGAACGCGCCGCTGTGTATTCGCGTCTGCCGGGACGCGCGATGGTGCACAACGCGCTCGCGGCCGCGTCCGCCGGCATCGTCGACGGCATCGCGCTGGCGGATATCGCGGAGGCGCTGACCGAGACGCAGATCCCCGCGCGACTGGTAGCGCATCGCGGCTTCAACGGTTCCGTGATCATCGATGACACCTACAACGCGAGCCCGGACTCGATGCGTGCCGCGCTGGATCTGCTGGGCGAAGTGCCTGGCCGCAAGTTCGCGGTGCTGGGCGATATGCGTGAGTTGGGCGACGCCGAGCACGACGGCCATATCCAGGTCGGGAGGCTCGCGGCGGAGATCGCTGACGTCATCTTCGCCGTCGGCGACCTCGGACGCTGGATCGGCGACGCCGCGTTCCAGGCGGGTCACAGCGACGTACACATCGTGATGGACAAGTCGGAGATCGCACCGGCGCTGCTGCCGCAGTTGGGCGCGGGCGATGTCGTGCTCGTGAAGGGATCGCGCGCGCTGGCGCTCGAGACGGTCGTGCAGGCGCTGGAGGCGGACGCATGACCTACGCACTGCTCACAGGCGTGCTGGCAGCCATCGCGGCGGCGATCATCGGCGGACCGTTCGTGGCGTTCCTGCGGCGGCGCAAGATCGGCAAGGCGATCAGCACCGATGGACCGGCGTCACATCTTTCGAAGGCGGGTACGCCGACGTTGGGCGGGCTGCTGATCGTGGGCGTCGCCGCGGTGTTCGCGCTGATCGCGGCGGTGCCGAAGGACAGCGACGTGTGGCTCCCTCTCGCCGTGATGCTGGTGTTCGGCGCGATCGGCTTCTACGACGACCTCGGCACGCTGGTCGATCGCGAGAAGCGCGAAGCACACGACCGGGCAAGCATGATCATGAAGCTGGCGGGCTTCGCCGCGGTGGGCGTGGCGGCGGCGTGGGTGCTGTACGACCGCATCGACGTGCCCCTGCTGCTCGTGCCGCATCACGTCGGCGCGTACGACATCGGTCCCATCTACATCGTCGTCGCTGTATTCGTGATCATCGCGACGACGAGCGCCGTGAGCGTTTCCGACGGGTTGGACATGTTGTGCGGCGGGACGTCTGCGGTGGCGTTCGCGGCATTCGGCGCGATTGCGCTGATCCAGCATCAGACCGGCCTCGCGACGTTCTGCTTCGCGACCGTCGGTGCTCTGCTCGGATTTCTCTACTGGAACGCCTACCCAGCGCGGATCTTCATGGGCGACACAGGCGCGATCGCGCTGGGCGGATCACTGGCAGTTGTGGCGCTGATGACCGGATGGTGGCTGCTCGTTCCGGTGATCGGCGTGGTGTTCGTGCTGGAGATCGCTGCGGACGTGATCCAGATCGGCTCGTTCCGGCTGCGCGGCAAACGCGTGTTCTTGATGGCACCGTTCCACATCCACTTCGAAATGTTGGGCTGGCACGAGACGACGGTAACCGCGCGCTTCATCGCGCTGGGCATCCTGGGAGCCATGGTCGGCGTCGCACTTGCGGTGTGGTAGAAGCTTGACAAAGAATTGCTAACGTGATATGACAGGTGAGCGAGACTTCCTGGTGGGGAAACGGGTGACCGTTATCGGTCTCGGCATCGAGGGCGCGGATGTGGCGCGGTACGCGGCAACGCACGGCGCGATCGTCACGGTTTCCGATTCCAAATCTCCCGCTGCCCTCACCGAGCGCATGACGGAGCTTGAGGGCCTTCCTATCGAATACGCACTCGGCGGATCGCAGCGCGTTGAAGACATCGCCACGAGCGATATCGTCTTCGTCTCCCAGTCTGTACCCCTCACCCTTCCAGCCATCGAGGCGGCCCGGGAGCGCGGCGTCGCCATCAGCTCGATGACCCGCTACTTCCTGGAGCACTGCCCCGGGCCGACCATCGGCATCACGGGCAGCAGCGGCAAGACGACCACGACGAGTCTCGTAGCGGCGATGATGGCGGCGGCCGGACGCTCTTATCGCGTCGGCGGGAACATCGGGACGGGCCTGCTCGGCCTGCTCGACGGCATGGACGAGCGGACGTGGGCCGTTATGGAAATAAGCCATACCCAGCTTCAACTCACGGATCGCAGCCCGCACATCGCCGCGGTCCTGAACGTGACACCGAACCACCTCGACCAGTTCTCCTGGGACGAGTACGTCGCGCTGAAGCAGAAGATCGTCCAGTACCAGACGCCCGCCGATTATGTAGTGTTGAATCTCGACGATCCGATCAGCGCCGGCCTCACCGCTCTGACGCCCGCGCAGGCATCCTTCTTCACGCTGGGTGACTCACTACCGGGCGGCGGTGCCTTCGTCCAGGATCGCGCCGTGTTCGTAAGGCGCGAGAGCGTCGAGACGATGGTCCTGCCGCTAGATGAGATCCCGCTTCGCGGCATGCACAACGTGGCGAACGTGCTCGCCGCTACGGCCATCGGAGCTGCGGCGGACTTGCAGGTCGATGCGATGGCGCAGGCAATCCGTTCCTTCGAAGCCGTACCGCATCGACTTGAGGTCGTCGCCGAGATCGATGGCGTGCGTTACGTCAACGACAGCATCGCTTCGACACCCGAGCGCACACTTGCGGGCCTGCGGTCGTTCGGCGAGCCGATCGTGCTGCTGCTGGGTGGCAAGGATAAGAATCTTCCGCTCGACGAAATGGCGCATGAGGCGCTGCGGCGTTGCGTCGGCATCGTCTTCTTCGGCGCGGCGGGCCCGCTCTTCGAAGCGGCAATAGAAGCGAAGGCAGCATCGGTATCGCCGGATGCGCTGCCGCAGAGGCTCCGCGTCGCGACGCTGGCCGAGGCGGTGACCGCCGCGCGCGACATGGCGAGCGAGGGCGATGTCGTACTGATGTCGCCTGCGGGCACGAGCTTCGATGTGTACGCGAACTTCGAGGAGCGCGGCGAGGAATTCCGCAGGCTCGTGCATGAGATGGCCGGAGAGGAGCGCTGATGGGCATTACGGCGCATCCCTCCCGCCTGCGAACGAGCGGCCCGGACTATGTGATTATGGCGGCGGTCGGCGTGCTCGTCGTGATGGGCGTCGTTGCCGTCTACAGCTCCAGCTTTGCACTGGGATTGCTGGAATTCGGCGATGCCAACTACTTCCTGCTACGGCAGGTGATGTTCGCGATCGCTGGCGGCGTCGTGATGTGGGTGCTGATGAAGAGCGACTACCGCCAGCTCCGCGTGATCAGCCCATTGCTGATGCTCGGTGCGCTGCTGAGCCTCGCGGCCGTACTTGTGCCGGGCATCGGAGTCGAGAGCAACGGCGCCACACGGTGGATTCGCATCGGCGGGCCGATTCCGCCGCTGCAGCCGAGCGAGTTCGCCAAGCTAGCGCTGATCATCTACGTGTCGGCGTGGCTGGCTGGCCGCGGCGAGAACGTCAAGGAGTTCTGGACGGGCTTCCTGCCCTTCGTCGTGCTTGTCGGCATCGCGGCCGGATTGATCATGCTTGAACCGGACCTTGGCACGACGATCGTCGTCGTGCTGACGACGGGAACGCTTGTGTTCGTCGCGGGCGCATCGCTAACGCATCTTGCGGCGTTTGGAGGCATTGGCGGAATTGTCGCATCGATGCTGATCGCGACTGGCGACTACCGGGCGGACCGCATCTTCGCGTTTGTCAGCGCGGAGGACGATCCGAGCGGGCGCGGCTTCCACACGCTGCAACTGCTGATCGCGCTCGGTAGCGGCGGAGTGCAAGGCCTCGGGCTGGGCGCGAGCCGACAGAAATTCTTCTACGTGCCGGGTGCGCACACGGACGGCATCTTCGCGATCATCGGCGAAGAGATGGGGTTCATCGGCTGTTCGGTGGTCTTGCTGTTGTTCGCGCTGCTGATGGTGCGCGGCTTTCGCGTGATCCTCCGAGCGCGCGACGACTTCGGATCGCTGCTGGCTGTCGGCATCGTCTCCTGGATCGGCTTCCAGACGCTGATCAACATCGGTGGCATCACCCGGACGCTCCCGCTTACGGGCATCCCGCTGCCCTTCCTGAGCTACGGCGGATCCGCGCTCGTATCGATGATGGCCGGCGTGGGCATCTTGCTGAGCGTGTCGCGATTCGGCGTTGATGCGAAGTCCGTCGGCCAGCGGCCGCAAGCGGTTGACGGCTCGGACAAGATCGTCCGCCCGACGCGCAAGACGACGAAGCCCAAACGACGCGGCGAAGCCACAGGGTGGCCGGAACGCGCGACGGACCGGAAGGGAGCGCGGTGAGGGTGATACTCGCTGGCGGCGGCACCGGTGGACACGTGTACCCCGGCCTCTGCGTCGCCCGCGCACTCCAGGCCGAGACGCAGGCGGCAGGCGGGACGCTCGAGATGTTGTACATCGGCATCCGCGGACGCGTAGACGAGAAGATCGTGCCCGCGGAAGGCATCGCATTCCGCGCCGTATCGGCCGGCGCTCTGCGCGTATCGTCGCCGCTCGCGTTCGCGGGAAACGCGCTACGGCTCGCGTGGGGCGTCATGCAGTCGGTGTGGATCCTGCTGCGGTTCAAGCCGAACGCAGTGTTCGCGACAGGCGGTTATGCGAGCGTGCCCGTCGGCCTGGCGGCGCGGCTGCTGCGGCGGCCACTCGTGGTGTTTCTCCCGGACGTGACGCCCGGGTGGGCGGTGCGCCTGCTCTCGCGGCTGGCGACGCGAATGACAACGACGTCCGAACGCGCACTGGCGCACCTGCCGGCGACGAAGACGACGGTGGTCGGTTATCCGGTGCGCGAAACGTTTTGGACGCTCGATCGAACATCGGCGCGGGCGCAGCTGGGGCTGCCGCTCGACGCGAAGGTCTTACTCGTCACGGCGGGCAGTCTCGGAGCGCGCAAGATCAACGACGCGATCTGGCCGGCGCTGCCGCAACTGCTCGAGCGATGCGTCGTGCTGCATGTGACCGGCGCCGCAGACGAAGCGGCCGCGAACGAGCATCGTGCCCGGCTCACGGCGGAGCACCAGACACGCTACGACGTACGGGGGTACCTGGACGATATGCCGGCGGCGCTCATTGCGGCGGATCTCGTCGTTGCGCGGGCCGGCGCATCGACGCTGGGCGAACTGCCGGCATCGGGCGCACCGGGCGTGCTGATCCCGGGCGAGTACGAGGGCTGGTCGCAGGTGCCGAATGCGGAGTTCCTGCAGAGCGAAGGTGCCGCCGTGATGCTGCGCAACAGCGAGCTGGAGCGGCTACCGGCGACGGTGCTCGAGTTGCTCGCCGACGACGCGCGGCGCGGGCGCATGAGCGCCGCGATGCGGCGGCTGGCGCGGCCGGACGCTGCGCGAGACCTCGCGCGCGTGTTGATGGAGGCGGCGTGAAGGCTGCAAACGTCCCTGAGCGCGTGCACCTCGTCGGCATCGGCGGCGCGCACATGTCGGCGATCGCCCAGATCCTGCACTCGTGGGGTCACCTCGTGAGCGGCTCCGACCAGCGCCCGAGTGCGATGACGGAGAAGCTTGCTGCGCTCGGCGTGCGGGTCGCGATCGGCCACGCGGCCGAGAACGTCGGCGACGCGCAGCTCGTCGTGTTCACGTCGGCGGCGCACGGCGACAACCCGGAGATTGTCGAAGCGCAGCGGCGCGGAATACCCGTCATCAAGCGCGCTGAGATGGTGGCGCGGCTGATGGAAGGACGCTACAGCATCGCCGTGGCGGGAACGCACGGGAAGACGACGACGAGCGGGCTCATCGCACACATGCTGGTAGAGGCGAAGCTCGATCCGACGTACCTGATCGGCGGCGAAGTACGGAGCCTCGGGGGCAACGCCGCGCCGGGCGAGGGCAAATACATCGTCATTGAAGCGGACGAGTACGACCGTGCCTTCCTGAGCTACACACCGGACGTCGCTGTCGTGACGAACATCGAGCCCGACCACCTGGACATCTACGGCACGGTCGAGGAGATGACGGCGGCGTTCGCGCAATTCATGGCGAGCGCACCGATCGACGGGCACGTCATCGCCTGCGCCGACAGCCCGCGGGTGCGACAGACGGTCGCCGCTGGCGGCATCGAGGCGCGTGACGTGCAGACGTACGGGATCGATGGTCCCGCCGATTGGCGCGCGAGCGGCGTCACACAGCACGAGAGCGGCCAGAGCTTCGACGTCGGGCGCGACGGACGACCCTTCGGGACGTTCACGATCGGCCTGCCGGGGAGGCACAACGTCAGCAACGCGCTCGCAGGCATCGCTGCGGGGAGCACAATCGGCATCGAAACGGCAGTGATGCAGTCCGCGCTCGCCACGTATCGCGGGGCGCAGCGGCGGTTCGAGTACGTGGGCGAAGCCGCGGGCGTCACGGTGATGGATGACTACGCCCATCACCCGACCGAAGTCCGCATCGGCACGATAGCGGCCGCGCGTGAACGCTTCCCAGGCCGGCGCATCGTCCTGCTGTTCCAGCCGCACACATTCACCCGCACGGCTTACCTGTTGGACGAGTGGAAGACGTGCTTCGAGGCGGCGGACGCGCTGTACATCACGCACACCTACGCCGCGCGGGAAGACGCGACCGCAGGACTCAGTGGCGCAGATCTGTCTACGGCAATCACATCGCCGCAAGCGACCTACGTCGACGCGTTCGATGACGCCGCAGACCGCATCGCGACCGATCTGCGGTCGGGGGACGTGTTCTTCACCGTTGGTGCGGGCGACGTGGACAGTGTCGGTCCGATGGTGCTCGAGCGGCTGCGGAGGCGATGACGCTGGTGATGCAGGAGGCAATCCGCGCGACGAGGCGCGATGATGGTATGGACGACCGATTGATCAACGAGTTGCGGGCCATTGCGCCGGTGAAGACCGCTGAACCGCTGTCGCGTCACACGACGTTCGGCATCGGCGGCCCGGCCGACGTGTTCGTGACGGTTCGCAGCGCGGCCGAGCTGGCGAGCGCCGTCATCGCCGCGCGCTCGGCGGGCGCGCCGACCTTCATCCTCGGCGCGGGAAGCAACATCCTCGTCGGCGACCGCGGCATCCGCGGCGTGGTCATCGACAACCAGGCGAAGGCGACGCGCGTCGAGCCGTTGCACATCGACCGCAAGAGCCCGGTAGCGCTCCCCGTGGCGTTTGGAAAAGCAGCCGAGGGCGATGCTGTCGTCTGGGCGGAGTCCGGTGTGCCATTCGCATCGCTGGCGCGGCAACTGGCGCGCGATGGATACCGTGGCACCGAGTGGGCCGCCGGCATCCCGGGCACGATGGGTGGCGCAGTGGTCTACAACGCAGGCGCCTACGACGGCTCTCTCGCCGACGTGCTGCTCGCCGTGACGATCCTCGACGGCGCGAACGAGCAGCGAAGCGTGGCTGCGGCGGAGATGAAGCTCGCGTACCGGTCGAGCGCGATCCTTCGCGGCGAGTGCTCGGGCTGTGTCGTGTTGTCGGTGGAGATCGCCGTACACCAGGGCGAGAGCACGGTGTCGATGAGGCGTATCGCCGAACTGGACGGGCAGCGTCTGCGCGCGCAGCCGCGCGGGCGCAATTCCGGCAGCACATTCAAGAATCCGCCGGGCGACCACGCGTGGCGGCTGATCGATGCGGCCGGGCTACGCGGCCGTCGCATCGGTGAAGCGCGCATTTCCGAGAAGCACCCGAACTTCATCGACAACCTCGGGAGCGCACGCGCGGCCGATGTGGCGGCGCTGATGCGCGAGGCGGAACGCCGCGTGAAGGAGCAGTTCGGCATCGCGCTGCAGCGCGAGGTTGAGCTTGTGGGGGAGGGTTTCGAATGACATCGAAGCTGCGCCTCGGTGTGGTCTTCGGCGGCCAGTCGGTCGAACACGAAGTGTCGGTCGCCTCAGCGATCGAGATGCTGCAGGCGGCTGACCCCGCGCGGTTCGTGACGGTGCCGTTCGGCGTCACGCGCTCGGGGCGCTGGCTGACGCCGGCGGAGACGCGCGCTCAACTCGACCGACCGGACGCGCCGTTCGAAAAGCGCATGGACGCCGACGTGCCGCCGCTGCTGGAGCGGAGCGACGTGCTGGACGCGTTGCGGGGCGTCGATGCGGTCTTCCCGCTGGTTCACGGCGTTAACGGCGAAGACGGGACGCTGCAGGGGATGTTGGAGATGTTTGGCATCCCGTACGCCGGCTGCGGCGTCGCGGCAAGCGCGATCGGGATGGACAAGGCGCTGCAGAAGGAATTGTTCGTGCGCGCCGGGCTGAACGTAGCAAAGCACATCACGCTGTTCGCGGGCGAATGGAACGCCGAGCGGGACGCCGTCACGCGCGATATCGAGGCGACGTTGGGATACCCGGCCTTCGTGAAGCCTTCGAATGGCGGCAGCAGTATGGGCGTCAGCAAAGTGCACTCGCGCGAGGACCTCGGCGATGCGATGCGCGCGGCGTTCGACCTCGACGACAAGGTGCTCGTCGAGGAGGCGATCCGCGTGCGCGAGGTCGAGTGTGGCGTGCTCGGGAACGAATCGATCGACACGTCGCCGATAGGCGAGATTGTGACGAGCGGCGAATTCTACGACTACAGCGCGAAGTACCTGGACGACAGCGCGAATCTCGTGGCTCCCGCGGAGCTCTCCGACGATATCGCCGCGCAACTGCAACACGACGCCGTGCGAGCGTTTAAGGCGATCGACGGAGCGGGGTTCGCGCGCGTGGACTTCTTCCTGACGCCGGAAGGCAAGCCGCTGATCAACGAGATCAACACGCTGCCGGGCTTCCGGGCCGTGAGCATGTTCCCGCTGCTCTGGTCGAAGGCAGGCGTTGCGTATCGCGAGTTGATCAGCCGGATCATCGACCTGGCACTGGAGCGGTTCGCGCGGGAGCGGTCGCGCGGACGGAGTGCGGAAGGGGGTGCGCATGCCTGAAGCGCGCACGCCCGGCAAGTGGCCATACCGCGCGGCGAAGCCCGGACGGGGCCGCCGCGTCGTCAAGACGCGCGAGCCGGAGCAACGCGGCGTGCAGCGGCGCGAGCAGGCCGCGCCGCGCCCAGTGATCACGCCGGGACAGGCGCGACTCGTCGTACTGGCCGCGATGCTGTCGGCGATCCTCGCGGGCGCGTGGTGGGCATATCACTCGCCGTGGCTAACCGTGCAGACGGTGACGGTGACGGGCACGGTGGCGCTGACGCCGGAGCAGGTGCGGTCCGCCGCGGGATTGGATGGCGAGAGCGCCTTCGCGCTCGACATCGACGGCGCGCGGAGTCGCGTGGGGGCGCTGCCGAAGGTGCGCAGCGTGACCGTAACGAAGCACGGCTGGAATGCCGTATCGATCGACCTGGAGGAGCGCACGCCGTGGGGCTCGTGGCAGATCAATGGCTTCAACGTGCCGATCGATATCGATGGCTACGTACTTGATACGCCGGCGCCGGAGGGTACGCCGCTGATCGTCGAGATCGAACCGAAGCGGGTGATCAACACGGGGGATCGTCTGGATCCGGGTGCCGTGCAGCTCGCCGCGCGACTGGTGCATGAATCGAGCACGGCGTTCGGCCGCGCGACGCTTGCGCTGGTGTACAGACAGGACTCCGGACTGACTGCAGTCCTGTCCGGCTCGGACACGGACGACAAGCCGCTGTGGGTCACATTCGGCGACTCGCGCGACTACGACTACAAGGTGGCGGCGCTGTACGTGCTCATCGAACAGGCGCGGCAATCCGATGTGGCCCTGAACGCCGTGGACCTCCGGTTCGGCGACAGGCTGACGTTTCGATGAGCGAGAGAGGGTCGATGCGCGCACAGCGGCGTGACCGGCGAAGAGCAGGGAGGCAGCAATGACCCGTGGGGGGACGTTCGCGTCAATCGACATCGGGACGACGAAGATCTGTACCGTCGTCGGGGAGATCGCCAACGAGAGCGATATGCGCATCCTGGGCGTGGGCATCGCGCCCTCGGACGGGCTGTCTCGGGGGATGGTGGAGAACATCCGCGACGCCACCGAGGCGATCAAGACGTCGGTCGACAAGGCGGAGAAGTCGAGCGGGACGCGCATCCTATCGGCACATGTGGGCGTGGCCGGGCAGCATATTGCGTGCCTGAACAACCGTGGCATCATCGCGATCCCAGATCGCTCGCGGCCGATCATGCCCGACGATGTGACACGCGTGCTGGACGGCGCCCGCGTCGTGAGCATCCCGACGAACCGGGAGATCATCCACGTCATCCCGCGCTACTACGTCGTCGATGGTCAGGACCACATCTCCGACCCCGTGGGGATGTACGGCACGCGGCTCGATGTCGAGACGCACATCGTGACGGGCATCGACAGCAGCATCCAGAACCTCACGAAGTGCGTCGAGAACGTCGGCGTGCAGGTGGACGGATTGATCCTGGAGCCCCTGGCCAGTGCGGAGGCCGTGCTTGATCAGGAGGAGAAGGAGCAAGGCGTTGTGCTGGTCGACATCGGCGGCGGCACGACGGACATCGCACTGTTCCTGGAAGGCAGCGTCTTCCACACCGCCGTGCTGCCGGTTGGCGGGAACCACGTGACGCGCGACATCGTCGTCGGGCTGCGTGCGCCCTACCAGGCCGCGGAGGACGCGAAGCGGAAGTGGGGGCATGCCATCCCGAGCATGGTCGACGCGCGCGAGGAAATCACGATCGAGGCGTTCGGCTCCGAAGGCTCGAAGACGGAGTTGCGACGGCGGCTCTGCGAGATCATCCAGGCACGTAACGAAGAGATCCTGGAGATGGTGACAGCCGAAGTGAAGCGGGCGGTGCACGACGACGTGATCTCGGCGGGGATCGTCATCACGGGCGGCGGCGCCAAGCTCACGGGCATCGACCTGCTGGCGGAGCAGGTGACCGGTTGGCCGGCGCGCGTCGGCATGCCGCGCAACCTGCACGGGCTGACGGACCTGTTGATCGACCCGGCGTACGCGACGAGCGTCGGGCTGCTGCAGTGGGCGGTGAACGAAGCGGAGGCGAGCTCATGGCACCGAACGCCGAAGGCGTCGCTGGACCTCAGCGGCGTGTGGCGGCGGTTGGGCAACTGGGCGCGCGTGCTATTGCCGGAGTAGTGACCAGTGGATAGCGATCGGAACGACGGAGTTACCAGCGGAGTGCAAGGAGGCGGGATGGCAGGATTCGGCGACGACATGACGACCTGGAACGACGTGGCGGCGGCGCCCGCCGTAGCGCCTGCTGAGCCGCCCCCGGCGCCGCATCAGTACGGCGCGGTAGACGATGACCCGCCGCGGTACACGCAGGTGGCGATGTTCGAAGAAGAAGTGAGAGAACTGCGGCAAGAGGAGCAGCGAAGGGAGTCGAGCGTGAGCAAGGCATATTCGGACGGACTGCCACCCATCAAAGTCGTTGGCGTCGGAGGCGGTGGCTGCAACGCCGTCAACCGCATGATTGCGGAGAAGATCCCGGGGGTGCAGTTCGTCGCCGTCAATACGGACGCGCAGGCGCTGCAACACTCCCAGGCCGAAGTGAAGATTCGCGTCGGCGACAAGCTGACCAAGGGGTTGGGCGTCGGCGGTGACCCGGCACGAGGCCTCCGTGCTGCCGAGGAGAGCCACGACGAGCTGCTGGACGCCGTACGCGGGTGCGAGATGGTGTTCGTGACCGCGGGCATGGGCGGCGGCACGGGCACGGGCGCCGCGCCGATGGTGGCGCAGGTGGCGAAGGAAGCGGGCGCACTGACGATCGGCGTCGTAACCAAGCCGTTCGGCTTCGAGGGCGCCAAGCGCCGCGCACAGGCCGAGGAGGGCATCCAGCGGCTGCAGGAGAAGGTCGACACCCTGATCGTCATCCCGAACGACCGCCTGCTCCAGATCTGCGACGAGAAGGCCAGCATCGAGGATGCGTTCCGCACCGCCGACGACGTCTTGCTGCAGGGCATCCGCGGCATCAGCGAGATCATCACCCTGCCCGGCGACATCAATCTCGACTTCGCTGACGTGCGGAAGATCATGTCGGAGGCCGGACCGGCGCTAATGGCGATCGGAACCGGCACGGGCCCGAATCGCGCTGAGGACGCCGCGCGCATGGCGATCTCGAGCCCGCTGCTCGAGGTGTCGATCGATGGCGCGAAAGGCGTGCTCTACAACATCACGGGCGGCAAGAACCTCGGGCTGCACGAGATCAACGCTGCGGCGCAGATCATCGCCGACGTGGTGAGCCCGGACGCGGAGATCATCTTCGGCACGGCCGTCGACCCGAGCATGGGCGACGAGGTGCAGATCACGCTGATAGCCACGGGGTTCGCGCGGCCGGTGGCGGTCAATCCGATCCCGGAGCAGTACCGCCGTGAGATGCCGGGCGATGACCGCCCTGCCGACCCGCAGCCGCTCGACGCGATCCCCGCCGCAGCCGTGGCAGGGGACCCGAACGACACCGAGTTGCCGACGTTCCTGCGCCGCACTGTCGCGGCGCGTTAAAGGGCCGTCTGGAGGAGTGAGGAAAGGAGGAGCCTGTCTAGCCAGCGCTGTCCCGGGGTAGAGGTGCCTCGGGGACTTTCCCCACCAGGGAGAGACAGGGTCGTGAGCGGCGGAATTGGGAGATGACGCCGCTCACGACCTACCCATCTCTCCGGCGTTCGATGCCAGCGCTACCGCCTTGGCTCCGACGCGGCGTACCACCCGACCTTGCAGCCTGAGCGACTGTCCGCGCGGTCCCCGGAACCGAGCGCAAAGCGCTGGCACCGGACGCCGGAGAGAAAAGAGCAGCCCGACCCGGTGAGGTGATACGGGCAGGTACCACAGAACCGGGAACGTGGGCTACTCGGGGACAGTGTACCGGCGACATCGCGCGACTTCCATAACCCGCGCCACGTCCGTTACGGCAAGTTCGTGCCGCCGGGAAGGCGGACTCGCAGGTTCTCGGATACGCGCGCTCAGGCCGGCACGACGACACGCCGCCGAAGCTGGCTGTACCACCGCGCGAACCTGATCCACGACCCCAGGCTGTTCGCCTTTCGGGCCGCCAGCATGTGGCGCTGGTAGTCCACGGCGTCCGCGACGCTGAGCCGGTAGATGTGCGACACGCTGCCTTCGCGGCCAGGTGTCACGGCCCACGCGCCGTCGCGGTAGGCGACCGTGTGAGCCGCGTCCATCTCGCCGGGCGGCGCGACGAGCACGACGTGCATACGCCGCTCCGCACGGCCGATTCGGTAGAGGATCGACCGCAGCACACGGCTCTTGATAATCGGGTGGCGCAATGCCGCCTGGGTCGCCGGTGATGCCAGAACGGCCATGATCCGAAACTGCTCCGACTCGTCGAGTACTCCGTCGCCCACAAACGCGACGAGCCTGCCCGCCTGCTCCGATAGCACCTCGACCGCGAAGTCGACGGCGGCGTCATCGATACCGGCAGCAAATTCGATGCGGTCGCCGAGATGGCGACAGGTGAACGCTTCACCGGTATCAGTGACGCGGACGCCCGCGCTTTCGAACAGCCCGGCGAAAAACGCCACGACTGGCTGCGGCTGCATCGCAGCCCGCCAGGTCTCCAGAATCGTAGGCATAGGATTCCCCCTCGCGGCGCATCACGTGGCACGCCGGCGCCTCGCGGCGATTTTATCGCCCCAGTGCCGAGCATAGCTGCATCGTTATGTGCTGTATCCGAAAATTCTTTCGCTCGCCCGGACCTTGTTCCGTCTGCGACCCTCGCACGCTCGATGCCCCGAGAGATCACAACCCGCTCGACCCTATCCTGCGTCCGTTATGTCTGCCACACGTTCAATCCGGCACCTCCTGGCGACACCAACGCGACCTACCGTGCGTTATGTCCGATCATGGCGTGTTTGTCTCAACTGCGTGACGAGCGCAAGATATTGTGCTCGATGGCACTTCAGCACGTTGACAAGTACCAGATGTGGTGTTAATCTCGCGCTTGTCGCCTGAGCAGATCGCTCCGGTAACAGCGAGAGGGCACACTCGGCGTTATGCGTTGTCCATTCTGTGGCCACCAGGACTCGAAGGTCGTCGACTCACGCGAGGTCGATGACACGATTCGACGCCGACGCGAGTGCCTGAATCCGGACTGCGCGAGTCGCTTCACAACGCACGAGCGTGTGCAGTCAGTCGCGCTCTACATCGTGAAGAAGGACGGGCGGCGCGAGGAGTTTTCACGCGAGAAGCTCTTGGGCGGGCTGCGGAAGGCCTGTGAGAAGCGGCCGCTGCCGGCAGGCGCGGTCGAGGCGCTGGCCGCCGACATCGAGTCGGCGCTGTACCAGACGAACGTCCCAGAGATCCCGTCGACCACGATCGGCGAGTTGGTGATGGAGCGGCTCCACACCCTCGATCCGATCGCGTATGTGCGCTTCGCCAGCGTGTATCGGCAGTTCGCCGATCTGGCAGCGCTCCAGGAGGAGTTGGAATCGTTGGCGTCGGGTGGGCGGCCTGCGGAAGCACAGTTGCCCTTCATCGACCCCGAGTTCACTCCCCCTTCTCTTCGGCTGCGCCCGGCCGCACCGAATGTACGAACCCGTACCCGCCGCCCGGTGCGGCCGGTGCAGACTCCCGTCCCACTCGCGGACAAGGCGTCTGCGCCGCGGGAGCAGTCGAAGAGACGGAAAGCCCGATAACCGCCGCAGAATTGGACGATGCAACGCAAGGAGAGCGATACCGTGCGCATCGAAGGCAAGCTGACAAATGCAGGCGGCGAGTTCATCGCGAACGG
Organism: Chloroflexota bacterium; assembly: GCA_031400455.1. Lineage (GTDB taxonomy): Bacteria > Chloroflexota > Dehalococcoidia > DSTF01 > JACRBR01 > JANXYW01. The sequence continues at coordinate 37,758 of JANNPX010000024.1, read as the reverse complement.
ACCGTGCGAAGTGAACCGCGAGCGCGGCGAAGTGACCATGTGGCCTGCGTGGGAGATGCACATGCTCGAACGCGAGCGGGGCGAGCTGCGCCTCGAGCTCGGCGACGGCACCATCTTCGGCATCAGCGACAAGCACCTGACGTTCAAGCTGCAGGGGCCGACGGAGCAGCGTATCTCTGTCTACCGTCTGCGGATCCTGGAGCGCGTGCCGGAGCATCTCGCCGCGGGCTACGCAGCCCCGGTTGAGGAACTGGAGCCGGAGGCCGTGCAGGCGCCGCAGTTGCGGCTGGTGGAAGATATCGTCCGACAAGACGGACGTTAGCGACGGGAACTCGCGGACTCACGTCAGCGAGTCGCGCTGTTGAACGTTATGCGGAGCGATGTGGGCTTAGCGCTTCGAGAGGTGGGATGAAAGCAGTTGCCGCGAGCACAGGTCTCAATCAGGCTGTTGCTGAGATCAGCGCAGGCGCGTTCGCGTTCCTCTGCGCCGTCCACAACAGCGAGGTCGACGATGTGCGCATGACGGCGGATGCACAGATGCATCAGCTGCGGGAGTTTGTACGCGCGACCGGTGCACGGCTGGACGATCTGCCGGCGTACCGGGCAAATACCACGAACTGGCGAGCGGTCGCGCGGCTCGCCGGTGCGAACATCAATACGAGATTGCAGGCAGGCTAGTACAGACAGGAAAGGAATCCCGCCACCATGGTGCTCCAGGCCGAGCCAGAGACCCGCAGAACACTTACGAGCACTGCCTTCACAGTCGAGCGCTTCTTCACGCGTGCGGGCGATGACCCGTACGACGGCGTGACGTGGGAGTATCGCACTGCCATCATCGCCGACGAGAGCGGCAACGCATTCTTCGAGCAGAAGGACGCGGAGATCCCGGCCACGTGGTCGCAGACGGCCACCAACGTCGTCGTGTCGAAGTACTTCCGCGGCCCGTTGGGCAGCGATCGACGCGAGCGCAGCGTGCGCCAGTTGATCGGCCGTGTGGCCGGCACGATTACCGATTGGGGCATCAAGGACAGCTACTTCACCGACGCGGCCGAGGCGAAGACATTCCACGACGAGCTGACGCATCTGCTACTGAATCAGAAGATGGCGTTCAACAGCCCAGTCTGGTTCAACGTGGGCGTCGAAGAGAAGCCGCAGTGCTCGGCCTGCTTCATTCTCTCGGTCGATGACACGATGGAGTCCATCCTCGACTGGTGCAAGACCGAAGGAATGATCTTCAAGGGCGGCTCCGGCTCGGGTATCAACCTGTCACCAATCCGCTCCAGTACGGAGCAGCTTTCGGCAGGCGGGCAGGCCTCCGGGCCCATCAGCTTCATGCGGGGCGCGGACAGCATTGCGGGCTCCATCAAGTCGGGCGGCAAGACGCGGCGGGCGGCCAAGATGGTCGTTTTGAACGCAGATCACGCCGATATCGAGGAGTTCATCGACTGCAAGGTCAACGAGGAGCGCAAGGCGCATGCCCTCGGCCAGGCCGGTTGGGACATGTCGCTGAACGGCGACGCCTGGTCGTCGATCCAGTTCCAGAACGCGAACAACTCGATCCGGGTCACCGACGACTTCATGGCCGCGGCCGTCGACGGGGGCGAATGGGACCTGAAGGCGACGGTCGGCGGCGCGACGGTCCGCACGGTGAATGCGCGCGACCTGCTGCAGCGGATGGCCGCAGCGGCATGGGAGTGCGGCGACCCCGGCATGCAGTACGACACCACGGTCAATGACTGGCACACGTGCGCGAACACCGCGCGCATCAACGCGAGCAACCCCTGCTCGGAATACATGCACATCGACAACTCGGCGTGCAATCTCGCATCGCTGAACCTGATGAAGTTCAGCGACGACGACGGCACGTTCGACATCGAGGCGTTCCGGCGCGCGGTGACCGTGACGATCTGGGCGCAAGAGATCATCGTCGGCAACTCGAGCTACCCGACGCCGAAGATCGCGGCGAACACGGAAGCGATGCGCCAGCTCGGTCTGGGCTACGCGAATCTTGGCGCACTGTTGATGTCGCTCGGACTTCCCTACGACTCCGACGAAGGACGCGCGTACGCCGGCGCGATCACCGCGCTGATGACCGGACAAGCGTACGCGACGTCCGCATCGATCGCGCAGCGCGTCGGCCCGTTCGCAGCATTCCACGAAAATCGTGAGCCCATGTTGCGCGTCATTGCGAAACATCGTGATGCATCGCGTACAATAGATACGGCACTTGCGCCGGACTACATGGTCGACGCGGCGCACGTTGCATGGGATGATGCGTTGGAGTTGGGACAGAAGTTTGGTTATCGAAATGCGCAGGCAACCGTGCTCGCACCAACAGGGACGATCGCGTTCATGATGGATTGCGATACGACGGGTGTTGAGCCGGACATCGCGCTGGTGAAATACAAGAAGCTCGTCGGCGGCGGCATGATGAAGATCGTCAACCAGACGGTACCGCGCGCGCTGAAGCGCCTGGGCTACGCACCCGCCGACATCGAAGCGATCGTCCGTCACATCGACGAGACAGGCACCATCGAGGGCGCGCCCTTGATGCGCGAAGAACACCTTGCGGTGTTCGACTGCGCGTTCCGGCCCGAGAACGGGGATCGGTCGATCCACCACATGGGCCACATCAAGATGATGGGCGCCGCGCAGCCGTTCATCTCAGGCGCAATCTCTAAGACGGTAAACCTCCCTAACGAGGCAACCATCGAAGACGTCGCCAGTACGTACGTTGAGGCGTGGCGCCACGGGATCAAGGCGATCGCCATCTACCGGGACGGCTCCAAGACGGTACAGCCGCTCTCGACCTCGAACGGTGCTGCCGCTGCGGAGCCCGTGGAGGAGCAGCGGCCCGTGCGCCGCAAGATGAGCGACACCCGCAGTTCCATCACGCACAAGTTCAGCATCGAAGGCCATGACGGGTACATCACCGTCGGGCTGTACGACGATGGAACCCCTGGCGAGATCTTCCTGTCGATGGCCAAGCAGGGCTCGACGGTGAGCGGGCTGATGGAGGCGTTCGGACGGGCGATCTCGTACGCGCTGCAGTACGGCGTGCCCGTGCAGGATCTCGTACGGAACTTCAGCCACATGCGTTTCGAGCCGATGGGGCGCACGGAGAACCGCGACATCCCGGTGGCGCAGTCCATCATCGATTACGTCTTCCGGTGGATGGCGAGCCGCTACATGTCGCCGGAAGAAGCGTACGAAGTCGGCGTGATGACGCCGGAGATCAAAGCCGCGCTTGCCGCGGGCCAGTACCCGCTACCTTTCGGAGGAGCGGCCGCATCGACATCGGCGGCCGCCGGTAGCAATGGCGGTACCAACGGACACGCGCCTGCCGGCGCGACCGACGTGGTGCCGCTTGTGTACAAGGCACCGCGAGCGAACGGGCACGCGGATGCGCCCGCGTGCGCCAGCTGCGGCTGGATCATGACAAGGTCGGGGACGTGTTATCGCTGTGAAAACTGCGGTAGCACGAGTGGCTGCTCCTAACGGTGGGAGCACAATCGTCAAGGAAGACAGGAGGCAGGGAACAATGGCTGTAGCGAAGAAGCCGGCTGCGAAGAAGCCGGCGGCCAAGAAGAAGCCAGCGGCCAAGAAGGCTGCGGCGAAGAAGCCGGCCGCGAAGAAGAAGCCAGCGGCCAAGAAGGCCGCGGCGAAGAAGCCGGCGGCGAAGAAGAAGCCGGCGGCGAAGAAGAAGCCGGCCGCCAAGAAGAAGCCGGCTGCCAAGAAGAAGCCGGCCGCCAAGAAGCCCCTCAAGGCTGCTGCGGCGAAGTCCCGGAAGCCGGCCGCGAAGAAGAAGACCGCGGCCCGAAAGCCGGCGGCGAAGAAGAAGTAGGTTTGACGGGTGGCGGCAGTCCCCGGCCGCCACCCGTACGCCTCCTCAACCGACGGCGAACAAGACTTTGTGGCCTGGCCTTGGCCGTTCAAGGCCAGGCCACACCAACCGCCAACGAGCAAGGACCGCATGCAGTTCTTCATCGCACTTGGCATCCTGGTCGTGACATCCAGCGCCTACCTCGTGCATCAGTTCTGGAGCCGCACTCTTTCATCCGATGATGCGCGCCAGATCGATGCGGCGTCCATTGAAGACGCTCCCCCCAACCAGCTCAAGGCTGCCTAGATTCGCCCACTCTCTGGCGATTCGTGCGGCGATCTACACATAAGAATCCCACACTAGCGCGCTATCTTGCCTTAGTATCCTCTCGTCGAAACAACCCGCCGAAGGGATAAGGTGGCGTCCGAAGCATGGACGCTCCCCGCCGCCCCCTTCGGCGGGTTGCTCTGTCTTGCGGGCGCCGCGGGCTGTCACCGTTCGCCGCCCGTGAGTACGCTAACGGGATGGAACCGCACTCCAAGCTTTGGCTGGAGCAGAACGGCAAGCTCGCGCTCAGCGACTACCGCGTGCGACTGCTTCGCCTCATCGATGAGACGGGCTCGCTGTCCGAGGCAGCGGCCGCGATGCAGCTCTCCTATCGCCGGGCCTGGGGCAAACTGCGCGAGATCGAGCAGAACCTCGGACTGAAGCTCGTCGAGACGGCCGTAGGTGGCGCCGGTGGCGGCGGATCTCGCCTCACCGCGGAAGGCCGGCAACTGATCGAGCGCTACGAGCAATTCCGGATCGCTGCGGAGCAGGATGTCGCGAAGCAGTTCGCCCGCGTGTTCGAGCGCGGCGCCTAGCGGACTGCGTTCCAGGCGAGCGCATTTGATCGCCGAACGTGGGCGTGCCGCCCCGAGCCCTACGACGATCCCATCACCGCCACACACCTTTCAACACTAGACCTCCATGGACGACCGCGCTATGCTCCGTCCAGCATATCCATCCGAATCGCAGAGAGGAGCCCTACACGTGCTACGACGCACACCGTTTTTGATCGTGCTGACGCTGCTGATCGCGTCATTCGCGGCCGCATGCGGCGATGACAGCTCGAGCAGCAAGACGCCGACTTCCGCGCCAACCACGCCAACGGCCGTCCCGTCGCCCGTCGCGACGAAGGCGAGCGGCACCCTCATCCTGGCAACGACGACCAGCACGCAGGACAGCGGCCTGCTGGATGTCCTGGTTCCGATGTTCGAGAAGGAGAGCGGCTACACCGTACAGACCGTCGCGGTGGGCTCCGGGCAGGCCATCGAGCAGGCATCGCGCGGAGACGCCGACGTGGTGCTGGTGCACTCGCCCGCCGCCGAGAAGACGATGGTGGACGCCGGCGACGGCATCGAGCGGACGCTGGTGATGCACAACGACTTCATCATCGTAGGCCCCAAGGATGATCCCTCCGGCCTGACGGCGATCAAGATCACGAATGATGCGATGACCGCGATCTCGACGAAGCAGGCCTCCTTCATCAGCCGTGGTGATAACTCCGGTACGAACGCACTCGAGTTGAAGCTCTGGAAGGCGATCAACGTCACGCCGAAGGGGCAGGCGTGGTACTCGGAGTCCGGGCAAGGGATGGGGGCGACGCTCCAGATCGCCAACCAGAAGAATGCGTACACGATCACCGACCGAGCGACATACCTCGCCCAGAAGGCCAACCTGGATCTCCACATCGTGTTCCAGGGAGACGAGGCGCTTCTGAACGTCTACCACGTGATCGTTGTGAATCCGGCGAAGCATGACAAGGTGAACGTCATTGGCGCGCGGGCGTTCGCATCATTCATGGTACGGGCGGACATCCAGAAGGTCATCGGCGACTTCGGCAAGGACACCGCCGGTGAGGCGCTCTTCTTCCCGGACGCCGGGAAGCCGGAGCCCACGCAGTAGACGGTACTATGACGAACTGACGTGCAGCGACGGATGCGCGCGCCGAGGGGCGCGCGCATCTGTCATTGCGGATGGTCGAGGCCGCACATGGATCTGATCTGGGATGCCCTGCAGACGGCGGTCGGGCTACTCGCGCACAATCGAAGCGACGTCTACGAGATCGCCGTGCGTTCTGTGTACGTCTCCGGCCTGGCGACTGCCATCAGCCTCGTGCTTGGCATCGGGATCGGAGCAGCGCTGGCGTTCGGGCGCTTTCCGGGGCGGTGGATCGTGATGACGCTCGTAAACACGGGGATGGGACTGCCCCCCGTCGTCGTCGGGTTGTTCATCGCCATCATCCTCTGGCGAAGCGGCCCTCTGGGCGATCTGGGCTGGATCTACACAACGAAGGCGATGATCCTCGCGCAGGTCGTAATCGCCACGCCGGTGATTACGGGCTTCACCGCCGCGTCCCTTTCCGCACTCAACCCGCGGCTAAGGCTCCAGGTGTACGCGCTGGGCGCGTCGCGGCTGCAGATGCTGTGGATCCTGCTACAGGAGGTGCGCCTGCCGCTGCTCGCGGCGATCATGGCAGGCTTCGGCGCGGCGATCTCTGAGGTGGGTGCATCCGTCATGGTCGGGGGGAACATCGCGGGACAGACACGCGTGCTTACAGGCGCCGTCCTGCTCGAGCAGAGCAAAGGCAACTTTGGCGTAGCGCTCGCACTGGGCCTCGTCTTGTTGGCGATGATGATCACTGTCAATGCACTCTTCACGTGGGTTCAACTCGGCATTCGACGCGATGCCTCGCGACCGCAAACGAACGGCAGGATCGGCGATGTGCCGGCGGTGCGGACGTGGCTGAGCCGCTGACCGGCGAGCCGAAGCTGGCGGTGCGCGGACTCCGCGTGCGCCGCGGCGGCACGTCGATCCTCGACGTGCCGCGCATCGACGTGTTCCCGGGCAGCACGCTGGCGATCGTCGGCCCGAATGGTGCCGGCAAGACGACGTTGTTGCTTCACCTGGCGCTGCTGGAGCGTGCATCAGAAGGCGAAGTACTATTCGACGGACGCACGGTGCGCGGGCGCGAACTCGCCCTGCGCCGACGGATGGCCGTGGTCTTCCAGGAGCCTCTGCTGCTCGACCGCACGGTGCTCGCGAACGTCGAAGCGGGCTTGCGCGTTCGCGGAGTCGCACGCGGCGCACGTCGCGAGCGGGCGCAGCGCTGGCTGGCGCGATTCGGCGTTGAGGCGCTCGCAGAGCGTTCATCGCGCACGCTGTCCGGCGGGGAGGCGCAACGCGTCAGCCTGGCACGCGGGTTCGCGCTCGATCCCGAGATACTCCTGCTCGATGAGCCGTTCAGCGCGCTGGACACACCGACGCGCACCGCGATCACCAACGATCTCGCGACCGTGCTATCGGAGACGCGGATGACGACCGTGCTCGTGACGCACGATCATGACGAGGCCGCGCGGTTGGGCGATCGGGTCGCCGTGCTGATCGGCGGCAACATCCGTCAGATCGGGGCACCGGCGGATGTATTTGGCACTCCGGCAGACGAGGAGGTGGCGGCGTTCGTCGGAGTGGAAACGATGGTGCCCGCAACAGTCATCGAGCGAACCGCCGGACTCGTCGCGCTCATCGCCGCCGGGCATACCATCGAGGCGCTGGACGCAGGGCCGTTCACCGAAGCGCTGGTGTGCCTGCGACCCGAGGACGTGAGCCTGGCGCCGGCGGGCGAACACGCGCCCGGGAGCGCCCGCAACCGCATAGCAGGCCGTGTGAGCCGTATCGTGCGCACGGGGGCCGATGCGCGGGTCGAGATCGACTGCGGGTTCCGGCTGACCGCGCGTGTGACGCGACGCTCGTTGGAGGACCTGGGCATCGACGAAGGCGCAAGCGTGATCGCGTCGTTCAAGGCGACCGCGGTGCACCTGATTCCGAAGTAGACCCGACGGTTCCTTAGGCGGTGCCGACGACGTTCACGAGGACGCGGCGCAGACGTGGGTGGTCGAGTTCGACGAGGAAGACCCGCTGCCACGTGCCGAGGGTCACGCGGCCGTCGACGACCGGGATCGTCTCGCTGCAGCCCAGAAACAGATGCTGGACATGGGCGTGACCGTTCGCGCACTCGTCGGGGTTCATGTTCACGGTACGGCGCGAGAAGTCGTTGTGCTCGTAGTAGGCATTCGGCGGCGCGAAGTTGCGGAGGGTTCGGGCGAGATCGCGCAGCAGGAGCGGCTCGTGCTCGTTGATCTTGATGGCAGCGGTGGTGTGCTGCGAGAAGACGGTCACCTGGCCGAAGGCGACGCCCGACGCTTCGACGATGCGAGTGACATCCTCGGTGATGTCGATGAACTCCGGAGCCGTGGTCGTCTCGAACTCGATGGCCTCGCACAGGACGCGAGTGGAAGGGGCATCGGACCGGGCAACGATCTCTCGGCGCGCTTCGACTATGGTCTGCTCCATCTCACCGCCTTCATTGGGAACGCGTCCTGAAATCTCCGGTCATTCTCGGGGACAGACTCGATTAACGCAATTCTGAGAGCGCATAAGTTGATGCAACTTATCCAATAGCGGCATACCGCGAGGGGTTATGTCCGCACGTTACCCGGCCATCCACGTTGCGTCGGCACGAGGCGCGCCCCTGCGCCTCTACGAGTGAAGGTGGTTGCGGCCGATCGCGGTGCTAAAGCGGCTGGCGGCCGCCAAATCCGGTGTCGATCTCGTGCCACCAGGCGATTTGGTCCTCGCCGAGCCGCCAGCAGAGGTAGACGATACGGTCGTCACGCCTGCTCGGAAAGTCGGCCAGTCCCTCGTCGATACCCTTAAGTTCGACGCCCCAGTCGTTGATACGGGCGAGGCGCTCGTTGATCTGTTCGACGAGGGATTCCGCATGTCGTCGCTTTTCGGCCAGCGCGTCCTCGTCCTTCACGTGTCCGTTTCCAGTGCTCTTGTGCGCGGCGTGGTCGAAGCTCTCGCGCAGCACATCGACCTCCCGCTTGCACGCCTGCATCGCGAGCAGTTCGTCGCGCACTTGCGGCAGCATCGATTCGGCTTCTTCGAGTGTGAAGAGGATCATGGCGCCGAGTTCTCAGTTCACAGTATGCAGTTCACAGCTTGCGCCGCAGTTTACGCGTGCGTTCATCGTCCTGCGATTCGATCCGTCTCGTCGCGCTACAACTCGCTCACACCGGTGAAGCTCCACTTCGCGATCTTGAGCGCGGGCACGCTACGGACGCCGCCGCCAAGATCGCCGAGTACGAGCATCGGGTCTTTGCCGACGAGGTCGACGCAGTTGAGGGCATCGACGTAGCCCTGCGTGAACCGCATGCTGCGGACCGGGCCGACGATCTTGCCGTCCTCGATGAGGAAGGTCCCATCTCGCGTCATGCCGGTGATGATGACGTTGAGCGGGTGCACCGAGCGGGTGTACCAGAAGCGCCGAACGTAGAGGCCGCGCTTCACGCTTCCGATCATCTCGTCACGCGTGGCGTTGCCGGGCGCCATGAACATGTTCAGCGGGATCGGGCCGAACGTGACGCCCGCCGGCAGCGCGTGGCCCGTCGAGCGGGCGTCGCCGCCGATCTTCCCGGCGAGATAGCTGTCCCAGACAACGCCCTTCGCAACGCCGTTCTCGATGAACGACACCCGCTCACGCGGCACACCCTCGTAGTCAAACGGAGACGGGATGCCGTCGGGCGAGAGACCGTCGTCCCAGATGCTGATGTTCTCCCCCATCACCTTCTCACCGAGTCTCCCCGCCATGAAACTGCGCTTTTCGGTATATGGCAGCGCGCCGAACGAGAGGTACGAGAAGAAATCGAGCAAGTCGACGACGGCGTACGGCTCCAGGATCACCTCGTAGTCTCCCGGCTCAACCGTCGCCGGGCTCACGCCGCGCAGCGCGCTGTCGACTGCTTCGCGCGCGACAGCTTCGCCATCGATGTCACCGACATCCTTGCTGACGCGCGCCGCGTAGCCACTGGACGTCTCCGACATGACGACGGTGTTGATGTCGGCCTGCGTCTCGCGGTTGTATGCGAAGACGCCAAAGGAGTTCGCGATCGCCAGCTCCTGAGCCGTCGTGTGGAAGGCGCCGGCCGCTATCAGGCCCGCGCGCGATGAGGCGTCGCATATCTGGCCGACGACACCGGCCCGCTCCTCCGGCCCGCAGCGGGCGGTCGATTCGGCATAACTGCTGACTGGCGTGATGGGCGCGGGGCGTGGGAGCGAGCGGAAGTCCTCGTTCTCACGCTGGTGCTCCGCCAGCTCCAGCGCACGAGCGGCGACGCGCGACAGTGCATCCCCGGAGATCTCGTTGGTGGAAGCGACGCCGATCTTCTGACCGATGACGGCGCGGACGCGCACGTCGACGTCAGACTGCTCGACGTTCTGGTGGATGTAGTTGTTGGCGAAGCGGGTCAGCGCCGAGTCGTTGGCAAAGACTTCGACTTCCGTCTGATCCGCGCGACTGGCGCCCAGCACCGTCTCGGCGATGCGACGGACCTCTTGCTCACCCAGCATGCGTTGGCTCCGGCTTGAAAGGAGGCGATCGGTTGTCCTCGCACTATACGTCCGGCGGCCTACTGGGTCGATTCAGTCGGCACGGGCGAACGTCACACAGCGGACGCTGGCAGCGCCTGCGTCCAGTAGAGCCCTCGCGCAGGCGTCCAACGTGGCGCCCGTCGTCACGACGTCGTCCACGAGCACGATGTGGCGGCCCTCGACGCGTTCCCGTACAGCGGAAAACGCGCCAGCGACGATCGCCCGACGCTCGTCCCGGTTCATGCTGCGCGCGAGGGGCTTTGTGGCTCGCGTCCGGCGTGCGGCAGCCGCGTCGAAGGGCAGGCCGCTAGCGAGCGCGATCTGCCTCGCGAGCAGCTCGGCCTGGTTGTAGCCACGGGAGCGGCGCCGGCCGCGGTGCAGCGGGATCGGTACGACGAGATCTCCCGATATCTCGAGCTTCTCGGCGATGAGGGCGCCCATCGGCTCCCCGAGGGAGGACACGCCCGCGTACTTGAGCTTGTGTACGAGCGCACGAGCAGCTTCCTCCATCACAAACGGCGCGCGGATCGACGTGAAGGCGAGCTCCAGGGTCGACGCACAGTGCACGCAGAGTTGGCGGTCGGCGGACGGCGTCCAGCATCGCTCGCACCGCCGGCCCTTGGTCACCGGAAGTACGGCAACGCAGGACTCACAGAGCATCGTGCCGGCAGCGGAGCAGAGGGCGCAGCGCGCCGGGAAGAGCAGTCCGATCGCGAGGCGGGAGGTACGTTCGAGGAGATGCGGCATAGCGCGGCGAGTATATGCCAGGCCCGCGCCGCGCGCACGGAGCTATGTAAAGCGGCTGGGTACAATAGCCGCATGAACAGGCAGGAGCATCGATGATCACTGTGAGCGTGCGTCTATTCGCGGGGCTGCATCAGCTGATCGGCGAGCGCGAGATCGAGATGCAGTTGCCGGACGGGGCAACCGTCGCGGTGCTACGCGACACGCTGGGCGCGCGGCATCCGATCGTGGAGGCGCTGCTGCCGACGCTGGTCTGCGCGATCGATGAGGAATACGTGGAGTCGAGCCAGGTGCTGGCAAACGGTGATCGGGTGGCGTTGATACCGCCGGTGAGCGGTGGCGCGCATGCGTTGCTGGACGTTCGCGCCAACCCTAGCGCGGAGGGCGGCTGATGTTTGCTGTGACGTACGAGCCGTTAGACCCGGCACCGCTCGTCGACGCCGTGCGGCGCGATGAGAGTGGCGCGGTGGCGCTGTTCTACGGCGTAGTGCGCAACGAGAACATGGGCCGCAGCGTGCAGTACCTGGAATACGACGTGTATCCGGAGATGGCTGTTAAAAAGATGCGCGAGGTGGCCGACGAGGTGCGCGCGAAGTATCCGATCACCGGGATCGGGGTGCTGCACCGGGTCGGGCGGCTGGAGATCGGCGAAACGAGCCTGCTGGTCGCCGTGTCATCGGCGCACCGCGTGGCGGCATTCGAGGCGTGTCACTTCGCGGTCGACCGCATCAAGCAAGTCGTGCCGATCTGGAAGAAAGAGGTCTGGGAGGACGGCGAGGAGTGGATCGAAGGGCACATGCCGGGATCTGAGCGCACGGAAGCGGGCGAGTGATGCGACTCGGAGCCGTTTCCGCGCACGCGGGCGGGGCGAGCCCCGCTACACCGGGAGTCGGCCGTGACGCTGGATATGGCGATGCCCGCCGGGGTGTGAGTCGGCGGGCATCCGCACGTCTAACCCGTGGGTCGTCAACTCGCGACGGCGCGCTCCTGCTCGAAGCAGTTGCTGCAGTAGACCGGGCGGTCCAGCCGCGGCACGAACGGCACGGTCGCGTTGCCACCGCAGCCCGCGCAGGCCACCGTCGTCATCTCCCGGACGCCTCCGGACGTGCGGTCACGACGCCGGCTGACGCGGCAGATTGCGCAGCGCTGGGGTTCGTTCAGGAGCCCTTTTTCCAGATAGAACCCTTGCTCGCCCGCTGTGAATACGAACGTGCCGCTGCAATCGCGACAAGTCAATGACTTATCCTCAAATGCCACAGTGTTTCCTCCTTGAGACAGGTAATGAAGCTCGCGGCCGTAGGCGGTGTGCCCTCGTCTGGGCCGCGGATGAGGCAGAGCATAGGACAGGTCCAGACATCCGGTCAAGTGATTTGGCGGCGAATATGGCCATCATGCGCGGAGATGTCAACCATGTCGCCTGAACGTTTGTCAACGCCTCGGTACTGTCAGACGTGCGGGCACGACCTGATCGAGCGCTTCATCGAGGCCGAACGCCGTAGCCGCTTTCAGTGCGAATCGTGCGGCTTCATCCACTACATGAACCCGCGCGTCATCGCCGCGGTCATCGTCGAGCACGGCGGCCGGGTGCTACTCCAGCAACGGGCGATGGAGCCGGGCGCCGGCGGCTGGACCTTCCCGGGCGGCTTCCTGGAGGTCGGCGAGACTGCGGAGGAGGGCGCAGCGCGGGAAGCGAAGGAGGAGGTCGGGCTGGATGTCACGATCGGCCGGCTCCACGGCGTGTACACGCGACCAGAGGTCGGCATCGTCATGGTCGTGTACGAAGGCGTGAGCGCCACGGACGCCGCGTACGTCGCGGATCACGAGTCGACCGCAGTGCGCTGGTACGACGCCGACGCCATCCCATGGGCAGAGCTGGCATTCGATACGACGGTGCAGGCGCTGCGCGATTGGGTGGCACGACGCGGGTAGGCTCAAGCCAACGGCGGAGAGGCGAGGCCGATATACTCCCTGCGGAGGACGCAATGGCGGAAATTGAAATCGTATTCGACGTCGAGGAGTCGCCTGAAGGTGGCTACGAGGCGAACGCGCTGGGCTATTCCATCTTCACCGAAGCAGATTCGCTACCGGAGCTACGGACGATGGTTCGCGACGCCGTGCGCTGTCATTTTGAAGATTCTGAACGCCCCGGCGTGATTCGACTCCGCTCCGAGCACGGGTAGCCGCGGGCGAAGCGGCCTCTCCGAGACGGATCGCGTCTGCAATCCGTTCACTACAACCTACCCCCTGCAACCTATAACCTTCCCCCATGCGCATTGACATCGTCACATTGTTCCCGGAGATGTTCTCCGGACCCTTCGACTCGAGCATCATCGCCCGCGGGCGAGCGGCAGGCGTCCTCGAGATTGCGCTGCACAACCCGCGCGACTACGCGCTGGACAAGCATCACATCGTGGATGACTACGCGTACGGCGGCGGGCCCGGGATGGTGATGAAGCCGGATCCGATCTGCGATTGCGTCGATGCCGTGCGCGGAATGGCGCAGCCGGCCGGGAAGGTCGTGCTGCTCACGCCACAGGGTCGCCTGCTCAACCACGAGGTCGCTTCGGAACTGGCCAGGGAGGAGCGACTCATCCTCATCTGCGGTCACTACGAAGGCGTCGACGAGCGCGTGCGGGAGTTCCTGGTCGACGACGAGATCAGCATCGGCGACTACGTGCTCTCCGGCGGCGAACCCGCTGCGATCGTGCTGGTTGACGCCGTCGCGCGGCACCAGCCGGGCGTGCTGGGGTCCGAGCTGTCGCTAGAAGAGGAGTCGCACGCGCAAGGACTGCTGGAATACCCACAGTACACGCGCCCGGCGGAGTATCGCGGGCACGCCATCCCGGAGGTGCTCCTGTCGGGCCACCATGCCGAAATCGCGAAGTGGCGACGGCGGCAGAGCATCCTGCGCACGGCGCGACGGCGGCCAGATCTGCTGGCGAAGGCGGAGCTGACTGCGGACGAGCGTCGGATGGTTGACGAAGCACTATCGGACGGCTGAGGAGGAGCATATGACAGTACGCCTGTATCGGGTGATCGTACCAGTCTCGGACATAGACCGAGCGGCCGAGTTCTACAGCGCGATCTTGGACGACCCCGGAGAACGCGTCTCCGGCCAACGTCACTACTTCGCCTGCGGTCCGACGACTCTGGCATGCGTCGATCCGCGCGAGGACCCCGCGAGTTCGGACTTCCGTCCGAATCCTGACCACATCTACTTCTCGGTGCCTGATCTTGAAGCGGTGTTCGAGCGCGCAAAGGGAGAGAGCTGCGCTTGGCTCGAGACCGAAATCGCGACGCGCGCATGGGGTGAGCGGAGCTTCTACCTGCACGACCCCTTCGGCAACCCCATTTGCTTCGCCGATGAAGAGACACTGTTCACGGGCGGAAGGTTCGTACCCTAGCCGCGCGGATGGCGGGTAGCGGCGCGGCGTCGACAGTCGGTGGTTCAGGCACTGATCGCGGCGGCCGCCTTTGCTGCGCGCAAGAAGGCGACACCGCGTATGAGGACGTCGAGCGCGGAATCGACCGAGTCCTCTGCCGGGTAGTACTCGTGCAGCGCCTCGTAGAAGGCGCGGATGGCGGCGCCGGGCGGCGTGTCGGCGAACGTGGCATCGATGGCCTGCTGCTTGGTGAGGCTCCACGTCGCGACCGGGTCGGCGCCGCGCACGATGAGCAGCTGAAACAACGCCGGCCAGACACCCGTGCAGATCAAGCGGACCAGGCGGGCCAGACGCCGTTCTCCCTGCTCCAACAGATTGTCGCGTAGATACACCGGTACTGTTTCGAGCGCCGCGAGCGAGCGACGGGCGTTCGCATGGAGCTCCTCGGCCGTCGCTTCCGGTACCGGCAGCCGGCCCGCCACAACGTGATACGCACCAGGCACGGGCCCGACCCACCCCGGCGGCATCGCCGTAGAGAAGGCATAGCACTGGATGTAGCGGAACGGCGCCGGATCGATATGCGCGAGATCTCGATGAATCGCCACGGTTAGCTCAAACGGCAGGTGGCCGCCGACAAACGCATCGGGCATCACGTAGAGCTGTAGATCGATGTCGCTGCAGCCCGGGATGAATCCGCCCTTCAGCGCGGAGCCGTGGACGATCAGGCCGACGAAGTCGTGGCGCGTGTGGTGGATGTAGACGCTCGCCGCCTTCTCGACGACCGGCCGCGCCTCGGGCACCAGCGGATCGAGGTTCATGCGCGAACGCCGACGGCGGTGCGGACGTAATTCATCCGCCCCACCTGGCGCACCAGGCCCTTGAGTTCGAGCATCGCGAGCGCACCCGTTACGGTTGCAATCGGCAAGCCGCACTCGCGGCGGACTTCGTCGATGTGCACAGGATCTGCGTTGATGTGCTTGAGCAGCACGCTCTCGGTTTCGTCCGCCGGGATCAGTTCCGTCATCTCGATCTGGTGCGACGCCATGCTGAGGTTCAGCTCGGCGAGCACATCTTGTACATCTAACGTCAGCTTTGCTTCGCCGTCCTGGATCAGCTTGTTGGTGCCGCGCGAGTTCGGCGAGTAGATGCTGCCCGGAACCGCGAACACTTCGCGGTTCTGCTCCAGCGCCTGTCGCGCGGTGATCAACGCGCCGCTCTTGATGTCGCCCTCGACGACGAGCACCCCGAGCGACATGCCGCTGAGGATGCGGTTACGCCGCGGGAAGAACTCGCTGCGCGGCTGCGTGCCGATCGGGTAGTCGCTGACAACAGCGCCGCGCTCGGCGATCTGCTCCGCGAGGCGCTTGTGCTCCGGCGGGTACACCAGGTCCAGTCCGCACGCCTGCACGGCGATCGTACGTCCGCCCGCTCCGAGCGCCGCGCGATGCGCGACAGCATCGACGCCGCGCGCGAGGCCGCTGACGACTGTCACGCGGTTCACCGCAAGACCACGCGACATCTCTTCTGCCACCTGACGTCCGTAGACAGTCACGCGGCGCGTGCCGACAACGGCAACACCCCACTCGTCGGCAGAGATGATCGTGCCGCGGACGAAGAGCACGGGTGGTCGATCGAAGATCTCGCGCAGGCGCTTCGGATACTCATCGTCGTGCCAGGTGAGGGCGCGGACGCCGTGGCGCGCCAGCAGCTCCACCTCGGCGTCGGGATCCACCTTGTCGCGCGCGGCGGCGATGGCATTGATCGCGCCGGAGTCGAGCCCGGCGGCTTTCAGCTCGCCCGCGGGCGCGCGCCACGCCGCTTCGAGGCTGCCGAAATACTCCTCGAGTTGGTGCACGCGGGCGCGGCCAACGCGGCGCACGCGGGCGAATGCAATCCAGTACTTACGTTCTAATTCGTCCATCAGGCCACGAGTATAGGCCGCCGGGCCGACGCGCGCTACCGCAATCCGAGACGTGTCAACTGGTCGTCAGGTGCCTCGATCTCGATGAGGGCAGCGCGAAGCCGGTCGGCGGCCTCGCGCTCTCGGCGCTCGCCGGCGCGGTTCTCATCCTCGGCAGGGTCGTTGTACAGGTCGTAGAGGTGGTTGCCGCTGAACGGGCCGAGCGCCCAGAACGGCAGCATGTCGCCCTGCTGGAAGGGTTGGCGGATGACCGGGATCTGCGATCCGGGCATGCGGTCGAGGTAAGCGCGACCATCCGGCACGGGCAGCCGAATCTTCGGGCGCGCCGCGATGGGCATCGTGGACCACCGGTTCGAAAACATCGACAGCGGCGCATTGTCGCCTTGCGGGGCACGGGCGTACTTGCTCGTCTCGTCGATCAGATGCACCTCACGGCCCCAGACACCGGATAGCGCGTGTTCGCGGACCGACGTGGCCTCGCCTCGGATGACGGGGAGCAGCGACTTGCCGTGCGTGCGATGTTTCGCCTCGGCGCCGAACATGTCGATCAGCGTCGCGAAGATGTCGACGTTCGTCGAGAGCGCGGGCGTCGTGCCGGGCTCGACGCCTGGCCAGGCGACCATCAGCGGGATGTGGCCGAGCGTTTCGTAGATCGGGACGTTGGGTTTGCCCCAGATGTCCTTCTCGCCCAGGTAATGACCGTGGTCGGTGCAGACGATGACGGCGGTGTCTTCCCACATGCCGTTGCGCTCGATCGCGTCGAGAATGCGGCCGAACCACGCGTCGATCATCGTCAGCTTGCCGCCATAGCAGGCACGCACCTGCCGCGCCTGCCGCTCGTCGAGCACGCCGGCCGCGATCGCGCCGTTCACGTACGGCGGCCAGATCAAATGCGGACCTTCCCAAGTGTCGTCGTACATCAACGCGTACTCATCAGGCGTATCGAAGGGCTCGTGCGGATCGAACTCATCGACGAACAGCATGAACCGGTCGTGGTAGCTGGCGTTGTCATCGAGCCACTGCGCCGCCGCAGCCATGGTGCGCGGGCCGGGGAAGTCTTCTTCGCCGCGGAAATACCCGCGCGAGTTGTCGTACGGCATCTTCGAGCGTCCCATCGGCGGCGCGCCTACCCACGACGTGTCAGGGCGCGTCTTCCACGGGTCGCCTTCGTGGCCTCGCTTGTAGTCCCACGCCGTGAACTCCGTGTGGTAGTTCTCGCCACCTACCTCGAAAAGGTGCGGATGATCGGAGATGAGCATCGTCGTTACCCCCGCCTCGCGCAGGTAGGACGTGATCGTGCGATCCCACAGCTCGACGGAGCCCCACGGGCGCCACAGGAAGTCGAGCGAGCCGCACAGCATGTCGTGGCGCGCAGGCATGCACGGTAGTGAGCCGCTGTAGTGCTTCTCGAAGCGCAGCGCGCGCTTCGCAAAGCGGTCAAGGTTGGGCGTGACGAATTCAGTGCCGCCGTACGCCCCGAGCATGTGCCGATTGAGGCTATCGAGCAGGATGACGATGGCGTTCTTCGGTTGGGTTGGCGGCGTGAGTTGCGCGTCAGCCATCATGATCTCCTCGCACTGTGACGGCATCTGGCATCGCTGTATCATCCCGTCGCATCGCAATCATAGATCAGGAGCCGCCATGCCCACGACCATCACCGGCGTCCGCGCCCGCGATATCCGCATGCCGACGTCGAAGACGCAGGCCGGCTCCGATGCCATGCACACCGATCCCGACTATTCGGCGGCGTACGTCGTGCTCGAAACGGACCGTCCGGACGGCATCGCCGGGCACGGGATGACGTTCACCATCGGCCGCGGCAACGAGATCTGCGTGGCCGCGGCGAACGCGCTCGCGTCGCTCGTCGTCGGCGAAACGCTGGAGTCGATCGCGGCCGACATGGCGGGGTTCTGGCGCAAGCTAACCGGCGAGAGCCAGTTGCGATGGATCGGGCCGGAGAAAGGCGCGATTCACCTCGCGACAGCAGCGATCGTCAACGCGGCGTGGGACCTCTACGCGAAGGTCGAAGGCAAGCCGGTGTGGAAGCTCGTCGCGGACATGACGCCGGAGCAGATCGTCGCCTGCATCGACTTCCGCTACATCACCGACGCGCTGACGCCCGATGAGGCGCTGGCGATCCTGCACCGTAACGCGCCGACACGCGCCCTCCGCGAGGCGGAGATGCTGCGCGACGGCTATCCCGCGTACGTGACATCGGTTGGATGGATGGGCTACGCCGACGACCGGATCCGTGAACTGTGCAAGCAGGCGCTCGCGGACGGCTGGACGCGCTTCAAACTGAAGGTCGGACGCAACGCAGAGGAGAACGAACACCGCTGCCGACTCGTGCGCGAAGAGATCGGCTGGGACAACGCGCTCATGGTCGACGCGAATCAGGCGTGGGACGTCGGCGAGGCGATCGAGCACATGGGGCGCCTGCAGCCCTACAAGCTGCTGTGGATCGAAGAACCGACGAGCCCGGACGACATCCTCGGCCACGCAACCATACGCCGCGCGGTCAAGCCGATCGGCGTCGCCACGGGCGAGCACTGCCCGAACCGCGTGATGTTCAAGCAGTTGCTGCAGGCCGAAGCGATCGACTTCCTGCAGATGGACAACTGCAGGCTGGGCGGGTTGAGTGAGGTGCTTGCGGTGCTGCTGCTCGCGGCAAAGTTCGGGGTGCCGGTCTGCCCGCACGCCGGAGGCGTCGGCCTGTGCGAGTACGGGCAGCACGTATCCCTGATCGACTACATCGTCGTCAGCGGCAGCCTCGAGAATCGAGCGCTCGAGTACGCGGAACACCTGCACGAACACTTCGTCGACCCGATCGTCGTCCGCCGCGGCCGCTACATCCCGCCAACCGCGCCCGGCTTCAGCATCACCATGCACGAGCGTTCGCTAGACGAGCACGAATTCCCGAACGGGAAGGTGTGGCGCGAGTAGGAGCGGGAACCGCTAAACCTGTCATGCAGAGCGAAGCGAAGCATCTGAACCGAAACGCAGTCCATTGCCACGGCGAAGCGAGATCCTTCGCGTTCCCCAGGATGACGAGCTGCGCTACGTCGCCAATCCGTAAGTGCCCACGATCGACTGCCCAGGATCGACGAAACGCTTGTCATGCAGAGCGAAGCGAAGCATCTTGCCCGAAACGCAGTCCATTGCCACGGCGAAGCGAGATTCTTCGCGGTGCCAGGGTGGCACGTCGGCTTCACACCAGCCCGTAGAACTCCGCCGCCGTACCTCCCGTGATCGCGTCGCGATCCTGTACGCGTAGCGGGCCGATGGCGTCGGTCACGATCGACATCACACCGCCGTACTCGCCAGCGAGAAGACAGACGGGCCAATCCGAGCCGCTCATGACGCGCTGCGGTCCGAACGCCCCCAGCACGATCTCCATGTACGGCGCGAAGTCCGCCGGGCGCCAGCGCTGCCAGTCGGCCTCCGTCACCATGCCGGAGAGCTTGCAGTAGACGTTCGCTTGCGCCGCGATCGCGAAGATGCCCGCACGCCACCCGTCTATGCTGCCGTCACGAATGGCGGGTTTGGCGATGTGATCGATGACGAAACGCTGTTCCGGAAACCGGCGCACAAGTTCGAGCGCCTCCGGTAGTTGCCGCGCGTAGATGAGGATGTCGTACGCCAGACCGAACTCCGCCAGCGCGGCGATCCCGCGCTGGAAGTCCGGGCGCAGCATGAAGCCGTCGGGCTCATCCTGCACGATGCGCCGGATGCCACGCAGTCGCGGATGCGCAGCGACACGCCGCAGTTGCTCCGCGATGTCGGGCGCGCAGAGGTCGACCCAGCCGACGACGCCACGGATGAACGGATGCTCGTCGGCGAGCCCGAGCAGCCACTCTGTCTCGGCGATGCTCTGCTCCGCCTGCACCGCGACGCAGCCGTCGAACCCGGCGGCATCGAGCAGCGGCTCGAGATCTGGCGGCAGAAAGTCGCGTTTGATGGCGGCCATGCCGCCATCAATCCACGCGTGCGTCTGCGGCGAATACCGCCAGAAGTGCTGGTGAGCGTCGATGCGCATCGCCATCGTCAGCCGTCCGCCGGGATCGGCGTTGCGCCGTGCGCGCTCGATTCGTAGCACGCTTCGACGACGGCCATCGTCTTGTACGCATCTTCAACGCTCGAAACGAGCCCCGCATCCTCGCCTGCAATGAACCGCTGCATGTTCGACATCGGCCCCTCGAACGCTTCGAGGAACCACGATCCGCGCAGCGGCACGCTCTTCCAGTCACCACCGCCGGTCGTGATGGTCAACTCGTCCGGCTCGCCATCGGGGTAGTTGAGATTCACGCCCATCTTCGCGATCGCCGCGCCCTCAGTGCCTTCGACCTTGATCTGCGACATGGCGTAGCGCGCGCCGAACGTATGCGTGTGGTTCAGCGACAGGCTGCACCGCACCATGTCGCCGTAGTCGAGGATGATGCTCGTGCGCGCATCGGGATACTTCGCGAGCTTCGGGTGGCGCACGCCCCGACAGTACACGCCCGAAGGCTCGCAGATCAGCGACCGGATGAGGTCGATGTAATGGATCGAGTGCATCAGCACTTCGAGGCGCGGTACGCCTTCCAGGAACGCCCAGTACTCCCACGGCGTGTGCAGGTTCAGCCGCACTTCAACGTCCGTCACGTCGCCAAGCAGCCCGCGCTCGAGAGCATGGCGCAGAGCGAGCATGTTCGGTGCGAACCGAAGCTGAAAATTCACCGCAGCGACGAGCTTCCGCTCGCGGCAGATCGCCCGGATGCGGCGCGCGTCGACCAGATCGCGGCCCATCGGCTTCTGCATCAGCACGGCCGCGCCTTCGGGCATCTGTTTGAGGATGCCCGCTAAGTGTTGCGGCGGCACCGCCACGTCGAAGACGACGCCCGGCGTCCCGAGCGCTTCGGCAAGCGACGCGAAGACACGCGAGATGCCGAACGCGTCCGCCCGCTCGCGTGCTGCCGCCTGATCCGCATCGAAGATGCCCACGACCGGAAAGCCAAGGCGCGCGTACACCGGCAGATGCGCGTCACGCACGATGCTGCCGGCGCCGATAACGACGATCGGACGCGGCGCGGATGGCCGCGGCCACTGCTGGCGCAGATCGGCGAATGCGCTCACAGCTCGAAGACCCGCGTCATGTTCACCCACAACTCGCCCGGCGCGGCACCCGGAGCGGGCTGCTGCATGGATGCCATCAGATCCTGCCACTCGCGGATGCGCGGATCGCTCTCGATGTATCGCGCGAAGTCGCGATCGGGATCGAAGCCATTGACCGTCTCCATCAACATGAAGAGCCGCCGGCCAAGCCGCCAGATCCGCATTCGCTCAATACCGATGGCGCGAAGGCCGCTGGCTACTTCCGGCCAGATCGCGCGGTGATGCTCCTCGTACGTCGCGATGACCCCCGGTTCGTCGCGGAGGTCGAGAGTTTGGGCGTACGTCTTCATGCGAACCCCGTCAGAACACCAGCACTCCACCGTCGATGGGATACGCCTGCCCGGTGATGAACGATGCCTCGTCCGAACACAGGTAGAGCGCGAGCGCCGCGACCTCCTCCGGCTCGGCCATGCGGCCGATCGGCTGGTATTCCGACAGCACCTTGAACATCTCATCTTCGCGGCCGGGATACGTGTTGCTGAGATAGCCATCGACGAACGGCGTATGCACCCGCGCCGGGCAGACGCAATTGCAGCGGATCCCCTGCTTGATGTAGTCGACAGCGATCGAGCGCGTCATCGTGAGCACGGCGCCCTTGCTCATCGAGTACGCGAACCGGTCGACGAGGCCGATCAGCGACGCGATCGAGGCGAGATTGAGAATGACGCCGCCGCCGTGATGCACCATCTTCGGAATGGCAGCCTGCGAGCAGAGGAACACGCCCTTCACGTTGACGTTGTAGATGCGGTCGAGGTCGGCCTCCGATGTCGTCTCGACGGTGCCGATATGAGCGATGCCGGCGTTGTTCACGAGAATATCGATGCGGCCGGCATCCGTGTAGACGCGGTCAAACGCCTCGTAGACGGAGACCTGGCTAGAGACGTCGCAGGCGATGACGTCCGCAGTGCCGCCATCCGCCCGGATACGGGCGGTGGTCTCGGCACCGGCGGCTTCGTTGAGTTCGAGCACGAACACACGGGCGCCCTGTTGCGCAAACGTCGTTGCAATCGCCTGGCCGATGCCGGAGCCGGCGCCGGTGACAACGGCAACCTTGTTGTCGAGACGAAACAATTGAGCCTCCGCGGTCAGATCGGCGTGTCGGCGAAGTCGATGGCGATCACGGTCGCGTTGTCGTCGATGCTCGCCTCGGGCACCGCGATGGTCAACTCGCCGAGCGGATCCCTGTTCACGAACTGGTCGATCAGCGACGTACGCGCCGTGAATGCCAGCGGCGCGCCATTCGAAAGCGCGGTCACGGCCTTCACGCGCTTGGTGCGGACGCCGCGTACGGAGATCGTGTCGTACGGGCGCGACAGCAGGTGCAGGTACACCCGGCCGTCTCGCTGCGTCGACGGCCCGTAGTGCTGCCACGGCTCCAGGCCCGGCGTGGTGCCGACGATGCTCTCGCCGTTGCGCGCCATCCACTGCTCGATGACGGCGAAGCGCTCCGTGAACTCCGGCTGCAGGCCGCCATCCGCCATCGGGCCGACGTTAAGCAGCAGGTTTCCGCCCTTGCCGGCGACCTCGCACAGCGTGTGGATGATCCGGCGCGCCGACTTGAACTTGAGGTCGGTCGGACAGTAGCCCCACGTCTCATTGATGGTCAGGCACGTCTCCCATGGGCCTGCTGGCGGCTGCGCCGGGACGAATTGCTCGGGCGTCACATAGTCGGCGACGCCGGGCAACCGGTCGTTGATGACGATCCCGGGCTGCAGCTCACGCATCATCGCTTCGAGTTCCTTCGATCGCCACTGCGCGATCGAGCGCTCCCAGCCGCCATCGAACCAAATGAGGTCGATCTTGCCGTAGTTCGTCAGCAGCTCGCGGATCTGCGCGAACACCACGTCGATGAAGCGCGCCCACGCCTCCGGTTCCGGCTGGCGCCATCTACCGAAGGTGTAAGGCTTGTCGGCGTCGGTGAACGCTGGATAGTCCGGATGGTGCCAGTCGATCAGCGAGAAGTACACGCCGACACGGATGCCCTCGGCTCGCATCGCGTCGGCGAATCCGCGAAATACGTCCCGTCCGTACGGCGAATGCATGATCCCGTAGTCAGACGTGGCCGTGTCGTACATCGCGTAGCCGTCGTGGTGCTTCGTCGTGAAGACGGCGTACGTCATGCCGGCGCGCTTGGCCATGCGTGCCCACTCGCCCGGATCGTAACGCTGCGGGTCGAACGTAGCGGCCGTCGCGTGATACTTGGCGACCGGCATGTCCTTCGCGCTCGGAGCGCTGAAGACGCCGCCGACCAGCGGCCACGACAGTTCGATGCCCTGCTGGCTGCAGTGGCTCCAGTGGACGAATATGCCGAAGCGGGCCGTGTCGAACCAGGGCGTCATGGCGTGATCGTAGCGGCTGAGCCGTCACGCGCCAGTGCTAGGGCTCGTCGATCACATCGTTCTCGAGCACACCAAGGGGCCCGATCTCGATGCGCACCTTGTCGCCAGCTTTGAGAAAGCGCGGCGGCTTGCGTGCCACTCCCACGCCTGCAGGCGTGCCGGTGAACACGACATCGCCCGGTTCGAGCGTGAACGCCGCGGACAAGTACTCGATGATCGCCCCGATGCCGAAGATCAGGTTCTTCGTGTTCGAGCTCTGCACGAGCTCATCATTGACCCACGTCTTCACATCAAGGTTGCTAACGCCGCCGATCTCGTCCGGCGTCACCAGCCAGGGGCCGATCGGGCCGTGTGTATCGAAGCCCTTGCCCATCATCCACGTCGGGGCGTGGAACTGCCAGTCACGCACCGAGAGATCGTTGCCGTTGCAGAAGCCCGCGACGTGTGACATCGCGTCGGCGCTCGAGATGTGGCGGCCGCCCTTGCCGATGACGAAGCACAGTTCACCCTCCCAGTCGAGCGATTTACTCACTTTGGGCAGGTGTACCGGTGCACCCGGACCTGTGATGCACGTCGACACCTTCGCGAAGACGATAGGGCGCTCGGGGATCGCGGCGCTCGTCTCTTCGGCGTGATCGCGGTAGTTCAGGCCAATGCCCAGCGCCTTACCCGGACGCGGCACCGGCGCTTCGAGCCGCGTACCGGGCACATCGAGCGAGAAAATGACGCCCGTCGCCGACGCACCCGCCGCCCCGGCCGCGCGTGCCGCATCGACAGCCGTTTTCGCGGCGGCCATCGCATCCGCGCCCGCCGCAAGGAAGTTCATCATGTCGGCAGGCACCTTGCCTCCGCTCGCGCGATTCAAGTCGACGATCGTCTTGTCATCGAGCATCGCGCCAAGTCGCGTGTTCCCGGCATTGGTGTACGTGACGAGTTTCATCGCAGTTCCTTTTCTAATCCTCTGCCTGGAGAGGGTCGCCCAATGGCGGTCAGGTGCCCTTGCAGGCACCGAAATCTACTTCGCCGGGTGGCTCCCCGCCATCAGCTCCGCCAGGTCGTCCGGCCGGATGAACGATGCTGGCGGAGGCGGCCCCCACGAGTACAGGGACCGCATCCCCTCCCACACCTGCGGCTTCCACAACTGGTCGTCGACGATGACGTCGAGGTCGCTGTAGTACTCCGAGAAGTTCCCGGCGGGATCGCGGAAGTACCAGAAGAAGTTGGAGCCGACGTGGTGGCGTCCGAAGCCCCATACGTGGCGCGACGGATCCTTCGTCAGCAGCGCCTGCGCGCCGAGGCCGATCTCGTCGACATCGCGCACCTGCCATGACGTGTGGTGCAGAAACTGCACGGGCGACTTCTGCACGAGCAGGTTGTGATGGTCGTTCGAGCAGCGCATGAAGTTCGCGATGCCCTTCACCGTGTCGCTGAGCTTGAAGCCGATGCCTTCCGTAAAGAACTTGTTGCTGGCTTCGATGTCCGTCGAGCCCGCAACGACGTGCCCGAGTTTGCGCGGCCGGGCGCCGACCAGCGCGTCATCGGGACGCAGGCGCGGCGAACGGCCTTCGCGGTCGGTGCGGCCGGGCCCGTTGTACGCGGTCGCCGGCTCCTCGCTCTGCACGATCTTCGGCGCGATCTCGACGCGCACATTGACGCCGGTGCCTCCGTCAACGGCGCTGACGCTCGCGCCAGCGCGCTGGGACGTCACTCCGATGGCGGAGAGTTGCGATGTGACGCGATCGATATCATCCGCATCCTCTGCGCCGATCGATACTTCGACGAGGCGGCGGATCGGCGTGTGGACGATGTGCAACTGCTCGCCGCCGTCGGGCGTCGCGAACGTGCCGGGCTTCGTCTCCGTCAGTCCGAACTCGGCGTAGTACGCCGATGTCGCAGCGACATCGGGCACGCCAATCGTCACGGAGTTCATGCGGTGCAGTGCCATGTGTCATCCCCCCGGAGCGCCGCGCCTTGGTCGACGGGGCCTCGGCCGTAACGATATCAAGTAGAGTTCCGGCGTGGAGGTGAGCCATGCCCGCAACTGAGGAACAGCAAGCATTCCTTGAGAGTCACCGGCTCGTGGTCGTCGGGTTGCCGCGTAAGGCGGGGCCGCCGCACATGTCGCCGGTCTACTACGCGATGGACGGAGAAGACATCCTCATGTCGACGACCGCCTCCCGCTTCAAGGCACGCGCCGTCCGCAAGAACGAGGACGTGTCGCTCTGCGTGCTCGCCGAGGAGTTCCCATTCCCGTACCTGCTGGTGTACGGCAAAGGCTCGATCGAGGAATCCGGCGCGGCCGACCTGATGATGAAGATCGGCGAGAAGATGACCGGGAACCCCGTCCCGGAAGCCGCCCGCCCCGCCGTCGAGCAGCGCGCGAAGGATGAGGGACGGGTAGTGCTGCGCGTCAAGCCCTATGCCTTCACTTCCACGATGCCGCTACCGCAGCAGAATAAGTAGCTCGCAGCCTTCTACCCCGGGCGTCAATCGTGCTTGTCGCACTATCGCCACACCCACCGGGCCGTCGTAGAATGACGAACAGCACGGGGAGGCGACCATGTCCACCAACGGCGCATCACCACAGCCTGAACACGAGAAGAAGCCGCAAATCTTCCCGGCGAACTCGCGCGCGGACGAGCGCACCGCGTCGATCGAGCGCCGCAAGGCGTATCCGTACCGCTTCCCGCGCGACGCGCGCGAACTGGGTGGGAAGTTCACGGTCGCGGAGAACAAGCGGCGCCTGCTGCGCTACTTCTACCTCGAACGCCGGCTGGCCCAGGCCCTCGGCTCGTGGACGCTCGCGATCCCCGATTTCGAAGTGAAGATCGAGACCGGCCGGCACATCTTCTACCACGCCGACGCGGCGCGTGGCTTCCGCGAGCGCCTGACCGAGCAGGAGACGCCGCGCATCCACGAGATCGATGGATTCCGCGACGCGGCGATCGACCGCATGATCGACGAGATGCTATCGGCGGCGGACACGGCCGAGCTGCTGGTCGGCGTACACCAGGTCGTCGGAGCAGCATTGGCGACGGCCTACCGCCACCACATCGACGACACCGACCAGGTGACGGATGCGCCGACGATTCGCCTGATGCGGCGCGTGCTGACGGACTACGAGCCGATGCTCGCGTGGGCGGAAGGCGCCGTCGCCGCATACCTGGAGGGCGGCATCGAGGAGGCGCGGCTGGCGGCGTGGCGCTGGCACATGAAGCAGGTGCTGGGCAGCATCGGCGGCATCACGGGCGCCGATCCCCCGTGCGACGAGCCAGTCGAGATGCGCGTAGACGTCAAGCCGTACGAGCGCGGCACGTACCCGATGCGCGACTCGCGCCTGCTTGCCTTCACCAACACTGGCGACTACGACAAGGCGGACGGTGCACCGCGCTTCACGCAGAACACGTACGAAGCGATCCGCCTCTACTTCATGCGCACGCAGCGCGATGAAGTCGACGCGATCGAGGCCTTCGGGACGTTCATCTGGGACGTGCGCTTCGTGGAGTTCGATACCGAGTACCAGCTCGCGCGCATCACCTGGGACGAGGCGCGGCACACGGAGATCGGTCACCGCGCGCTCGCCGCGTCCGGCTATGACCCGTGGGAGCTGCCGAACCGCCTCAGCCCGTCCGTCTGCCGCGGTCCGATGGAGCCCGAGTACGCGATGGCGCAGATCAACCTCTTCGGCGAGGTCGCGATCCTCAAGACGATCAGCCGCTTCATCGAGGAAGCGGAAAAGCGGAACGACTCGATGGTTGCGCACATCGCCGACTTCATCCGCGCCGACGAGCGGACGCACGTGAAGAAGGGCCAGCACATCCTGGGCGTCATGTCCGACATGAAGCTGCAGGACCTCGAACTGAAGACACGCGAGCTGTTCACCGAATGCCTCGTGACGCTCGGCGCCATCGCCGCCGAAGGCGACGCGTTCATCCTCTCGCGCGAGGACATCGAGAAGCTCGTCGGCGAATAGCCAGGGGAGGGAAGTACATGACCACCGCAGCTTACGAGCAGATCCTCTTTGAGCAGCAGGGCCGCGTGGGAATCATCACGCTGAACCGCCCGGAGCGACTGAACGCGTGGACGTGGCGCATGAAGGCCGAGATCGAGGACGCAATGGAACGGTGCAACGCCGATCCTGGCGTCGGGTGTATCGTGGTCACCGGCGCGGGCCGCGGCTTTTGCTCTGGCGCGGATATGGGTGCGTTCGAGGGCGCCATCAAAGCGCGCGACAAAGCGACATCCGATGAAGACAGGCTGCGGGCGAGCGCGCCACCACGGCGTCGCGAGCCGACCGATGAAGGGTTCTTCCAGGCGTCGAAGCCGATCATTGCGGCGATCAACGGCGCGGCGGTCGGTGTTGGCCTGACAATGACGCTCACGATGGATCTGCGCATCGCGTCCGATAGCGCCCGCTTCGCGATGCGCTTCGTGCGCATGGGCATCGTTCCGGAGGCAAGTAGCAGCCTCTACCTGCCGCAAATCGTCGGCATCGCCAATGCCCTTGAGCTCTCACTCACGGGTCGCATCATCGGGGCGCAGGATGCGTTACGGTACGGTCTCGTCAACCGCGTCGTCCCGCAGGACTCGCTGATGACCGAGACGATGGCACTCGCCGGCGAAATTGCGGCGAATCCGACGGATGCGACATGGTCCGCCAAGCGCCTCTTGCACCGCAACATGGTCGAATCCGACAAGATCGCCGTGGTGAGTCGAGAAGGCGCGGCTATCACGAAGCAATACGATAGCGCAGGACACAAAGAGGCAGTCCGCGCCTTCATTGAGAAGCGAGAGCCGCGCTTCAACCAGTAACCGCCGGCGCTTCTGATGGCCGCCTGAGGCCACGAGCGACCACGAGGAAGCGCGACGTCATATGACCACGTCGGATCCAGCCCAATGTACGTCCGTCTGAACCCGCCGGTTCTCGATTCGATCAGGCGACTGCAGCGGACTCCATCATTCGGGCGTGATCCGGCATACCGCCGGTGAGCGGTTGGATATAACGGCGGATCGCCAGCGCAGCAGCCGCACCCTCGCCGGCCGCCGACGCCGCTTGCTTTGTGCTGCCCTCCCGACAATCCCCGGCGGCGAACACACCCTGAACGCTGGTCTGCATGCCTACGTCCGTGATGATGAACCCGCGTTCGTCCGTCTGCACACGCTGCTGGACGATGGCCGTGTTCGGGGTCAGGCCAATGAAGACGAAGACGCCATCGACCTTCAGTTCAGTCAGCGCGCCCGTAAGCGTGTCACGCAGCACGACGGACTGGAGCTTGCCGTCGCCACGGAACTCCGCCGGGGTCGCGCTTGCGATCACGTCGATGCGCGGATGCTCCTCTACCTTCTCGACGACGACCTTGCTTGCGGAGAGCGTGGCGTCCCGGGTGACAATCGTAACCTGCTTCGCGAACTTCGTGAGAAAGATGCTTTCTTCACCGGCCGAGTTGCCGCCCCCGACGACGAGCACATGCTTGTCGCGGTAGAAGGCGCCGTCGCATGTCGCGCAAAAATGTACGCCAGCGCCGATGAAGTCGTCCTCGCCTGGAATCTCCAGACGGCGGTACGTGGAACCTGGCGTCAACAGCACCGCCCACGCACGGTACTCGTTACCGTCCTCCGTGCGCACGATGCGATAGTCGCCGTCTACGTCGATCCCGGTAACTTCCTGCGCAGAGAGGATCTCGACACCGAAGCGCTCGGCCTGCTGGCGCAGCCGGTCGGCGAACTCGGAGCCCGTGACGCCTTCAGGGAATCCGGGGAAGTTGTCGAGTCGCTCGGTGATGCCCACCTGTCCGCCGACGCCACCGCGCTCAATCACCAGCGTCTCGATGCCTTCGCGGGCAGCGTAAAACGCGGCCGTGAGCCCCGCTGGCCCGCTGCCCACGACGATGAGGTCGTAGAATTTGCTCTTCGCAGCGGTCTGAAGCCCCAGCTTCTTCGCCAACTCGGCATTCGATGGCTCGATCAGGGTGGAGCCGTCCGCAAACTTCAGCACAGGAATGACGTGCTTGCCGCCGTTCGCCTCTTCGACCGCCTTCAGCCCGTCTGCATCAGCGTCCACATCGACGAACTCGTAGTGCACCCTCTGCTCGCCGAAGAACTTCTTCGTGCGCTTGCAGTCGCTGCACCACGGCGTGCCGTACATGGTGATCTCGGTGTGGGACATGGATCTCTGCTCCTTGGGGCGTATTCGGCCCTGCAACGTTCAGTGTCGGCGGCGCGGTGTTACGTTACGCTCGGCTTCTCACGCGATGGCCCTCGGTTGCCGGACGCAAGCAGTGGAGTCGTCCCAACAAGACGGTTCCCCTCGCCCAGCATGGAAGTAGCGCAGCCCGTCGGTCAGCCCGGGCGCTGAACTGTCGCCAGCGCGAGGCGCTCCAGCGCTGGCAGGTCGATGCGGGCCATGCGGATGTGCGACGGCCGGAACATACCGATCACCCAGGTGATGTCCTGCTCGGGCGGGCTGGTGTAGTACGAGGCGTACAGCTCTTCGCCCTGGATCACGACACCGGCGTACGACGTGTCACCGGAACTCGGGAGGTCCGTGAGGTAGCGCAACCCCGTCTCTTCGACCAGGAACAGCGACGTGCGCTTGCGGCTGTACATGCCGCCGAGTTCGACGTACTTGCGCGCGTGCGTGGCCTGGTAGCGGGCGATCGCGTAGACGCGGCCGTTATATGGAAACAGGCACGGCCCGTCGAGCCGCGTAACCGTGCTTTTCGCGTAGCTCCACGATTCGTAGGGCGGCGTCGCCACAGCGATGAGCGTCGACGCACCGGCATCACCCCACTGCGTGTCGGCGTGACCCTCGAGCCGCGCGGTCGCCAGCATGCGCCCGTCCGGCAGGAATTCGAAGTCTGTCTCGTCGTTGCCTTCGCCTTCGTACACCTGCGAGACCTGAGACCAGTGCCCACCATCGGTCGATTGCAGCAGGATGGACCGGCCATGCTTATGCCAGTACGCGGTGACGTACCAAGTGATGCCGTCGCGCGTCTTCGGGCGCCAGAAGAGCCAGCCCGCCGGGTCGATCTCCTCGATGGGATCCCAGGCAACGCCATCCGCGCTCGACGTGTACACCGTGCCAACGGGGGTGGCGAGCACTGTAAGGTTCGGCAGCATGTACAGGAACAGCCGTCCGCGAATGATGCCGAATTTCGGGTCGCGGTACTCGCGCCCGGTCTCGTTCTTGAACTCCCTCACCTTCTCCCACGTGCGCGCGTCGGGCGAGCGCCAGAGCAACAACCGGCTGCGGCGCGAGCCGAGGTGGTACGGCGATGTCTGGTGGCAGAGGTAGAACCAACCGTCGAAGAACGTCAGGTCCGTGTTGGAGTTGTGCGCGCCGTCCGCGACGGCATCCCACGTCTCGCGCACCACATCCGTATTCACGCCGGCGACGTGCGGCCGCAGCAGCACCCCCGCGATGACGCCGGGGGCCTGAAAGCGCAGCCTCTGCATCCGTCCACGCAGTCGTCTCAGTGTGCGATTCGCCACGGCGCCTCCTACAGCGCGAAGCTACCGGATGGGGGTGGTGTGGGGAAGGGTCCGTCGCAGCCTGATCTGTTCGGTTTCCGTTCGTGAGATTGGACAAGCGGCCGTGCCGGGCTATGCTCCACCCACCCGGATCAGACTTCGCAGCGTTGTTCACGCTGGCCACGAGCCGCTTCCGCAGCACAGTCGCAAACCATTCACGAATTAGGAGAGCCGCATGTCCGAGATGTTCGTCACGTCACTCCAGAACCGCATCCGCGCGCTGAACGCGCTGTGGGAGCGCGCGCTCAGCGACCTTACGCTGGAGCAGATGAACCACAAGGAGCGCGACGGCGTGCTGCCGATCGCGTTCAGCTTCAGTCACTACATCCGCTCACAGGATCAGTCGATCAGCGGCCCGTTCTACAAAGAGCAGCCGCTGTGGGCTGCCGGAGGTTGGGCGCAGAAGGTCGGCGTGAACGTCGACCGCCTCGGCCGTGAGGAGAGTATCGAAGAGATGGAGAACATAGCATTGGGTGATATCGCTGCATGGCGCGCGTATCAAGCCGCCGTGCTGGCGCGCACCCAGACCGTGCTGGAGGGGCTGACAGAAGACACACTGAGCGAGGTGCTGATACCACAGCTGCCGCCGAACATGCTGCACACGTTTTGCTCGATGGTCATCGGACCGAACGCGCCGCTGCGGAAGTTGGAGGTACTCGAGTGCTTCGTCTACCAGCACGGCCTGCGCCACATGGGTGAGGTGGAGCACGGACGCGCGCTGGTCGGTCTGACCGGCATGACGAGCTGAGTGCGCCCGGAATCTCCGGTTCCCAACGCGCAGGCTTGCTTCCGTCCGCGTATCCCGCGACCATGCGTGCGTCGCCCGCAGCGTCCCAGCACGTCAGGAGTCGCAACATGCCGCTCGACCAGCCAACCGACGAGGACCGCAGCCAGGCTTCGGAGAAGAACATCGCGAAGATGCAGAAGTACGTGACGCACTTCGCCGAGAAAAGCGGCACGTACCTCCACCCCCACCCGGAGATCACGGAATTCTTGGTGATCGGACTGGCGAAGCACGTCGACACGCTGGGGCGGCCGCTCTGTCCGTGCAACTTCTACGACGACAAGGAGGCCGAGGCGAAGCGCAGCACCTGGATCTGCGCCTGCGAGGAGATGCAGAAGTTCAAGTACTGCCACTGCCTGCTTTTCGTCGACAAAGAAGGCTTCCCGATCACCGAGTATCTCCCCGAAGATCACGAAGGCCGCGAGATCTACGGCGTCGTGAAGGATCCGTTCCCGGAGAAAGGGCGCGCCCTCGGCCGCCTCGAAGAGAAGCAGGGCCGCAAGATCGACAAGAGCGGCAGCAATCCGGAGAACGCCGGCTAGGGACGCGTCGCACTCCTCGACTCTCGCTTCTCGCTTGTGCCGCGCGCTACGCTACCGCCATGCCCGAGATACCTGACCTCGAAGCGATCCGCGGCTTCCTGAACGAGCGCATCATCGGCGCCGAAGTCACCAAGGCCGAGGCACTGATCCCGCACGTCATTCGCAGCGGCGCGGCGGACTTCGAGGCAGCACTCACGAACAACCGCTTCGGCGAAGTGCTGCGGCGCGGCAAGTTCCTCCTCTTCGGGCTTGCCGACGGGCGCGTGATGGTGATCAATGCGATGCTTGCCGGGCGGTTCCAGTACCTGCAACCTGCCGACAAGAAGCGCCCCAAGACGTGCTTCGTGCTGCAACTCGACAACGGATGGCAGTTCCGCTACTCCGACCGGCTTCTGATGGGCAAGATCTACGTTGTGCCCGCCGACGCCATCCTGTCTGTCCCGATGTTCGCTGAGATGGGGCCTGATGCACTCGAAGTGACGGAGGAGGAGTTCCGGCAGCGCATCAAGAAGCACAGCGGCGCGATCAAGAACATCCTGACGAACCACAAGTTCATTGCCGGAATCGGCAACGCCTACTCCGACGAAATCCTCTTCGAGGCGCGCATCAACCCGTTCCGCAAGCGAACCACCATGTCCGATGCGGAGCTGGGCGTCCTCTACCGCGCGATCGACAAGACGTTGCAGCGTTCCATCAAGATCGTGCGAGAGCAGTTCCGCGAAGAGCTGGACTACAGCGAGTGGCGCGACCACCTGAAGATCCACAAGAAGGGCAGTGACGGCAAGGACAAGCAGGAGGGCCGCTGCCCCCGCTGCGGCACCCACATCACCGAGATCGCGCCCAACCAGCGCGTCACCAGCTACTGCCGCACGTGCCAGAAATGAAATCGCCGGCATCCGAGACGCAGCGCAGCAACGGCGCCATCCAGGGCGAACGTCATACCTCTGTCGTCCAGAGCGAAGCGACGCGCTCGATATTGAAAGCGAAAGTACTACCCTGTCGTCCAGAGCGAAGCGAAGGACCTTGCTCGATTCCCCCCGCAGTCCTACGCGGCGACAACCGACAACCGATGACTGACAACCGACAACTGAGGAACGAGTGACAAAGCGCGCAATCGCGAACGTACGAATGATTCTGCCGAACGGCATCGAGCTCGGCACCATGCTCATCGACTCCAGCCGCATCGTCGACGTACGGACCGGGCCGGCGGCGATCGCCCCGGACGACTACGACATCGTCGACGGCGGCGGCCGCTATTGCGCGCCGGGACTCATCGACATCCATGTACACGGCGGCGGCGGCTTCGACCTGATGACCGACGACATCGAGCAGGTGCGCGGATACGCGCGCTGGGTGGCGACTCGTGGCGTGACGTCGTTCCTCATCAGCACCTCAGGGCGCGATCACGCACAGATCGTGCAGCGCCTGAAAGCGATCGCCCCCGCGATCGGCGTCGAGCCCGGCGCCGCTCGGGTGCTTGGGTTCCATCTCGAGGGCCCGTACATCAATCCCATCCGCAAGGGTGCATTCCCGCCCCCGTGGCTTCGCGCGCCCAGCGCGGACGAGTACCGCGAGCTGTTCGAGGCGTCGGGAGGCACGGTGCGCCAGATGACGCTGGCGCCGGAGCTGCCCGGCGCGGACGACCTGATCCGCGCAGTCGTCGCATCGGGCGCAGTGGCGGCAATTGGCCATACGGACGCCACGTACGAGCAGGCGATGCGCGCCATCGATCTGGGTGCGACGCACGTGACCCACTGCTTCAACGCGATGCGCCCGTTCGGCCACCGCGACCCGGGCGTGCTCGGCGCCGTGATGACATCCGATGCGCTGACCGCCGAACTGATCGGCGACGGCGCGCACGTCGACTACGCGGCAGCGCGCGTGCTGGTGCGGGCGAAGGGCACCGATCACGTCGTGCTGATCACGGACGGCATGCCGATGGCCGGCACCGCCGATGGCGACGGTGAATGGGAGGGGCAGGCGATTCGCGTCGAAGGCGGCAAAGCCGTGCGCGTCGCCGACAACACGATCATCGGCGGCGTCATCACGCTCGACCAGACCGTGCGGAATGCCGTCGAGCATCTCGACGTACCGCTTCGCGATGCGATCGCGATGGCATCGACGAACGCCGCACGAGCGCTGAAGCTCGACGACTACGGCGCGCTGGCAGCAGGGCGCGTGGCCGACTTCGTACTGCTTGATGATGCGCTTGAGGTGGCGGAGACGTGGGTGGCGGGGGAGCGGGTGTTCACGAGTCTCACGACCCGAGACTCCAGCCTCTAATCTCCAACGACCAACATCTACTCCGCCGGCGGGCCGCCGAGGTTCCCCGGCGCATCGAGCTGCTCGTAGAGCTGGAAGAGCACGCCTCCTGACGCCTTCGGATGGACGAACATCTCCTTCCAGTCCCAGCTCACGCGCGGTCCGCCGAATGGCTCAATGCCATGTTCGCGAAGCGTTCCCGCCGCGCCGTCGGCGTCGTCAACCTCCAGCGTGACGTGATGGAGTCCCGGGCCGCGTTCGCGCAGAAACTTCGCGATGAAGCTGTCGTCGCCGAGCGGCTCCAGGATCTCCCATTGCATCTGGCGCTGACCGTCGGCGCCAGGCACGTCGAGCACCACGCCCGCGAAGCCCGCTTCGGGATTGCTGAAGCGCCCGGCTTCCTTCCAGCCGAACACCTCGGTGAAGAACGGCAGCTGGTCATCGATCTTCCAGACGGCCATGCTGACGTGGTCGATGCGCTTGGGTAGTGCGGTCACGTGGGTTCTCCTCAGCTCGTGGGCAGGTCGCCGGTCACTGGTGACTGAGCGCCGCCCGGCTCAATGGCGCTGCATTGAAGCAGCTTTGCCGACGGCGAGCGAGCGGATGCTCCGCTGCTTGACGGCAACTCCACCGTTTCCGGCCGCGGCGACCGACGCCTATACTCGCACCACAAGAATGCTGGAGGTGTGATCGATGGCTGGAGCGCTGAGCGGCGTACGGGTGCTGGATTTCACGATCTTTCAGCAGGGCCCGCAGGCGACCCTGGTCATGGCGGACATGGGCGCCGACGTCATCAAGGTCGAGCCTCCGGGATTCGGCGACCTGGGGCGCGTGCTGCAGATGCACGGCGAGCATCGGGTGAGCGCGTATCACCTGGCCCACAGCCGCGGAAAGCGCAGCCTCACCCTCAATCTGAAGATCGATGCCGCGCGCGAAGTGGTGCGCCGCCTCCTGCCGTCCATGGACGTGATGGTGCACAACTTCCGTCCGGGCGTGATGGAGCGGCTCGGTCTGGGCTACGACGACGTGCGTGAGCTTTCGCCCCGCATCATCTACGCACATGCCTCGGGCTGGGGAAGCAAAGGCCCGAAGATCACGCACCCGGCATTCGACATCGCCGCGCAGGCGCGCTCGGGGCTGATGTCGATGACAGGCGAGGTCGAAGGCGGCCCGCTACCCGCTGGCGTGGCGATCGCCGACTACATCGGCGCGATGAATCTCGCGATGTCCACAATCGCCGCGCTCTACGCGCGTGAGAAGACCGGCGTCGGACAGAAGATCGAGACGTCTCTCTTCGGCTCCGCCGTCGCGTCGCAGGCGTGGGAGCTTCAGACATACATCCTCGGGCGAACGAAGCGCCGCTCGGGCCGCGGACATGCGTACTTGCCGACGATCTGGCGCACGTTCCGGACGGCGGATGGTTGGGCCGTTATCGGCGGCGTCGGCGACGACCGCTGGCCTGCGTTCTGCGCCGCCGTGGCGATGCCCGAACTGGAGCACGACGAGCGATTCTCCAACGGGCTGACACGCATCCAGAACATCGACGCGCTGTATCCGCTGCTCGACGACAAGTTCCTGGTGAAGACGACGGCGGAGTGGATCGCGGTGTTGGAGTCGCACGACATGATCTGCGCGCCTGTGCAGGACTACGAGGCGCTGCTCGACGACCCGCAAGCGCTCGCGAACGAGTATCTGCTGACGGTCGACCATCCCACCAACGGCCCGACACAGGTAGTCGGCTTCCCATGGAAGTTCAGCGAGACGCCCGCAGAAGTCGCGTCCGCCGCCCCGGAGCTAGGCCAGCACACCGAAGAGATCCTGCTCGACCTGGGCTACTCGTGGGAGGAGATCGGCGCGCTGCGTGCGGGTGGGGCGATCTAGGAACCACAGAATTCACCGATTGCACAGATGTTTGAGACGGGAGCCGCGAAGGACACGAAGGGCAGCGAAGAATCCGGTAGGGGCGGACCCGCGTGTCCGCCCTGTTTCGTTGTCACCACGGAGTCGTCGAGCCCGCGTGCGAGCACGAGCTAGGCCCGAGTCTGTTGAGGTGTGTTCGCGTGCGGATCATGACGTGCTGACTCGCTGACGGCTGACTTGCTGACCGCTGACCGCTGACCGCTGACCAGCTACCTACGCCTTGCGCTGCGAGTGCGATCGAATGCTGTCGAGCATGCCCGACGATGCAGCGTGGCTCGCGAAGCGGATGGCGTTCTTGATGGCGCGCGCGTCAGAGTTGCCGTGAGCAATCATGACGACGCCGTTCACTCCGAGGAGCGGCACGCCGCCGTACGTGCCGGGATCCATGCGGTCGCGGAGCTTGAGCAGGCCGGGCTTCAGGACCAGCGCGGCAAGCTTGTACTGCAACTTCGACGTAAACGCCGTGCGGAGTTCGCGGAACAAGAAATCGGCGACGCCCTCGGTCAGCTTCACCGCGACATTGCCGGTGAAGCCGTCCGTGACGATGACGTCCGCTTTGCCCTTGTGTACCTCGCCCCCCTCGATGTTCCCGACGAAGTTGACCCCTGCTTTTCCCAGGCGGCCGTAGACCTCCTGTATCAGCTCGCTTCCCTTCGTGTCCTCGGCGCCAATGTTGAGAAGAGCGACGCGCGGGTTCGCGATGCCCATGACGCGTTCGGCATAGACGGAGCCCATCTGTGCGAACTGCACAAGGTAGTTCGGCTTAACATCGGCGTTGGCGCCCACATCGAGAACCAGGATGCCAGCCTCGCTGAACGGCGCGACCGTTCCCAGCGCGGGCCGCTCGATGCCCTGGATGCGCCCGAGCGTCATCAGTGCGGATGC
>JANNPX010000040.1:0-36549 GCA_031400455.1 Chloroflexota bacterium | reverse complement strand
TGCTGCCGAAGCGTCCGAAGACGAACTGCACATCCTTGATATCGATGTCACCGTCCGCGCCGGTCTGGTGCGGCTCCAGGTCGTACCAGATCTGGTAGAGCAGGCTGCCGTTCCCGAACCCGTAGCGCGTCGCCTCGCCCTGCATGTCGGCGACATCGACGTCGCAGTCCTTGTCGATGTCACCCTCCAGCCGGCGGATCGTGATGAACGATGAGCTGTCGGCGATGAGACCGCCCGGCAGCACGCCCGGCAGCAGCACGCCCTGGCACTCCGTCGTCTGCCCCGGCACCACGTAGCCCGTACCGTCATTCAGCGGCTGGCCGCAGATGTTGGCGGCTTCGGTGCCCGTGTCGTCGAAGCGGGAAACGATGCCGTTCTCCTTGTGCGGGTAGAGGTCGCCGCGCACGATGTCCTTCACCGTGAAGGCGACGTGCGCCATCACCATCGGGCCGTTCCAGATCGGGCCCAGTGGCGTCAGGCCGGTGGAAGCGCAACCCCAGTGCACCTGCGTCTCCTGCGGCAGCGTCAGCGTGCAGATCACGGGCCGTCCCGTCGAGCCGAGCACGCCGGAGTCGGTGATCACCGGCGCGTTGAAGATCAGGTTGTCGTAGTGCAGCGTGAACTCGTACGCGCCGAGTCCGTTCGGATCCGTCTGGTTGTACAGCACCTCATCGAACTGCACCGTCCCGTTGATGCCGTCGAGCGTGCAGCCGTTGACGCCGTTCGCGCCGCTCTCGCAGAGGAACACCTGCTGGATGTTCGGGCTCTTTTCCCAGGAGACGACGGTCCCCAGCGGCGTCACGGTGCCGGGAGTGCTGGTCGCGGTTGGCGTGTTGGTGATCGTCGGTGTGTGCGTCGCCGTGTTCGTCGGCGTATTGGTGATCGTTGGTGTGTGCGTCGCAGTGTTCGTCGGCGTGTTGGTGATCGTCGGCGTGTGCGTTGCCGTGTTGGTGCTCGTAGGCGTGTTGGTCGGCGTGTTGGTGATCGTCGGCGTGTTGGTCGCGGTGTTGGTCGGCGTGTTAGTGATTGTCGGTGTGTGCGTCGCCGTGTTCGTCGGCGTGTTGGTGATTGTCGGTGTGTGCGTCGCGGTGTTGGTCGGCGTGTTGGTGATTGTCGGTGTGTGCGTCGCCGTGATCGTCGGCGTGTGCGTCGCCGTATTCGTCGGCGTGTTCGTGATCGTCGGTGTGTGCGTCGCGGTGTTCGTCGGCGTGTTGGTAATCGTCGGCGTGTGCGTCGCGGTGTTGGTCGGCGTGTTGGTGATTGTCGGTGTGTGCGTCGCCGTGTTCGTCGGCGTGTTCGTGATCGTCGGCGTGTGCGTCGCCGTGTTCGTCGGCGTGTTCGTGATCGTCGGCGTGTGC
This sequence comes from Chloroflexota bacterium, assembly GCA_031400455.1. Classification (GTDB taxonomy): domain Bacteria; phylum Chloroflexota; class Dehalococcoidia; order DSTF01; family JACRBR01; genus JANXYW01. The sequence goes on along the minus strand of JANNPX010000040.1, from coordinate 35,191 downwards.
GTTGCGGTGTTCGTCGGCGTGGTGGTCGGCGTATTAGTGGGCGTGTTCGTCGGCGTATTCGTGGGTGTGTTCGTCGGTGTGTTAGTGGGCGTGTGCGTCGGTGGTGGCGTGCCGGTCGCGGTCGGCGTATTGGTAGGCGTGGCTGTAGGCTGCGGGATCTCAACGGAGGCACAAGCCAGTCCGGCGGCGGGGTGAGCGTTGACGTCATCCACCGAGTCGCTCGTGACGTTTGCGCAGTTGTCCGTGTTCCCAGCGGGCGCGAGCGCCGTGAAGGTCAGCGCGATGGTGCGCGACTTACCGGGCTCCCAGGTCTGCGGGTTTCCATCCGTCGGTGAATGCTCCAGGTTGTTCCAGTCCAGCGTGCCACTTCCCGATGAGGTCTGTGCCGGGACTGCGCTCACGAACGATAGCTTTGTCGGGTCGAAGGCATCGTGGACATCGACGTTGTTGAGGTTGGCATTCCCGTTGTTCGTGACCGTAATCGTGTACGTCACGGTGCTCCCGACGATCGCGGGCGACGAGCTTGTGCGCGTCTTGTTGATGCTGATGTTGCAGATGCTCTCGCCGATCTGGTCGAAGAGCGAACTGATGTCGACGGGCCCGCCCGGAAAGTAGCCGCCGGGTGACGCGATTGCCGCGAGCAGGGCGGCGTCGTCATCGCCCAACTCGTAGCCAATGACGTACAGGTAGGTGCCACCCTTCTTGAGGTTGGTGGCCCAATACTGGGCGTACGTATCGGCGCCATCGCCCGCAAAATTGGTGGTCGCGGACATGTCGCCGTTTCGCACGACAGCGATTTCATCTGTCAGGCCTGTGGTGAACGAGTTCTGGTCGTCTGGACTGGTGTCCGGATTGGGGGAGAAGCTGCCGTCGCCGTTCGCGTCCAAGTACAGAGCGCCGTTGATGACCCGGAAGTTGATGCCGGGGCCAAAGTCGTAGGTGTCCGCGACGTCGTTATTGTTGCCGTCGTCGTTGGCATCGAGAGCGTTCTGCCGGGCCGTACCGTTGCCGACGATCCACAACCCGTCGGTGACGGTGAAGTCCACCAAGGCATCTCCGCCGGGAAAGTCGACCATCAAGTCATCGCCGGTGTCGACCGTACCGTTGCCGTTGACGTCGAGGTGGACATCGTTCTCCGGGCCGGTGTTGTCAACATCCATCGGCTGGTTGGCGGAGCCGTCAGAGAGCAGCACCATGTAGTCGTTGGTGTCGGGATCGACGTCGGGGTCGGTTGCCGGTTCCAGTTGCTGTTCGGCGAGCCAGAGGCCCCATCCGAGGTTCGTAAAGCCGTTCGCGGTGTACGCGTTGATGGCGTTCCGCATGGAGGTGGCATTCGTCGTCAGGACCTGGTCCGTCGACGCGCCCGTGCTGAAGCTGACTGCGGCCATGTGGTGGGGCGTGAGGTCCGTGTCGGTCGGGCTGCCGGCAAAGGCATCGACAAATCCGATGGCAGCAGCCTTGGCGTCGGTGAGCTTATTGGCCGGTGACCCCATGCTTCCCGAGTGGTCGAACAGCAGCGCCACATCGACGGCGTTAGCGCAGGCGACGGGGCCGGTCGCCCAGGCGGATCGAGCAGGCGTGGAAGATCCGCTCATCCAGACGGGCACCATGATGGCGAGTGCCACGGAGGCGAATGCAGCGAGCCAAAGCGGCCTGCGCAGCAAGGTAACAATATGCGTCATGCGGCGGCGCTCCCCAGCGAGCTACGGCACGGCAAATACGGCACACGAGGTGCCGAACGCGGGACTAAACGGCGGGGATGAGCTGCCACCAGCCAGCTCTTGGGTCGATACTACGCCCGCGTTGGCGAGGGTGTCAAGTGCTTACGCGAGCAATTAGACAAGGTATTTTCGCGATCAGGCTACCCGAGCGGACCTTGGCAGGCGGGAGGGAACGGTGCAGGTTCGACAAACGAAGCTAGCTGCCCGCCGAGAGCAGGGCGCCCGCGTCGTATAGCTTCGCTACGCGGACGGCGCCAGAGGGGCCGATTGCTAGGCAGAGGCCGCAGAGGATGCACTCGTCGAGATTGCTTTCGACGATCGTGACACCGCTGTCACCGGCGGCGAAGATATCGACGGGGCAGACGCCGGCGAGCTGCTTCGCGAGCGTGGCGTCGGATGCGACGGGGTCGTCGACTTCGACGCGGATGAACATGCCGGAACCGCTTGCTTGCGCCACTATGCCCCCTCCCCGGCTAGTCGCCGCTTGACGATGTCCGGGATGTCGGCGATCTCCTCGGCGACGGAGATACCGGCGTCCTTCATGCGGGCGATCTTCTCTGATGTCGTGTCGGCCTTGCCCTCGACGATGGTACCGGCGTGGCCGAAGCGCATGCCGGGCATCTCGTCCATGAAGCGGCCGGCCATGAACGCGACGACGGGCAGGCGCGACTTCTGCTCCTTCACGTACTTCGCGAGCTGGGCTTCCATTGGTCCGCCAGGCTCGCTGTAGATGACGATGGCCTTCGTCTCGGGGTCTGCCTCGAACAGCGGCATCAACTCGGCGTACGTCGAGCCGACGATGGCGTCGCCGCCGATGCTGACGGCCGTGCTCTGGCCGAGGCCGGAGGCGGTGAGGGCATTCGCGATCTCCGTCGTCATACCGCCGGAGCGGGACATGATGCCGATCGGGCCGGGCTGGTAGGCCTTACGGGCCGCGACCGCCGAGCCGCCCATGCCGCCGACGCGCGTCTTGCCGGGGGACATGACGCCGAGGCAGTTCGGGCCGATGAGGCGCGCACCGTAGCGATTCGCAAGCTCGACGATCTGCGCCACTTCGAGGCGCGGGATGCGTTCGGTGACGATGACGAGGAGCTTGACGCCGTTCTCGATCGCCTCGAACGCGGCGTCGCGGATGGCGGCGGGCGGCACGGTGAGCACGGACGCGTCGACGCGCAGCTTCGCCGTGATCTCGGCGACCGTGTCGTATACGGGCACGCCATGGACGTCGCGGCCGCCGCGGCCGGGCGTAACGCCGCCGACGACCTTCGAGCCGTAGTCGAGGCACTCGCGGGTCATGCTGACGGCCTCGCGCCCGGTGATGCCCTGGATGATGAACGTCGTGTTCTCGTCGACGAGGATGGACATCTACGCTCCCACCTTTACGACCGCACGACGAGCCGCTTCGGACATCGGCACGGTGCGATCGGCATAGTCGACGCCGTACTTCTCGAGGATCTTGAAGCCCTCTTCCTCCCACGAACCAGGGATGCGGAAGATGGCGATCTTGTCCGCCGGGTCGTAGCCGCTTTCGACGACGCCCTTGATGACGCCTCGGGCGACGATATCGACACGGGTGTTGCTGACGACGTTCATGATCACGCAGATCTTCTCGACGCCGGGCTTGCTGAGGATGAGCTTCGTCAGCTCGCACGCCTTCTTGACGCTCGGGTTGCCGCCGATCTCGCAGTAGTTGGCGGGTTTACCACCGTGTTTGCGGAGGGCGTCGAAGATGGTCAGGCTGCCGCCCCCGGCGCCGATGACGCAGCCGAGGTTGCCGTCGAACTCGACGACGCGGCCGGCGACGCCGCGGTGATCGGAAGCGTCGACTTCGGCGCCGCGTATCTCGAAGTCGGTCGGGGGCCGTGCAAGGCGGGTCTCTTCGCGCCCGATGCCGAGCTCATCGAGGACGGCGGTCTGCTGGTCGCGCGCCTCTTCCTCCATGTCGCAATGCGAGTCGAGCGCGATGAAGCTGCCATCCTCGAGCTGCGCGAGCGGATTGATCTCGGCGAGCGTGAGGCCGTAGGTGAGGAACGCCTTCGCGAGCCGGGCGATGATGCGGCTGAGCTGGTTGAGCTCGTTGCCGCTGATGCCCAGGGAGGCGACCAACTCTTTGAACTTGAATTCCTGCAGCGGCTGGAATGTCGAGAAGTGGACGCGTGCAACGTGCTCGGGGTTCTTCTCGGCGACTTCCTCGATGTCGATGCCGCCCATGTCGCTAAAGATGGCGACGGGGAGTTTGGCGACGGCGTCGTAGATGACGCCGGCGTAATACTCCTTCTTCACCGGCTGCTTGGAGTCGATGAGCACGCAGCGCGGCATCTGGCCGCCGATCTCGAGTTTGAGGATGTGGTCGGCTGCGGCGCGGGCTTCGTCGCCGGTTGAGGCGAACTTGACGCCGCCGGCCTTCATGCGGCCGCCGGACAGCACCTGCGACTTCAACACGACGTCGCCGCCGACGGAGGTCATGATGCGCGCGGCCTCGTCGGCGGTGGTTGCGGTGCCGCCCTTGGCTACGGGGACGCCGGCTTTGCCGAGCAGGGCTTTGGCTTCGAATTCGTAGAATCTCATGCGACGGCGTCGGCTTCCATTTCGATGACCAAGTCTGATTCGAACAGCCGCGTCACTCCCAGCAGGGTCATCGCGGGCTGGACACCAGCCGCGCCCAGACGCTCCGCCAGCACGCCGAAGTGTTGCATGACGCCGTCAACGTCGGGCGTGTAGAGATTCAGCCTGACGACGTTCGCGAGCGTCATGTCGGCGGCCTTAAGCACTGCTTCCAAGTTGTCGAGTGCGAGCGCGATCTGCGCAGCCGGGTCGCCGGCGTGCATTGCCTCGCCGTTGGCATTCGTCGACGTCTGACCTGAGCAACGCAGGACTCGGGTATGGCCCTTCGTCTCGATAGCCTGCGAGAAGCCGAATGCGTCTTGCCAGGTCCATGGGTTGATCTTTCGATTCTCGACCATTGTGTACTCCTTCGTCACTCGACGCGGCGAACTCACACTCTACGCGACACGGCCCATGACTTCGAGGATGTCGTAGCCGGAGACTTCCTTCGACTTGGCGGAGAGCTCGGCGAGATATTCGGGCGTGACCTTGCCGGCCTGGACGGCCTTCGCGAGATCCATGAGCATGCCCTTCGTCGTCGCCTCGTCGTAGAACTCCCCGGTCTCCGGATCGGCGATGGAGCCGCCGCCGAGGCGGTGGTACACCTCGAGCGAGCGCTTCGTCTTTTCGATCTGCTCGTCGTCCGGCGTGAAGACGTCGTTCGCGATCTCGGCCTGCTGCGGGTGGATCACCCACGTGCCGTCCATGCCGAGGTCGCGGGAGCCTTCGTTCTTCTCACGAAGCTGCTGCTTGATGATGACGGCTTCCTCCGGCGGCGTGTCCGGGCGGATGAGACGGAGGAAGGCGTTGTCGACGACGTGGAGGGCAGCGGCCTTCGCGGCGACAGCGGTGGCCTGCTTGGCGTAGTGGAAGTTGCGGTTCTGGTTGTCGATCATCTCGCGCACGCCCATGGTTGAGCTGAAGTCGGCGATGCCGAAGATGAGGCCGGCCATGCGCGTGGACGCCGTGGCGATCTGGTAGGCGTTGATGACGGCGAGCGGTGTTTCAATCAGCGCTTCGATCTGAACGTGCGTGGTCCAGCCGCCCTGCTCTTCGAGTGCATCGAGCAGGCGCGAGAGGTGGACGATGTCGTCATGCGTTTCGGTCTTTGGGAGGATGATGCCGTGGAACTTGTCGGGCGCGCCGAGCATGATGGCCTGCACGTCGCCGAGGAAGTACTTGGAGCGGATGTTGTTCGGGCGGATGGCGATGACCTTGTTGCCGAAGTCGATCGTGTTCAGCGCCTCGACGAGCACCTTGCGGCTCGCATCGCCCTTGAACTCATACGGACAGGCGTCCTCGAAGTCCGGCATGACGTGGTCAACCTGCGCCTTTGCGGCGTTTTGATTCATCTTCAGCGTGTGGCACGGGTAGGTCAGTTCGGTGCGCGGGATGACGAACCGCTTCTGCTTCTGCATGATGTACATGGGGTGGTCTCCAGTCGTCGGTGTTCGGTCGTCGGGGCAACTCGGCGCGGGTTTTTCAGTCCGCGCGCCTTGGACGGAGCTAAAGCTGCGTCCCTACGTTCTCATTGCGGTGCTCGTTCTCTACTTGCCGTGTCATGCCGTTTCTCGCTTCTTGCTGCTCGGCGCTATCCGCCGGCGCAGAGCGCGCGGGCGATGACTTTCAGTTCCAGCGTTGCTTTTACGCCTTCGAAGATGGGGAGCACTTGCGCATCGACGACGTAGCGGCTGATGCGGTCCTCTTCGGCGTAGCCCCAGCCGCCGTGAAGGAGCTGCGCTTCCTGGGTCGCCCAGACGGCAACGTCCGAGGAGAAGAGCTTCGCCATCGCGGGGCCGAGCGGCGCGCGCGCCTTGGGGTCGGTCTCGCGCGCGACGTCGTACGTTAGCTGGCGGGCAGCGGCGATGCGCGTCGCCATGAGGCCGATCTTGTACTGGGTGAGCTGGTACTCGCTGATCGGCTTGCCGAACTGGACGCGCTGCGTCGTGTACTGGCAGGCCTTCTCGAGTGCAGCCTGCGCGACGCCGAGCGCGCGGCCGCCGGTCTGGAGACGGCCGATGGCAAAGCCGCCGAGCGTGAGGTAGAAGCCGCGGCCCTGGCCACCCTCCTCGCCGACGAGGTTCTCAGCGGGGACGAAGTAGTTCTCGACGTTGAGGATGTAGGAGTGCATGCCGCGGTATCCGGGCGTCGGAATGGCTTCGCCGGTGAGGACGCCGCCGGTCGGCTGCTTGCACTCGAACTTGTGGTCGTACGATACGTCTTTCGGCACGATGAAGAGCGAGAGCCCGGCGTAGCCCTTGCCGGCGTCGGGGTCAGTGCGGGCCAGGAGCGCCAGAACGTTCGCACGGCCCGCGAACGTGCCCCACGCCTTTGCGCCGTTCAGCACCCAGCCCTTCACGCCGGCGACTTCCGCCGGCGTCGCCTTGCATTGCACCGACGCGACGTCGGAGCCGATGTCCGGTTCGGTGACGGAGATGCCGACGAGCACCTCGCCGGTCGCGAGCTGCGGAAGCCAGTGCTGCTTCTGCGCCTCCGTACCGCCTTCAAGCAGCGCTCGCGTGAGGATTTCTGATCGGGTGAGGAGACTGCCGGCGATCAGAGATGCCTGCGACAGCTCCTCAGTGAGCACGATCATCGTCAGGTAGCCCATCTCGGTGCCGCCGTAGGTGTCGGGTACGGATGAGCCGAAGAAGCCGAGCTCGGCGTACTGCTTGATCAGCGAGTCGGGGATGAGCATGTCGTCGCGGTGGATGCGGTCGGCGAGGGCGATGCCGTCCTCTTCCTTCAGCACTTCCTGTTTGGCGAACTGTCGGGCGAACGTGCGCGTGCCCGCGGCGTCGTCGCTGTCGAGATCGACGTTATTCGCTCCGCGCGCGTCAATGACGCGGGAGCCGATGGCTCGGAGGCGGACGTCTTCGAGGCCGGCGCGGATGAGCGAGAGGACTTCGTCGGTCGTCTCGGGGACGTCGGCGAAGTCGCCGGGGTGGGCCTGCACGAGGCCGAGGATCCTCTGGGTGACCTCGGCGGCGTAAGCGAACGCTTCGTCCTCGCTGAGGGCGTCGGGCTTGCCTGCTGCGGCGAGGCGCTCGGCGTAGCCGACGAGGGAGCGAGCGGCGCGGGCTTCCGTCGTGAGCATCGCGAGGCGCTCGCAGAGGACCTGGTGGTCGTCGATCTTCGTGCCCGCGGCCGTGAGCTCGGCGGCACGCGCCACGGCGGCCGCGGCGAGCGCTTCGGCTTCGGCAGCGAGGCGGTGGGCGCCGAGGAGGGCGCTGGTGATGGTTTCGGTGGTCATGTGTTCGTCCTTCGAATCAGGATTCGGCGAGGACATTCTACGATGGCGCGGGCTTATGTTCACGCTGCTTGACGGGGCTACGGAACCACAGATTTCACAGATTACACGGGCACCTCACCCCGGCCTTCGGCCACCCCTCTCCACGACGTGGAGAGGGGATTGGATGGAGGATGGTGCTGGGGCGCGGAGTTCAGGGCTACGTGACGGCGGCGCGCTTGGGGATTAGGGCTACATAGTCGAGGTCGAGGACTACGTTGGGGTGGTAGCGGTCTTTGCCGTCTTCGGTGACTTTCAGGGTGACTTCCTCGGCGGAAGGGTCGATGTTCTTGACGGCTACGAGGCGGAGGCGGAGGGCGCCGATGTCGGGGCGGGCGATGTCGATGCGTTCGAGGACTTCGGTCCAAGCGAAAAGCGTGTCGCCGGCGAAGGTGGGGTTCGTGTGGGAGCCGGAGTTCCAGGCGGCCATGCCGAGGACGTTCTCGAGGCCGTCGAACGAGAGGGCGTGGGCAACGGAGATGATGTGGCCGCCGTAGACGATGCGGCGGCCGTGGCGCGAGGCGTTCTGCTGGAGCTGGTTGAAGTGGACGCGCGCGGTGTTCTGGTAGAGGCGCGTCGCCATCTGGTGCTCGGCTTCTTCGATGGTCATGCCCTGTGGGTGGGTGATGCGCTCGCCGGCGTCGTAGTCCTCCCAGAAGCGGTCGCCGCCGGTCGCTGAGGCGTCGAAGCGCGCGACGTTCGGGAACGAGATCTGGTCGAGCGATGCGCGCGCGGGCATCTCGGGCGCGTCGTCGGCGTGGGTGGGCGTTGCGGGCTCGCGTTTGTTCACCATCACCCAGCGGTAGAACTCGAGCACGCGTTCGTCGCGCTGGTTGAAGCCGACGGTGCGCACCCAGACGACCCCGGTGTCGCCCTTCGAGGTCTCGCGCCAACCGAGGGTCTCGGTCTCTGCGCGAAGGGTGTCGCCGGTGAAGACGGGTCGGAGGAATCGGAGGTCGGCGTAGCCGAGGTTGCCGGGCGAGTTGAGTGAGATCTCGCCGACCGCGCGGCCGAAGACGATGTGGAAGACGAGCATGTCGGCGACGGGCGCGCGGTCGAAGCCGAGGGCGCGGGCGAACTCGTCGGAGCAGTTCTTGGGGTTACGGTCGCCGGTGAGCGCGATGTAGAGGGCGACGTCGCCCTCGGTGAGGGTGCGCGGGATCGGGTTGATCAGGCGCTGGCCGGGGGTGAGGTCCTCGAAGAAGTTTCCGCCTAGTTTCATGGCGGAGTTATAGCGAGAGTCGTGCTGTTGCGCACGACTCTCGGATCTTCAGACGGATTAGTTCGCTTAGCGCGGCGCGCCTACGGACATGCGGAGACATTCTGGCGATACCTTTGCGCCATCGCACTGAGATCCGATGTTGATGCTGTCGTCCCTGGGTGGCAGCATTAGTACGTCATGGCGCGCGGCGGCGGCGGGCGGCGACGGCTGTGAGAGCTGCCGCCAGGGTAGCTGCGGCACCGACGAGGTAGATCGTGCCATTGCGGTCCGGCGCCGATCGTGTTGCGGGACGCGCTGCTAGCTCCGGCTGCTCGGCGATGCCGCCGACGGACGCCGCCGTACACGCCACGCCGAACCAGCACTTCGTGTACGGCGAGTTCAGGAAGAAGGTCATCAGCATGTCCGCGACCTTCGTCCGGCCCGATGTCGCCGGGTGGGTACCATCCGCCACGAAGTCGCCCGCGACCCAGGTCAATCCGTCGAAGCGTGGCGTCGTGCCGTCGGCCCACAGAGAAGGCCCCCACGCGATCCATGGCGCTCCCGTCGCAAGGTTGAGGTCACCAGCGCGAGCGTCCACAACGACGCCGCTGTTGCGCGTCTGGTCGATCTGCGCCTGGATGAGCCACTTCGACGAGAACCCGGATTCGTACGCGTACGGCTCTGGGTTCAGCGTCGTACTCGCGTAGCCGGCGTAGATGCGGCTTGATGTGAAGACGAGCTGCAGGTGCGGGTAACGCGTCTTCAACGCGCGCACGACGTTCCCCATGAACGCTTCCAGCGCGACGCATCCGACGATGCGGAAGGCATCGATACCGTCGGTCCGGAATCAGCCACCTTCAGCCAAACCGCCTGGACTTGCAATTCGCTCACACCAGCCGGCGTAAGCCGCGTGTCTCGCACGCGGTCGTAGTTGGGGTCGGCGGGCGAGTCCCACGTCGCGGCGGTCTGCCCGCCGGCCGCGCCGTTCACGATCGCCAAGGTCGTGTGGTTGACGCTGGGGCTGGCTGCCGCCTGCCCCATCAGTGTGTACGCGTCGCACGGCAGGGCGGAGCTCGCGGAGCACCACTCCTGCGTGGTGTTTGACATGCCGATCGAGAGGAGTACGATCTTGCCGCTCGGGCTCGCGACACCAGCCGCGTCGAGAGGCCGGACCAGTGCCGCGTGCGCGACGCCCAACGCGGCGTGGTCGGCGGGGACGATGTTCGTACCGTTCTCGTAGAGACCGCCGGTGAAGCCGAGATAGGTTGCGGCGCCCATATCGGAAAGCGGCGTGAACCCCGTGACGGCGCCGGCGCGGCCGAGAGAGGCGACGAGCATCAGGCCGATGGCGGCCAATACGGGCAAGATGAGCAGGTGTCGTGGTCGAGGAAACGTCATGGCGGGCGGCTCCGATCGCGCTCCCCGCCTGTGAGGATACGGCTGCGCTGGAGAAGTACGCAAGTTCTCGGAGACCCCGCGGCTGCAGCGGAAGCCCGCCCTACAACGCCGTCGCTTCGCGCTGCTCGCCCCAGACTCCGCGGAGGGTGCGGCAGATTTCGCCTAGCGTGACGTAGTTCTCTACGGCCTCGATGAGGAGCGGGACCATGTTGGCGTCACCGGCGGCGGCTTGTTCGAGGCGCTGCAGCGATGCGGCGACTTTCGTAGCGTCGCGGGTGGTGCGGAGTTTGGCTAGCTGGGCTTTGCGGCGGTCGCCTACGGTTATGTCGTGCTGGTGGAGGCCGGTGGGCGGCGGCTCTTCGTCGACGAACTCGTTGACGCCGACGACGATCTTGCGGTGGGTCTCGATATCACGCTGGATGCGGTACGCGTTCTCGTGGATCTCCTGCGCCTGGAAGCCGCGCTCGACGGCGGCGAGCGCGCCGCCCATGTCGTCGATGCGGCGCACGTAGTCCTCGGCGTCACGCTCGACCTCGTCGGTGAGGTGCTCGATGTACCATGAGCCGGCGACCGGGTCGATCGTATCGCCGACGCCCGTCTCGTAGGCGATGATCTGCTGCGTGCGGAGGGCGAGCTCGGCCGCGTGCTGGCTGGGGAGCGAGAGCGCCTCATCGTAGCTGTTGGTGTGAAGCGACTGCGTGCCGCCGAGCACGGCGGAGAGTCCTTGCAGCGCGGTGCGCACGAGGTTGTTGATCGGCTGCTGCGCCGTAAGCGTCGCGCCGCCGGTCTGCGTGTGGAAGCGCATCATCATCGACCGCGGGTCTTTGGCGCCGAACCGCTCCTTCACGACGCGCGCCCAGAGCCGGCGTGCCGCGCGGAACTTCGCGATCTCCTCGAGGAAGTTGCCGTGGCACGCGAAGAAGAACGCCAGGCGCGGCGCGAAGTCATCGATCTTGAGGCCGCGATCGAGGGCGGCCTGCGTGTACTGGATGGCGTCGGAGATCGTGAAGCCGACCTCCTGCGCAGCGGTGCAGCCGGCCTCACGCATGTGGTAGCCGCTGATGCTGATCGTGTTCCACGTCGGCAGGTTCTCGTTGCACCAGGCGAAGACGTCGGTGATGAGGCGCAACGACGGGCGCGGCGGGAAGATGTAGGTGCCGCGCGCGATGTACTCCTTGAGGATGTCGTTCTGCGTCGTGCCGCCGACCTTCGAGAGGACCGCGCCCTGCTTCTTCGCGACGGCGACGTAGAGTGCGAGCAGGATCGGCGCCGTGGCGTTGATGGTCATGGATGTCGTGACGGTTTCGAGCGGGATGTCGCGGAAGAGCGTCTCCATGTCGTCGACGGAGCAGATCGATACGCCGACCTTGCCGACTTCACCCTCGGCCATCTCGTCGTCGGGGTCGTAGCCAATCTGCGTCGGGAGGTCGAAGGCGACGGAGAGGCCGGTCTGGCCCTGCGAGAGGAGGTACTTGTAGCGACGGTTCGACTCCTCGGCGTCGGAGAAGCCGGCGTACTGGCGCATCGTCCAGAAGCGGCCGCGGTACATCGTGGGCTGGACGCCGCGCGTGAACGGATACTCACCCGGCAGGCCGAGCTTCTCCATGTAGTCGAAGTCGGGCTGGTCGGCGGGGGTATAAAGCGGGGCAACCGGCTGTCCGGAGGAGGTCTCGAACGGCACGTTGCGTTCGCTAGGCTTGTTGCCGTTATCGGGTGTCATAAGGGGAGTTTACGGAGCGGCGGGTGCGCGGGCAATTGACGCGGTGCGGACGACTCTACTTCATCGAGCGGAATGGGTGTCTGTGCACGGTGAGCGCGCGGGCTGAAATCCACGCTACGGCGCCGGGTGGTTGGCGGCGTCACTTTACGACGAGGCGCGCCACCATGCTCGGATGGATGGTGCAGTAGTAGGTATAGTCGCCGGCCGCGCGGAAGGTTATCGAGCCGCTCTCGCCCTTGTTCAGCGTGCCCGTGTCCCAGTCGCGACCCTTCGCGGTAGCGGTATGCGGCCCGTCGTCGAAGTTCGTCCACTTCACGGTGGCGCCGATCGGCACCTGCAGGTTGCCCGGCGAGTACGCGAAGTCGCGGATGCTCACCGCCTCGGATGTTCCGCCGAGTACGAGTGCCGAACCTGACGTGTTGGTTCCGCCGCCCATCATGCGCCCCATGTGGCCGCGCATATTCCAGCCGCTGCCCGCCATCCAGATCGAAAAGCCGGTCAGGCACAGCAACCCAATGGCAAGCACGACCGCCAGCACGAGCGGCGTGATGAACGCGGCCGGGGGTGAACTCTGCTTCGTCATACGGTCAGTCTACGTCTCGGCTACGCAGGAGGCAGGTGTCGGATGGCCCGTCCGCTGTGACGGACGGCTCCGTTTGCCTACCTCTGCCAGAATTGTGGTTCCTCATCGAGTCGTCCAGTAGAATCGCCGGTACACAGGAGGCACTGACTTGGAAGTACCGCTGCTTATCAATGACTTTCTTCGGCGCGCGGCGAAGCTGTATCCCGACAAGGTGGCGATCGTGGACGGGTCGAACCGCTTCACGTATCGGCATTACCAGGAGCGCGCGAATCAGCTGGCGCATGCGCTGCTGGGGCTTGGCGTGCAGCCGGGGGATCGGGTGTGCATCCTGAGCCCGAATTCGCACTTCTTTCTCGAGAGCTATTACGGCGTGACGCAGATCGGCGCGATCATTGTGCCGCTGAACTATCGACTCACGGCCGCCGATCACGAGTACATCATCGAGCACGCCGGGGTGAAGACCGTACTGGTCGACTGGGAGTACACGAAGGTTGTGGACGGAATCCGTCCGAACCTCACGACGGTGGAGCACTGGATTGTCGCGCAGGAGGACGGTGCGGCGCCGGACGGATGGACGGATTGGGAGCAGATGATCGCTGGGCAGCCGACGACGGCTACCCCCCCGGTCGAGCAGGACGAGAACGACACGATCTCACTGAACTACACGTCGGGGACGACGGCGCGGCCGAAGGGCGTGATGCTGACGCACCGCAACTGCTACATCAACGCGTACAACTTCATCGCGCACCTGCGCATCCGGCACGAAGACGTCGAGCTGTGGACGCTGCCGATGTTCCACGCAAGCGGCTGGGGCGGACCGTTCGCGCTGACGGGGATGGGCGCCACGCACGTCGTGCTTCGTGCCGTGAACGGGCCGGATATCTTTCGGCTGATCGAAGATTTCGACGTGACGTTTGCATGCATGGCGCCGGCCGTGCTGAGCACGATCCTGAACTATCCCGATAAGGCCAAGCACGACATCAAGACGAAGCCTCGCTTCGTCGTCGCCGGCGCGCCGCCGCCTGCGGCGTTCATCGAGCGGATGGAGAAAGAGCTCGGCTGGGAGTTCATGCAGATCTACGGACTCACCGAGACGGCGCCGATCCTCACCGTCTCGACCGCCGACTTCAATACGGACGGCGACGACTACGCACGACGCGCACGCGCCGGCGTTGAGGCGATCGGCGTGGACGTTCAGGTGCTGGACGACGAGGGGCGGCCCGTGCCGCAGGACGGCGTAGCGATCGGCGAGGTGTGTGCGCGCTCCAACGTTGTGCTCAAGGGGTACTGGCGGCAGCAGGACGAGACGGACAAGGCGATCCACGATGGGTACTTTCACTCGGGGGACCTCGCGGTGTGGGACAAGTACGGCAACATTCACATCGTCGACCGGAAGAAAGACGTGATCATCTCCGGCGGCGAGAACATCAGCTCGCCGGAGATCGAGGATGCGCTGTACAAGCACCCGGCCGTGCTGGAGTGCGCCGTCATCGGTGTGCCGAGCGAGAAGTGGGGCGAGACGCCAAAAGCGCTGGTCGTGCTCCGCGAAGGGCATACGGCGACCGAGGATGAGGTCATCGCATTCACGCGCGGGCACCTCGCACACTTCAAGTGCCCGACGTCGGTGGAGTTTGTGGAGTCGCTGCCGCGCACCGCGACGGGGAAGCTGCAGAAGTTCGTAATACGCGACCAGTACTGGAAGGGCGCGACGCGTCGGGTCAATTAGCGGAAGGCAGCAACGTGACGACTCCCCGACACGATGCCGAGATGCTGGCGCTTCGCGACCGGTTCTTCGCGGCGGTCACCGCTGGAGACCTCGACGGCGTGCGCGCGTGCTACGCGCCCGAGGCGCTGATCTGGCACAACACGGACGGTCTGGCGCAGAGCGCCGATGAGAATCTGCGCGTGCTGGGGTGGATCGCCGAGAACGTCAAGGAGTTCCGCTACGAAGACGTGCGTTATCAACCGACGGCGACGGGGTTCGTGGAACAGCATCTAGTCTGCGGCACGAGCCCGAGCGGCACGCCGTTCGCGATACCGGCGTGCATCGTCTGCACGGTGGTCGATGGGCTGGTCACGCGGGTCGACGAATATCTCGACTCAGCGCAGGCGGCGATGATCGCTGGGTGACGGAGACCTCACCCCGACCCTCTCCGCCCGGCGGCGAGGGGGACGGCCGCCAGCGCGGCGCAAGAAATGAGATCTGTGCGGCGGCACGACGCGCGGGCGCAACGGGTTGCGCCCCTACACGCGCGGGCGAGCGTCGTGCGCGTCAGCCGGAGAAGCGCACCGGCAGCGATGCTAGTCCGCGCAGGGTGATGTTCTCCTTGTACTCGGGCTCGGCGACGGCGAGTTCGGCCGCCCCTAGGCGGCGTATCATCTCGCCGATGGCGATCTGGCCCTCGATGCGGGCGAGCGGGGCGCCGAGGCAGAAATGGATGCCCATGCCGAACGCGAGGTGGCGGTTCTCGGCGCGAGTGATATCGAGGCGGTCGGGGTCGGCGAACTGACGCGGATCGCGGTTGGCTGCGCCGAGGAGGAGGATCGCCTGCTGGCCCTTCGGTAGCACTCCCTCGGATAGGGCGATGTCCTCCTTGGCCGTACGGCCTGTGAGTTGCACGGGCGGATCGAAGCGCAGGAGTTCTTCGACGGCGGTCTTGATGAGCGATGGGTCGTCACGGAGCAGCGCCACCTGATCGGGATTGCGGAGCAGGGCCAGCATGCCGTTGCCGATTAGGTTCACTGTCGTCTCGTGCCCTGCGATCAGGAGCAAGATGCAGGTGGAGAGCAGCTCGCTCTCGGACAGCGTCTCGCCGCCATCCTCGGCTGCGATTAGCGCGCTGACCAGGTCGTCGCGCAGATCGGTGCGGCGCTTCGCGATCAAGACGCGGAAGTAGTCCGCGAACTCTTCGCTCGCCTTCTGGCGCCGCTCGACCACATCCGGCGGCAGTGCGAAGTCCGGATCGAGGCTGCGAGCCATCTCGCGCGACCAGCCCTGGAAGACTTCATGATCCTCCTGCGGAACGCCCAGCATCTCACTGATGATCGTGACGGGCAGCGGATAAGCAAGGTCGGCGATGACGTCGAGTTCGCCGCGCGCGACGGCGGCATCGAGCAGGCGATCGACGATCTGCTGCGCGCGGGGTCGCAGCTCTTCGACGACGCGGGGGGTGAACGCTTTGCTCACGAGGCCGCGCAAGCGAGTGTGATTGGGGGGATCCATGAACAGGAATGGGCGCGTGCCTTCCTCGGCGATCTGCCGCAGGTCCAGTCCCTGCTTCGCCGCCTCCTCCTGTGCCTGCGTCGAGTTCACGAAGTCGTTGCTGGAACGCGGGTCCCGAAGAATTGCGGCGCAATCTTCGTAACGAGTGAGCACGAAGAACCCGAGCGGGCTCTGGTGTACGGGCGACTCTTCGCGCAGGCGGTTGTAGATCGGATACGGGTCAGAGCGAAAGCTCGGGTCGAAGGGATTGAACAGGATTGGCGCTTCGCTATCAGTGGTAGATGACGTCATGGCCTTCGCCTCCCGCGGCATCACGACTGGGCCGCGCCTGGATCATGGCACCGGCGCTGCCAGAGCGAAAGTATGGGCGTGCTGCAGAATACACAGCGCGATTCAGGCGGGGGCGCTCAGAGTGCGGCGAAGGAACGCGCACATCTCATCGATTGCGGGCTGCGACGCGTCGAGCGTTGGTACCCAGAGCATGAAATCGTGCGGCATGCCCGCGTGGAACTGCTCATCGACCTCACGGCCGGCTGCCCGTAGCTTCTCGGCGAATTGCAGGCCGTCATCGCGGAGGGGATCGATACCGCCGATGACGACGCAGGTTGGGGGGTAAGCGCTAAGGTCGCCACGGAGGGGGCTGACGAACGGGTCCTCCCACTGCGACGGAGTTGGGGCGTAGCTTTCGCGGAAGAACTCCATCACGAGATTGTCGATCACCGGATCGTCAGGACCGAAGTCCCCGAACGATGACGTCGCGTTGGCGAGATCCGTCCAGGCGCAGATGAGCATGGCGGCCGTAGGCGGCGCATCGCCTTCGGCCAGAAGGCACAACACGGTCGCGGCGGTGAGGTTACCGCCGGCGGAGTCACCTGCGATGGCGATGCGATCGGGATCGCCGCCGAGGGATGCGGCGTTCGCGCGCAGCCAGCGGAATGCCGCGACGCAGTCGTCGAGCGGCGCGGGATACGGATGTTGCGGCGCGCGCCGGTAGTCGATGCTCACCACGATCGCGTTGGCACCGGTGGCGAGCAGCTTCGCGAGCTTCGCGTGCGTCTCGGGGCTCATCACGACGAACCCGCCGCCGTGGATGTACAGCAGCACTGGGAGACTGGCGCCGGAGTCGTGGTCAGGAGTGAATACGAGCGCCCGAATAGAGCCAGCCGGGCCGGGGATCTGGATCTCCGTCGGAACGGGCTTGTCAGGGGCGCCGATGTTCAGGAACGTCGCGAGCATTGCGTCGGCCGCTTGCATCACCCCCGCTTCGATCACGCGCTCAGCAGGACGGGCGGCGAGCATCGTTTCCAGGAGTGATTTCACCTGCGGATGCAGAGTTCCGCGCGTGCCACCATCCAGAGTTGTCATCGTTTGCCCTTTCCCTGCGAGCGCGCGACGTACGGCGCCCGCTCGTCAGGCGCGCGTTTGCTTTTCGGATCCTTCGGCCGGGCAAGACTCAGGTTCCCATCGCCGCCCCGGAGCGTAACGACCGCGGCGCGTTCCAGGATCTTGCTCGCGACGGTGCTCCGGACCTCAATGAAGGTTGCGTCGGCTTGCACGTCGATGTTCCCGATATCCGAGCCGGGAATGCCCGCGTCGCTGGCAATGCTCTTGACAATATCGCCCGGTCGCACGCCTCGGCGGCGGCCAGCGTCGAGCACGAGGCGCGTCATCTCCGACTGATTCATCCGGCCGTCCGTGGCGGGGGCGGCGGGAACGATTGACCCTCCTGTGGCCTCGAAGGCCATCTGGATCGCGCCGGCGGCGATCTGCATCGCACTGAACTCGTCGGCCAACTCCGCGGCGACGAGTCCGTACGGCTGGCTGGTGCCGTCGCGTAGGACCTTGCGAAGCGATTCCATGAAGGCGGTTGTACGGCGGGCAGCCACATCTTCCTGCGTCGGCAGTTGCAGCGGCTTGAGCTTCTTGTGGATGTCCTTCTCGATGATGCGCAGCAAACGGATCTCGCGCGGCGTGACCAGCGTGATGGCCTCTCCCTTGCGGCCCATGCGTCCGGTGCGACCGATGCGATGCACGTACGCGTCGGCATCGTCTGGGATGTCGTAGTTGATGACGTGCGTTACGTCAGGGATGTCGAGGCCGCGCGCGGCGACATCCGTGGCAACGAGGAGGGTCACCTTGTTCGCGCGGAACTTTCCCAGCACGCGCTCTCGCTGCGCCTGGCTCATATCGCCGTGGATGGCGTCGGCGCCGTAGCCGCGCGCCTGCAGGGTCGATGCGAGGTCTCCGGCTTCGCTCCGCGTGCGGCAGAAGATGATGGCAGAGCGCGGCTCCTGCATGTCGAGGATATTCGTGAGGGCGTCTCGCTTACCGCGCGGCGGGGTCTCGTAGTAGACCTGATGAGTGAGCGGCACTTCCTTCGCTTCGTGGGCGAGCGCGATCGTCTGCGGGTTGTTCATGTAGCGGCGCGCAAGGGCCTGAATGCGCGGCGGTATCGTGGCCGAAAACAGGGCCATCTGGCGACCCTTGGGCGTCTGGTCGAGGATCAGTTGGATGTCGTCGATGAAGCCCATGTCCAGCATCTCGTCGGCTTCATCGAGGACGACGAAGCGGACGGTATCGAGCTTCAGCGTGCCGCGCCGGATGTGATCCATCACGCGGCCGGGGGTGCCAACGACGAGATGCGCGCCAGCGCGCAGTCCGCGCAGTTGATGTTCGTACGCCTGTCCCCCGTACACGGGCAGCACGTTGACACGGCAGTGTCGCCCAATGGCGTGTGACGCTTCCGCGACCTGCACAGCGAGTTCGCGCGTGGGGGCGAGCACGAGCGCCTGGACGACGGGCTTTGTTGGGTCGATGCACTCCATGATCGGGATCGCGAACGCAGCGGTCTTGCCGGTGCCGGTCGGCGCCTGCGCGACCACATCCACGCCGCTCATGAGCGCCGGAATGGCCTGCTTCTGGATGGGAGACGGTTCCTCGAAGCCGAGCGCGTCGATCGCCTTCATGATCTCGGGCTTGAGCCCCAATGAGTGGAACAGTGTGTTCAAGAACGAAACTCCTGAGTAACGGAGCCGCATTCAGACATATGCGCAACTCCTTCCCGCCATTGCGTGCGGGACTCGCGCATCACCCATTGTGATGCGCGACGCTTCGATGGCGCCCGTGACGACTCGTGAAACCCACGCAGACTACGCGTTATGTAGTTTGAATTGTAGTCATGTGGTAGCGCCAGCGGGATTCGAACCCGCGATCTCCGCCTTGAAAGGGCGGCGTCCTGGGCCTCTAGACGATGGCGCCACGCGAGGGGGAGTATATCGACCGCCCGATCTGGCCGCCACGCGCACGCCAGAAGCGCAACATTGGGGCACGGCGCACGAGACGGGCGCGCGGCTTGCTCTCCCGGCGCCGACGTTGTTTGCTACCCCCGCACGGAACCTCACCCGCCCTATCGGCGGCGCATGCAGTGAAGGAACGACCATGGACGACAATCTCCCGATCATCGTCGGCGCCGGTCAGGTCACCCAGCGACCGGGGACGGAGCGACCGCGCGAGCCGCTGGCGCTGATGGCCGAAGCGGCGCGGCTCGCCGAGGCCGATGCACGGGCGGGAGATCTGCTGCACGGGCTCGACTCGATCCGCGTCGTCAACATCTTCTCGTGGCCGTCCAAGGCGCCCGCGCACGATCTATCGAACGCGCTCGCCGTCGCGCCGCGTGAGCAGATCTATACGGCGCTGGGCGGCAACACGCCGCAGTGGCAGGTCAACGAAGCGGCAGAACGCATTCACAACGGCGAGCTGAAGCTCGTGCTGATTGCCGGCGCCGAGGGCATGTACTCGGCACGCCGGGCACGGACGAAGGGTGTCGACCTGGGCTGGTCGCCCCGCGGGAACCCGACGCCCAATGTCGGCGACAATCGGCCGGGCGTGAACGACGCTGAGGCGAAGCACGGCGCCACTCTGCCGACGGCGGTGTACCCGCTCTTCGAGAACGCCCTCCGTGCACACTATGGGCGCTCGATTGACGCGCACCGCGACGCGCTCGGTGAGCTCTTTGCGCCGTTCACTGAGATCGCGGCGGCGAACCCGTACGCGTGGTTTCGGGAGGCGAAGTCCGCACACGAAATCGCGACGGCCACGCCCAGCAACCGCTACATCGGCTTCCCGTACACGAAGTACCTGAACTCGATCATCGACGTCGACCAGGGCGCCGCGCTGCTGATGACTAGCGTGGGTGAGGCGCGTCGTCTTGGGATTCCCGAGGGGCGCTGGGTGTACGTGTGGGGATGCGGAGACGCGACGGACCACTGGTTCTTCACGGAGCGCGCGAACTACCACTCGTCGCCGGCGATTCGCGCGGCGGGACAGCGAGCGCTTGGCATGGCCGGCGTGAGCATCGGCGACATCGCACACCTTGATCTGTACAGCTGCTTCCCGTCGGCAGTGCAGATTGCTCGGGACATGCTTGGCATCGCGCCAGGCGACTCACGGCCGCTTACGGTCACCGGCGGGCTGCCGTACTTCGGCGGCGCTGGCAATAACTACGTCACGCACAGCATCGCCGCGATGGTGGAGAAGTTGCGGGCTGACCGAGGGAAGCTGGGGCTCGTCACGGCGAACGGCTGGTACGTGACGAAGCACTCAGTCGGCATCTACTCGACGGAGGCGCCGCAGCGGGTGTGGCAGCGCACCGATCCGAAGATCGACCAGGCGCAGGTCGATGCTGGGCCGAAGCCCGCGTTCGCGGATGCGCCATCCGGCGCAGCGACCGTCGAGACGTACACCGTGCTGTTCGACCGCGACGGCGCGCCGGAGCGCGGCATCGTCATCGGCCGACTCGCTGACAAACGGCGGTTTATCGCCAACACGCCGACGGACAGCCGGACGCTCGAATCCATGACGAAGCGCGAGATGGTCGGCACGGCTGGAAGCGTCGAGCCGACAGATAGCGGCACGAATCTCTTCACTCCGTCCTGACACCGACGATCCAACTGCGCGACAGGAGGCATCATGGCATCACTCGACGGGAAGGTTGCGCTGGTTACGGGCGCTACGCATGGGATCGGACGCGCGATCGCGCTCGCGTACATCGCCGAGGGTGCGCGCGTGGTGGCGTGCGGGCGCGATGCTGATGCGCTCGCGTCACTGCAAGCGGAAGCTGGCGACACCTGCCTGGCGCAGCGCACAGACGTGCAGTCCGAGACCGATGTCGAGGCGGCGGTCGGGGCGGCGGTCGAGCGCTTCGGCGGGCTGGATGTGGCGCTGAACGCGGCGGGCACGGGCGGCGGTATGTTCGCCGTGCGCAACGCGGACCTCGGCGTCGCAGAGGAGATCTGGCGGACGAATGTGCTCGGCGTGCTTGCGTGCATGAAGCACGAATCTCGTGCGATGCGGGAACGCGGGGGTGGCTCGATCATCAACATCTCGTCGCTGAGTGGCAGCATGCCGGCGAAGGGGATGTCGGGTTACTGCGGCTCGAAGGCGGCGGTGAACATGATGACGCAGGTGGCGGCGCTGGAGCTGGGCGAGTACGGGGTACGCGTCAACGCCATCGGTCCGGGCGCGATCGAGACGCGCATGACGGAGTGGATGAAGCTGCCGGGCGTCGGCGAGGCGATCGTGGACGAGACGCCGCTCGGCCGCGTGGGCCAGACGGGCGATCTGACGGGGCTGGCGGTGTACCTGGCGAGCGACGCGTCGTCGTTCGTAACGGGACAGGTGTTTCACGCCGACGGCGGCGCGTCACTGATGCGCTATCCAGACATGCCGAAGCTGTTTCGGGCGCTGCGTTCGCAGGGATGAGTGGTTCGGGGCAAGAAGAACGCCGCGGCGCGCATCATGCGGGGTTGGCGCGCCAGCGGCATTCGGCTCCCGGCATCGCGCGAAAACGGGGGAGGGTGTCCCGTGCGATACCGTCGATTTCAGCTTAGCGGCGACATGTTAAGCGAATGCGACATCCGCGCGAATTATCCTCGAGTGTTGCCATGGGTCGGCTTCGCGAAGACTCCGCAGATTCGCCGCGAGCGGCAATAGGCGGCGGCAAAGGGAAGGGGCGGCTCGCGCCGCCCCAGGACCGTTCATGCAGTACCGAACGCTACCTTACTTCGCCTTGCCGATCTTGTACATGCCGGTGCCACACGTCGGGCAGACGCCCTTCGTGGCAGGCTTGCCGTTCTTCATCGTGACGGCGGTTGCGTCCTTCATTTCTCGTTGGGTCCTGCACTTCAGGCAGTAGGCTTCCACGGGTATACCTCCATCGACTACGAGATTGCGGGCAGCGGTGCGGCCCCCGAGACTCGACCAGCGTCTTTCGCGTATACGGGTTAGCAGTTATGTAGGCTTGAACGCGGTCAAACGCATAATAGACCGCTCCCGCCGCTTGTCAAGCGAATCGGGGCTGAATCTGGCTCGAATCTGGCCAGAATCGGCGAAATCAGCCCAAATCGGCCGTTTTGCCGCGTCTGACCACCTTCTCGGGGTGCCAGCGTCCGCCACCGCGATGCCGCAAGACTCCCAGGAAATCACCCTCTACGGAGTACGCACGGCAGAGATCCGCCTCGCGCGCATCCGGCAGCACGATGTCGCGCCCGCTCGTCACATCGATGCGGTGCTCCTCGGCGAAGATGGCGGCGGGGCGCCGCTCGACGGCGCGGTCTGGCGCCAGCATCACATCGGCGAGGCGGCCCTCGCCCGCAAGCGATGCCAGCTCGTCCGGTGAGTGAGCGTCGTCGACGTCGAAGCCGCCGCTGCTGGTGCGGCGGAGCGCCGCGAGGTGCGCGCCGCATCCGAGCGCGGCACCGAGGTCATGGGCTATCGACCGGATGTAAGTGCCCTTTCCGCAGCGGACTTCGATCTCGGCAAGTCCGTCCGCGCAGGAGAGCAGCGTGGCGCGATCAACGTAGACCCTGCGGGCGGCGACGGCGACCTCTTCCCCTTCGCGGGCATAGCGGTAGAGCGGCTTGCCAGCGACCTTGATGGCGCTGAAGAGCGGAGGCGTCTGGACGATCTCGCCGACGAACGAAGTGAGCGCGGACTCGACCGCCGCGGCGGCCACGCTCGACGCGTCACCGCGAAAGGTGACGGTGCCGTCGGCATCGTAGGTGTCCGTCGCTTCGCCGAAGCGAACGCTGGCGATGTAGGTCTTGAGCGCATCGTCCAGGTACTCGATGAAGCGCGTCGCGTGGCCTACCGCCACGGGCAGCACGCCGGACGCCAACGGGTCGAGTGTGCCTGCGTGGCCGACGCGGCGCACGTTCGCCAACCGCCGCACCAGCGATACCATCGAGAACGAGGTGACGCCGGATGGCTTGTCGACGATGAGGAAGCCGTTCATCCCCGTACCATGACGAACGCTGTGACGGACAGGCCCCTGAGCAGCATGCGGTGCTTCGAGACGACGCGGAGTGCGGGCGGCATCGCGCGCCCTAGCACGGCGGCCTCGCCGGTCAGTACGACGCAGCGGCCGCCGGGACGGAGGACGCGGGCCATCTCGCGCAGCGAACGCGCGTAGAGGCGGTCGAGACCGGCGACGGTTCCCATTTGGCGCCCGTATGGCGGATTTGTGACGACGACATCGACGCTTGCCTGCCCGAGGGGGAGGCGGGTGGCGTCCCAGCGTGCGAGTCGCGACTGCTTGCCGACGTTGACGCGCGCCGCGGCAAGCGCATCGCGATCCAGGTCGCCGCCGAGGATCAGCGCTGCGCGCCCCGCGTCGCCGCGCTCGCGGAGGATCGTGCCGGCGCCAGCCATCGGATCGAGCATGACGTCGTCGTCCTGGGGGTCGGAGAGCATCACAAGGGCGCGTGCCACGGTGGGCTTGAGGGATGCGGGGAGGTGGGCGCGCTTGTAGCGGCGCTGGGCAAGTTCGTCGCCCGAGAGCCGCAAGCCAGCGAGCGCGCGTTCGCCCGCGACCTGCACCCAGAGTTCGATAGCGGCCTGCGCGCCGCTGGGGGTCCAGCGCGGCAGCAGCGCACCGAGCGCGGCGATGAACGGCGCTTCCATGTCCTCGCGCCGGAACGGTTGCTTGCCGGCGACGCGCGCCACCACCTTGTACGTACGCGCCTTCGTCTTCGGCCGAACGGCGTTGTGCGTCAGGAGGGCACGCTCGAACGGAGCGCGCTCGAGCAGCCGCGCGAGAATCTTCGGTGCGCCTCGCGTGGGCGGGGTCTTCGCGTCGATGAGAATATGGAACACGTCGTCGAGCAAGCCGCAGCGCAGCACCGCCGGGACATCGGGTGCGGTGAAGATGATGATGCTGTCGCGCTTGTCGATGCGCGTGATGGTGTCGAGCACCGTTGCGCCGACGCCCTCGAGTTCGGCGGACGCCAGCGATTCCAATCCCGGCACGACAAGGGCGTAGTACGACGGAGGCGGCGGCTTGGGCGCGCGCGGACCGGGCGCGACGCGCCTACGTGGCGGCATGCTCCCGCGCCTCGAATTCGCGGCGGAGGATGCCCATCACCTCTTCGTCCCGATAGCAGCCGTCATCGTAGTGATGCTCGCGGCGGCGCCCTTCGGACACGAAGCCCAGCTTTTCGTACACGTGCATGGCACTGACGTTGTCGGGCTCGACCGCGAGCTCGATGCGATGCAGATTCAGGTGACGGAATCCCCAGCGCACCATCGCACGCAGTGCGTCGGTGCCGTAGCCCTTGTTCCGATCCTCGGCACGCCAGATTCCGACGCCGATCAGCGCATTACGGTTCCGGTGGTCGATGTGGAAGAGATCGATATCGCCGACGGGGCGACCCGCCGCTTCGATGATCATCCTTGCGACGGTTGCGTCTGGATCGCTGGCCCAGCTCGCGAATTCCAGTTCCATCTGGTGCAGCGACTCCGGCGGCTCGTGCCAATCGCGCAGGCGCTGACCTAGCGCATCGGCGGTCTGCGACGCTTCCCAGCAAGCCGCAACGTCATCGCGTTCCCACGCACGCAGGATCACCCGTTCGCCCGCAACCCACGCCATTAGAGCGTCTCCCCTCGTTCTTCAGCGGTCTTCCGCATCAAGTCGGTCATCTCCTGCGCCTGCGCCATCGAAGTATCGCTCACGAAGGCAACATCAGGCGTGTAGCGGAGCGATAGTCTGCGCGAGAGTTCGCGCCGCAGGTACGGCCGCGCGTGTTCGAGCGCGTTCAACGTGCCGGTCCGCTCCTCGTCCGTACCCAGCACGCTGACGTACGCGAGCGCGTGCCTGAGGTCCGGCGAGACGTCGACCTGCGTGACGCTGACGATGCCACTGATACGGGGATCGCTGAGTTCGCGACCGATGAGGGCGCTGAGCTCCTGGCGGAGGAGTTCGTTCACTTGCTCTGTTCGTCTGGACATGTGGCTCAAACGGAGACGGCCGGTTCGCCCCGGCCGTCGTCGCGCCTGCTTCTTTCGCTGCTAGATGTCGCGCTCGATGCGGAAGAATTCGACGACGTCACCTTCTTCGAAGCTGTCGAAGCCTTCGATCTGGATGCCGCACTCGAAGTTAGTCGCTACGTCGCGCACGTCTTCCTGAAACCGCTTCAGCGTCGAGATCTTGCCCTCGGCGAGCACCGCACCGTTGCGCTGGACACGGGCCGTATCGGTGCGCGTGACGGTGCCGTCGCGGACGTAGGCGCCAGCGATCGAGTTCTTGCGCGCGACTCGGAATACTTTCCGTACCTCGGCATGCGCGGTGACGACCTCCTTGAAGGTCGGCTCGAGCATGCCTGTCAGCGCCTTGTCGACGTCTTCGACGATCTTGTAGATGATGTTGTAGTGGCGAATGTCGACCTTCTCGGTCGTGGCGATCCGCTCAGCACCACCCTCGGTGCCCGTGTTGAAGGCGATGATGATGCCCTTCGAGGCGATCGCGAGCATGACATCGGATTCGGTGACGGCGCCGGATCCGGTGTGGATGATCTTCACCTTCACCTGGACGTTGGTCAGTCGCTCGAGCGACGTGCGGATCGGCTCGATGGAACCCTGCACGTCCGTCTTGAGAATGATGTTCAGTTCTTTAAGCTTGCCGGCGCTGATCTCACCGAACAGCGTGTCCAGCGTGACGTGCGCCTGCTGGTTCATCGCAGCGGCCTCACGCTGGCGAATGCGATCGATCACGATCGTGCGCGCCGTCTTTTCGTCCCCGACGACGAGCAGCGTCTCGCCCGCCTTCGGCACGGACTGGAGGCCGAGGATCTCCGCCGGGGCCGACGGGCCTGCCGACTTAATGCGCTTACCGTGTTCGTTGAGCATGGCCTTCACGCGGCCCATCGTCTCGCCGACGACGACGTAGTCACCTGCGTGCAGGGTGCCCGTCTTCACGAGCACCGTGGCTAGCGGACCACGCGTCTTGCTGAGTTCTGCCTCGACGACGATGCCGATGGCCTCGCGGTCCGGGTTGGCTTTCAAGTCGAGAACTTCCGAAACGACGAGGATGTTGCTCAGCAGGTCGTCGAGGCCCACCTTCGTGCGGGCCGATACGGGCACCATCGGGGTGTCCCCGCCCCACTCTTCGACGACGACGCCGTTGTCGGAGAGTTCCTTCTTCACGCGGTCGGGGTTGGCGTCCTCGAGATCGATCTTGTTCAGCGCGACGACGATGGGCACGCCGGCCGCCTTGGCGTGGTCGATCGCTTCCTTCGTCTGCGGCATGACGCCGTCATCCGCCGCCACGACGAGAACTGCGATGTCCGTCACCTGCGCCCCGCGCGCTCGCATGGCGGTGAACGCCTCGTGGCCGGGAGTGTCCAGGAAGGTGATGTCGTGATCGTTGACGCGCACCTGGTAGGCGCCGATGTGTTGCGTGATGCCGCCGTGCTCGGAGGCGGTGACTTTCGTCTCGCGGATGGCGTCGAGGAGGCTGGTCTTGCCGTGGTCGACGTGGCCCATGATCGTGACGACGGGAGGCCGCGACTGCAGCTTCGTCTGGTCTTCCTCGATCGCCGGCGCGCCCGTGCTGCGCTCGACCGTAACTTCGGCGTGTTCTTGCGCCTGCGCTTCGAGCGCTTCGAAGCCCATGTCCGTCGCGACGATTGCGGCCGTGTCGAAGTCGATGACCTGGTTGATCGAGGCCATCACGCCGTTCTTCATCAACTCTTTGATGACCTCGACGGGCGAGACGTGCATGAGGTCGCCGAGGTCCTTGACGGAAAGAACGCGCGGTATCTCGACCGTCTTGAGCGGCGCGGCGGGAGCTTCTGGCATTACTTCGGCGTCTGTCGTCATATACCTGCTTCTTGTGGCCCCGCTCCCCCGGCCCCTCTCCCACGGGCGAGGGGAGCTCCGATCGGAGTGGGAACTCCAAGCACGGGCCCGGGACATCAGCCCGAGTGCGCTTCTTACTCCTGCGGTGGCAGCGTTTCTGCGTGTGCCCGCAGCTGATCCACGTCTTCCGCTGGCACCGACACCTTAAGTGCGCGGGCCAGGCGATCCTTTTTCAGCGCCTCTTCCCAGCACGAGCGCGTCTCGTGGACGTAGGCGCCGCGGCCGTTCTTCTTGCCGGTCGCGTCCAGTTCGACGCGACCCTCGGGCGTCCGCACGACGCGCACGAGCCCGCGCTTCGCTTCTGTGCTCCGGCAAGCGATGCACGTGCGCTGCGGTACGTGCTTCGGGCGCAGACCTTGCTTCGCCGATGTCATGTTACCGGATCAGGTCCGAGTACTCGGTGTCTTCTTCTTCCTCTTCCTCGACCGGGATGATACGGCGCGCTCCACCCTTCTTCTTCTTGAGGGCCGCGGCGCGGGCTGCCTCGTGCTCGGCAGCCTTGTTCGGCGGGCCGCCCTTGCGGCGCTCCGGCGGCTTCAGCGCCTCGAGCGGCTGGCGCACCAACTCCTCCGCGAAACGGATGGTCGGGCGACCGGGGACGCCGGGTGTTGCAGGTGCCGGGGGCGCTTCGACCACGACCGCGGCAGGAGCGGGCTCCTCTTCGATGACTGCCGCGATGCCGGCTTCTTCGCGCTGCGCGTATTCGAGCGCGATCTCCTCTTCGGGAGTGAGAGCGCGTGTCTGCGAGGCGATGCGGGCCTCTTCGACGACCTGCGCGGCGAGCGCCTTCGAGCGCTTGAGGGCTTCCTCGCGCGCCATGTCGGCGACCATCTCGAGCGTCAGTCCCTTGGCCGCAAGCTCTTCCTCGTAGGCGGTCTGGCTCTTGATATCGATGCGCCAGCCGGTCAGCTTGGCGGCGAGTCGCGCGTTCTGGCCTTCCTTGCCGATCGCGAGCGATAGCTGGCGGTCGGGCACGACAACTTCCGCCGTGTGCTCTTCGCCTTCGTCCTGCGTGACGACGCTGACGACCTGCGCGGGGCTGAGCGCGTTCGCGACGAATCGCGACGGCTCGGGGTCCCACTGGACGACGTCGATGCGCTCGCCGCCGAGTTCGTTCACGACGTTCTGGATGCGGATACCGCGCATGCCGACGCAGGCGCCGACAGGGTCGACACCTTCCTGGCGCGACCAGACGGCAACCTTCGAGCGGTAGCCGGCTTCGCGCGCGATCGACTTGATCTCGACGATGCCGCGGAAGATCTCCGGCACTTCGAGTTCGAACAGGCGCTTGAGGAGATCCTTATGCGTGCGCGTGACGACGACCTGCGGGCCCTTCGCCGCCTTGAAGACTTCGAGGAGCATGACCTTCAGGCGCTGGCCGGTGCGGTAGTGCTCGGTGCGCGCCTGCTCGGGCGGCGGCAGCACGGCCTCGGTCTTGCCGAGATCGATGATGACGTTGCGGCCTTCGAGGCGCTGGACGACGCCGGAGACGATGTCGCCTTCTTTGCCGGCGTATTCTTCGTACACGACCTCTCGCTCGGCTTCGCGCAGACGCTGCAGGACGACCTGCTTCGCGGTCTGCGCGGCGATCCGGCCGGCGTTGGCGGGCTGCGCCGGGAACTCCAGCACGTCGGCCATCTTCGCGTCGGGATTGATTTCGCGCGCCTGCGCGAGCGTCAGCTCAATGTGCTCGTCCTCGACCTCCTCGACGACGGTCATAGTCGTGAAGGTGTGGATGCTGCCATCCTCCTGGTCGATGCGGACGAGGACGTTGTTCTGGGCGAGGTTGTCCTTCTTGTAGGCGGACGCGAGCGCCTGTTCGACCGCTTCGAGGACGACGTCCTTCGAGAGGTTCTTCTCGGCCGCGAGGGCCGTGATGGCGGTGATGAATTCGTTCTTCATAATTCGCAAGACCCCTGAACGAACAAAAAAGTGGGCTCACGCCCACTCCTGAAAGAAAGTATCTCCAGAGCTAGTGTCAGTATAGAGAGTTAGCGGCGATCCTGACAAGCGCGGTTCAGCAAGTCAGCCTGTCAGCGCCTCAGCCTGTCAGCCGGGACGCGCCGCATGCTTCGTACGGATGCGAATGCCCGCGGGCGGTACGAGCACCTCACCCCTGCCTTCGGCCACCCCTCTCCACGACGTGGAGAGGGGGCTGATCCGCTAGCGCGCTGCTGGTTCTTGCCGCCGAGGCGACGCGAAAGCGCCGTCGATTTCCGTTATGTCGTGCTATTTGTATCTGGAAATGATTCCGTTTCGTAATTTCGCCTTTTTCCCGACGGGCTCACCGCCATCGGCTCACGGGCACGTGCTGACGGGTTGGGTGAAGACGTTCGCCATGCGGGTGAGGTCGAGGATGCTGATGGCGGTGTCCGCGTCCTGATTATAGCGCTCTGGGGCGGGCGGGATGGACTGCGTGAAGTACGCGGCGACGAGCGTGAGGTCGAGGATGGAGACGGCGCCGTCGTTGTCGAGATCGGCGCGCATGATGTTGCAGTAGGTGTTTGGGTTCTTCAGTATCGCGACCTCAGCCGCATCACCATATCCGTCTCCGTCTGAGTCAGACGATCCGGGGTTCGTGCCCATTGCGTCGATCTCAACGCGGTCAGTGAAGCCATCGGCATCCGAGTCGGCGTTGCATGGATCGAGGATCACGTTGCCGGGCGCACCGGCGATCGCGATCGTGCGATCCTGGCGCGAGAACGCGGTGCCGTTGTCGCTGCCTTCGGCGGTGATGGTCACCTGGTAGAGGCCACACGCTGCTGTGTCGCTGAAGCTACCCGTGTAGGCGCCCCCGCCGGCGTCGGTCATCGCTACATCTGTTGTCGACTGATCCGGCTTCGTAATCGTCGCATGGACTGTTGCACCCGCGAACGGCACGTCACTGATCGCTACGTCCGCCGACAGATCGAACGCCTGTCCGACATCGTAGTGGCCGGCTCCCGCGCCGGCCGTCACGGAAATCACGCCCGAGACGAGCGCCTGCACGCTATATGGCCAGCCGGTCACGGGAACCGTCGCGCCGGTGACGCGCATCGCCCACGTCCCCGCGGCAGGGTTAGTGATCGTGTAGCGTGCCTCGACCAACCCGCCAAACCCGGCTCCGCTCTCGTACGCGACGTCCGCATCGCCGGGCCCCACAACCACGGTTCCCGGGCGCATCAGCGAGAACGTCAGGACTACCGAAGGGTCAGTGGGATGACTGAATACGAACGAGCCAGTCGTTTGCGACGCGGGCATCACGATCGGTACATCGATCGTTTGGCCCGTTGCGATCAGCCCGAACTGCGACGCAAGGGTGCTCGCCGAGGAGGACGCGGGCGGCGCCAAGAGCGCGTCGGCAGGCGTAGAGGCGCCTGTATCGGCGGTGCCATTGACGCTGGCCACGCTTGGAGCGACAGGTGCGAATCCGTTGGACGCCAGAAGCAGATCGCGCACGCGCTCGCGGATCGGCAAGAAGTCAGGTTCCCCCACGCCTTGGCAGCCGCCCCAAAAACTGATTACGCCAATCGTCGCGTGAGAAGCGTAGAACAGCGGGTCATGCGCGAACCCTAGATCGGTCTCAGGCGGGCGCCGCAGCCCGAATGCGCTGTTGACCGGGACAACGCAATCATTGTCGGTACCCATGAGGAGCGGATTGTTCGAGCGGTTTCCCATTAAGACGCGATAGGACACGCCAACCGGCGGACTGGGGGTGGCATTGAGCTTCTTCAGGAAGCTGTTGCCGGGAACCATGTCGCATGCGCCTTGATCATACCATGACAGATTAATGCGCCCGAGAAAGCCACCCAAATTGCACGGGGTGACCGCCATTGGGGTTCCGAGATTTGGCGTTCCGATCATTGTGAGAGATCGGACATGCGTCGCGCACTCTAGGAACTGGACGCAATACCTGGCAACGAGTCCGCCCTCGCTGTGAACCACCACGTCGACTTTTGGTACGCCTGCGGCGGCCCAGCCCCTGACCTTCCGCGACAGTTCGTTCGCTCCGGCGACCACGCCGGCACGCGTCGAGTACCACTGGCAGTCCGTTGTGAATTCGTGCGACCCCATATTCGCCGCAACGTCAAGCCAACCCTGCAGGGGGCCAAGGCCACATGCCGGTGCCTCCCAGACAGCGTTCCATCCATGCACAAGCACCACCACAGGCGGCTTCGACGCGGGTGGCCGTGGCGGCCCTGCCCCTCCGCTGCTCCCCGTTGACGGCGCGAAGTCGACGTAGCAACTAACCTTGTCGCCCGTGCCCGTGGCGGTGTTGCAACTGTTGCCATCGCTCGCTGGCCCACTGCTCGAACCCCACCAATTGTTGGGCGCGTGAAGATGCACCGCGGACGTGCCGCCGGAGACGCCATGGTTCACGTTGCCTACGAAGCTGTTGTTGGTGATGGTGTGCGGGGTCGAAGGGTTTCCTAAGCGAAGTCCGTCCGTGTCACTTGTTAGAACGGCAGAGTTCGTCAGCGAAAACGATGCGGCGGCGCCTATGTTGATACCTGCTTCGTAGCTCTGCTCGATGATCGAATTGCTGATGTTGATAGGGCCGGCGACGCCATCACCGGCACCCGAGTTGTTGAAGATGTTTGCACTTGGACCGGATCCGCCGTAGCGAACGTGCCCGTAATTCATGGTCAGCGCGGCGCCGTTCCGCAGCAGGATGTTTCCCCAGTTTCCCGGCACCGGAGTAGTCCCGATGCCATCGTTGTTCGTGTCCCCCCCGATCGAATCGTCCTTCGTCGATGTGAAGTACACCGGCAGCGCGTTCGTCCCGTTCACCTGCAGCGCTGCTCCAGCGCCATCGACTGTCACGCCGCCCGCGTTACCTGCCCCGGTGAGTTTGACCACGCTGCCAGCCGATAGAGCGAGCACACCGTTCACAGTGCCGTGGAGCCTGTAAGGTACGTTCACGCTCTGGCTCTTGAGTGTGAGCGTCTGCCCCGGCGGCACGAGCACGCCGCCGACGCCCCAGGGGTTCAAGTGGATGGCGTTCGAAGCATTCCCGGTCGCAGTAATCTGCGGGTCAAACGTCCCGCCACTCGCGTAATAGAGCTCGACCGCGCGATTGCTGTTGTTGGTAATCGTATCGTTGACCAGTGTGGGGAGTGCCGACAGCGCCGCACGCACTCCGTAGCCGCGGCTGGCCGCGGAATTGCCACTGATGGTCGAATTGCTGAGGTTGAGATAGGTGTTAGCTGCGTCCGATGTGTTCGTACCTAGCCTGATGCCGTCGCCGGCGTTGTTGCGGATGATCGAGTTCGAGATGTTCGTGACACCTGTGACGAGCCGAAGACCATCGCCAGCGTTGTCCTGGACGATCGAGTTTGCGAGCGTAAACGACGTCGACGTGGCGTTGATGCTGATGCCCGTGACGTAGCTCTTCTCGATTGTCGAGCTGTCGATGTTGATGGTGCCCGCCACGCCATCCGTCGACCCGTTGAAGATCGTGGCCCCAAGGCCCCCGCCGCCGTAGCGCACTTGCGCATAGTTCATCGCCAAGGCAGCACCGCCGATTAGCTGGAGCTTGGCCCAGTCACCCGGCGCTGGCGCGGAACCGATTCCGTCGTTGTTCGTGTCCCCGCCGGCAGAGTCATCCTTAGTGGACGTGAAGTACACCGGTAATAGGCTCGTCCCGTTCACCTGCAGCGCCGAACCCGCGCCGCTGATCCGGAGATCGCCCGTGAGCTTGATCACGGTGCCAGCGAGTACGGTCAATGTGGCGCCCGCGTTCACCGTCACCGTGGACGTGAAGATGTGGACGCACGAGGCGTCCCATGTCGTGTTGACACTGATCGTGCCGCTCTCGTTGCAGACAGGCAGAGCAACTGCCGACAAGGGCGAACCTTCGTTCGACGCAAGAGTGCCTGATCCGACCCGCAACGCTGCCGCCGGATCAGGCGCTGCCATGGCGACGACAGCGACGACAGGCTGGGCGTCCCTCCCGACCCGGGCGTCCGTCGTGCCGTAGACGAGGCCGACCGACGCTAAGCCGAGGGCAGCGGCCAGGGCGGCAGGTAACAGGGCGCGGACTCGCAAGATCAAGGTTCGAGCCTCTCGTATCGGCGTACGCGGGGTCTGGCGCTACGTTACGCCGCGCGGGCGGCGAGCGTCAACGGCGGGTGCGGTACGGGGTGTACCGCAGATCGGCTCGTCTGGTGACGGTGGCGGGACTACAATCGCGGGATGGGAGATGCTTGGCGGGTGAAGCTTCGGGCGGTGCGGCTGAAGGCTGGCGTGAGCCAGCGGGAGGTCGCGGAGCGGGCGGGGGTCTCGCAGGAGAGCATCCGCGCGTACGAGACGGGGCGGCGGCGGCCGACGCGGGAGCGGCTCTCGGCGATCCTGCAGGCGCTCGAAACGCCGGCGTACGACGCGAACGAGATCCTCGAAGCGGCCGGATTCTCGACGCCGTCGAGCCTGTTCCCGGCGGACGAATATCCCGACTTCAACTTCAGCATCGATGAACTGCAGGTCGAGGTGGAGCGGGTGCCGTGGCCCGAGTTCGTTCTGAACAATTCGAACGAGATGATAGCGGCCAACACCGCCGCGCAGGCTCTGTGGGGGGTCGACTTCGCCCACGAGCGGTCGGCACGCAACCGCGTGCGGCTCAACGTGCTCAGCATCGCCAGCGAGCACCAGTTTGCGAGCCGGATCGTCAACTGGGACGAGGTCGTCGCCACGCTCGTGTCGGTCGTCAAGGCGCGACAGGTGGCCCCAGCATCGATCGACGAGCCTGATCCCTACTTCTCGGAGGTGCTGCAAGCGTTCGCGGACGGCGAGCCGGCGTTCCTGGCGCGGCTCGTCAAGGTGTGGATGGCGACGCCCGCGCGAGACGCGAAGGTGCGCTGGGGGTATCGCGTCGTCTGGCGCGACGACGAATTCGGCGAGATGCGCTTCCAGGCGATCGTGTGCGCGGCGAACGAACCGGGCGGGCTGTCGTTCAACGACTGGCAGCCGCTCGACGCGGAGACTTGGATGGCGCTGGAGCGGGTGAAGGCGCGCCATCTCGGCGAGGCGCACAGGCGGGCGTGAGCCGGTTCGTAGCGGCGTAGGGGTTCTCCTCTCGCGGCGTTGGGGCGCCCACCTAGCCTCTCGCGTGTGCGGATGGCCGTCCATATACACAACGGTAAGTTGGTTCGAATTCCTGCTGGGTCGGTCGCGCTGCGCGCCTGCTGGATGGGGTTGGGTTGCGTCGATCCGGGGGGGGGTGTGTCGGGTCGGAGAAGGTCCTTCGCTTCGCTCTGGACGACAACGGTGGCGCGCTGGGCGACAGGCTTTCGCGCTGCGCGGTCCGCTGGATGGAGTTGGTTACGTATGAGCACGGCGGTTCTGATCATTCCTACGAAGTCGCGGGGGGCTCACCACTTGCCGGACCTGCAGGATTTTTGTGCGACGTTGTCGACGTATCTGCAGGAGAACGTTGGGCTCTGGATGATCGAGGAGGAGGCGTGGGGCGCGGTGGTCGAGGGGACGGATGCGTTCCAGCAGTTCGAGAAGATGGACCATCACGGGGAGCCGATCATCGCGGCGGCGCCGATGAGCGCTGCACCGTTTGTGTATCGCGACGACGGTCAGCCGGACTGGGGCACGATGTGGAAGGGATTCTGCGAGCTGGCGCTGTACGGCGGGCCGCCGCATCGCGCGCCTGCGCAGGCACTCGAGCCGCCGGAGGCCGCGCCGGATGAGGTGGTCGAGGACGGGATGATCGAGGAGATCGCCCGCGGCATCCTCGAGACGACGGACCTGCTCGCCACGCCGTCGCCGGGTGGATGGCTGGCGGTGCAGTGCGACTCGAAGCGCATGGCGGCGTGGTTGAGCGCGGTGATCATTCTCGAGAACGTCGATGCGCGGTCGGACGGCGATGTGCTGTTCGTGCCGGGCGACAGAGGATTCGAGCTGAAGGATCAGGTGAAGAGCGTGATCACGGTCGTGGCGAAGGCGAACCATTACTGGCAGGAGCATCTGGCGAATGAATCGGCGGCGGGGATGTCGCCGGCGCGCGAGGCGGCGAAGCGAGTGCTTCAGGGTGAAGTGATCGCGCGGTTGCGGTCGCAGCGGGCGAGTTAGCGGCACTCACAGCCGGGGCGGCTGTGCCACGCGCTTCGCGGCAACAGTCCGACGTCCGTGCTGGGCGGGGAAGGCCCTTCGCTTCGCGCTGGACGACAGGCGGAGTGATGCGCTAGGGGCAGTCCGTCACTGGCTGCAGGAACGCGTTTGCGATCCTTGTGAGATCGAGCACGCTCACCAACAAATCGGCATCCTGATTGTGGCGCT
>JANNPX010000037.1:0-54972 GCA_031400455.1 Chloroflexota bacterium | reverse complement strand
CCCGAACAGGTCGCCATCCTCCTCGATCGGCTCGCCGGCGTTGAGTCCGACGCGCACGTGCAGCGGCTCCGGCATCGATTCCGTGTGCACCGCGAACGCGCGCTGCAGCGCGATCGCGCACTCCATCGCCGACGTCACGCTCCCGAACGACGCCAGGAACCCATCGCCCATCGTCTTCACTTCCGCGCCGCCATGCTGCTTCAGCGTCTCGCGCGTGATCCGCTCGTGCTCGCGCAGCACATCCCGCCCCTTCGCATCGCCGAGCCGCTGCATCATCTCCGTATGCCCGACGATGTCGGTGAAGAGGATGGTGCGCAAGCCGCCGGGCACGGGTGTAGATGCACGGGATGCAATGGGGAGGACCCTATTCGGCACGGTCCTGACGAGGAATTGGATGACCGCGGCGGTGAAGCCGGAGTCGTTGAACGCCATGCTTGAACCTTCGAGGGTGACGAGCTCGGCGTTTGGTAGCGCCGCCGCGAGTTCGCGAACCACTTCGGGCGCCGGGTAACGGATCTCGCGGCGCCCGAGGACTAGCGTGGGCGCGGTCACCGCCGGGAGCATCTCCGTGACGTCCCAGTTCCGGACGGCATCGAAGAACGCGCCTGTCTGTTCCTGCGTGGCGCTTTCGTCAATGAGGCGTTTGAACGCTTGCACGGAGGGCCCTTCGAGACCGATCCAGTGGCCCAGCGTCTCCTTGAAGAGTTCCCAGTCGCTCCGCGCGAGTTCCTCCCACGAGGCACCTCGGCCACTCCCGAGATGTACGCCTCGCGCCATGCCCAACCACAGCACAAGCGCCGCCACGCGCTCGGGGTGTCGGGCGGCGTACGCGAGCGCGGGTATCGCCATGTGCGTGGCTGCCGTCAGCACGAACGGCTGGAGCGACAGCGCATCGGTCACGGCCTCAAGATCCTTGACCATCGCCTCGACGGAGAAGTCCGTCGCACCCCGGCCTGAGCTCCCAAACCCGCGGCCGTCGTAGCGCACCAGGGTTCCGGTGGCGGCGATGAGTTCCTGGACTTTCCGCATATCGTCGACCTGCCATTCGAGTTCGATATGCGTAGCGGGCAGCGCCGACATCTGGACCATCGCTGGCCCGTGGCCGATTGCATAGTAAGCAATGCTCACGCCGTCGGACGTCTTGGCGAACCGAATCTGCGGCTGCTCCATGAGGCGCAGTATGCGGCATCGCGTGCGGCTGGAGCTACGGACGCTCCGCATTGGGACGTGACGACCCGTCCCTACTCTGTGAAATCTGTGGAATCTGTGGTTCCGGTGCCCTACGCCGCGCGCCGCGCAGTCGCCGAAAAAGATAGCCCCGGCACCGCCGCGTGCGCCTCCGCCAGCGCCGCTCGCGCGGCGAGGTAGCCCGCGCGCTGCACCTCCGCACGGTGACTGAAGTCGAACAACCGCGCCCACGGCCGCGGGATCGCTGTCTCGATCGCGATATCCACGCCGCCGACGCTCTCCGACGCGATGTGATCGCGCATGATGTCGAGCGCCTGCGAGATCGTCTCCGGCAGCCAAGGGAGGCGCTTGCGTTCGGCGCGCGATGCCGTCTGCGTGTCGGCTTCGACGCGGATACGCGACGAGATGACAATATCGGCGCCGAGATCGCGGCAGGCGCGCACCGGCACCGGCGACACCAGCGCGCCATCGACGAGCAGCCGCCCGCCATGCCGCACGGGCGAGTAGATGCCGGGGATCGCCATGCTGGCCATCAGCGCCGGCAGCAGCTCGCCGCTCGTAAAGATGACTTCTTCAGCCGTATCGAAATCGACCGCCGCGATCCCGATCGTGCGGCCAAGCGCCTCGATGCGGCGTCGCGGGAAGCGGCGGCGGAGCTGCATCTCCAGGAACGTGCCCGTGAACAGGCTGTGCCCGGGCAGCACGTGCGGCACGACGGCCCAGCGCCCCAGCGACTCGATCGTCGCGCCGAGCGTATCCAGCGGCTGCCCGACCGCGACGCCCGCCGCCACCGCGGCGCCGATGCTCGCGCCCGTCAGCACATCGATCGGCATCGACGTCTCTGCGAGCGCCTGCAGCACTCCGAGGTGCGCGAACCCGCGCGCCGCGCCGCCACCCAGCGCCAGTCCGACGCGCTGGCGGCAGATGCGCCGCGCGACGGCGTGCGCGTCGAACGCGCGCCCGACGCGATACGTCTCGTGCGGCACGGATGTCGTGGGCAACGCGAACGCATGCGTATCGTGCGCGATCAGCGACAGCGCTTCGGTGATGTGCGGTGACGATTCGGGCGTAAGCTGCCGCGCGCCGACGATCACTAGCGGCGCGAACTCCGACAGCGCACGCAGCAGCGCTGCGATATCGTCGTCCGTCGCGTCATCCGCGTCGATGCTCGCCGAGCGCCGCGCCGCAAGCTGCTGTTGCAGTCCGGAGAGGCGCAGCGGATCAGCGAGATAGTCGCCGACCGAGTACCGCGCGTCGTTGCCAGCGGCGACACCGGTCGCGGCGATGCCGATCGCGACGAACGGGTGCAGCGACCAGCGTTCACATGCGCGGACGATCGCGGCGGCGTGCTCTGTGTGCGCCTCGGCGTGCAACAGCGCGACGGTGCGGTGCACGCGGACGCCTTCCAGCAGGTCGTTGCTCGAACGCAGGCGCCCGGCCAGCTCCGTCGCGATCTCGCGGAACACGCTCGGGTCGGTCTTCGCCGCCTCCAGGAAGTCTTCGTGTGCGATCGCCAGCAGGCGCACTTCGGTCTCGGCCACAACCGTCGTGGAAGACGCGCTGCCCGTGAGCAGCGCCGTCTCGCCGATCCATGCGCCGCGCTCCAGCCGCGCCACTTGCTGCGACTGTTCGCCGCGTCCCAACAGCACGCGCACCGCGCCTGACGCAATAAAGTAGAGGCGCCGCGTCGGCTCTCCCTGCCGCACGATCGTCTCGCCCGGCTCGAACCGCTCGATTGCCATGCGGTGGCGCAGGCCCTCAACCAGCCGCAGCCGCCTCAGCGGCACGCCGACGACAGGATCGCCTTGTTCAATCACCTAGATGTATCGACCGTCCGCGGTTCACCGCAAAGGCGCAAAGGACGCAAAGGTTCCTTCGGTAGGTAGGGGCGCACGGCTGTGCGCCCGCGTTCGGGCGCAAACCTCCGTTGAACAGCCGAATCCCCGCTTGCCCAATACCGGCCTTTGCGCTCTTCGCGCCTTTGCGGTGACTCGTCCCGGGTGACGCTGGGTCGTTGACGACATAGAACGTATGTTCTATTCTGTTGCGCACGATGCCATGAAAGACGGGACGGGGATGGGATGGGTGCATGGACACGTCAGCAGCGCTCGCCTTCCTCGTCGATGGCTCGACTGTCGCGGCTGGCGCATTCAACGCCGTCTGGCTGCTGCAGCACTGGGTGCGGCGCGAAGCACGCGGGCGGCGGCTGGCGGCGGTGACGCTCGCGACCGTGAACGCCGGCGTCGCGATCGAGGCGGCGTTCGCGCAGGCGCTCTTTACGTCGCATCGGCTCGGCGGGCCAGTCGAGCCGTTCTTCGCGGCGGCGCCGTGGCTGGCGTCGCGCGTCGGGCTGCTCGCGGGGACGCTACTGCTTTCGATACTGATTCTCCGGAGGGCGCGATGACGAAGAGGACGACGCGATGGGCGCCGGAGATCCTTCCCGGCAACCCGCTGGCGACCGCTATCCGCCGCAGCGAGTGGGAGCTGGCCGCGCTGCTGCTCCTCGACGCGTTGGCAGCGATGGCGCGCGCCGCACCGCCCGGCACCATCGATGACGTGTTAGCAGTGCTTTCGGATATGGAGGACGGCTATGGCGCGCGTCGATGATGCCGCCGCGCCGGGCGCGCCGCAGCGCATCCGCCTCTTCTACGACCACCTGGTCGGCGAGGCAGAGGTGCGCGAGGTGTTCGAGCTGCAGGGGATCGATCACGAGATCGCGCTCCTGCGCTTGCGGCTGCGCAAACACGTCGACAAGCACCCGGAGGACTACGAGCTGATGCTCAAGAGCGTGGAATCGATCGTGCGGGCCGTATCGACGCGGTACCGCATCGGCGACAAGCGGACGAAGGATCTCGCGAACGCGATGGTGGCAGTGCTCGACGCGGTAGGCGAGCAGTTCGATCAGCTGGCGGCGGAGGTGGAAGCATGACCTCAAGCGACGAGACCACGGGTGAGCTCGAGCGCGCCGTGCGGCGCTTCGTGCGGCGCTGGCGGCGTTCGCAACGGCGGTCCCGACCGCGCGCCGAGCTACCGCCCGACGAGATCGCGTCGATGCCCGCGACGGCGTTCCGCGTGCTGGTGGCGGAGCGCCTGCACACGGTCGAGCGCGACATGGCGGAAGTCCGGACGCGTATCAACGGGTTGCTGTTCGTAGTGGTGGGCGCGGTGGTAACGCAGTTGGTGCTGCGATTGGTGGCGTAGCGATGGTACAAGAGACAGCCAGCGGCCGCGGCACACGATGAAGCAACTCGGCATGAGCGAGATGCGGCCGTATCAGCGCGAAGCGGGACGCGCGGTGCTCGCGTCCGTCTACAACGGCCTCGGCCACACGATCACGATTGAGTTCGCGCGGCAGGGCGGCAAGAACGAACTATCGGCGCAGCTCGAGATGCTGCTGCTCGGGCGGTTCGCCCATCGCGGCCTCGACGGTGTGAAGTGCGCGCCGACGTTCGCGCCGCAGTTGAAGATGAGCATGCGGCGGCTCTGGCGCTGCATCGACCAGGCCGGGCTGACGTCGCTCGCGCGGCGCGAAGCGAACACGGTGCAGTTCGGGCGATCGCGGCTGCTGTTCCTCTCGGCCGAACCGGAGGCGAACGTCGTCGGACACACCGCGAGCCTGCTGCTCGAAGTCGACGAGGCGCAGGATGTCGATGCGGAGAAGTTCGACCGCGACTTCCGCCCGATGGCCGCGACGACGAATACGACCACCGTGTACTACGGCACGGCGTGGGATGACACGACGCTGCTCGAGCGCGCGAAGCAGGCGAACCTCGAAGCCGAGCGCCGCGATGGCATCCGCCGCCACTTCGAGTACGACTGGCAGGCGATCGCGCGCTACATCCCCGCATACGCCGCCTACGTCGAGACCGAACGCGCCCGCCTCGGTGATACGCACCCCACGTACCTCACGCAGTACTGCCTCAAGCCCGTAGTCGGCGGCGGCCGCCTGCTGACAAACGCGCAACGCGCACAACTCTCCGGCACGCACGAACGCCAGTCGCACCCCATCCCCGGCGACGCATACATCGCCGGCCTCGATCTCGCCGGCGGCGCAGAGAACGAATTCTCAATACCAACAAACGATCGCGTAGGGGCGCACGGCTGTGCGCCCCTGACCGGCGCCGATGCCCCGCTACCCACCACATCCCGCCGCGACTCCACCGTCCTCACGATCGGCCGCCTCATCTATCCAGAACACGCGGCCACCGTGCAGGCGCCACGCATCGAGATCGTCGAGCACTACGTCTGGACCGGCGCGCCGCACGAGACGCTACTGCCCGGCCTGATCGATCAGCTGCGCGACGCCTGGCGCGTGCGCCGCGTCGCCGTCGACGCCACCGGCCTCGGCGAAACCGCCGGCCGCCTTATCGCAGCCGCGCTGGGTGATGCGCGCGTCGAGCAGGTGAAGTTCACGGCCGCGAGCAAATCGGAGATGGGGTTCGATCTGCTGGCCGCCGTCAACGGCGGCCGTCTCAAGCTCTACCGCGCCGACGGCTCGGCGGAGTACCGCGAGTTCCAGCGCCAGGCGGAGCTAACGCGCGTCACGTATCGCGCCAACCAGACGATGAACTTCTTCGTCGACCCCAACGACGGTCACGACGACTACATCGTGAGCGCGGCGCTGCTCGTCCGCGCGTCGAAAGACGCCGCACCCCGCGCCGCCCGCGGGTGGGTGCGCGCATGACGGGGAGCAGATGCCGCCGAACCGAGAACGTGGGGACGCAGCATTTAGCTCCGTCCAGCCCGAATGAGAAAAGAGGTACCCGCGGAGCTTCAGCTCCGCCGAACGCTCGAACGAAGCGAGAACACCGACGCCGAGAACACCGACCTAAGAACGCAGGGACGAAGCTTTAGCTCCGTCCGGCACACGCCGAACAACACCAACCTTCGGTGGACGAGAAGAAGACCAAACGAATCGAGGAAGCAAGGACGCGGTCCGACACACAAGCGCAAGGGCAGGCGGAGGAGGAAGAACATGGTCGCGCTGCGAACAGAAGACGAGATGATGCCCGCGCCCGGCGACGGATCACAGCCGCCCCCGACTGTGACTCGCGCACCGGCAAATGTGGCACAGCCGCCCCCAGCTGTGAACCGCCCGAAACGCGCCCGCCCGCCCCTACGCCTCCGCACCACATGGAGCGCGCCCCTCCCGCTCGTCCGCCGCGACATGCTCCCCGAAAACGCTCCCTACCCCGACACCGGCTGCGATCTCTTCGCGAGCTGTTTGCGATGCCCCCTCGCCCGCTGCCGTTTCGACGAGCCGCCGGGCGGCCTGCGCCGGCTGATGATCGAAACGCGCGACCGTGAGATCGCGCTGATCCGCCACCGTCATCGCGCGCCGATCAACGCGCTGGCGCAAACCTACGGCCTCACCCGCCGCAGCATCTTCCGCATCCTCAGCGAACAACGTTCCACAGAACGCGATTCCTGATCCCGTCTCTCGCTTCCCGCCTCCAACATCCAACCTCCAACGACCAGGAGACCGCCATGCCCGACACCACCACCCTCCCCCAGCAGATCCGCCAGTTGGACGCCGACCGCCTGCGCCGCTACGCCGAGAACCTCGCGTTCTACGCCGGCGACCAGTGGCCCGCATCGACGATGCGCCAGAAGAACCGCCGTCTCGTCTTCAACTACGCGAAGGCGATCGTCGACAAGACCACGTCGTACCTCATCTCCGGCCTCAACTTCGCCGTCGACGCCGCGGACGACACGCCAGAGTCGGCCGCACGTGCCCGTGCGACGGAGCGCGCCCTCGCGCACGTGTACGACGCGAACCAACTCGATCAGCTCGATTTCGACACAGAGATAGATGCGGCGATCCTCGGCGACGGCGCCTACAAAGTGACGTGGGACGCCGCCGAGCGCCGCGTCCGCGTGACCGCTCCCGACGTGCAGGGCCTCTTCGCCTGGTGGGCGGGCGATGACGTCTCGCGAGTCTGGCGCGTCGCCAGCCGCTACCAGATCGATGCCGAATCGGCGCGCACCATGTACGGCGTAGAACCGAAAGGCGTGCACCGCGCCAGCGGCACGCAGCAGTCGCTCGTCGAGATCGTCGAAGTCTGGACGGCCGAGCAGTTCGAGCTGTGGGCCGACGGCGCGCGCATCGACCAGCGCGAGAATCCGTACGGCTTCATCCCGTTCGTCCTCTACCCGAACATCCGCGAGCCGAAGAAGTTCTGGGGCGCCAGCGATCTCCCCGTGATCAAGGAGCCCGTCCGCGAACTGAACCGCGCGCTCACGCAGCTCTCGATGATCCTGGAGCTGAGCGGCAATCCGATCGCGGTGCTGGAGAACGTGACGGAGTCCGCCGATATCGCCGTCACGCCGGGCGCGGTGTGGGAGTTGCCGGAGCGCGCGCGGGCGTACCTGCTCGATCTCTTGCAGGGCGGCGGCGTGAAGTTGCACGCCGACTACGTCGATCTCATCTACCGCGCGTTGCACGATCTCGGCGAGTCGCCGCGCACCGCATTCGGCGAGAATCGCGCCGGCCTCTCCGGCATCGCGCTCAACGTCGAACTCGATCCACTATTGAAGAAGGTCGCCCGCAAGCGTCTGATCCGCGGCGCGGCGTACCGCAAGCGCAACGAGATGATCCTCCGCATCCTCGAGCAGTACGCGTCGGACGGCGTCAGCTACGCCCCGTACCGATCGCGCATTGTCTGGGGCAGCGTCCTCCCGCTCGACCGCAGCCGCCTCGTCGAAGACGAGCGCGCCCTCGTCGCCAGCGGCATCCACAGCCGCCGCCGCGCCGCCGACAACCTCGGCGTCGAAGATCCGGAGTCGGAGTTCCGCCGCTGGCTCGAAGAGCGGGGGATGGAAGCCGGAACTTGACGGACTGCCGGCTGCAAGCGGAATGTCGTAGACACCAAGCGCGCAGGCACCGTACTGTTGACCAACAAACGGCGCGGACGGAGGGCGACATGAAACGATTGATCGACAGAGCAGGCTGGGCGCTGGCGGGTGCGCTGGCGTTGATGCTAGTACTGGTCGCCGCGCGCGCCATCCAGGCGGGGCCGCTCGACCCGCCGGGGCCGGTAGCGAGCACGATGAAGACGCTCGACGGCATCCCTCCATCGTGGGACCAGATTCTCTCCACAAGCGGCGCCGATAGCTGCAATACCGCACGCTTCAAGTGCGTCATGGCGGGCGCCGCCGTGCTCGATCACGAGACAGGGCTGGTTTGGGAGC
Source organism: Chloroflexota bacterium (assembly GCA_031400455.1). Lineage (GTDB taxonomy): Bacteria > Chloroflexota > Dehalococcoidia > DSTF01 > JACRBR01 > JANXYW01. The sequence continues at coordinate 46,593 of JANNPX010000037.1, read as the reverse complement.
AGGCGCCGAGCAGCGCAGGACAGCATTGGTACAGCTCTGTGCGCTTCTGCCAGAACGCCCAGATCGGCGGCCGCTACGGGTGGCGCTTACCGAGCATAGAGGAAGCTCGCTCTCTGCTTGATGGGACCGGAACTCTTCCGGCGGGCGTATTCAACAACGTCCAGGCGGGACACTACTACTGGTCTGCCTCGGCCGAAATTGCAGGCCCCGTCCTGCAAGCGCTGATGATCCGATTCGATGCGGTTGCCCCCAATCTGTCGGTCGAAACGGGCGCCTTCGCCGCCACCCAGCACGCGTGGTGTGTGCGGGGTGGCGCGGGGACTGAGGGGCAGCCCCACCGGGCCAGCTGATGCTCGTGCTCCCGCTCGATCGCGGCCTCGTCGAAGACGGGCGTGCGCTGGAAGCCGGAACTTGACGGCACAGACGCCCGCGTGTGCCCGATCCATAGACGGGGCGCGTCGATAGGCGTACCGTTGACCTCTACCAACGGCGCGGACGGAGGGCGACATGAAGCGAATAATCGACAGGGCAGGCTGGGCGCTGGCAGGCGCGCTGGGGTTGATGCTGATGCTGGTGGCGGCGCGCGTCATCCAGGCGGGGCCGCTGGATCCGCTCAACGCACCGGCGCCGACCATGAAGACGCTCGACAACGTCCCCGGATCGTGGAGCCGCCTGCTCCCCGCGAACGACGGCCCGGACAGCTGCAACTCGTCCCGATTCTTCTGCGTGCTGCCCACCGTCGGTACTCCGACCGGCGAGGCCGTGCTCGACCGGGAAACAGGGCTGGTCTGGCAGCGCGTTGCCCCCGGCGGGTTCGCCACATGGGCGGTCGCCGCGCTGGAGTGCGAGACATCGCTGACCGGCGGCCGTCGAGGGTGGCGCCTTCCCGGCCCGAATGAGCTGGGTTCACTCGGGAACACCGCCACTGGCCTCCCCACCGGCCACCCGTTCACGGCGATCGCCGGTCAGCGATGGACGTCTGCGCCAAGCCCGTTCGATCCGTCAGTCATCGTGACCGTCGACCCAACCACGTCGATCGTAATTGGCTCGACCGCAGCGCGAAGCGCCACCCCGCGCGCGCGCACGTGGTGCGTGCGCGGCGCCGGCGGTGGAGAGATCGATGCACAATCGCCATTTCCGGAGGTCTGGCGTGCGGACCAACTCCCCGCCAACGACGGAGCCTCCGTCACGCAATCTTCGAGGTTCAAGGCCGTCGACGGCGCCGCGAGCGTTGTCCTGGACCACGAGACGGGGCTTGCGTGGCAGGTGACACCGGCCGCGACTGCGTCCGCGTGGGCGGCCGCCGTCAACGCGTGCACGCGCTTCAGTTCGATCGCTACGGGACTCGGATGGCGCCTGCCGACTCTCGCGGAGCAACTGAGTCTGTACACCTCCACCGGTACGGGGACGTTGCCGACAGGGCATCCGTTCACAGGCATCACGGGGGTGTACTGGACAAGCACCACCGACGCCGCGACGACAGCAAACGCGAATACGGTCGACACTGCCCAGGTAGAGACATCGACATCGCTCCTCAAGACGACGGCGACGCCGCGGCACTGGTGCGTGCGGGGAGGTCCCGGCGACTAGCCGCCAACCGTGACCGTGTGCGCGCGATGTCACGTACGCTGCGAGCATGGAGCTAGCGCAGCGCCTGCTCGATCGCTACGGCCGCTGGCGTTTCGTCGCCCTGACGCTGATCGCCATCTTCGCCGTGTCGTCGATACCAAACTACTTCGTCGTCACGGAGCCGTCGCGCTGGCCCGTCGATAAAGTCGTGCACTTCAGCGAGTACGCCGTGCTAGCAGCGCTCTTCGTCGGCGCGGCACGCCACCAACGGCGCACCAGCGCATGGCTCGCCGCGATCGTCGTAGCGGCGATCGTGCTCGCATCCCTCTACGGCGTCACCGACGAGCTGCACCAGCGCTACGTCCACGGCCGCGACCCCGACTGGCGCGACTGGACCGCCGACGTGCTCGGCAGCGCCACCGGCGCGTTCGCCGCGGCGTTCGTGCTCAGCCGCAGGCGCGATGCACAGTGACGCCCGCTAGCATGTCGTGCGCTCATAGTGCTGGTCGGAGAGCGTAACACCACTTCCGCCCACCGACGTGAGACACGTCGCCAGATTGGCGTCGGCGACGTGTTGAGTGCCGTAGAAGCGAAAGTCCCACGAGGCGTTATGCGTGGCAGCACTGGACCGTACCGCGCTCTCGCCAGGGGTGGCGCCAGTGTCCAGAACGATGCCGAGCCCATTATTTGACGCGACACTGTCCTCAATGAGAGAGCGGTCCTGCACCCAGATCCCGTACGTCGAGTTATTCGTTGCGTGGCAGCCACGGACAACGCTGTAGTGCGTGGCAATCCCGTAGACATTCAGGCTGGCGTGGCAGTCTGTGATCTCCGAGTAAGACCCAAGCGCAATGCCCGTGTCGGCGTTGTCGAGCGCTGTGATGTGATCGACCTGGCTGTACACAGCCTCCCGTCCCAGCGACCACGCGTCGATCCCTTTGTTCCAGTTGCGGACCACGCCGTTGCTGATGCGGATGCCGCTGTGCGTGCCAACAACTGCGATGCCACTCCCCGTCTTGTTGAAGCCCGCGAGCGTGAAGCCGTTGAGATCGAGGCTCACGTAGTCGGCGTTGACCTGGATGCCGTCTGTGCTCGCCACACCCGTGAGCGATCGCGTGAGGTGGTACGACCCCGGCTGGCTGATCACGATGGGGAACGTCCCGTTCCACCCCACGGGCGGGATCGGGCTGCGCGGCTCCACCTGAGGCAGCGTCCCCGTCGCTGACGGCGCCCCGGGCGGGTCCAGCGGCCCGCCACGGACGACACCGGTCATCGCCCCCACGACGAAGAGCGCAAGAACGCCAGCGACAAGCCAGCCGGCCCGGTTGATGTAGGTGTGCATGATGGCCATCCTCCTGGTAAGTCGTGAGGATGCCAGTGTAAGTGGGCGGACGCCGGCGTGGTGTCAAGAACCACAGATTCGCACATACCGCGGCGCACCGCGGGCCTGCACCTCTTCCGTTACACCCGCCGGATCAGCGTGATCCCGTCCCGCACCGTCAGCATCACCTGCTCGACGCGCGGATCCTCCCGCACATGCTGGTTGAAAGCGACGATGGCGCGGCTATCGTCGTCCTTGGGATCGAGCACGCGCCCGCTCCACAGCACGTTGTCCACGGCTATGATCCCGCGCGGCGCCAGCAATGGCAGCGCCGCCTCGTAGTAGTTCTGGTAGTTCCCCTTGTCCGCGTCGATGAAGATCAGGTCGAACCCCGCCTCCAGTGACTTCATCGTCTCCAGCGCCGGCCCCTCGCGCACTTCGATCTTGTGGGCGTGCGGACCGCGCGCGAAAAACTCCTTCGCCGTCGCGATCGCCTTCGGGTTCACGTCGCACGTGATCACGCAACCATCGTCCGGCAGCGCTGCCGCCATCATCTGCGCGCTGAACCCCGTGAACATGCCGATCTCCAGCACGCGGCGGGCGTTCGAGACGAAGATCAGCATCTGCAGCAGCGCTCCGGGCACCTGACCGGACAGCATGCCCGACAGCGCGCCGAATCGCTGCTCAGTGACAGCGCCCAACTCTGCGAGCAGCGGCGGCACGGGCGTCGTGTGCGCCGCCGCGTACGCGTCAATTGCGTCAGGGACGATGTCGTTTGCCATGGTGGAGAGTGCTCCCGGCTAAAGCAGGATCGCGAAGCCTTCCTGCTCGAAGTGACGGTCGTGCGTGAGCACCTCGGTGATGGCGAACCGCCGACAGATGCTCATCGACATGCAGTCCGTCAGAGAGTACCCCTTGTCGAGACGGGCGCGGTAGAGCGTGAGCCCGTCTTCGAAGAGTTCCGGTGTTTGCGGAATGATGGTGACGTTCGGATCGGCGCGAAGGTCACCAACGGTACCGACCGCTTCCTCGCGCGCAAAGTGTCCGAGGCCCGAAACGTGCGCGAGTACTTCAACCAATGCGGGCTCGGATGTGATCACGCGTGTTCCACCGAGCCTGGAGCCGATGTCAAAGGCAGCTTGGTGGAGCGTGTCGCGAGGCACTAGCAGCGCGATGTAGTACAACGCGTCCGCGTAGACTACGGCCACTTAATCCGGATCCTGCTTCGGATGGCCGTGCATGTAGTGGTGGAAGTTCATCGCGAAATCCGGTGGATGCCGTGCCAGCTCCTCCGGGGGGATGCGCTTGCCGCGCTCGACGATCTTCTCGAAGATCGTCAGTTCGTGCTTCGGCTTGCGCTTCGCTGCGGCACGTCGCGGCACCGGCTTGGGTGATCGTTTCGTAACCATGATGCGTGAGTATACCGAGCCGCGAGGCGCCCGTCGCGCTTACTCCGCGCATTGCTCCTTCACGCCGTCGACGAACTCTTGCGCGACCGCCGTCATGTGCGGCGTCACAAAGGGTTCGTCCGCGACAGGCGCGGGGCTGAAGTAGAGTTGCATGTCGATGATCAGCCCGTGGCAGCCGATGGTGGCGACCAGTGCCCGTCCGTTCCCGCCGGTCGAGCGTAGCAGCGACGTATCCGCGTCGGGCTCGAGCGCGCCGGGCATCTCGACCAGCACCACCGTCGGGCCCGTGATGCCGTCCGCGTCCGCTACGCCTTTCGACGAGTAGCCGACGCGGCCGATGCGCTCGCCGTTGGCATCAGGAAGCGTCAGCGAGAGCGTGAAGTCCGTCTGCGTCGCGCCGGGCACGTACATCGGGATGAACGGCGCGAAGCCGCTGAGCTGCTCGAACTCCTTGATGCTGCTGACCCGCTGCACAGCGACGAGCCCGTTCGGCGTGACGACGTCGGGCGGGACCGCGACGCCCAGCACCTGGTTCGTGCGCGCGGAGCGAATGTCTTCGACCAGCCAGATCGCCGTGAATGCGGCGCCGGACACGATGGCGAAGAAGGCGACGCTCGCGGCAAGCACGGCCGCCAGGCGCAGGGGATGGTTGGGCGCGGAGAGGGCAATCACACTCATTCGAACGGTGCGCGCGGAGCCGTGTATCACGCCTCGGTGCTCTTTCTACTGATTTGTACCCATCAACCCGGGTTGCGGTGATCCTCCACGTTTGGAGATCGCCACGCGCCTGCGCGATGGTACGCGGACGAAGTCCCAACCGGCGAGCGTGGTTGTCAAGTTCGTATCGAGCGCCAGCGCACCGCCCGTCCATCCGGCCGCGTCGTGATGGAGCGCGGGCGCCCTCGCCCGCTCGATCGAGCACACCAGTTTCGATGAGGATCTCCAGCATGTGGCCAGAACCGCTGATCGCGAGCACCGACGAGATCGACCGCCGCACGGTGGCCGTGACCGTCGCTGCCGGCGACGGCGCTACGATCGCGAGCGTGCTGTGCGCCCACGGCGGGCCGACCCGATGCGGCATCTTCGGCGAGATGCGCATCATCGACGCGAACGGCGCGCCGCGCCAAATCGAGCGCGCGCTCGTGCTGCTGGTGCGGGAAGCGCTGCGATATGCCGCGTCGATCGGCATCACCCGCGTCGAGACGGAGGCGCCGCCGCGGCTGCGCGCGTTCGCGTCGAGGCTGAGCGGCCTCGCGCACCACGACGGCGTGTTCGCCGGCGACATGGCGGCGGTGCGATCGCACCATCTCCGCGTGACGGACGCCGACGGGCGTGAGCGACCGAGCGCGGGGGAAGGAGACCGTGCCTGATGGCGCAATCCACCTTCAAGGCGATCAACACCGTGACCATCGATCGCATCACGCCGACGTACAGCGGCAAGGATCTCTTCCGCGACGGCGCGCTCCTCCTCGGCGGCTCGAAGTCGGCCGACCGCAACGCCATTCACACCTTCGACCTGCTCGCACCGGACGATGGTCTGCCGCTCGAGCCGACATCGCAGATCAGTCTCGTCGAGCTGCTCGGCAACGTGACGGCCGTGATCGGCGGGCCGTACAACATGCTCGCCGAGCGGCTGACGCGCGCCGACTACGACTACCTGACCGCTAACTGGACGCAGTACAAGACCGGCAGCGCCTGGACGGCGCCCGGCGGCGACTTCTCGGCGACCCCGCCCGGGATCGATGTGCCGTTCCCGGCGTTCACCGGCGATGGCGTGATCTGCGCAACGCTTGCGCCGTTCGTCGTCGATGCGATGGCGAACCGTGGCGGCAAGCTCTACCTGCACTGGCGCATCAGCCCCGTCGGGCCGTCATCGTCGCAGCACGTCACGCTGAAAGCCGCGCCGCTCACCGACAGCGACGTCACCCGCCTCCGCGTCACCTACACATCCCTCCAGCCGACGGAAGAAGATCGCCCGCAAGGCACAACCCTCCCCGGATCGCGCGCCGCACCACCGGCACGAAGGTCCGACGCGTCGAAACCAGCAACGGCACTGCCGCCGTCGCCGCAGACCATCGCGAGAAGTAGGGGCACGGCTCGCCGTGCCCGATAGGCGCACGAAGCCCCGATGACCAAGAGTGCCGCGCCGGCGCAGCTACGCACAGCATCCAAATAAAGCTCCCCTTCCCTGGCGGGGAAGGGGCAGGCCGAAGGGTCGCCGCAGGAGACGGGTGAGGAGCGGCGCAGCTACCAACAGCATCCACATTCAAGCTCCCCTTCCCTCGCGGGGAAGGGGCCGGGGGTTAGGGACATGGCAGCAAACATCTCCGCAATCCGCGCGAACGTCCGCAAGGACCTGCACGACGAGGACAGCAGCAACTATCGCTGGACCGACGCGGTCCTCGACCGGCACATCGGGCGTGCCGTCGTCGAGTACAGCATCGCCGATCCGCTGGAGCAGAAGACGACGTTGACGGCGACGCCGGGATCGCGCGAGTTGAGCATCGCCGCGCTGACGAACGTGGTCGACGTCGAGAACGTCGAGTGGCCCACGGGCGAGTTCCCGCCGCGCCTGGTCGGCTTCTCGCTCTGGCAGGCGACGCTGACGCTGGACACGGTCAACGCGCCCTCCGCGCCGGACAACGTCAGCGTCTACTGGACGAAGCTACATACTCTCGATGGATCGTCATCGACCATCCCGCCACGATTCGACGAGCTGATCACGGAGGGCGCCGCGGGGTACGCCGCGCTCGACTGGACATCCTTCGCCACGAATCGCATCAACACCGGCGGCGACGATGTCTGGGGCCGCTACAAGGCGTTCGCCGACGAGCGCCTCCGCCAGTTCCGCGCCGACCTCGCCCGTCTCGGCCGTAACAACGCGGTCCGCGTCCGCCGCCTCTACACGACGGAAGCGCCGAGCATCTTCGAGCAGAACCGCGTGAAGTACTAACGAGCTAGTCAGCGGGTCAGCCTGTCAGCTTCCACACGCGAAATCATCCCGCTGACTAGCTGACTAGCTGACTGGCTGACAGGCTGACCCGCTGACTAGCTGAAAGCTGAGAGCCCCATGCGCACCATCTCCTCCGACCTCCTGGCCGCACAACGAAGCGCCAGCTCAGAGCCCCACGTCGATGTCGTTGTCGAGAACAGCATCGGCGGCATGCGGCGGCTCGACTTCGCGCAGATCGACGCCACGTCGAACACGATCGGCAAGCACGATGTCTGCGTTGCCGGAGACGGCAGCGTCACGCGCGTTCGCAGCGACAACGCCGGCGGCATCCTGCGGCAGCGCAACACATCGCCGGGCGGCGGCGCCGGGTACGCGGCGGCGTGGACGACGCAGGCCACCGGCAAGGGCACGCAGATCGCCTGCGCCGCGCGTGGTGCGCGCGCGGCCATCGTCTACGTCGACGCGGCTGGCACCGGCATCAAGATCGTCGAGAGCGCCGACAACGGCGGCACGTTCGGCGCGGAGACCGCCGTCGTCACGGCTGCGGCGGCCGTCACCGATCTCGCAGTCGCGTACAAGAACAGCAGCGGCGATCTCGCGATCGCCTGGGCGACAGCCACGACGCTCAGCATCATCAAGCGCACCGCCGGCGCCTTCGGTGCGGCGTCAGGTAGCGGTGCGACGTTCAGCAGCGTCAACGGGGTCGCCATGGCGTTCGGGTTCGACTACGACCTGGTCGTGACGGGCGTCGAGGTGACGACGCTGAAGCCGTCGCTCTGGACGATCGTCTACGGCGACGGCAACGATGCGCCACTCAACACGTGGGGCGCGCTCAACGCTCAGCTCGTGTCGGAGTCCGATGCGGCCGTCACGTTCAAGGGGCCGTCGCTCGTCTACGCCGACGCGTATCGCATCGACTTCGTGGAGGCCGACGCGTTCACCGGCGGCAGCACGCGCGTCTACCGCACGACGATCCATCCCGCCATGACGTTCGCCGCCGGACCGTTCACGTTGCGCGCGCCCACGCCCGTGAACTACGGCGGCGCCGAGGGGCTGGCGATCGCCGCTGACGCCAGCGGCGGCTACATGTACGAGACCGCACCCGACGCCGTCTTCCGCGCGCCGCAATCGCAACTGCTGGCGACGCTCACCGCGAACGTGCTGGCCGTCGAGATCGATGAAACTGCCGAACAAACGCGCGGCTTCATCGACATCGACAACGCCGGCGGCGCCTACGCCGGACCGCCTGTGCCCATCGCCATCGGCAATCTGGCCGGCGTCTCGTGGGGATATCGCACGGCGTCCTGCCCGCAGGCGTCGCGCATGGCCGACCTGTGGATCGCGTCGTACGAGTACCGGCGCACGGGCGGGCAGTCCGTGCTGCGGCTGCACCTCGAAGGCGGGTGGGAGGTCCTGCGGCGCAACACGCAGCGGACGCAGATCGTCCACACGTCCGACGCCTACCTGACCGTGCTGTTGCGCATCTTCTCGCGCGCCGGCCTGCAACTCACCAGTTCCGCCGTCTCGACGCGCGCCCAGACCGTCGCGCCCAAGTTCACGATCGCGCCGGACGCATCGGGGTTCGATTCGGTTCGGCGCGCGCTGGCGTACCTGGCCGATCGCATCCGCATGCGGACCATCGCCGGCGCGACCATCACGGAACCGCTTGCGTCCGCGGCCAGCGACTACACATTCGGCACGAACCACCCCCTTCGCGAGGTGTCGCTGCTCAGCGAACCGCCGCGCGTCACCGAAGCGCAGGCATTCGGCGCGGGCGCGTTCGGCGAGGCGATCGACTTCGCGAACGCCGCCCTCAGCATCGGCACGCGCGAAGACCAGCGCGACCTGACGAGCGCCACCGGCGCAACGGCCGCCGCAACTGCAACCGCGCACCTCCGCCAGCGCGCGCTCGATGCCGCAGCCGGCGAGGTCATCGTCCCGCCGAACTGCGGCCAGGAGCTGCTCGACGCCATCGACTTCACCGACGCCCTGATCTCGCCCACGGCGATCAAGCGCCGCGTCACGGAGATCCGCTGGCGCTACAACCGCCGCAAGGCGCAGTACGAACAGACCATCCGCCTCGGCGCAATGTGATCCCTAGAAATGGAGCGCAGGCGCCCCGCCTGCACCTGCGGCAACAAGCGCCCGATCTACTAACTACCCACTACCAACTAAGGACTCCCCATCATGACCGAAATCCGCCAGGGCACCCTCAAAGCCTTCGACAACACGAACTGGCTCGCGACCGTGCAGGTGACGGGATCGCTCACGCAGTGGCTGCGCAGCGTCCCCGTCAGCCGCTCCATCGCAGCCGCCGAGATGACCGCCGGCCGCCGCGTCGCCGTAGCGCTATTCGATCCGACGAACTCGGCGGATGCGGTGGTGTTTGCGGTGTGGACGTGACGCTGGTGGTGTTAGCTCCCGACGTCAGTCGCAGCCCGTGATGTCATATGGAAACGAATACTGCAAGGTGCAGTCGTTGAGCAGCAATTGAGATCGCGGGCGAGTCCGCAGCAGGCCCCTGCGCAGATGCCTTGCCGCATTCCGTCACCGTCCCTTTACCCGTCTCCACGTCAAGACGTGACGAAGACGAGATCGATGAAGCCAACTCGTTGGCTCCGCGGAGAGCGTCGAAGGCTCGGAGAGCTGTTTCCCGGTTCTTGGCCGCGTCGCCCTGCGCGGCAGAAATCTTGACGTGGAACTGCGGTGCGGCCGCGAACACAGACGCTCGTCCGAGCGCCAGAGCCTCGACGCCCCGTGTCGTAGAGAGCTTAGGCATCTCTCCGGGCAACGGAGAACACGCTGGAAGCACGTGGATTTGAAGGGGCGGGGCGCATGACGGTTCAGCCCCGGTTAACTCGCAGAACCCATAGATGAAGGTAACCCGGTCCGTAGGTGGAATCCCATACGCCGTACCGGGTGTTTGACGGCGGTGACACGTTCGGAGCGGAAGTCCGTCGTACTCGTCACCGAGGTAGACGATGGGATACGCATCGAACCGCTCGATGAGGGCGTGGCACGCGTCCAATCCGGCGCCACTCACAGCGGGCGACGCGGAGTTCCGCGAAATCACGGCCTGAAGCGCCCAGCCGCCTGCAAGTGCCACCAGACCGGCCGCCAGAGCCACGAAAGCTACACGCCGGTTCATGACGAGCCGCCGGGCGTCGACTTACTCTCGCCGCGCGGCACGTCGCAGAGATCCGCCGGTCGAGGCCTGAAGTCCGTTCCGGTCAGGACGCTCTGTGCCTTTGCGTTCGCCGGCACGAGAGCCTCCGCGATGCGCAGCGCCTTTTCCGCCGTGCCGCTGTACGAATCCGCGACTGGCGAGATGGTCACGGTAAAGTCGGCGGTCTCAAGGCGGACGGCGCCGTTATCCTGCACGATCGCGTCAATCCCGCGTAACGGCACGCGGCGACTCGTCGAAACCTGTGGCAACAACAGGTTGTCGCATGGCGCCGAAAACACCATCGCCAGCGGGATGGGGCACGCGGACGTGCCTTTCGGCCGCTCGCAGTTTCCGTATCCGAGGGAAAACGTGCGTATCTCCGGAAGCAAGAGCTCGCCGGTGACAGGGTTGTAGAACGGCCGACCAGCGGAGGAACGCGCCACCCGAAGGTCGTCGAGCTTCCCGTCGCCGTCCACATCGTAGGAATCCCCAAGCCAGACGAGCGCGTATTCGTCAAAGCTCCTCACCTTCTCGGATAGATCGCCTCGTGCTGCCTTCGCCGCGCACGCGGAGCCAAGCATCACTACGATCACGAACGCGAGTGCGATTGAACCCCGACGAAGCATCGTCGACCTTCCATCAACGTGGCACACGTCTGCGGCCGATTCCACGTCGATGATAGCTCGTGCGCCCGCACGCGGGCGCATGGCCGCCCCCGATATCTGATGTGGGCACCGCCCGCCGCGCTACACTCCCGCCATGCGACGCCACTTCACCGTCACCGGCTTCGTCGTCGAGGGCGACAGCACTCTCCTGCACTGGCACAAGAAGCTGCAGATCTGGCTGCCACCCGGCGGCCACATCGACCCCGACGAGGACCCGGTCCAGGCCGCCATCCGCGAAGTGCTCGAGGAGACCGGCATCGCCGCGGAGGTCGTGCCGCACCAGGCGCAGCACGCGTTCGGCAACGTCGCGCAGCTCCCGTCGCCGCTCTCGATCATCGTCGCCGACGTCGGCGCATCGGCGACGGAGCCCGCGCACCAGCACATCGACATGTCGTACGCGCTCCGCCCGCGCACCGGCGTCGCCCGCATCGAGCCGGAAGCCGACCACGGCTTCATCTGGGTAAGCGCCGCCCAGCTCCAGCGCGACGAGCATCTCCCGGTAGCATCGTGCGGCGTCGACATGCCAGTAGCCGAAGACGTCCGCATCATCGGCCTCCGCTGCATCGAACTCGTGCGCAGCGCAACAACCTAGCAGCGACACAACATTCGGAGCTCCCCTTCCCCCACGGGGAAGGGGCCGGGGGGTTAGGGACGTCCGCGCCGCATCGCGGTAGCGCCTCCCGCTTCCCGTTTCCCACCTCCCGCGGGTAACCTACCCCCATGCTCAGCCTCCAACTCCTCCGTGAGCACACCGATATCGTGCGCAAAGCCCTCGCCGATCGGCAGACGCCGGAGGGCGGCCCGCTCGACGAGATCATCTCGCTCGACGAACAGCGCCGGACGCTCCTTATAGAAGTAGAAGCGCTGCGGGCCGAACAGAACGCCGCCGGCAAGAAGATCGGCGCCGCAAAGGACCCCGCCGACCGCCAGCGCATGATCGACGAGATGAAGAGCGTCTCGACCCGCGTCGACGAGCTGTCGCCGCGCCTGCGCGACATCGAAGAGCGCCTCGACGCCCTCGTGATGGAGATACCGAACATCCCCGACGCCGCCACGCCCTACGGCGCGAGCGAAGACGAGAACCGCATTCTCAAGCAGCACGGCGAGGAGTACGCCGACGACTGGCGCAAACCTCACTACGAGCTGGGCGAAGCGCTGGACATCATCGACTTCGAGCGCGGCGCGCGTATCTCCGGCAGCCGCTTCTATGTATTGAAGGGCGCGGGCGCCCGCCTCCAGCGCGCGCTCATCGCCTTCATGCTGGAACTGCACATCGACAAGCACGGCTATCGCGAGATGTACCTGCCGGCGATGGTGAAGGAAGAGACGATGCTGCGCTCCGGCCAGTTGCCGAAGTTCCGCGACAACCTCTACCACGACGCCGAGGAGGACTTCTGGTTCGTCCCCACGGCCGAAGTGCCGCTGACGAACATGCACGGCGGCGAGATCCTGGAGCCGGGTACGCTGCCGCTCCACTACGTCGCCTACACCCCGTGCTTCCGCCGCGAGAAGATGAGCGCCGGCCGCGATGTCCGCGGCATCAAGCGCGGACACCAGTTCGACAAGGTCGAGATGTACAAGTTCTGCGAGCCCGAACAGTCGGGCGCGGAGCTGGAATCGATGCTCGAAGACGCGCTCAACGTCTGCCGCGCGCTCGGCTTCCGGCATCGCGTGATCGAGATCTGCACGGGTGACCTCGGCTTCAACGCCGCCCGCACCTACGATGTCGAGGTCTGGTCTCCCGGTGTCGGCGAGTGGCTCGAGGTCTCGTCCGTCAGCAACTGCACGGATTTCCAGGCGCGCCGCGCCAACATCCGCTTCCGCCGTGAACCCGGCGGCAAGCCGGAGTTCCCGCACACCCTCAACGGCTCCGGCCTCGCCCTACCCCGCACCATGATCGCCGTCATCGAGAACTACCAGCGCGAAGACGGCAGCATCGACGTCCCCGAAGTGCTCCTCCCCTTCATGGGCGGCATCGCCCGCATCGGCCGATGACGCTCGTCTTGACTGCGGTTTGCGATGATTTCGTCGTTCAGGTGTCTGATCGTCGCTTCGGATTTCAACATGGCACCATCGAAGCGACCGGAACGGATGAGGCAAATAAGCAGGTTGTTGTAAACGCTGAGGGCTTTCGACTTGTCGCCGGCTTTGCGGGGTTGGCGATCATGGAGGGCGAACTGTGGTCCACGAGCTATCAACTGGCTGAGGTACTCGTCAGCGAAGATGTGTTGCGCGCGGGATTTGATGGTTGCGTCGAGGCGGCTCGCGTAGCCTGCGACTTGCGAATGGAGCGATTCAGCAAACGTCAGCCACTCTCGATTGTTTTCGCCGGATTCACCAAGGGCATCCCCGCACCTCACGTGGCAACGGTATCGAACTGTAAGTCACCGACATTCCGAGGTCACGACGGTCTCAGCGATTTCGAGGTTACACGCTCCGCGATGTCGGGACGGAGATACTGGCCTGAAGGCATGGTGGCCGCGCTGCCATCGGACACCGAACAGCGCGTCCGCCTGGTACTTAAGGCGGGTAATCCGGCTGCCGTCGTCGACGTCGCGGTCGATCAGATCCGGAGAGCCGCGAAGCACGCAAAATATGGCAAATACGTCGGGGTCAACTGCATGTCCGTTTGCGTCCTTCGGGACGGTCCGGTCGAGGCAATCTATCACGCCGCTCACAAGCGCGCCGAGACGTTTGGTCCGACTTTCGTCGAGCAACGAGATGGTTTCGGGTCCTTCATCATGGGAAGCCCTGTCTCTCAAGTGTTCGGTGCACCACCGCCGGGCGTCGGGCCGATGCCCATGCGCATCGGAATGAGCGAGACACCAGTTTTGGATCGTCGGACGTTGAAGCGTGTGCCTAAGCGTGGCAGTCGAGACTAGGTGGACGGCAGTCCGGGGACGCCGGCGGGGTTGCGACCCGAGGAGCATCGCCCGCATCGGGCCGGCGGCGTAGCGTTTCCGTACCGTTGACGGCGCGTCGCGCAGCGCCTATCGTAGCGAGCACGGGCTCTCGCCCGGCCACGATGTATCCTCCCCGCCACGCACGCCGCACTCGCGCGCACGAGGAGGATCGCCATGTCTCTGCCACCACAAGCGCTGAACCGCCTCGGCTGGCTGCTCGCGGGCGTGCTCGCGATCTTCGTCGCCGCGTCGTTCGCCGGTATCGTCCGCGGCGGGCCGCTCGATCCATCGGCAGGGCCCTCATCGACGCTTCCGCAGGTCGAGTCGCGCATACCCATCCGGCAGCCCGCATCGCTGGGCGCGTTCCCGATCGTGATCAGCGCATCCGGCTCGTACTTCCTGACGCAGAACATCACGTCAGGAGCGGCGACAAACGGCATCAACATCACCGCGTCCGATGTGACGCTCGACCTCAACGGATTCACGCTCTCGGGCGCGAACGTCAGCAGCGACGGCATCGCCATCAACAGCGGCGGCAACGTCACCATCATCAACGGGACGGTGCGGGACTGGACCGGCGCCGGCGTCCGCGACGTGACCGGCCTCGGCGGCGGCCGCTACGAGCGCCTCAACCTCATCAGCAACGACGGCGGCGGACTCATCGCCGGCAAGGACAGCGCCATCACCAACTGCATCGCGACCGGCAACGGCGGCAACGGCATCGCCGTGACGCAGCCCTCGGGAACGTCGGGCAGCAGCAGCATCAGCGGCTGCGTCATCGATGGCAGCGTGCTCGACGGGATCCAGGTCGAATACAACGTGACCGTCACGGGCAACTCCGTCAGCAACAGTGGCGTCACCGGCATCCACGTGCTGCAGTCGGGCAGCCGCATCGACCTCAACCATCTCAAGGGCAACGTCGACAAGGAGATCCAGGTAGACACCGGCGGCAACGTGATCATCCGGAACACCATCGAAGGCAGCCTCTCGGACCTCGCCATCGTCGCCCAGAATCTCGAAGGCCCGTTCGAGGTCGGTGGAGACCCGCCGAGCAATCCGTGGGCTAACCTCGGATATTGAATCTGTGGGAACTTCTTGACAGCGAACCGCCGAAACCTCCGATCGGCGTGATACGATAGGCGACACCAGCAACAGAATCCGCGCGAGGCACACGATGATCACGAGACTCCGAAAGCGCATCCTGCCGGCCGTGGTGCTCGCCACGTTGCTCGCCGCCGTGGCCTCGCTGGTCGCTGCAGAAACGATCGACCCGGTCTCCAATCAGGCCCAGTACGCCTGGGGAGAAAACGTCGGCTGGATCAACGCCGAACCGTCCGCTAACGGCGGCCCCGGCGTGACGGTGTCAGGCCAGCAACTCACCGGCTACATGTGGGGCGAGAACATCGGCTGGATCAACATGAACTGCTCGAACAACGCGACGTGCGCGACGACGGGCAACTATGGCGTGAAGAACAACGGTACCGGCGGCCTGTTCGGCTACGCTTGGGGCGAGAACATCGGCTGGATCAGCTTCTCGTGCCGAAACGCTGCGCCCTCGCCCTTCGTGCCATTCGTCGATCCCGCGCCCGCGAGCTGCGCGACAAACGGCAACTACGGCGTCACGATCGATCCGCTGACCGGGCTATTCGCCGGCAAGGCGTGGGCCGAGAACGTCGGATGGATCGTCTTCGACTACACGACCTCTAGCGCGAACCGCGTGAAGACGGACATTGACACCGACGCCATCGCCTTCCCGACTGACCTCTGTCCCTTCGACACTCTTGTCGCTCAGACCAACACCGACGCCCCGAACACCGCTGCGAACCGCCCCGGCACCGACGCGCTCGGCGATCCATGCGACTCGGACAAGGACGGTGACGGCTACACGACCGCGCAGGAAGCAGCCGTCGCGCCGGCCAAGAGCGATCTCTCGTACTGCATCACGATGCGCGCCGACGTGGACGGCGACCTCGGCGTGTCGATCCTCGATCTCGCAAAGGTCGCGCAATACTTCGCCCAGAGCGTCCCCCCGGCGCCGGAGCGCTACAAGCAGGACGCAGATGCCAGCATTAGCATCCTCGACCTGACACGCATGGCCAACGTGTTCACTAAGCACGTGTACGACGCTGGTTCATGCACCTAGGTCATTTGTAGTCGGCCCTTCGACCGCGTCTTGTCCGCCATCGCCGCTCATTCGATAATGACAGCGACCATGGCAACACGCGCAGCTTCCATTCCAAGCACCGCATCGTCACTCGAACCTGACCGAGCGGCCTACGGCATCCTGCTGTTCGGCGCTCCGTTCGTCGCTGTCCTTGCGGGCATGTCCGCGGAGTGGCTCGACTTCCGAGCGCTACGTGTGCCGCTGCTGCTGCTCGTCGGGTTCGGCGTGCTCGCGACGGCCTACGCCGCCGGCGGCGCGCGCGGCGGCTGGCGCTCCTTCGCGATGACCGTGCTGCTCGGCGCCGCCACCTGGGCCGCCGCACAATCCGTCTATGCCATCATCCACGTCGCCTCCGGCGAGCGTTTCCACGCAGAGCGCTTCGGCCCGCAATGGTCTCAGGCGATCCTGCTGATCGCCGCCCACGGCGCGTTCCTCGGCACGCCGACGGGGCTCGCCGCGGCGATCATTCTGCGCATCCCGGTGCTCCGCGAACGCGCGTCGCGCGCCTGATGCAGTTCGAGGACGGCCCGCAACTCCCACTGACCACCCGGCGCAAAGCGCTCGTCACCGTCGGCATCGCCATGTTCGCCGCGCAGACGCTCGCCGCAGCGCTGCTCGGCCCGGCGACAACGGGCGAACACGCTGACACCATGCTCCTCGCCATCATCTGGCCGCTGTCGGTCGCCTGGAGCGCCACGACCGTCTTGCTGCTCGTCCGTCAGGCCGACCTTCCCGATGTCGCGACTGCGTCGTTCATCGTCACCATCTCCGCCTTCGCGATCTTCGCGGCAACCGCGGCGTTCGACGTCCGCGGAACGTCGAACGAAGTGAACATCACCGACGCCATCTTCTTCGGCGTCACCAGCGGCGCGCTCACCGCGCTCCTCGTCTGGGCGATCGCCATGGGCATCGCCCGCGTGCTGCGCCTGCCCACAACGGCGCACCTTCGCCAACCCGAATAGCCGCGCCTGTCTGTTGAAGTACAGATATTCCGCGCCTTATGTAGATTCTTGAATTGACACCCTCCGGTTACCCGGCCTACAGTGAAACGCGAAGCATCGCCGAATTCGCATCCCAGCGGGATGCGGAGCGGGGGAACCAGTGCCGCCGAACGGCTCGCCGCCGGTGGCTGGGGTGAATCTCGAATCCGAGACGGGCACTCTTGAGCCCGAACCCGGCAGCTAACCTCGCAGGCCGTCAGAGACGCCTTCACCCTCGACCCCGCTAGGTCCCGGGCGATCGCCTTGGAGAACACAACAGTTCGCGTAACGCCGCTCGCCCGCGAGCGGACGCCGTAGCCTCGCCCTGCCACACAGGCGAGATCTGAAACGGGAGGACCCGCATCATGTACGGCACCCTTGCGATATCCCACCGCGCTCTCGACGACCTGCGCGACAGCGCCGGTGAAGCCGCAATCGCCGAGTTGCGCAAACTCGCCCGCCCCATCGAAGGCCTCCGCGTCCTCAACCTCAGCGTCAGCGGATTCGGCACCGGCACCGCCGAGCTGTTGAACTCGTCCGTGCCGCTGATGAACGATCTCGGCCTCGACATGCACTGGCAGGTCGTGCGCGCCTCCGAGGAGGACGTTCAAATCGGCCGCGCCATGTACCAGGCTCTCGGCGGCATGCCCGTGCGGTGGACGCGCGAGATGTCCGAGACGTGGCTGCGTTACGCCGCCGTCAACGCCGAGCTGCTAACCGAGACCTTCGACGTCATCGTCGTGCACGATCCGCAGCCGCTCGCCATCCGCTCATACGCCACCACCAACAGCGCGGCGAAGTGGGTGATGGACACCCACCTCGACCTTTCGTCCGCACAAGAAGATGTATGGATGGGGCTGCGCAGTCACATCATGCTCTACGACGCCGCCATCTTCGCCGCGCCGTCATTCGCGCGCAGCGATATGCCGATGCCCACGTACATCGTGCCGCCGGCGATCGACCCCAACAGCGCGCGCAACATGCCGCTGTCGGACGACGTAGTCCACAGCGTACTCACACAGTACGGCCTCGACCCGTCGCGCCCGATGCTGTCCCACGTTTCGCCCTGCGACACCGCCAGCGACTTGAGCGGCGTCGTCGACGTGTGGATGAAGGCGCGCGAACGCCACCCGGACCTTCAACTCGTGTTCGTACTCACCACCGAGCCGCACGATCCGCACGGCCGCGCTTGCTTCGACGAGCTTGCGCGCCGCCTCCACGACGAGCCGTCCGCCGTCGTCGTCTCCGCCGGCAACGAGGTCGGCAACGTAGAGCTGAACGTTTTCCAGCGCGCGGCCACCGTCGTATTGCAGAAAGGCCTGCGCAAGGGCTTCGGCCTCTGGGTCTCCGACGCCCTGTGGAAGGAGCGTCCCTGCGTCGTCGCCCCCACCGGTGGCCTCACCGAGCAGGTGATCGACGGCCAGACCGGCCTCGTCGCCAGCACGACCGACGAATTCGCCGCCGCCGTCTCCCGCCTGCTCGATGACCCGGCGCTGGCTCGCAAGCTGGGCGCCGCCGGACGGAAGCACGTTGCTGAACGCTTCCTCATTACCCGATACCTTAAGGACTATCTGGTGATCCTCGACGAACTGCACAGGAAGAACTGACCCATGCTCGGATCCGTCCCCACCGTCCCCAAGTCCATCGAGTCCTACCGCTCCGTCATCGGCGACGAGGCAACGGACGAGATCCTGCGCCTCGCGGCCATGCTGAAGGGCGCGCGCGTCCTGCACGTCAACGCGACCGCGTTCGGCGGCGGCGTCGCCGAGATCCTCGGCACGCTCGTGCCGCTGATGACGGATGTCGGCATGGTCGCCGACTGGCAGGTGATCAAGGGCGCGGACGAGTTCTTCAACGTCACGAAGGCCATGCACAACAGCCTGCAAGGCATGTACTACGACTGGACGCCCGCCATGCGCCAGACGTGGCTGGACTACAACAAGCTCAACGCCGATCTCTTCGATGAGTCCTACGACTACGTCGTCATCCACGACCCGCAGCCCGCCGCCATCCCCGCGTTCCTCGAGGAGCGCACCGGCGCGCGGCCCGGCAAGTGGGTCTGGCGCTGCCACATCGATATCACCGACGCGCAGGTGCCCGTATGGGATCTCTTGCGCCCCCACGTCGAGCGCTACGACGGCGCGATCTTCACGCTGCCCGCGTACGTGAAGGATGACCTGCAGCACCCCAAGATCTTCTGCGTGCCGCCGGCGATCGATCCGCTCAGCCCCAAGAACGCGGAGCTGGATGAGGACACCGTGAACGCGATCCTGAAACGCTACGGCGTCGATCCGGCGCGGCCCATGGTCACGCAGATCTCGCGCTTCGACCCGTGGAAGGATCCGCTCGGCGTCATCGACGTCTATCGCGAGGCGAAGCGCGAGATCCCGGAGTTGCAGCTCGTGATGATCGCGTCGATGGCCAGCGACGACCCGGAAGGCTGGGACTGGTACGAGCGCACCGTGCGCCGCGCCGGTGAGGACTTCGATATCCACATCCTCAGCAACCTCAACGGCGTCGGCAACGTCGAAGTCAACGCGTTCCAGCGTGCGGCACGCGTCGTGATCCAGAAGTCTGTGCGCGAAGGGTTCGGTCTCGTAGTCTCGGAGGCCTTATGGAAGGGACGTCCGGTCGTAGCAGGGAACGTGGGGGGAATTCCGCTCCAGATCATCGATGGGAAGACAGGATTCCTCGTCAGTACCAACGAGGAGTGCCTGGACAAGCTCCTGTTCCTCCTGCGGAATCGCGAGGAAGCGGACCGGATGGGGGCATCGGGCGTGGAGTACATCCGCGACAACTTCCTGACAACGCGCTATCTTCGAGACTACCTGAGCATATTCTGCCAGCTTTCCGGTCTGGAGCCGGCCGCGGACCGCTCACAGATCCAGCACGTTCACCGCTAGAACAAGGGTTACAGATGAAGCGAGTTGTGGCGCTGATCCTGGCGGGCGGCCAGGGAGACCGGCTGAGCGTGCTCAGCGAAGAGCGTGCCAAGCCGGCCGTGATCTTCGGCGGACGTTATCGCGTGATCGATTTCGCGCTGAGCAACTGCGTCAACTCCGGCGTCAGCCGTGTCGGCGTGCTCACGCAATACCGGCCGCGTTCCCTCAACGACCACATCGGCATCGGCCGGCCGTGGGACCTCGACCGGCAGGGTGGCGGCGTGACGCTGCTCCAGCCGTATCTCGGCCGCGACAGCTCCGACTGGTACCGCGGCACCGCGGACGCCGTCGCGCAGAACATCTACTTCATCGAAGAGACCCACGCTGAACTGGTCCTCATCCTCGCCGGCGACCACGTCTACAAGATGAACTACGACGAACTCATCGCGAACCATCTCGCCAACGGCGCCGACGTCACGGTCCCGCTGTACGAGGTGCCGATGGGCGACGCGCACCGCTACGGCGTGCTCACCGTTGACGACGATCAGCGCATCATCGAGTTCGAGGAGAAGCCCGACCACCCCAAGTCGAACCTGATCTCGATGGGCATCTACTGCTTCAACCGGCAAGCCCTCGTTGACCAACTCGTCGCCGATTCCAGGCGCGAAGACTCCGGTCACGACTTCGGCGGCGACATCATCCCGGCGATGGTCGCCGAGGGTGGGCACAAGGTGTACGGCTACCCGTTCAGCGGCTACTGGCGCGACGTCGGCACCATCCAGTCGTACTACGATGGCAACATGGACCTGCTCGAAGACCTGCCCGCGCTCAACATGTACGATCCCGAAACGCGCATCCGCACGCGCGTCACCGGCTACCCGCCCGCGAAGGTAGGCTGGCGCGCGTACATCCAACGCTCGTTGCTCGACCTCGGGTGCATCGTCAACGGCCACGTCGAGCACTCCGTCCTGTCGCCGGGTGTGTTCGTCGAAGAAGGCGCCGTCGTCCGCGACTCCATCATCTTCGACAACTGCCGCATCGAGGCCGGCGCCATCGTCGAGCGCTCGATCGTCGACAAGGATTGCGTGATCGGCAAGAACGCCTACGTCGGCTACGGCGACGACTTTACGCCGAACCTCGAACGTCCCGATATCGTCAACACCGGCGTCACCATCGTCGGCAAGCACGCAGAGATCCCGCCCTACGTCCGCATCGGCCGCAACTGCGTCATCGGCCCAAACGTAAATGCCACCGCGGAAGGCGCCGACGGCTACATCGCCAGCGGCACCACCATCCGCGCCGCCGAACGCGGATTTCCGTACGGGGTGTGACGGGAGTTCGTAGTCCGTGGTAAGTAGTTCGTAGTTCTTCCAGACCAACACCAGATCCGGCGAGCCACAGCCATGCGTCATCTACAACCAGAGAACTACCCACGACAAACTATGAACTCCCTCCGCGTCATCCTCGCCTTCCACGCGCACGAACCCTCGTGGGATCTGCCGAACGCCGTGCTTGCGACGCTGCGTGATGCCGACGTGCGCGCGCAGGCCCTCGACAACGAACACTGGCTGCAGAAGCGCGCCGAGGCCGGCCGCGACGTCTACGCGAAGATGCTCGACCTGGGGCGCAGGCTCGATGCGCCAATCTGCCTGGAAGCGACGAACGAGCTGTTGATGCAGGTGCGGCGCTTTATGCCGGCAACGTTCGACCGCCTCGGCGATGCGTACCGATCCGGCGCGCTCTACCCCATCTACGGCAACGCGTTCCACACGCACATCGCATCGCTCACCGACGCCGAGCTGGCCGACGAGCTGCGACTCAACCGCGAATACCTGCGCAATGTCGTCGGCGCGCCCGATCCACGCCATCCGGGCGCCTTCCCGATGGAGGGCTCCATCGACGCCCGCAAGCTCACCGGCTTCCGCGCAGCCGGAATGGAGTACGTGATCTTCCCGCAGCTCAGCGCCGCCCTTGCACGCTACTCGTTCGATGGCGCGCCCGCGCCGGATGGCGACGACCCGCGGTACGGCGCGTTCACGATCGGCGACGACGACCTGCTGGCGCTGCCGCGCAACTTCGCGATATCACAGGAGATCTGGCGGCCGATCACGAAGTGGAAGCCCGATCCGCTGAAGCCGCAGGGCTACATCCTCGGCAAGTACCACGTACTCGACGAGGAGTACCGCAACGACGCAACCGTCGCCTTCCCGATCACGCGCGAGGAGGCCGCCGCGGAGTACACCGAGACGCTGCGCCACACGCTGACCGAGGTGCCCGACGGCGCGATGCTGCTCTACATCCAGGATCTGGAACTGATGGACTTCGGCGAGGAAGCGCTCGCGATCCTCGGCGAAGCGTGGAGCACTGTGCGCTCCGAAGGCATCGCCGATATCCGCTTCATCACGCCCGACGACTACATCGACGAGTTGCGCGCTCGCGCCGAGCCGGTGCCGCACCTGCGCTTCCACCAGGCGTCATGGGCGCCGGAGATCCGCCTCGTCCTCCGCAGCGACGGCCACTACCCGCCGCGCGACGCCGGCACGTTCCGCGGCGCCGACAACGATCGCGAAGTCTTCCGCCGCTGGCCGTTCATCTTCTGGGAGCCCGGCCGCTTCATCGCCGACACCTTTCACGCACTGATCGAGCCCTTCGGCTACAGCACCAGCATCCCGCTCGACGCCGCCGCGCTAGAGTCCGCCGTCACCGACCTCACCTCACACGACGACAGCGCCCGCATCGCCATTCACCTCCGCGCGATGCAACGCGCCTGCAACACCGGCTGGCAGCCCGACGAAGCTCGCCACGAATGGCTCTACCTGCACGGCCTAGCCATCACGGAGATCCTCCGCAGCAAACTAAACGAAGGCGCCGCCGCCGAATGGAGCGCAGGCGCCCCGCCTGCCCGCACTCCGAGCACAGCAGCAGCGCTCGCATCCGAAACCGCCGCCGCGATCGCCCGAGCATGGCGCCCGCTGCCCGAACGCGCGCTGCAGGGCCTCGACCGCGTCCTCGAGATCTTCGTCGATACACGCATCGCATCGATGCGCTACGCCATCGCACAACTCGGCGACCGCGCGGGCAGCCGACAGCAGCAAGCCGATGCAGAACAGCATCTCGTCAACGCCGAGCGCCGCCGCCGCCGCGCGTCCGCGCTCATCCGCCAGGTCTACGCCGAGAACACGAAGTTCATCACGAACTGCAGCATCGACCCGCGCGCCATTCAGCGCACCCTCGCGCTCGTGCAAGAGCACTGCAAAGAGTCCTACCTCGCACTCAACGAGATCCAGCGCGCCTGGATGCAGATCGACGACACCGCCGCCCTGCTCGAAGCGACATACGCGTACCTCTACACCCACTATCCGCCGAAGTTCCCAGCAATCCTCCGCGACCTGCTGAGCAAGGAAGAGCTCGCCGCAATCGAAGATCCATCTTTGGTGTAGGGGCACGGCGCGCCGTGCCCGTGCGGGCACATATCTCCATTCCCGCAATTGCAGCCCGCTGCCGACTCGACAAACCCGCCGAAGTCGATCCGGAGTTCGTGGGACACGCACGGACATCCGCGACACGACGACGAGGCCCTTCAATATTGAGCCGTGTGGCGTACTAGCGGGCATGCCGATCGTGCGTCCGCTGCGTCGCCCTCACTGGGCCGTACTGCTTCTGTTCGGCGTAACCCTGGCCTCGGCAGTGGTGCACTTCTCGCTGGGACTCTACTCACCACTCGCGTGGCGACTTTCAGCAGGCACGGCTGTCGTCTCTGCTCTAGGATCGATCGCCGTCGACAGGTACTGGAGAACAAGGCACCGGTGATGGGTTCGCAACGGGCTACACGACCGTGCCCGTGCCCGCACGAACGTCTTACCGCTTCCAACGACTCCGTGAGATCGCGCAATCCGTGGTTCCCGCAACCGTCACGCAGCCGCAAGGATCTCCCGCAGCCGGTCCGCGTCCCCACCCGGTCCCACGACCGCCATCGCGAACTCGCCCGGCTTGAACAGCCGCTTCGCTACGCGCTGCACCTCATCGATCGTCACCGCCGCGATCGATGACACAACGTGCTCGATCGGCTCGATCTCGCCCGTCATCAGCAGCGACTCGCCCGCACGCTGCGCCAGCGCCATCGTCGATTCCAATCCCAGGCGGAAGTTGCCGATCGAGAAGTCGCGCGCCTTCGTCACTTCTTCCTCGCGCACCGGTTCGGTGGCTAGCAGGAAGAGCTGCTCGCGGATCACCTGCGTCGCCTCTTCGAGGTGCTCCAGCGTGACGCCCGCGCTCACGCTCATCGTGCCGATATCGCTGTAGCGCCCGACGCCCGAACCGACCGAGTACGCCAGACCGCGAAGCTCCCGCACTTCCTTGAACAGGCGCGAGCTCATGCCACGGCCGAGGATCGTGTTCATCACCATCAGCGGATAACGATCCGGATCGTTGCGCGCCAGCGCGTGCAGCGCGATGCCCATGTTGCACTGTGCGATCTCCCGCTTCTCCACGACCACGCGCTCGGGCGCGAACTGCGCGATCGCCGCAGGCGTCTCGGGCGCCTGACCTTCAGGCAGGTCGCCGAACAGCTTCTCGACCAGCCCCAGCACCTCCGCGTGCGTCGTGTTACCGGCGACGCTGATCACGGTGTTCGACGGCACGTAGTACGTCGCGACGTGCGCCGCGAGATCGTCGTGATGCATCCCTTCGATCGTCTCGAGCGTGCCCGCAATCGGCCAGCCGATCGGCTGGTCGCCGAACGTCGCGTGCGATAGCAGCTCCGACGCCCACGCGCCCGGCTGGTCGTGCGACCGGCGGATCTCCTGCTGCACCACCGTCCGCTCACGGTCGATCTCGACGTCCATCAGCAGCGAGTTCCGGTACATGTCCGCGAGCACATCCATCGCCAGCGCAAGCTTGTCGAACGGAACTTGATTCCAGTAGCACGTCAACTCCTTCGACGTGTACGCGTTCAGCACCCCTCCCGCGCCCTCGATCGCCTCGGCGATGACAATCGCATCTGCGCGGCGCTTCGTTCCCTTGAACAGCATGTGCTCCATGTAGTGCGAGACGCCGTTCGTCTTCCGCTCTTCGCCCCGTGAGCCAATGCCGACGAACACGTTCACGCTCACGGACTGCGCCGTCGGTACGGGGGTGGTGACGACACGAAGTCCGTTCGCGAGCGTGGATATCTGCCATTCAATGGGCACGGAGGTTCCTTTCGGTGACGTGTGGGAAGCTGCACATCAAGTATAGCGGTGGCATCCGCGAGGGACGGTACCCCGGTGCAGGCACCCAGATCTCGCGCTCCAAACCTGCACAACAACTCAGCAGTTCGCGCCTTCTTTCGCAACGTTCCCGTCCGCCATCGCCGATACTTCTTCGGCGCGTTGGGCGTGCGCGCGAGTCATCGTGCACGCAACACGCGAGCGAAGCGAGATAGATGCCAATGAACGTCCCGTGGGCACGCCCACAGGCTCTCGGAGAGACGCCCGCTGCGAGCCATGCGGAGCACGCTCCACATACCACGCTCGCGGTAGCGATCGACCCGAAGTACTGGCCGCGCGCGCTCGGCCTGCGCGTCGTCATTGCCGTGTCATACTTCGCGCTCATCCCGGCCGGGTTGTTGCCGATGTCGACCGTCTGGTGGTTGGTCAGCGGCGGCAGCTTGCTGGTGTACAGCATCGGCGCACTCGCGTACCACTTTCGCCGACCGGACGCGTACTGGCTGCACAAGACCGCTTCGCCGTACATCGACACGCTCATCGTAACGCTCGCGACAATCGCTCTGGCCCGGCCAAGTTATCCGATCTGGATCGGATATCTGTTGATCGTATCATCGCTCTCCGCCATGCAAACGACGAAATACGTCGTACTCTTCGCGGTCTGGGCCGTGGCCGTCTACTGGGCAGGAATCGTGGTACTCGACGCCACCGGCCGGGCGGACCCCTCGTGGCAAATCGCGATCGTCGTGTCGATCATGCTCATGTTCACCGCGATCAATTCTGAGGTGATCTCCACGAGCAACCGTCGGCTCCAGCAGATGGTGCTCCGCGCCTCCCTCACCGACCCGTTGACCGGCCTTGCCAATCGCCGGCGCTTCCGGGAGATCCTCGATTCGCATCACACGCCTGACGCACGGCCGCTGGCAGTGCTGATGTACGACGTGGACAACTTCAAGGCGATCAACGAAGAGTACGGCCACGTCCACGCCGATGGTGTGCTCGTGGAGATCTGCACCGCGCTGCGCGCAACCATGCGCGGTGCAGACGTGGTCGCGCGGTATGGGGGCGACGAACTGGTGGTACTGGCGCACGTCGCATCTGTCGACGAAGCAGCCGCGCTGGGCGAGCGGAGCATCACGCACATCCGCGAGACAACGGGCATCGAACTCAGCGTGGGCGTCGCCGTCTATCCGATCACCGCGCCGACGATCGATGCCGCCGTGGAGGCCGCCGACAACGCACTCGGTCAGGCGAAGCGCGCCGGCAAGGCCCGCGCCGTCGTGGCCGCCGCACCGGCAGCGTAGAGCCTACGCCCACCGCCGATTCCCAGCGCCCAACCGCTACCATGCGGCGTGCCGCGCTTCTACTTCGAAACAGACCCCGCCGAACCCTGCCCAGCTACGTTCGGCGGCGCGGACGATGTGGTCGTCTACTTTCTCTCGCTCGCATTCTCGACCCGCTACGGCTCCCTTCACCCGCTCTCGCAGCTCGCGCTCCTGCTTCGTGGCGAAATGAAGATCAATCTCACGCCGCTCACGACGTTCGCCGACCGCAATGTCGAGGAGGAAGCCGACCAGGTGGAGCTCGACCGCGTCTGGCAGGACGCTGCGCCCCTCGCTGCCACACTCGCCGCCGTCACGTCGGCGCTCGCGTCCGGCGACGATCGCATCGCACAGCTCACGGAGGACTTTCCGGATCTCCGCACACGCCTCGAAGACCTGCAGCGGATGTCGGAATGGGCGGCCGGACGCGAAGCGCGCGTCCGCATGACGTTCGAGCTGTGATGCGCTCGCAGCACACAATCCGCGCATACTTCGGGACACATCCGTGGGCCGTCGACGCGGTGCTGATCGCCATCGTCACGGCCGTCGCCGCCGCGCTGCGCCTGACGCTGCTCGGCGACACCCCCTACGGCATCCACCCGGACGAAGCACAACTCGGCACCGACGCGCACAAGATCATGGACGGTCACCTGATCGGCGTCTACACGCACGCCGCACTCGGGCAGCCGGCCGGCCACTCGTACTTCACGCTGCCGTCGATCTGGCTGCTCGGTGATACAGCCTTCGCGCTGCGCCTGCCGCTCGCGCTCGTCGGCGTCACGGCGATCCCGCTGCTCTATCTGCTCGTGCGCGTTACCCTCGCACGCATCGAGGCATTCTTCGCGGCCGCGCTGCTCGCGCTCTCGTACTGGCATCTGCTCTACAGCCGCGTCGCCCACTGGTCGATCTCGTACCCCACCGTGCTGCTGGCTGCGATGCTCTGCCTGATGCTCGGAATGAAGTCGCACAGGCGCGCGTGGTTCGTCGCGTCGGGCGCCATCCTCGGACTCGGCATGTACACGTACAACGTCTACCCCATCGCCGTCGTCGCCTTCGCGCTTTCCGTCGCCATCGTCTCGTTCGTCCAATACCGGGGCGCCGAATGGCGCTGGTGGCGCGGCTCGCTGCTCGCGCTCTTCGCCGTGGCGCTCGTCGTCGCGCTCCCGATGCTCATCTATGTCGCGCGCCCGCAGTCGTTCTATTGGTCGCACTTCGATAACTACTCCGAAGTGAGCGTGACGCGCACGCAGGAGTTCCGCGACGCCGGCATCGGCGGCAAAGCACGGCTGATCGGCGAGCAGGCGGGCACGTTCGCGAAGGCGTACGTCTGGGACGGACACCCCGACGCCGTCGATGCCGGCGGCATCCGCCCGACGTTCGACTGGCCGACGCTCGCGCTGCTTGCCGCTGGCCTGCTCCTCGCCGTCCGCCGCCGCCGCGAGCCGTTGGTGATCGCGGCGCTCTGCTGCGTCTTCGTAATCCCGCTCCCAGCCGTCCTCCAGCAGGGTTCGATCACCCGTCAGCCGCTGGGCGCCGCGCCGTTTGCGATGTTCATCGCCGCGCTGCCGCTCGCCGCCGCGTGGCGGGCGGCCACCGCAGCGCGGCCGGAGGTGCGCGTCCCGGTGGGGGCCGGCATCGCCGCCGTAGTCGTCGTCATAGCGGCGCTCACCGTGCACGACTACTTTTCGACGTGGCAGCACGCGAGGCTCACGGCGTTCGTCTACCACGTCGAGATCACCGCCGCGAGCGAGTACATGCGGACGTTGCCGCCCGATACCACGGTCTACTTCTACAGCGACCGCCACCCGTTCCGGATCGAAACGCGCCAGTTCCTCGCTCCGAACGTCCACGGCTCCGACCGCTCGTCGGAGTTCAGCGCGTTCAAGGGATCGATCACGATGATCGATCGCACACGTCCCGTCGTCTTCGTACTCCTCGGCCGCTACCGCAGTCTGGCGCCGGATCTTGAGGTCGCCTACCCCGGCGGCCATCTCATCACCGGAACGCACGCCGGCGTCACAGAGTTCCTGGCGTACGAAGTCGCGCCAGCACCGGGGATCGCGGCACCCTGACCTCTGGCGCTCACGCTCCACGCTATGTTCGCAGCGACATAACGCTTCTACGAGCGAAGTGATTTATAATCGCTCCACTCAAGGACCGCGGGACTGGGTTCAGAGAGGCCCTACCCGATCGGCGATTGAAAGGAGCACCACCCTCATGACCACCGAGATGATGAACGGAGCCATCAACGGCAAGATGCTCAACGTCCGCCTCAACGCGGGCACCGTTGAGGTCGAAAAGATTCCCGAAGAGATGTACCGCAAGTACCTCGGCGGCTACGGCATCGGCTCCCGCCTGATGTTCGACCGCATCCCCGCGGGCGCCGACCCGCTCGGCCCCGACAACGTACTCGGACTCTTCCCCGGCCTGCTGACCGGCACGCCCTTCTTCGGCATCCGCTACCAGGCCGTCGGCAAGTCGCCGAAGACCGGCGGCTGGGGCGACGCCAACGCGGGCGGCGACTTCGGTCCGTACATGAAGAACGCAGGCTGGGACGGCATCATGCTGTACGAGAAGTCCAGCAAGCCCGTCTACATCCACATCGACGATGACAAGGTCGAGATCAAAGACGCCGCCGACATCTGGGGCATGCAGGCCATCGACGTCGAGATGAAGCTCAAGGAGCGCCACGGCAAGAAGGCCTCCGTCGCATGCATCGGCCCCGCCGGCGAGAACATGTCGCTGATGGCCGGCATCTGCAACGAGCGCGGCCGCCTTGCGGCCCGCAGTGGCCTCGGCGCCGTCATGGGCTCGAAGAACGTGAAGGCCATCGTCGTCAACGCGTCGAAGAACATCATCGGCTCCAGCCCGGAGATCATGAAGCAGGTGCGCGTCTCGCTCGACGAGTTCGCCAAGCCGATCACCAACTTCTTCCGCACCTACGGCACCACCGGCATCACCTTCCCATCCGCCATGTCAGGCGACGCCCCCGTTAAGAACTGGGGCGGCGTCGGCATGGTCGACTTCCCGCAGGCGAACGTCCTCACGGGCGACCAGTTCAACCTCCGCATGGACAAGAAGTACGCCTGTTGGCACTGCCCCGTCGCCTGTGGCGGCGAGTCCTACGCTTGGGACGAGCAGGAGAACCAGGCGAAGCTCCGCGTCGCCAAGCGCGAAGGCGACATCGCCGAACTGCGCGCGCAGCTCGCAACCACCGCCGACGACGCCAAGCAGCCGATCGAGGCGAACATCGCCCGGCTGGAGAACGGCAACAAGGCCGACGCCGGGATCAAGAACGACGCCCGCTACCCGTACCCGCACCACACTCACCGCGCCGAGTACGAGACAACGACCGCGTTCGGCACAATGATGCTGAACAACGACCTCAACTCGCTGCAGTACGCCAACCACCTCTGCAACCAGTACGGCCTAGACACCATCGCCGCCGGCGCTACGCTCGCCTTCGCGACGGAGTGCTTCGAGAACGGCCTCATCACCAAGGAAGACACCGACGGTCTCGACCTGCGCTGGGGCAACACCGAAGCGATCATGGCGGCGCTCCACAAGATCGGAACGAAGGAGGGCGCGTTCGGCGAACTCTTCGGCGATGGAGTCAAGTCCGCCGCCGCGAAGATCGGTCCGAAGTCGCAGGAGTTCGCCATCGAGATCGGCGGCGAAGAGCTGCCGATGCACGACCCGAAGCTCCAGCCGGAGTTCTTCACCACCTACAAGCTCGATGCCACGCCCGGCCGCCACACGCAGTACGAGGCCGCGCCGCGGCCGCAGTGGGAGATGGTGAAGGCGCCGCAGGACCGCACCCAGGCGACCGAGCGCGGCAAGCACCACAAGGATTCGTCCGAGTACATGCACGTCGTCAACGCGACCGGCATGTGCCAGTTCATCATGATGGGCGCGCCCAACAACCGCATCCCGGAGTGGATCAACACGGAGACCGGCTGGGACACCACGCTGGAAGAGATGCGCACCGCAGGCGAGCGCATCGCCAACATGCGCATGGCGTTCAACATCCGCGAGGGCGACATCCCGACGAAGCGCCGCATCCCCGGCCGCGTCTGGGGCGCATCGCCCCTCGAAGCCGGCCCGCACAAGGACCTCCAGATGGACGTCAAGACCCTCGAGCAGGACTTCCTCGCCGCTTGCGACTGGGACGCCGAAACGGCCACCCCGAGCAAGAAGAAGCTGGAAGCCCTCGGCATCGGCGACGTAGCCGCCGCCATCAACGCGAAGTAGCAGCGACCGAACCATCGAGGAAGTAGCGGAGGAGCTTCAGCTCCGCGAACACAACGAACCAGAACAGAGGCCTCGGAAACGGGGCCTCTGTTTCGTTTGGCCCTATCCCCGCGAACATCCGCACCGACGACCGACCACCAACCCCTCCGATCCGAGGCCGTAGGGACGCAGCTTCAGCTCCGTCCACTCATCGTCCCGGCCAACGACTAGCATGCTACGCTCGACCGATGATCATCGACGCCGGAACCCGCACTTTCATCGAATCGCAACGCGTCGCGCGCCTCGCCACCGTCGACGAGCACGCTCACCCGCACATCGTCCCGATCTGCTTCGCCCTCGACCCACAGCGCGACACCCTCTACACGCCCATCGATGAGAAGCCGAAGCGCGGCGACTACACCCACCTCCGCCGCCTCCGCAACATCGCGACCAACCCCAACGTACAGGTGCTGTTCGACGTCTATGACGACGCCGACTGGCGCCGCCTCCGCTACCTCCAACTCCGCGCCACCGCCCGCATCCTCGAGCCTGACGACGAGCACGCCCGAGCCATCACCCTCCTCCGTGCCCGTTACCAGCAGTACGCCGCGATGGCGCTGGAGTCGCGGCCGGTGATTGCGGTTGATGTTGTGCGGGTCGTGGGTTGGCGTGGCGCGAACCCGTGAGCGCCTAGCGCGGCATGCATGAGGCGACTCGGAAGCGGAGCCAGCGGGGCGCGAGCGATCCGCCAGCGAGGGCGCGGTCGTCGTGCACGATTCGCAGCCGCTTGGCGCGCAGCCAAGCGTCAACCGCGAATGCTGTCAGGCACAGCTGAGATGCTAGGAGAGATGTGCACGTCAGGCGCCAACCTTCGCCGTCCGAGATACGCGTTTGCCTGAAGAGGGCCTCGGTTCCCGGATCTAGCGCTCCCACCTCGGCTCTCCAGAACCAGATCGACGCAGCAAGCGAGAGCAGGCACATCGTGGTACCGATGACGAGGTACGGGGCATCACCAATGCGCCGCGACAAACGCAGCACGCTCACCGAGACCAGCCCCAACGCTCCAGCCAGCGCGATGATGCCCTGCACATGCGCGAACCCGTACATCGACGTGCGTGCCACCCCATGGGCGTTCAGCTCCAGGCCGTGCGCCCATGGCGTCAGCACGCCAACGACAGCGCACACACCCAGTATCAGCGTTGCCACCACGATCCACGACCGAGCCGGCGTTTGGTTGGGCATAAC
The DNA here is from genome assembly GCA_031400455.1 of Chloroflexota bacterium. GTDB lineage: Bacteria > Chloroflexota > Dehalococcoidia > DSTF01 > JACRBR01 > JANXYW01. The sequence goes on along the minus strand of JANNPX010000037.1, from coordinate 14,580 downwards.
GGCAGTATACGCCCGTCGCGGCGTCCGCCAATCTGCGAAATCTGCGAAATCTGCGGTTCCACCCCCCTTCCGTGAAATCCGCGTAATCCCTGTTCCCCTTCCCGATGTAACCTTTCCCCACCGCCCCGCGTCTAACTCAGTGAAAGGGGAAAGGGCGTGGATGACCGGCAGCCTGGCACAGCACTCGCACTCCTCGAGCGCGCTCGGGCGGGCGACAAGGATGCCTTCGGCGCGCTCGCCGAAGAGCACCGGCAGGCACTCCAGCGCCTCTGCTACAAGATGACCGGTTCCCACGAAGAGGCCGAAGACCTCGTCCAGGAGACCCTCCTCAAGGCCTACACGCACATCGCCGACTTCGAGCTGCGCGCGTCGCTCTCGACGTGGCTCTTCCGTATCGCCACCAACACCTGCCTCGACAGCAAGCGCGCGAAGAAGCCCTGGGATCTCGACAAGCGCTGGCAGTGGTTCAAGGACAACGGCGAGCTGGTCAACCAGATGGAGCAGAACCTCTACCTGTCGCCCGAGCGCGCAGCCGAGGTGAAGGAAGTCGCCGCGACGTGCGTCAACTGCATCACCATGTCGCTGCCCGAAAAGCAGCGCGCCGCCATCGTGCTCTGCGATCAGGAAGGCCTCTCGCGACAAGAAGCTGCGAAGTCCATCGGCGCGTCCGTCGCATCACTGAAGACTGAGCTGCACCGCGCACGCAAGAAGATGACGGAAGTCTTCGAGACGCATTGCCAGCTCGTCGACGAAGGCAACAACTGCGACGGCTGCATCGTCGCCGCCCGCATTCAGCGCCGCGGCGCCGACGCCCCGCGCCGAAGTGCAGAACAAACCGAATCGCGCGAACCAAAGACGCGTGTGTCTCGCGTAGGGGCACGGCGTGCCGTGCCCTCATCCAGCACATCACCCGCATCAATAGGCCTCACCTGCGCCCAGATCGACGAACTCCTCTCCGACCTGCTCGCAGACGAACTCGCGCACACCGCCCGCGTCGGCGTCGAAGCGCATCTCGCGACCTGCGAGGCCTGCGCGGCGTCATACAGGGCGATGAAGCGCACGGTGCGCTTTGTGCAGGCGCACGCCAACGTGCCGCTCGATCCCGGTACGCCCGGCGGCGCATACAGCGCGTTCACTCGCGCGATGATGGACGAGGACTACGGCAGGGAGCCGATCACCGTGATCGCCGAAGTCGTCTTCGGCAAGAAAGGAAGTGCGTCATGAAGAGCGATGTTGTCGTCATCGGCGGCGGACTGGCCGGCCTCAGCACGGGCGCGCTGCTCGCGAAGCAGGGCAAGCGCGTCGCCGTCATCGAGAAGGGAAATCAGCCCGGAGGCCGCGCCTATGCGTACGAGGAGAAGGGCTTCACCCTCAACTACGGGCCGCACGCCATGTACCTGCCCGAGTCCGGCGAGCTGGCGAAGGTGATGGCCCGCCTCGGCCGTCCCGTACCCAGGTGCGAGTACGTCGACAACAACTTCGCCTACTGGGCCGACGGCGACCGCCTCGCCAGCATCGGCTCGAAAGCACACCAGGTGCTCACCACAAAGCTCTTCTCGCTGAGCGAACGCCTGCAGGTCGTGAGGATCATGCTCGCGATCCGCGGCGCGAAGCCCGACCAGGTCGCACCGGGCACGACGTGGCGCGAGTGGGTCGATGCCCACACCGGGGACCCAGCCGTCCGCCGCTTCGCGATGGCGCTCGGCACCGTCAACACCTACACGCGCCCGGCAGCCGACCTCGATGCCGCATGGCTGCTCGCGCACTTCAAGCGCGCGCTGTTCGCGAAGGACTACGTCGGCTACATGTCCGGCGGCTGGCGTTCGATGTACGACGTCTTCATCGAAGAGCTGCAGGCCAACGGAGGCGCGCTCATCACCGGCACCCGCATCGATCACGTCGAGATCGTCGACGGCCGCATCACTGCCGCCGTCACCGCCGACACCCGCTACGAGGCCGATGCGTTCGTCTGCACCGTGCCCCCGCAAGAAGCCCCGGCGCTCGCACCGAACGGCTCCGCACTCCACACCGAGATGCAGCAGTGGACCGGCCTGGTCGATGTGCGCGCGCTCTGCATGGACCTCGGCTTCAGTCGCAAGGTGAGGGAGGACCTCGCGCTCGTCTTCGATATCGAGCGCGACCTCTACTACAGCGTTCACTCCTTCACGACACCTGATCTCGCGCCCGCGACCGGCCAGTTGCTCCATGCCATGGCGTATCTCTCTCCCGAAGAGGCCGCCGACGAAACGCTGCTCGCCGGCCGCAAGGCCGAGTTGATCGTCGGACTCGACATCCACTTCCCCGGCTGGCGCGACGCTATCGCCGTCGAGCGCACGATGCCGACCGCCCGGGTCGTCGCCGCACGCCAGACACCGGAGAACCGGAAGAACATGGTGCCGCTGCGCGCCGCCTCCGTCGACAACCTCTACTTCGCAGGCGACGCGCGCGACATCCCCTACGACCTGTCACTCATCATCCTCGCCGCCGCGATGGAAGTAGCGGACGCCATAGTCGCAGCGCCGCAAGCCAGCGCGACCCCGTCACTCGCAGCCGTGTAAATGGAGCGCGGGCGCCCCGCCCGCACATTTCGAAGCCAAAGTCAGCTACGCACGCATGGCATGAACAACGGAGCCCGCAGGCTCCGTTGTTGCCATACTCAACCATGTCCATAGCGCACACCTGGGGCACCACCGAAGGTGAGCGAGCGCTCGCCTATCCGTGCGATCGCCACATCGCCGAGCCGCGTGACGAGTTGTATCGTGGCGTCACCGTCAACGCGCCGGCAGCCGTCGTGTTCCGCTGGCTGTGCCAGCTACGCGCCGCACCCTACAGCTACGATTGGATCGACAACCTCGGTAAGCGCAGTCCGCAGCAGCTCACATCTGGCCTCGAAGCGCTCGCCGACGGCCAGCGCGTGATGACGATCTTCGAGCTTGTCGAATTCGAGCAGGATCGCTCGATCACGGTTCGCATCATCGAACGCGGTCGCGCGCGCAGGCTATTCGGCTCGCTCGCGGCAACGTACATGGTGCTGGAACGCCCGGAGGGCGGCACGCGCCTCCTAGCGAAGCTGAGCGCCCACCGCTCCGACGGCCTCGTTTCACGCGGGATGCGCCTCATCCTGCCGTGGGGCGATCTCGTCATGATGCGACGCCAGTTCCTCAACCTGAAGCGCCTGGCCGAGCGGGACGCGTGGCAACGGGCATGACCGACCGCTACGTGCCCCTCTCCACGACGTGGAGAGGGGTGGCCGAAGGCCGGGGTGAGGTGCAGCCGTGGCTGCAGCCCGCAACATCAAGCGCGGCGGTTCACGCACCTCGCAACGAATTCGCTGTGTCTCCGTGACTAACCGACGGGCGCGGGGAAGCGCGATTTGAACGTGAACGCATGCGCCGTCGGTCCGTGCTCCCGCAGATAGTCGAGCCGCTCGTCCGCCTCTTCGACGCTCGGGGTGTGGCCCGCCGGTACCCACCAGAGCACGGCGTACGCGTCGCGCAATTCTTCGAACCACTGCCGCCGCTTGCGATACACCTCGGCGTGCGCGCTGTGGAACGCGTACTCGAACAGCGCTTCCACCGACTCCCACACCGAGAAGTTGATGACGATCGCATCGTCGTCGCGCACGCGCGTGGATGTCGAGTTGCCATCCGGGTTCTGGTGCCGCCAGACGAATCCCGGGCTGCGATCGCCGAGCTGGTTGATACGGTCCAGCTCGTCCACGAATCCCGCCAGCCGCGGATCATCCAGCGGCGCCACCAGCCGCGCGATGTTGTATTGCGCGAGGTGGTGCTTCGGCGTGCTCTCGTCAGGCATTCGTCGCCGTCCTCACGGCCGCGAGACGATGATGCTCGCCGCATGCCCCAGGCCGAACGCGTTCACAAGCGCCTTCGTCCCATGCAGACGCCGCACCGCCTCGGTGACGATCTCCAGATCGCCGCACTCCGGATCCTGCCGCTCGAGGTTCGCCGTCGGCGGGATCAACCCCGCCTGCAGCGAGAAGATCGCCGCGACGAGGCTCATCGCGCCCGACGCGCCGAGCGTGTGCCCCAGCGCACCCTTGATCGACGTCACCCACAGCCGGTCGGTGTTCGGACCCCACACGCGGCGGATCGCCTTACCCTCGATCGCGTCCAGCATGTTGCCCCCTGCGCTCGCGAAGATCACGTCAATCTCGCCCTGCAGCGTCAGATCCCACTTGATCAGCGCCTTCTGCATCGCGCGGCCGGTATCGATCTCATTCGCCGCCGCCTGCACCACCGGCCCGCGATTGAACGAAGCTCCGTAGCCGTCGAGATACGCAAGGATGTGCGCGCCGCGTCGCACCGCCACGTCCTCGTCCTCCAGCACCACCATCGCCGCGCCTTCCGAGAGCGCGAACCCGTCGCGCGCCGCATCGAACGGCCGCATCGCGTGCGTAGGATCGGCGTTGTTCCGCGTCAGCATTCCGAGCCGATCGAAGTGCCGCAGCCCCTCGTCGTTCACCGGGGCTTCTGCCCCGCCCGCGACGACGATGGCGCACTCTTCGCGCCGTATCCACTCCGCAGCTTCGCCGATCGCCATCAGCCCGCCGACCGCGCCGTTCGACAGATGCATCACCGGCCCCGCGGCGCTAATCGTTCGCGCCACGTTCGCAGTCGTAGTGACGGCGCGCTCCGGCATCTCTGTGCCAACAGCGACGCCGATCTGCGTCACCGTCTCGGACGTGATCGGTACCGCGCTCTGGATCAGCGCCTGGATCGCAGCATCGGCCGCGAACAGCGAACGCCGATCCATCCGCGCGGCGGCGTCCGCATCCATGTCCTCGCGCGGCGCGTAATCGCGGACCTCGGCCGCGATACGGCACTCCAGCTCCGACACATCAAACGACGTGATTGGCGCGACCGCGCTCACACCGCCGCTCACGCCAGCCCAGAACGCCTCCGCCGTCCGCCCGAACGGCGACACGACGCCCACGCCCGTAATACAAACGCGCTTTGCAGATTCTGATTCAGCCATAGTGCAGTGAAGGTATCGGGCAGCGGTGCCGGACGCTAGTCAACCGGCAGGTAGCGCTCTCTGTGCATGTCTGCCTCGAAACGTCCGATCACGAGGAGATCCTCAATGTCATCGACGAATTGTGAGCCTTCATCGGCAGCAAGACGGCGTACGTCTTCGACCTCGTCACTATCTGCGCTGCCCAGCAAGTACGAGACGTCAACGATGTTCTGCATGCCGCCTTCGTGCAACTTCGTGATCGCAAGTAGGGGAAGTGAGTAGGGCAGCGCGCGCTTAGGTCCTTTGGGTACGTGCCGAAAAGCAAGGGCGATTAGCGTCTTCCTCGTGACGACCGCTCTGTTCTCAGGAGTTAGCATTATCAGAGACAGATGAACCTCGCATCGGTGAGGTAGAGTGCCCAACCCATCTGCGCAAGTCTGCTCTTCCCGCCGCTCATCGCCTACGCGCGTGCCTCGGCCAGCGCGCCCGATCGAGCCGCCGGCGCGACGCCGGTACGGCTGTACTCGAGGATCATCGCGCCCCACGACAGCCCGCCGCCGATCGAGCACAGCGCGAGCCGAGCGCCCTCTTCGAGCCGCCCCTCACGAGAAGCTTCGCTCAGCGCGATCGGGATCGTCGCCGATGATGTGTTGCCGTACTTATGCACCGTCACCAGCGATTTCTCCATCGGCATGTCCAGCGACTTCGCGACGCCCTGGATGATCCGCATGTTCGCCTGGTGCGGCACCAGCACATCGATATCGTCGAGTGTCATCCCGGCCTTCGCCGTCGCCTCGCGCACGGCGGACGACATCGACTGCACCGCCAGCTTGAACATCGCCGGGCCGTCCATGTTGATCATGCACAGGTGTGGCGGCGCGCCGTTGCCCTCGGCGTCGCGCGGGCCGCACGGCCCCTCGGCGTACAGCGCGAGTTTCTTCGAACCGTCACTGTGCAGCACGAACCCCAGCGATCCGCCGAACTCCGCAGCCTCCAGCACGACCGCTCCCGCGCCGTCGCCGAACAGCACGCACGTGCCGCGATCCTCCCAGTTGAGGATGCGCGATAGCACCTCCGTGCCGCAGACGAGCACGCGCTTGTACGCGCCCGTCGCGATGTACTGCGTCGCCGCCGAGAGCGCCGAGAGAAACCCCATGCAAGCGGCGTTGACGTCGTAGCCGCCCGCGTTCACCGCGCCCAGCCCGTCCTGCACCAGCGACGCCGTCGCCGGGAATAGGCCGTCGGGCGTCGTCGTGCCGACGAGAATCAGTTCGATGTCTTCGGGGTTCATGCGCGCGTCTTCGAGCGCCATGCGCGCCGCGTTCAGCGCCAGGCTGCTCGACGTCTCGTGGGGCGCCGCCACATGCCGCTCGACGATGCCCGTGCGATCGCGAATCCACTGGTCGGAGGTAGCGACGAGTTTCTCCAACTCGAAGTTCGTGACGACGCGCTCGGGAAGGTAGTGGCCAAGGCCGGCGATGCGGGTGCCGATCAAGTTCGCTCCATAGCGGCCCGGGCAGGCGAGCCGTATTCGGAGTATAGCATCGCACACGAGGCGCGCCGCTGGAATCAGCGACGCGCAGACTGAAGCCCACACTACGGCGGCAACAGGGACGGCGCGGCGCGCCGATCGGCGCACGTATACTTCCGGCGGAGCACACTGACTATGACCCGCCGACCTTGCCGCGCGTACGCCATCCTCTCCGCCGTCGCCACCCTCGCGGTGCTCGCCGCGGCCTGCTCCGGCGGCGGCACGTCCGCCTCGGACAAGACGGCAACGCAGGCGGCCGCCGACGGCCCGCCCCCCACCGCCGCCGACATCGCCGGGTTCGTCCGGGCCGGCTTCGAAGGGCTCGAGATCGAGTACGGCGTCGTCAACATCCCGTCGTTCGACAACCTCGACGTGCTGCTGGGCGTGCTCGACGACTGCGACAAGGGAACGGTGGATCCGAGCATCACGAAGGACAGCGCGGACTACTGGCCGGTTGTTCTCGGCAACTGCTACACCGCCGGAAACGCCGTTGGCTGGCTCTACCAGTACACCGCCCGCAAGGACTTCCTCTACGCCAACCTGTTGATGCGCCGCTTCAACCGCCAGAAGTTCGAACAGGCGATAGCGGGCGGCGCCACCGTCGGCGAAGACTACTGGAACCTCATCAGCGGCAAGATCTACGCCCTCACGCCAATCACCACCCCGATAGCCGTCACCCCCGTCCCGTAACGAGCCCGACGTCCACGTAGGGGCAGTCCGTAGACTGCCCCGTCCCAAATGACCACCCACTCCCGCTTCCCGCCTCCCCAGCCGCCTTGCCCTCCCAAGCCGCCGATTGCTACACTTCGGAGCAGTTAGCACTCGTGCCTGGAGAGTGCTAACTCGAATCTATAATGACCCTGACAGAGCGCCGCGCACAGCTTCTGAGCCTGATCATCGGCGAGTACGTCGATACGGCGATGCCCGTCGGATCCGACGCCATCGTCCGCAGGTTCGAGCTGCCCTTTTCGTCCGCCACCATCCGCAACGAGATGGCGCGCCTCGAGGAGGAGGGGTACATCACGCATCCGCACACCTCCGCTGGCCGCGTGCCCGCCGACAAGGGGTATCGGTACTACGTCGAGGCGCTGATGCAGGAGCGCGACCTGCCGAGCGAGGTCAAGCAGACCATCCGCCACCAGTTCCACCAGGCGGGCCGCGAGGAGGACGAGTGGGTCCACCTGTCCGCAGCGGTGCTGGCTCGAGCGGTCGAGAACGCCGCCGTCGTCACGCTTCCCCGGACGCCGGAGTCGCGGCTCAAGCGGCTGGAGTTGGTCGGCATCCAGGACGGCGCGGCGCTGCTCGTGCTCGTGCTGCAACAGGCGCGAGTGAAACAGCAGGTGCTGATCTTCCCGGAGCCCATCGATCAGGACCAGCTCACATCCATCGCGAACCATCTGAACGCCGCGTTCCGCAACCTCACCGCTGGCGAGATTCGCACCTCGCAGGCGCAGCTCACGCAGATGGAGTGGCACGTCGCCAACGCCGTCCGCGAGATCATGAGCGCGTCCGACCGCGGCGGCTACGACGAGGCCTATCTTGAAGGCGTGCGCAACGTGCTCCAGAAACCGGAGTTCGGCACCAGCGACAAGATGCTCAACCTTCTCGAGGTGCTGGAGCAGCGCAACCTCACCAAGCTCATCCCGTTCCGCGAGATCTCCGCCGATGGTGTGACGGTGATGATCGGCGCCGAGAACGAAGAGGACGCGATGCACGACTACAGCGTCGTGATCAGCCCCTACGGCGTGCCGGGCGGCATCAGTGGCGCCATGGCCGTCGTCGGCCCCACCCGCATGCGCTACTCGCAGACCATCTCCACCGTGCGATTCATCGCCGGCCTGATGAGTGAGATGCTGACAACGTACTACGACGAAGGAGCCCCGCCGGCCGACAGACAGAAAGACTGAGAGACAGAAGGACAGAGATATGACCACAGACAACGACGAGACCTCCGCAACAACAGACGAGCTACCCACCGACGTCGACTCCTTGAAGTTGCTGCTCGATGACGAGCGCCAGAAGGCGCAGTCGTTCATGGCCAGTTGGCAGCGCGCCGCCGCCGACTTCCAGAACTACAAGCGCCGCGTCGAGGAGGAGCGCTCCGAAACGGCCCGCTTCGCCAGCGCCGCGCTGATCATCAACCTGTTGCCGATGATCGATGACCTCGATCGCGCGCTGAAGAACGTCGATACGCATCTCGCCGGCCTCACGTGGGTTGACGGCATCCGCCTCATCCACCGCAAGTTCCAGGCCGTGCTGGAGATGACGGGTGTGCAGGAGATCGAAGCCGACGGCCAGACGTTCGATCCGTCGCAGCACGAGGCTGTGAGCCAGGCGCCCGGCGAAGAGAACAACGTCGTCGCCGTCGTACAAAAGGGCTACCGGCTCGGCGACCGCGTCATCCGCCCCGCCATGGTCGTCGTCGGTAACGGAACCACGAAGCAGAAGGAGCACGAAGCATGAGTGACCGCTACCTGTTCGAGGCAGTAGAAAACGTCAGGCGAAAATCAGCGGCCGCGCTCGAGATCCTGTCGAAGGGCGATGCATCCGCCGGGGCACAGGCCGTCGGCGTCGTCGAACCACCGTCCGACATCGTCATCGACGCCGCGCTCATTCACGAAACGCAGCGGACACTGAATATGGCCGTAGCGGCGCTCGAGGAAATTCGCAATCGAGATCAGAAGGAGAGCAAATAATATGGGTAAGGTAATCGGCATCGACCTGGGCACGACGAACTCCGTCGTCGCAGTCATGGAGGCGGGCGAGCCCGTCGTCATCCCCAACAGCGAGGGCGGGCGCATCACGCCGTCCGTCGTCGCGATCAGCAAGACGGGCGAGCGGCTCGTCGGCACCGTCGCCAAGCGGCAGGCGGTGACGAACCCCGACAACACCGTCTACTCGGTGAAGCGGCTCATGGGCCGCAAGTTCGAGGACGTCGAAGTCCAGCGCGACATCTCGCTCATGGGCTACAAGATCGAGCGCGCATCCAACGGCGACGCGCAGGTCTCGATGGGCGGACGCTCGTACTCGCCGGCGGAAGTGTCGGCGATGATCCTGCAGAAGCTGAAGGCGGATGCTGAGGCGTACCTCGGCGAGACAGTCACGGAAGCCGTGATCACGGTTCCGGCGTACTTCAACGACACCCAGCGCCAGGCCACGAAGGACGCCGGCAAGATCGCCGGCCTCGAAGTCCTGCGCATCATCAACGAGCCGACGGCGGCATCGCTGGCGTACGGCCTCGACAAGAAGACCGAAGAGGTGATCGCGGTCTACGACCTCGGCGGCGGCACGTTCGACATCTCGATCCTCGAACTCGGCGAAGGCACGTTCCAGGTGAAGTCGACGAATGGCGACACGCACCTCGGGGGCGACGACTTCGACCAGCTCGTGATCAACTTCCTGGTCGGCGAATTCAAGCGCGAGCAGGGCATCGACCTCAAGCAGGACCGGATGGCGCTGCAGCGGCTGAAGGAAGCGGCGGAGAAGGCGAAGATCGAGCTTTCGAGCGCGCAGCAGACCGAAGTGAACCTCCCGTTCATCACGGCGGACGCCAGCGGCCCGAAGCACATGACCATCAACATCACTCGCGCCAAGCTCGAGCAGCTCGTCGGCGAACTCGTCGAAGGCACGCTCGGCCCCGTGAAGTCCGCCATGCAGGATGCCGGGCTGACCGCGGCGCAGATCGATGAAGTCGTGCTCGTCGGCGGCCAGACGCGCATGCCTCTGGTACAGGAGAAGGTGCGCCAGTTCTTCGGCAAGGAGCCCCACAAAGGCGTCAACCCGGACGAGGTCGTCGCCATCGGAGCGGCGATCCAGGCGGGCGTGCTGAAGGGTGAAGTCCGCGATGTGCTGCTGCTCGACGTGACGCCGCTCACGCTCGGCATCGAGACGCTCGGTGGCGTTTCGACGCCGCTGATCACGCGCAACACGACCATCCCGACCAGTAAGAGCCAAGTCTTCTCGACGGCGGCCGACAACCAGCCCAGCGTCGAGATCCACGTGCTCCAGGGCGAGCGCGCGATGGGCGCCGACAACAAGTCGCTCGGCCGATTCATCCTCGATGGCATCCTGCCTTCGCCGCGCGGCGTGCCCCAGGTCGAAGTGACGTTCGACCTCGATGCAAACGGCATCCTCAACGTGTCGGCCCGCGACAAGGCGACCGGCAAGGAGCAGAAGATCACCATCACGGCCGGCGGCGGTCTCTCGAAGGACGAAGTCGAGCGGCTCCAGAAGGAAGCGGAGCTGCACGCCACCGAGGACAAGGAGCGCCGCGAGGAGATCGAGATCCGCAACACGGCGGACAGCCTCGCCTACCAGGCGGACAAGACGGTGCGTGAAAACGGCGACAAGATCGACGCCGAGCTGAAGTCTGAGGTCGAAGGAAAGATCGCTGCCGTCCGCAGCGCGCTGCAGGGCGGTGGCGCCGACACCATCGCATCAGCAACAGAGTCCCTCTCCGAGACGATGCAGAAGATCGGCCAGGCCGTCTACGGCGCGCAGGGCGCCCCCGCAGGCGAACCGGGCGAGAACGGCGCCGGCGAGCCAGGCGCCGAAGGCGCAGCCGAAGAAGGCACCGTAGAAGGCGAGTTCCGCGAGGTGTAGCTCATACGCCACCGTGGGGCGTCGTAGCGCAAAGTCCGCGGTTTTGGCGCGCCACCGAAAACGGTGGCGCGCCTCTTTGCGTTCGTAAGCGCCACGGTGGCGTGTAGGGGCAGTCCGTAGACTGCCCGCCGTCGTGCCAGCTAGACGTCACTGTTAAGCGACCGCGCCTACACCACCAACTCCAGCGGAAACTCCCGCAGCGACTCGATGACCATCGCCACGCCGGGCATCGGCGCAGCGGCGGTGCTCGTCGCGCGCAACTGCACGACATGCATCCCGGCGCCGAGCGCGGACCGCAGCCCGTTCGTGCTGTCCTCGATCGCCACGCACTCCGCCGGCGGGACGCCGAGCTTCTCCGCAGCGAGCAGGTACGGCTCCGGCTGCGGCTTCGTCTTCGTCACCATTTCGCACGTCGAGAACACATCGAACAGCCCGTCGAGCCCCGCCGACGGCAGGATGGCGTCCACCCACCGCTTGTACGACGCCGTGCAGAGCGCGATCGGGACGCCGCGCTCTCGCAGCGTCAACACCAGCTCGCGCGCGCCGGGCAGCGCGGGGCGCGGCTGCCGCAGCCGCTCCATCAACACCGGCTCGTAGTCCTGGATGACAGCTTCGAGTTCGACCGGCAGCTCATGCAGCTCGATCATCCGCGTCCACGTGGCAGGCGTCTCCATGCCGATGAACTGCCCATAGTGCTCGACGGGCACATGCTTCCCATACCGCGCCAGGATCTCGTTGATGGCGGCATGAAACGCCGGCTCGCTATCAGTAAGCGTGCCGTCCATATCAAACACCACCGCGCGGAAGGACGGACGTAGAGGCGGTTTCACCCGTCCGTGAACTCGGTATGCGCCCTACTCGGCGTCGGCGTCATCTGGCCTTGGTATTTGCTCTTCAGACCGGCGCTGCCGTACGGGCGGTCGACGGGTGTCGACATCCGCATGAAGCTCAGCTGCCCGATCTTCATCCCGAAGTGCAGCGCGATCGGCATCTTCGCCACATTCGACAGCTCGAGCGTCAGCTTGCCGTGCCAACCGGGGTCGACGAACCCCGCCGTCGCGTGGATAAGGAGCCCGATGCGCCCCAGCGACGACTTTCCCTCCACCTGCGCCAGGATGTCGTCCGGCAGCGTCACCACCTCCAGCGTGCTGGCCAGCACGAATTCCCCCGGGTGGATGAAGAAGGGCCGGTCGTCCTCGATCACCACCTCGTCCGTCAGGTCGTCCATCGCCACGCGGGGATCCATATAGGGCCGGCTGCTCACCTTGAACACGCGGAACACACGGTCGATGTGCATATCGACGCTGGCAGGCTGAATGTCCTGCGGGTCCAGTGGCTCGATGACGAGCCGCCCCGCCGCCAGTTCTTCCTTGATCGTCCTATCGCTTAGCACCATGACCCCAGCCTACCGAAGCCTGCCGCTACGGGTTAGCTGGCCCCAAATTCTGTGCCGATCAGACGGTTGACCCCGCCCGTCATCCGCGTCACGATCCATGTATCTCTCACAGGAGGCTCACGCATGGGTAACGCATTCAAAGATCAGGTCGTCGTGATCACGGGCGGCGGCAGGGGCATCGGCCGGGCGACCGCCATCGAATTCGGCGCGGAGGGCGCGTCGCTGGTCCTCGCCGGACGCCGCATGGACGCACTCCACACGGCCGGCTACGAAGCAGAGCGCGCCGGCGCGCCGGCCCACGAAGTGGTCCACTGCGATGTCGCGATTGATGAAGACCTGCAGGGGCTCGTCGACAAGACCATCGCGCGCTTCGGCCGGATCGACGTGCTCGTGAACAACGCCGGCGTTGTCTCCGGCGGGCGCCTCGACGAGATCTCCGCCGAAGACATCCAGCGCATGAGTACCGTGAACATCTGGGCGCCCATGCGGCTGACGCAGATCGCGCTGCCCCACATGCGGGCCGTGAAGAGCGGCACGATCATCAATATCTCGTCGGTCGCCGGCCGCATGGGGCTGCCGTACTACTCCGTGTACTGCGCCAGCAAGTTCGCCATGCGTGGCTTCAGCGAATCGCTCCGGCGCGAGGTCTCGCACGATGGCGTTCACGTCATGGCGGTGTACCCCGGCCCCACTGCCACGGATCTCGTCGAGAACGTCGAGTTCACCGGCATCAACATGACCATCGCCACCGCCGAGCAGGTCGGCCGCGCGATCGTCCGAGGCGCCCGCTGGCATCAGCCGGAAGTGTTTATCGGCGTCGCCGATTCCCTGCTCTCGCACTGGAACGACATGCTGCCCTGGACCGTCGACTACGGCGTCGGCATCATGCGCGACCGCATGAAGACCGCCGTACAGAAACAGCGCACCACCTAGCAGTCAGCGACGCCGCAATGCTGTCATCGTGCGCGTCCACGTCATCGCGCCGGGCGGTGTCATCGTGAGCGCAGCGAAGGATCTGCCCCGTGTGGCGCCGAAGGCCCGCTCATGCAACGTAAGGGCGGTCCGAGACTGCCCTCCTCGATTTCACAACCACCACCCGAAGGACCGCAGGCGCCCCGCCTGCAAACGACGACTCGCACCCTACTCCGCCAACTCGAACTCGCCCCGCACATCCCGCCCCACCTCCACGTCCTCGAGGAACTCGAGCACCGCGCGCTTCCACAACTGCGGTCGGTAGTCCGGCGTCGAGTGCGCCGCGCCGCGTATCGTCACGAGCCGGGACCCGGGGATCAGCGCGTGATCGCGCACCGCGCACGGGTAGAACAGATCCCACTCACCGCAAGATACGAGCGTCGGCGCAGCGATCGATGGCGTGCGCCCCGCCAGGTCCGGGCGGCTCAGTACGGCTCGCGCAGCCGCCAGGAACCCGGCCTCCGTCATGTGCTCGACCTTCTGGAGCACATTCTTCGCATCCTGCTCGTCCAGCGACATCGGAGAGAGATGCGCGTACTCGTCGCTCTCGTGCCGGTAGCGGTTCTCCCGCCGCACAAGTTCCGCAACGCCGTGCTTCTCTACGATACGCGCGATCCGTTCGAACGCCGTCACCAGGAGCCGTTCGACCTCATCGGCTTCATCACTCGATGAAACGCCCGCAGCGCGCTGCGTCACGTTCCCCGCGACCGTGTCGCACAGCAGCAGCGACCGCACCCGATCCGGATAGTCACAGGCGAACTGCGCGCTGACCATCCCGCCCATCGATACGCCGCCGACGTGCGCGCGTTCGATGCTCAGCGCATCCATCAGCCCCGCAAGATCGGCCGCGAACTGCGGCATCGTCACCGTCGAAACATCCGCGGGCGTAGTCGTATTCCCGTGCGCGCGCACGTCGTACACCAGCACGTCGAAGCGGGCGCGAAACTCATCCACCACCGCCGCACAGCCGGTGCTCGACGGTCCGGCAAAGCCGTGCGTCAGTACCAGGCACGGCCCGACGCCACCCGATCGTTCGTACCAGATGTCGATGTCGTTCACGCGGACTGTTGGCATGCGGTCAGCGCCCGCGCGCTGGGGGCGAGTC
>JANNPX010000033.1:0-176684 GCA_031400455.1 Chloroflexota bacterium | reverse complement strand
TGGCGACGAACAAACTCGATATCGATAGACTTGCGACGATGCTTCGTGCGCTCGGCCACCCCGTACGGATCGAGATGATTCGCACCATGGCGGAAGCGGGCGACGCGAACTGTATGGACCTCACCCGCCACGTCGAATTGGCGCAGTCCACCGTCTCCGAGCACCTCCGCGTGCTGAAGGAAGCTGGCCTCATCGAGCAGTGCGGACCTGGTCCGCGCTCCGGCTACTGCCTGAGCGGCGACGCGCTGCTCTGGCTCAAGCAAAACGTCATCGCGCTATGAGAAACGCCATCGCCCTTCCGCGCCGCATGGGCGCCGAGTTTGTCGGCACATTCGCGCTCGTCTTCGCGGGCGCCGGCGCGATCGTAGTCAACGCACGGCAGGATGGCGCTATTACGCACGTCGGTGTGGCGGCAACTTTCGGCCTGGTGATCATGGTGATGATCTACGCCGTCGGCCATATATCCGGCGGGCACTTCAATCCGGCGGTCACGCTCGCGTTCGCCGCCGCGCGACATTTCCCGCCCCGCGACGTAGCGCCCTACTGGCTCGCGCAGTTCGCCGCGGCGATCGCCGCGGCCGCCGTGCTGCGCATGATGTTCGGCAACGTTCTCGATCTCGGCGCTACGCAGCCAACCGGTTCGATGCTGCAATCATTCTGGATGGAACTTCTGCTCACGTTCGGCCTGATGTTCGTCATCGTGTCCGTCGCGACCGACACGCGCGCCGTCGGACAGGCCGCAGCGATCGCGATCGGCGGCACTGTTGGCCTCGAATCCCTGTTCGCCGGGCCGATCTCCGGCGCGTCGATGAATACTGCGCGCTCGTTGGGACCGGCGCTCGTCTCGGGCGAGTTTCACGCGCTCTGGGTGTACGTACTCGCACCGCCGATGGGTGCGGTGCTCGGTGCGTTCGCCTACCAGGCGATCCGGGGTGACGTTTGAAGAAGACCCGCGTGCTGTTCCTCTGCACCGGCAACTCCGCACGGAGCATCATCGGCGCCGCGCTGTTGCGCCAGATGGGCGGCGAGCCGTTCGAGGCGCACAGCGCCGGCACGCACCCAAAAGGCGTCAATCCGTACACAGTGCGCGTGCTCGATGAGCTAGAGATCGACATCTCAACCGAGCGATCGAAGGGTGTTTCGGAGTACGAAGGGCAGTCGTTCGACTACGTGATCACGGTCTGCGACGCGGCAGCGACGGAGTGTCCGGTCTTTCCCGGTGCGCCCGAACGCATCCACTGGAGCCTCGTCGATCCCGCGGCTGTCGACGGTACCGACAAGGAGAAGCTGGAGGCGTTCCAGGGAACAGTTCGCGAACTGAGTACGCGGCTCGCCGCGTTCATACGGACCACCGAGCGCGCCACAAGCTAGTCATTCGCGACTACCTCGCCGCCAGCCCCGCCCGGATGTGCGCGGTGTGCTCGGCGACGTGATCCACCACGACCTGGAACATTTCCGCGATCGTCCGCGTCTCACCCATCCTCGTCGCACCGAGCTTCAGCGCCTCATCGTCGAAGGCATCAAGCACCGCCCGCAGGCGCGCCGTTCCGGCCTGGAAATCCGCCAGCACCGAGTCCGGCGTCGCTTTTCGGGACGCAATACGCACGCGCAGCTCGCTGAGCTTGTACAGCATCGGGCGCACGAACGCCGGCGGGTTGAGGGCCTTGCCCCTGCTTGCGGCTTCAATTTGTCCCGCCAGAAACGCGAGGCTAGCCGCCATGTGCCATGCGAGCTGGCCGCACGTCCATGCAGGGATCTCGCTCTTCTGTTTCCAGCCACTGTCCCCGATCTCGCCGACGACGTTGGGGAACTCTGCCGCCATCGTCTCGATCGACACCTTGATCGCTGCCCGGTCCGTGGTCATGGTTGTGCTCATGTCGCTCACTCCTTGCCTGCACTTACCGGCCGAACCCGGCGGCGGATCATACCGGCTTGAGATTCATCACGGGTATGTCGGCCGTCCCGCACCTCTTTAGAGTCGCCCGGGACTTGACCTTCCAGCGGCTGGAAGGTTTACCCTGTTCACATGCAGGCACAGCGCACCATCAGCCGCATCGCCCACGAGACGGGAGTATCCGCCCGCACCATCCGCTTCTACGAGGCTGAAGGCGCCCTGCCGGCGCCGGCGCGAACGGCTTCCGGCTACCGGATCTACGGCGAAGCCGACGTGCGGCGTCTCCGGCTGCTTCGGAACGCTCGCCTGCTCGGACTCAGCCTCCCCGATGCGGCCGAACTGGTGCGTCAGGCGCTCGCGTCCGACTGCAGCGCGTTCGCACCGGAGTTGGCACGGCGCATCGCCGAAAAGCGCGCCGAAGTGCGCCGCCACATCACCGGATTGCGTGAGCTGCACGAAGAGCTGGTTGTACTCGAACAGCACGTCACGCACGCCGAATGCGCGACGACCGAGGGCCGCCGGGTTTCAGAATGCGACTACTGCGCGGGCGTCACTGAAGGAGGGGACTGACATGATGGCGAAGCCCAACCCGGAGGATGTGATCGAACTGCTCGCCTGCGACATCGCGTCGCGACCGCGTGGCGCTCCGATGCCGTCCGCACTCGCCCCGTACATCCACTCCATACACCGCACGGCAGACGCGCTCGCTATCGCCTTTGCGCCGGAAGCCGCCGATGCCGTGACGGCGTTCGCGGCCGCCGAGAGCAGCTGCTGCGCCGGCATCGGCTGGAGCGTCGAGCGCAGTCCCACCGTGCGCCTCACCATCACCGCCGCGCCCGAGCAGCTCGACGCCATCGAACAGATCTTTACACCGGCGTGATCGATGCACTGACGCTGTACGGCGTCGTCGCCGTCGGCTCGATGCTGGTGTTCTACGCGCTCGAAGCACGTGCCCGCATCTTCGTCCTGGCGTTCGCCGCCGCCTGCGCGGCGTCATCGCTCTACGGATTTCTGCAGGGCGCGTGGCCATTCGGCGTGGTGGAGTTGATCTGGGCCGGTGTCGCGCTGCATCGCTGGCACAGTCGTGTTTAGCGCATGCGCCGGAGAGCGTGAGACCGCGCGCGCCAGATGACGACGCCTGCACCCACAACCACTACAAAGGCGAGCGCGACTGCGTTTGAACGCCGAACGCCAGTCGAATATGGTCGCCTATCGCCCGCGGGTTCCACTCCCACCGGCCGCTCGGCGATGCCGCCGACGGCAGCCGCGGAGAAGCGCCACGCGTCGGCCGTCGTAGTGAACGTGTCGTTCAGCATCGCCTGGTATGCAGCCTGGTTCACGAGCTGTGTTGTCTGCTGATATGTGAGGTTCTGCGTTGAAGGGCCGTAGTCGATGTACGCCCAGAAGAACGTCGTCCAGAACGGCGCGGCCCAGGCGATGCCGTTCTTCCGCGCGAACTGTTGCACCAGCCCGAGGAATCGGGCGTCCAGCGGCGACCAGAAGCTGTAGTTGTCGCGCTTGAAGACCTCCGCCGTCTCGTTGAAGTCGGAAGGCGGCGGTTCACCTGCGCCCAGCTTGTACATCCACGCCTCGTCCAGCACGACAGGCTTGCCCGCGGCGCGGGCCGCGTCGATCATCGCCTGCGCGTTGCTGAGCGCGTTCGGTACGATCGGGTAGATGTGCAGGCTGATGTAGTCCATCGAGCTGGCCGCGAACGCCGACGCGTACGCCGGTGCATTCGCGAGCCAGCTCCCGCTCCCGGCGCCGACCTTCGTCGTTCCGCGCTGCAACCCGGCGACGACAGTCTCGATCATCGCCACCGCGCCGGACGGTGTGCCCGCTTGCGTGTAGCCGGTGAGCGAAGCGAACGTATCCGGCTCGGAGAGCAGCGACAGGTAGTCGGGTTCCATGTGGTCGATGATCAGCTGCGCCATCGTGTGGAACTCCGACTGGAACTGCGCGAACGGCAGTAGGCTGAAGTCGAAGTCGATTGTCGAGAACGGCGTGCCAGTGAAGGCGATGTGCTGTTCGACGCTCAGGGCCAAGCCACGCGCGCGCACGTGCTGAGCGACAGTCTCGTAGAACGCGAGGTAGCTCGCGGAATTCGGGTAGTCGGCATTGAGTAGCGGAAAGCTCACCGACACCGTTACGCCACCGACGCCGAGCTCCTTCATCCGGTCGAGCGTAAGATCGACGGCGGGCAGCGTCGTTGACGCGAGCAGCGCGGTTCCGCGATTGCCATTCGCCGCCAGCACGTGGCCTGAGAACACGGGCGCCGGCCCGGCGGCCGGTGGCGGAAGCGCATTCACCACCACCTGCCACGAATCGAGGTTGGACGACAGCGACGCGTACATGTCAGCGTATTCGGGGGGCGCTTCCGCGCGCACAGGCCCGGCACCGCCCGCGGCAAACAGCGTCGCCGCAAGACACACAGCGCCGAGAACCACGACCGCCCGTGACATTCGATCAGGCATCACGGTCATGCTAGGGCGGTTCGCCGACGCCTACAACGGATTCGTGTAAAATCTGCCGCACTACGCGCAACCCGAACCTTCAATCGACCCTAACCCCCGTACGCGCGACAATCTCCGCATGACCCGATCCGCACGCGCGCCTCTACGCATCGACCTCGCCGGCGGCTGGACCGATGTACCGACGTTTGCCGACGCGGAAGGCGGCGCCGTCGTCAACGTTGCCATCAAGACGTACGTCCGCGCGACGCTCAGCGACGACGGCACGCTGGCGTACGCACACGATGTCCGCAGCGGCGGCCTCGGTTCGTCCGCGTGCGAGCACGTACTCGCTGCGGCGCTGCGCGATCCCGACGCCGATCTCGATGACATCGCCGAGGCGGCGTTCGCGGCGGAGTCCGCCGAAGGTGTGGCGGGCGGACGGCAGGATCAGTACGCCGCCTGCTACGGCCGCCTCAACTACATGACGTTCACGCGCGCATCCGCCGCGGGCGGACCCGTGCGTATAGAACATCTCGAGATGCCCGAGGATCACCTGGAGGCTCTGCAGAAGCGCCTGGTGCTAGTCGATAGCGGCATCGCCCGGCTGTCCGGCGAAATCCACGCGGCCGTGTGGGCTGCGTACGCGCGCCACGATGACACGGTGACCGGCGCGCTGCTGGCGCTGAAGCAGTACGCCAAGGCGATGCGTGATGCGATCGCTGGCAGCGACTTCGGCGGCATCCGGCACGTCATGAACGAGAACTGGCTCCAGCAGAAGCGCCTGCATGCAAGCATCACGAACGACGATGTTGAGAGCATCTTTGCGCTTGCATTGAAGAACGGTGCATCGGCCGGCAAAGCATGCGGCGCGGGCGGCGGCGGCGCGCTCGTCTTCTACGCGTCTTCCGACGGCGACGCGATCACGCTGCGGCGCGCACTTGCCGCTGCCGGCGTGGCCGTGATCGACGTGGCGTTCGACTTCGAGGGTCTGGTCGATGAGGAGTAGCTGGTTGGCGGCTATCGCACCGCCGACGCGATTGCGTCATACACCCGCGCGTCGCACGGCATGCCGGCGCCGCCGAGCGCTGGCGCGTGCATCAGCGGCAGCCTGATCGCGCGCGCCGGACCGAGTACGCCGCGGCCGAGGGCGCTGTCGACGCCGACGAGGCCGTCGGAGGTGCGATCGCCCCAGCCGTTGCCGGCGATGGTCGTGTAGCGCACGCCGCCCGTGGCCGGTCGCTGATTCAACCCACGCAGGAACTCCGACCCTGCGCGCATCTGGCTCGAAGCCAGGTCGCTTAGCAGCGATGGGCCAGCGTCAGGAAGCAGGCCGTCGTGCGGCGTGGCGATCGTCACGAGATTGCGCACCGATCCGGCGATCGTGCGGCCGCCGTTCCAGTCGCCGGGCTCGATCGCCGCGCGCCCGATCAAGCCCCCCTCGCTGAAGCCGATTACATCGAAGGACGCGCCGGGGCGCCGCGCTGAGATCGCATCGCGCAGCCAGCGCGCATTCTCGCCGATATCCAGCGCCGACGGGTACGCGTAGACGGCCACGTGGTCGTACACGCCGCGCATCGCGGCAGCGAGTTGCAGTTCGCAGCCATCCCACGGCGATGACGACCATCCGTGCACCAGCAGCACATTGCGCGCGCCCGGCACGAACGAATCACCCATCAGCGCGCGGCGCTGCCACGCTGTCAGCATCCATCCCGGCGCCACGACCCACGACGTCAACGTGTCGACCTCCGCCTCGACAACATTGTTCGTCGGATCCGGGGACGAAACGAGCGCGCCCCACAGCCCGTCGGCGTCCTGCGTGTAGAGCCCCAGCTGGCTCTCGTCGGTGACGTTCCAGTGTGCGAGGAACGCCGCGCTATACGGGATGCGGACACGCGCCGGCTTCGCCAACGTCGCCGCGGATGTCGCGCGCACGATCGTGAGGTCCGGGAACATCGCCAGCGCTCCGTCGCCGCCGGCGTCCAGCGTCACCGGCGCATCGCTGCTGAGCGCGCCCGGCGGCAGATCGATCCGCGCACCGGCCAGCGGACTGCCCGCATCCGTCACCGACACCGAACCGCCAGCCGCCGCCGAAATCGCCGGGGCGCTGCTCGCAGCCTCGACCAGCGATGCCGGAGGATCGCCCGCAGCCGATCGAGCCGCGGACGCGCGTCCGCCGCACGAAGCTGCGGCGAGCGACCCGAGGATCAGCATCGAGAGCAGGAAGATCGCAGTCGCGCCCGGCCGCACGGCAACCACCTCGGTTCCCGTCGCGCGCCGCGTGGCGCATGGGGCATCCGGCCCGGGCGAGGGCTATCGCGCGCAGCGATCCATCGCCCGCGTTGCACGGGTGTGCACGTAGGTATCGGCCGTAAGGGAGTACGGGTTTAGGTGTAGGGGGAGTCTGGAGGTTCGATGTTGGAGGTTAGAGATTGGAGGGCGGGAGGCGCGCGAGCACCTCACCCCGGCCTTCGGCCACCCCTCTCCACGACGTGGAGAGGGGAGCGATCGGGAGGGCGGTGCGTCTTTCGGAGTTGGTCGTCGGGCGAGCGCGAAGGGGAACAGCCTAGAGATCGCGTCGCCTTCGGTGGTGCCGGGAAGGCGCTGAATCAGGCGGTGTCCGCAGGCTTTGCGCCGGCAGCATCCTCCTCCAGGGCCGCGAGCAGCGCCGCTATCGCCGCTGGAGCGGTCGCACGCTGCAACAGCAACAATTTCTCGCGATACGGGTCCATCGTCTCCGGACTCCGGTCGTCGACGCGGCTTCGCTGGTGGAGGAGGGTTCCACCGACAGCGGTCGGTGCCAACGTGGTCGTTTCCGTCATGCCTGGCACGACGAACGGTTGATCAGGCCGGTGCTCGGGCGCCGCGTAACGCACGGTGAAATATTCGAATGGTCTCCAATCGATGTAGCGCCGCGTCACCTCCTTGCCGTCCGAGTGTGCGCAGTGGCTCGTCGACCCCAACCCCGTCCGGCCCAGCTCGTTCGGGTGCTTCTCGACGGCGGTCTGGTAGGCACCCTGCCAGCGCATCCGCTTGTCCGGATCCACCCAGTACTGCCACACAACGGCTGGCGGGAACGGGAACTCCGCGGACCATTCGAAGTCAGCATCGGCCGAATCGAGATACTCGCGTGTCGTCTCGCGCATCTGCGCGAGCACCGGCTTGAGGTTATGCACGCCGCCCGTTGTCTCGCCGAATGACTCGTAGATCTCGCTATGCTCAGGCAGCGTGAACCACGACGGCATCCGCTCCATGCAAACGCTGGTGAAGAACGCGTATGCCTGAGGCCCATCGGCATCGCTGATGCTGTTCTTCAGCAGCCGGTGGACGAGGATGACATCCGGCCCGGCGAGATCCTCGCGTCCGTCGTCGCGCTCGACCATGAAACTGCCGAAGTGCGTGACAAACTTGAGACCGAGGGTCGGGATGGCCCTGCATGCATCGCAGCGGCAGGTCGTTTCGCGAGTCATATCCAGCAACCGGTTGGCGAAGTTGACGTAGCAGACCTCGATCAACTCCACGAAACGCTCGCCGTCAGCGAACGTCGCGGCATCGGCATAGCAGAACACCGCGTCCCCTTCGAGCTTCACGAATCGCATCGGCGGCGCGAGCCGCTCGCGGATGAGCTTGGTCAGTTCGCGGATGATGGCATGTGCGTGTTCGAGCTCGGTGCCTGTGAGAAACGCTGTATAGCCGGAGATATCGGCGAGGAGCAGATAGCCCTGACTGACCGAGTCGTCATCCGGCATCGTCACTTCCCTTCAAAATATGCCGCTTCAGCCGCCTGTCAGGCCAGCGTTTCGTCGTACGCGATCGCGTTCTTCGAGATGAGGTCGCGGAACCAGTAGCCGCTGTCCTTGATGGTGCGCTTCTGCGTGTCGAAGTCGGTGTACACCAGGCCGAAGCGCTGGCTCGTGCCGGCGGCCCACTCGAAGTTGTCGAGCAGCGTCCACGCGTAGTAGCCGCGCACATCGCAGCCCTCGTCGATCGCGCGGCCGACCTGGCCGATGTAGCCGTCGTAGAACTCGATGCGCTCGTCGTCGTGCACGCGGCCGTCCGCGCCGGGCGCGGTCGGGTACGAGCAGCCGTTTTCGGTGACGTAGATCGGCGGGTGCCCGTAGTCTTTGTCGACGCGCTTGATCATCTGGTACAGCGCCGCCGGCCACGATTCCCAGCCGAAGGCGGTGCGCGGGCCATCGCCCTGCGTCTGACCGGAGCCGAGGTTCCGGTCGCGTTCGTCGGCGTGGACGATTGTGCGCGTGTAGAGGTTGATGCCGATGAAGTCGAGCTCGTCCTTGATCAACTCCATGTCGCCGGGGCGGATGTCCATGCGCGCGAGGGTCTTCTCCTGCTCGATGTAGGCGAGCGGGTACGTGCCCTTCACCAGCGGGTCGAGGAACCAGACGTTGCTGAACGCATGGCGCCGCTCGGCGGCTGCCTTGTCTTCGGCGCTGTCGGTGGCGGGATACATCGGCGACATGTTGAACGCTGTGCCGATCGAGAGGCCGCTCTTACCGGTCGCGCGCATCGCCCGCAGCGCGGCGGTCTGCGCGAGGTTCACCACGTGCGACGCCTTCAGCATGTACTGCGAGTCGCGGATGCCGGGCGCGTGCACGCCGAACAGCATGCCGATCGTCGTGAAGATCGAGGGTTCGTTGAAGATCATCCAGTTCTTCACGCGATCGCCGAGCGCGTTCACGCAGACTTCAGCGTACTTCGCGAAGTGGGGGACGATATCGCGATTCGACCAGCCACCGTCATCCTGCAGCCACTGCGGCAGGTCCCAGTGGTACAGCGTCGGAAACGGCGTGATGCCGTTCGCAAGCAACTCATTGACGAGACGGCTGTAGTAGTCGAGCCCCTTCTGGTTCACCGTGCCCGATGCGTCCGGGAAGATGCGCGGCCAGGCGATGCTGAAGCGATAGCCCCGCATCCCCAGCTCCTTCATAGTGGCGACGTCTTCCTTGTACAGGTGGTACTGGTCGCAGGCGACGTCGCCGGTCTCACCGGTTTGGATCTTGCCATCGGTGTGGCTGAACCGATCCCAGATCGACTCGCCCTTCCCGTCTTCCTGCCACGCACCCTCGACCTGGTACGAAGCGGTGGCGGTGCCCCACGAAAAGCCTGCGGGGAAGGTCACGTTCTTCATGATGTGTTGCTCCGAGACGCGGGCGGCCACACAGCGCCGCCCATACAGATCTGGTGTTGGAGCCTGAGTGTACGGGGCAAGTGAGGAACGATCCACGAACCACGTAGGATCGCCGCCTGGGAAAGTGGTTGCGCCGCCCTACATGCCTGTGAAATCCGGAGCGCGCTTCTCTCGAAATGCGCGGATCGCTTCGATGTTGGCCGGGCCACCGATGGCCGCAGCCATGGCTGCGTCCTCGCGCCGACGCGCGGCCGCCACGGCGTCAGCACGCACGGCGAGCAGCGTCTGCTTCGTGCGGCGCAGCGACGCGAGCGGCTGCTGCGCGATCTCCGCCGCTTTGCGCATCGCCGCCGGCAACAATTCCGCGTCGTCGAAGGCCGCAGCCGCGAGCTTCAGCTCGACCGCGCGGCCGGCATCGATCCAGGCGTTCGTGTACAGGACGTCGGCCGCAATCTGCGGCCCGATGATCGCCTGCAGCAGATAGCTGCTCGCCGCTTCGGGCACGAGACCGAGCGACACGAAGGGTGCGCGCAGCCGCGCCGAGCGGGCGATGTACACGATGTCGCAGTGCAGCAGCATCGTCAGCCCAATGCCGACGCCGACGCCGTTGACAGCCGCGAGCAGCGGCTTGTCGAACGCGCTGAGACAATCGACGAACGGAGGAAAGCCGTGCAGTTGACCGTCGTCGTGCGTGCGCTGGCCCACCATTTCACCGAGGTCCTGGCCGCCCGAGAACGCTCCCGGCGCGCCGGTGAGCACCGCGGCCTTGATCGCGTCATCGTGCTGCGCGTCGGTGAGCGCAGCCCGGAGATCGTCGTACTGCTGATCGTTGAACGCGTTGCGCTTCTCGGGCCGGTTCATCGTGATCAGCGCGACGCCATCGCGATGTTCGGCCAGCACGGTATCTCTGTTCACAAACGACTCCTGTCTTCGCGGTGGAGGCTTTCGCGAGCGGGCATCTTCATCGCACTGCCCGCCGAATCGTCTCGGCGTGCTCGCGCGTGTGCGCTGGCGCCGTCTTCACGAACTCGTACACGGTCATTCGGCCCCGGCCGCTCACCTCACCGCCGTTGTCGAGCGTGCTCTCCGGAATCGAGTCGACGTGCGCCCGGTACTTCTCGATGCCGGTCGACCAGGTCTGCAAGAGTTCGGAGCAAGACGTCGTCTTGAAGCGGCGCACGTTCCACCAGTTGCCGAGATGGAGGAGGAACCCGAACGGGGCGGGCGAGGTTGCGTTCTTGCCCGCGGCCAGGCGGCGCGTCACGTAGATCGCCCATGGCACCTGGGCGATATGTCCCGCGAGCTGACCCACCGTCCAGTTCGATTCACCGCTCTGTTTCGTCAGATCCTCATCCGTGAGCGACTCCAGGAGTTCGCGCGTCTCTCGATCTGCGCTCTCGAGTACAGCGAGCAGTTCGGTCTTGCGTTCGTTCATGTTGATCCCCCGTTGCGAATAGATGCGCGCGGCAGCACCGCGTGAAGCCGAACCGTCCGATCACCTAAACAACCGCTCGCTCGCGATGGCCGCGCCCGCGCTGAGCGACCGCAGCTTCTCCCACACGACTTCTTCCGCCACCTCGCCCAACCCGGCCGACGTATCGAAGCCGCAGTCCGTGCCGGCGAGCACGCGCGACGGATCGCCGACCGCACGCGCAACCTGCTCGATGCGGTCCGCTACCAACTCCGGATGTTCCACGTAGTTCGTCGTCGTATCGATTACACCCGCCACCACGAGCCAGTCATCGGGCAGCGGCAAGCGTTCGAGGCAGCGCCACTCGTGGGCGTGCCGAGCGTTCGCAAACGGCAGGACGATCGCGCCACCATGCGCCGCGTACAGCAGTGGCAGGATCTCCTCCATCGGCACGTCGTGGTCATGCGGCGCCTCGTAGTTGCCCCAACACACATGCACGCGCACCCGATCGCGCGGGAGTCCTTCGAGCGCGCGATTGAGCGCGGCGACGTTGCGCTCCACGTACCGCTGGAACTCCGCGAGCGGGCGGTTCGCGTACGACGTGTGCCGCTCCATCGCCAGATCCGGGCAATCGACTTGCAGCACGAATCGTTGCGAGACGATGTACTCGTACTCCGGCCGCATCGCGTCTGCCACCGCCAGCACGTACTCGTCATCGCTGGCGTAGTGCTCGTTCAGCATCGCCGCGGCGACGATGCCAGGAGACGCCGCAGTCATGAACGCTTCGGTGACGGCACCGGGCGGCCGCGCATCGAGCATCGACCGCAACGCCGCGCACTCGCGCTCGATCGGGCCGCGATTGACGTGCCGCACGTCGCCGATCGCTTTCGGCGCGTGCATGAGGCTGACGTTCTCGCGCGAGAAGTCGGGAATCTTGAGGCGAAGGAACGTCGGGAACTGCGTGATGTCGCGCGGCACGGGCCGGTCGCTCTCGCCGCCGAAGCCACTGAGCCGGTGCTGCACGTACGTGAAGAAGCTCTCGCGGGACTGCTCACCGTCGTTGACGACATCGATGCCGCAGGCGATCTGCTGCGCCACGCACCGCTGCGCGCTCGACGCCACCTCACGCTCGAACGCGACCGCATCGATCGCCTGGTGCGTGCTCAGCGCGATCATCATCTTCACGAGATCAGCTGTGCGCGGCAGGCTGCCGGCGTGGGTTGTGAGGATTCGTTCGGTGCTACGGTGCATGGACGGAAGCGTACCGCGCGGAAGTCCGCGTCACGACCCGCTAGTCCGCGTCCAAGTGCAACGAGCCATCCTCCAGCGTGTAGAACAGCCGTTGGAACGGCACGCCAATCTCGCGGAAACGCGCACCGCCGCCCTCGTGCCGTTCGACGACCGTCATCACCAGCACGACATCGCAGCCGGCTGTCCGTGCCGCATTCGTCGCCTGCATCGCGGCGCCGCCCTGCGTCACGGCGTCTTCGACGATGGCCACGCGGCGGCCTGCCCGGATCAACGGCGACCCGTCCTCTGTAGCTGCCGCTCGCATGCTCGCGAGCGCATCCGGGCCGTGGTCCTTCGCCTCCGCGCGGCCGAAGAACGTCGGCAGCAGCACGCCCGTGTCCAGCGCCGCGCGCGCCACGGCGTCCGCGATCGGAATGCATCCCGCAGCCAGCCCACCGACCGCTTCGGCGCCGGACGCCACTATTGCGGGCAGCATCATCTCGCCGATGATCTTCGCGTAGCGCGGATGCAGCGTCACGCCCTTGAGGTCAAGGTAGTAGTTGCTGTACCCGCCCGAGTTCAGGCGAACCGGCGTTGCGTGCCGTGTGATGCAGTGCCGCTCGATGGCGGTTTTCAGCGTGTCGATGTCGGCGGAAGCTACGGTCATCGAGCTAGAACTCCTTGCGTGATCAATCGAACAGCGACTTCTGCGCCGACGGCGCGGCTGCCTTTGGCGGCAGGCCGAGGTGCTCGTACGCCAGCCGCGTCGCGGTACGGCCTCGTGGGGTCCGCTGTAGAAAGCCGAGTTGCATCAGGTAGGGCTCGTACACGTCCATGATGGTGTCCGCGTCCTCGGAGATCGATGCGGCGATCGTTTCGAGCCCCACGGGGCCGCCGTCGAATTTTTCGATGATCGCCCGCAGCACGCGCGCATCGACGTTATCAAGTCCGAGCCTATCGATCTCCAGACGCGCCAGCGCTTCCGCCGCGATCGCGTCCGTGATCGCGCCGTCGGCCTTCACCTGCGCGTAGTCCCGCACGCGCCGCAGCAGCCGGTTCGCCACGCGCGGCGTGCCCCGCGCCCGCTGCGCGATCGCCAGCGTGCCGGCGTCATCGATCTCGACGCCGATGATCGAGGCGGAGCGCCGGATCACCTGCGACAGCGCATCGACGTCATGGAAATCCAGCCGGTACACGTGCCCGAAGCGATCGCGGAGCGGTGGCGACATCATCGCGTACCGCGTCGTTGCGCCGATCAGCGTGAACGGCTTGATCGCCAGCCGTATGGACCGCGCGCCGGGGCCCTTGCCCGTCACCCAGTCGATGGCGCCGTCTTCCAGCGCCGGGTACAGAAACTCCTCGACGATCCGCGACAGGCGGTGGATCTCGTCGATGAACAGCATGTCGCCCGTCTGCAGGCTCGTCAGGATCGCCGCGAGGTCGCCGATGCGCTCGATCGCCGGACCGGACGTCACCCTGATGCTCACCTGCATCTCGGCGGCGATGATGTACGCCAGCGTCGTCTTGCCGAGACCCGGCGGCCCGTAGAGCAGCACATGATCGAGTGGCTCGCCCCGCTGGCGCGCCGCCTCGATGCTGATGCTGATGTTGTCTTTGACCTTCTCCTGGTTGATGTACTCCGCCAGCCGTTTCGGGCGCAGCGACGTATCCGCCTGCAGGTCGCCATCCTGCGGCTCGCCGGTCACCACGCGTTCGGGAGTATCGCTGGGCATCGGCGACATGATACCGGCCCTGTTGCCGACCCAACATCGATCCGTTACACATGCAGGAACCGCGCCACACCCGAAGAGGATCCCCATTGAACGTACTTTTTGCCGCCGTAGAGATGAGCCCGCTCGCGAAAGTCGGCGGGCTCGGCGATGTCACGGGCTCGCTGCCCCGCGCGCTGCGCGCGAACGGCGACGATGTGCGCGTCGCCATGCCGATGCACGGCGCCATTGAGCGCGTCGCGCTCAACCTCACGCATCTGCTCGCCGGCGTGAAGGTGCCGTGGCCCGGGGGCGATGAGCGCGTGGACGTCTGGCAGGCCGACGTGCGCGGCGTACCGGTGTACCTGCTGGAGAATGCGCGCTATTTCGTGCGTCCAAATGTCTACGGCTCCGATGACGACAAGGAGCGCTTCCTGTTCTTCTGCGATGCGCTCCTCGCCTGCGCGCCCCACCTCGGATTCCGGCCGGATGCCGTGCATGCGCAGGACTGGCACTCCGCGCTGCTGCTCACGCGTCTTGCGTCCGCCGACGATGCGCATCCGTGGTCCGGTGCAGGCCGCGTCTACACGATCCACAACCTCGCGCTCCAGGGAGATTTCGACGCGACGTTCGCACAGACGCACGGCATCACGGCCGCCGACCTCACGCCGCCGGCAGGACTGCCCGGCACCGTCGCCTACAGCGGCATGGCTCAGGGCATCATGCACGCCGACCGCGTGAACACGGTGAGCGACACGTACGCGAAAGAGATCATGACAGCCGAGTACGGCGCGGGCCTCGACGGACTGCTGCGCGCACGCGCGAGCGTCGTCTCGGGCATCGTCAACGGCATCGACTACGATGAGTTCAACCCCGAGACGGATCCGGCGATCGGGCAGCACTTCAACGCGGACACGGTTGACGAACGCATCGCCAACAAGCGCGCGCTGCAAGAGCTGGCAGGTCTGCCCGCCGGTGGACGCGCGCCTCTCTTCGCAACGGTCACGCGCCTCTTCGCGCAGAAGGGCATCGATCTCGTTGCGACCGCGTTCGACAAGCTGCTCGCGGAACACAACGCACAGCTCGTGGTGCTCGGCACGGGTGACGCCTCCGTGCATGACACGCTCGCCGCGCTCGAAGCGAAGTACCCGGGCAAAGTGAAGAATTGGTTCGATTTCAACCCGAAGCTCGGCCAGCAGATCTACGCCGGCTGCGACGTCTTCCTGATGCCGTCGCGGTACGAGCCGTGCGGCCTCGGTCAGCTCATCTCGTTGCGATACGGCGCGGTGCCGCTCGTCCGCCGCACCGGAGGCCTCGCAGACACGGTGCAGGACGCCGACGCCTCACTCAGTTCCGGCACGGGGTTCGTGTTCGAAGCCGCGACGGCGGACGAACTCGAAGCCGCAGCGAAGCGTGCACTCACGGCGTTCGACGATCAGGCGGCGTGGCGCGCGATGCAGCAGCGCGGCATGCGGCAGGACTGGTCGTGGAGCCGTGCCGCCGGCAAGTACCGCGACCTCTACGCCGCAGCCATCGCCGACCGCGAGCAGGCGCGCGAAGCCGAACGCGAGGCGTCGGCGTGAGCAGCGGCGGCGAAGTGTTCGCCGGCATCGACCTCGGCGGCACGAAGATCCTCGTGCTGATCGCCGACGCCGCGGGCACCGTGCTGGGCCGCGCGCGCATCGCAACGCAAGCGGCACAGGGTCCCGAAGCCGTCATCACGCGCATCGCCGACGCGCTGCACACCGCCGCGGACGACGCGGGGCTCGATGTGACGGCTATTCGCGCTGCCGGCGTGTCCGCGCCGGGTCCGATCGATGTCGCCACCGGCGTCATCACCGACCCGCCCAACCTTCCCGGATGGCACAACGTCCCGCTCGCCCGCGTCCTGCACGAGCGTCTCGGCGTCGCGACCCTGCTCGAAAACGACGCCAACTGCCAAGGCGTCGCCGAGCACCAGTTCGGCGCGGGCCGCGGCTACAAGCACATGATCTTCATCACGGTCAGCACCGGCATCGGCGGCGGCATCATCATCGATGATCAGCTCTACGCCGGTGCGTCAGGCGCGGCCGGCGAAATCGGCCACATCGGCGTTAGCGTCAACGGCCCGAAATGCGGCGCGGGCCACACCGGATGCCTCGAAGCCTTCGCATCCGGCACCGCCATCGCGGCCCGCGCGAAGGAGATGATCGCAGCGGGCGGACTCGTCCGCACGGCGCGCATGGCGGAGCACGACCCGCCCGTCTCAGCGAAGGCCGTCTTTCTCGCCGGCCAGCAGGGCGAAGGCGAGGCGACCGCGCTGATAGAGTCGGCGGGGCACTACCTCGGCATTGGCCTCGCCAGCCTGATCAACGTCTTCAACCCGCAGGCGATCGTCATCGGCGGCGGCTTGATGAACATGGGCGATACCATCCTCGGCCCCGCCGTCGAGACGGCACGCGCCCGCACGTTCGCGCAGTCGTTCATGGACGTCCGCATCGTCGAAGGCGAACTGGGGGACAACGCCGGCGCCCTCGGCGCGATCGCCGTGGCGCGTAACGCCGCCGCGCGCGGCGCGATCTGACCAACGACCATCTATACTGCCTCAGTGCCCCGTCGACAGCGCCGCATCTTCGCCTTCGCGATCTTCTCGCTCGCTGCCATCGCTTCGCTGACAGGCTGCGGTGTGATCGGTGGCGACTCAGCGACGAAGACGCCGACGAGCACGGCGACATCGACGGCGACCTTCACGCCGACGCAGACGTCAACGCCGACTCAGACACCCACGCCGACGTCGACTCCCACGCCGACCGTCACGCCGCAGCCGCGCGCGATCGCATCCAGCGACAGCGTCGCGCAAGGCGGCACCATAGTCGTCCGCATCGACCCCGCCGGGAGCGCCGCGTCCGCTACGGCGAGCTTCCGTGGATCCAAGTATCCGCTGATCGATGTCGGCGGCGGCCTCCTCGCGGTAATCGGCGTCGCCAACACCGCGGACACAGGAAGCGACGAGATCGCATTCACGGTGTACGGCGCGGACGGCGCCGTGACGGAGACATTCTCGTTGCCCGTCGAGGTCACCTTCACGGACTACCCGGTCGAGTACATCACCGTCCCGCCCGTCGGCGACCCGAACGGCCTGCGATCTGCGGAGGACGTGCAGGTGGAGCTCAACATTCGCGCTGACGTCTTCACCGGCTTCACACCGGAGAAGCTGTGGAGCGGCCCGTTCATCTTGCCAGCCGCTGGCGGATTCTCGACGTTCTTCGGCACCGCGCGCAGCTACAACGGCGGACCGGCGACGGCGAACCACAGCGGCGCGGACATCGCCGCCGATGAGGGCGCGTCCGTCGTCGCGTCGGCCACCGGCCGCGTGGCATATGCCGGCATGCTTACGGTTCGCGGAAACTCGGTCATCATCGACCACGGCGCCGGTGTCTTCACCGCTTATCATCACCTCTCACGCATCGACGTCAGCGAGGGTGACTACGTGACGCAGGGAGTGCAGATTGGCCTCGTCGGCATGACCGGCCTGGCGACCGGGCCGCACCTGCACTGGGAGCTGGTCATCTCCGGCGTCAACGTCGACCCGGTTGCGTGGACAGAGCCCGGCGTCGCGCCGTGAGCCACGGGTCGGAACCGCAGATTTCGCAGATTTCGCAGATTGGGTTGGGGCGCGGTGCGGCTACGCGCAGGCAGGATGGGGCAGTGCGCATTCGCGAAGTACTGGCCACGCTCGAAGGTGCGTACCGCGACGAGATCTGGCACTGGATGCCGGACGTCGCGCGTCCGATTGACGTGATCGTCGCCGCAATCCTCGTGCAGCACACGACGTGGACGAACGCCGAGCGTGCGCTCGAATCGCTACGAGCGGCGGGTGCACTCGATCCGTGCGTGCTCGCGTCGATGCCGGAAGATTCGATCGCCGCACTCGTGCGCGTGTCGCGTACACCATCGGTGAAGGCGCGGCGCCTCCGCGCGACAGCAGAGACGATCACGACGGCGGGCGGCATCGAAGCACTCCTGGCGCTGCCGCTCGACGAGATGCGGCCGCTGCTGCTCGCCACGCACGGCGTCGGTCCCGAAACCGCCGATGCCATCGCGCTTTACGCCGCGGGCAAGCGGACATTCGTCATCGACGCGTACACTCGGCGCATCTTCAGCCGCCTCGGCCTCGAGCCAGCGGATGGCGCCGGATACGATGCGTGGCAGCGCCACTTCGAACGCGCGCTCGCCGAGAAAGATGCGGAGGCGTTCCAGCGATACCACGGGTACATCGTCCTCCACGCCAAAGCCCTCTGCCGGGTCGCTCCGAAGTGCGACGCGTGCCCGCTTCTCCGTTCGTGTCCGCATGGGCGCTCGCTCACGGCGTAGCGGCCACGACTCTCGTGCTGCTCGCCATCATCG
Organism: Chloroflexota bacterium; assembly: GCA_031400455.1. Classification (GTDB taxonomy): domain Bacteria; phylum Chloroflexota; class Dehalococcoidia; order DSTF01; family JACRBR01; genus JANXYW01. The sequence goes on along the minus strand of JANNPX010000033.1, from coordinate 158,455 downwards.
CGGCGGGATGTGCCAGCCCCTTCGGCGCGAATGCCACGCCCACCGCCACATTCACGCCAACGGCGACACACACCGCCACGGCGACGCCGACTCCAACGCCCACACCAACCTCGACCGCCACGGCAACTCCAACCGCGACTCCAACGCCCTCGTTACCCGCCAATCCGGACGCGCTCCAGCGCTGGAACACGCTACCGGTGACGTATTGCGTCGTGACGGGCGACGGGTACGTGAGCGCAGACGAGTTTGCAGCCACAATCGAGCGCGCGTTCGCGACATGGGGCGTGCCGGCCATCAACAACGGCGCGTGCGACGGGATCGCCGACGACAATGATGTCAATGAGATCGGCTGGGGCGACCTGAGCGCCGCGACGAACCGAGGAGCCGACGCGTACGAAGCGGGGCTGACGTCGATGCGCTACCGCGAGTGCACGGCGGGGTGTGATCCGGACGATCCGGTGCACATTATCGAGGCGGACATCACGATCGATACAAGTCCGCCGGGCGAGTTTCGGAACGAGCGATGCCTCTACAGCACGATGCTGCACGAGACGGGACACTTCCTCGGGCTGGAGCACCTGCCGGCGCCGGCGCTTATGGCGCCCGAGACCACGACGTGCCCGGACGAGCTTACGAACGCTGATCGGGACTCGCTGCTCGCGCGATATGGCGCAGCGGCACAGCCGCAATAGCTATCACCGACTCCCAACGACCAAGTCGCCGCTCCCCAACTGCTCCACCCACGCGCGCGCGACACCGGCTTCGATCTCCACGAAGCCGACGGTGCCCAGGCGACGCGTAAGATTGCGCGGAAACGTCGGACTGCCTGGATTCACCAGCAACACGCCGCGCATCAACTCGACCTCCGGCACGTGCGTGTCGCCGTGTACGAGCACGTCGACGCGGCCGCCGAAGTGATGCTCCATGATCGTCTCCAGCGTGCGATGCGGCGGCCACTCGGGCAACGTCGCGTCGTGCACCATCCCGACGCGCAGCCCAGCGGTATCGATCGTCTGCACCGGCTTCATGCGCGGGTCCTCCGGACAGAGCGGCCGCCCGCCGCTGCCGTCATCGCCGTTGCCCCGCACGGCCAGCACCGGCACGCCGCAGCGCTGCTCCAGCCAGTCCAGCACGTCGGTGACGTGCAGGTCACCGGCATGCAGGATCAGATCGACATCGCGCAGCGCGTCGTACGCCTCATCCCACAGAGGCCCCGCCTCCGGGTAGTGCGTGTCACCAATCAGCCCAATGCGCATCAAACCATCTCCTCGTGAACGCAGAAAAGCCCCGCATCAGCAGGGCTTCTGTCTCGATCAGCAACAGCGCGCGGTTACGCCGTCTTCGTCTGGCTGCGCAGGCAACGCGTGCAGAGCTTCACGCGCACGGACGCGCCCCCGACGTGAACGATCTGGCGGTGCAGGTTCGGCTTGAACGTCCGGTTCGTCTTGGGGGCTTCGCGCTCCCAACGGCCGGAGTGCTGGTGACGGATGTTGCGGCCGAAGGTCGTGCCCTTGCCGCAGACTGCGCATATCGCAGGCATAATCGTTACTCGCTTAGAATCGGTGGGTACCGTGTTAGACTCTTGAACACGGAAATGTAGCATCCGCGCCGAGCGTGAGGCAACCCGCCGCCCATGCCCCCACCCCCAAACGAAGCTGAGACCGCCGCTACTACCCTGTCCGTCATCGATGGTTCGGCCCTCGCGCGCGCACTCAGCGGCGGCGCGACCGCGCTCCGCAGCCAGGCCGCGGCGCTCAACGCGATCAACGTCTTCCCCGTCCCGGACGGCGATACCGGCACCAACATGTCGCTCACGATGACGGCGGCCGCGACCGTCGTCGAGCAGTCCGGCGCGACCACCGTCGCTGCCGTCGCGAAGGAAGCGGCGCAGGCGACGCTGATGAGCGCGAAGGGCAACTCGGGCGTCATCCTCTCGCAGATCGTCGGTGGCTTCGTCGCGCCCGCATCCGTCGATGTGCTCGATGCCGTCGCTCTCGCCGAAGCGCTCGAACGCGGACGCGCCGCCGCCTACCGCGTCGTCTCGAACCCCAAGGAAGGCACCATCCTCACCGCCATCACTTCCGCAGCCGAATACGCCGCTCGTGCCGCGACCGGAGGCGCGACCGCCGACGCCACGCTCGAAGCCGCCGTCGAAGGAGCGCGCGATGCCGTCGCCCGCACGCCGGAACTGCTGCCCGTGCTCAAGGAGGCCGGAGTCGTCGATGCCGGCGCGCAGGGACTCTTCGTGATGCTCGAAGGCATGCTCCGCGCCCTGCGTGGCGAAGCGATCGCCGACGCGCCGGAGGACTTCGGCGCCATCGACGAGTGCTGGCTCGCCGCACGCGAGCAGTCGCACGGCGACGGCGCGCAGGCTGGCTTCTGCACCGAGTTCGTTATCCATGCGGATCCTGCGGGCGCGGCACTCGACCCCGCCGCGATCCGCGCGTGCTTGCAGACGATCGGCGACAGCCTGCTCGTCATCGGCGAGAGCGATCTCGTGCGCGTTCACGTACACACGGCCACACCTGACGACGCGATGGCGTACGCGCGCACGCTCGGCACCCTCTCGCACGAGAAGGCGGACGACATGGAGCAACAGTTCGCCGCCCTGGCCGCACGCAGCCGCGACGCGCATCCGAAACGCGCGGACGGCATCGCCGTCGTCGCAATCGGCGCCGGTGACGGGATCGAAGAGCTACTACGCTCGATCGGTGCGGCCGAGGTCGTGCGCGGCGGCCAGACGATGAACCCCAGCGCCGGTGACATCCGCGCGGCGATCGAGGCAACGGGCGCCAACGAGGTGATCGTCCTGCCCGACAACAAGAACGTCGTGCTGGCCGCCGAACTGGCCGTGAAGGATCTGCCGATTCGGGCGCACGTCATCCCCACGCGCAGCATCCCGCAGGGGGTCGCCGCGCTCGTCGCCATGAATCCCGAAACGTCGTTCGACGACAACATCGCCGCCATGACGGACGCGACCGCATCCGTCCGCACGGGCGAGGTGACGTTCGCGGCTCGTGCCACGACGATCCACGGCAGGCAGATCGCCGAGGGCCAGCCGATCGGTCTCGTCGATGGCGATCTCGTCGTCGCCGAATCCACCGTCGCCGAATCCGTGCGCGCGTGCGTGGCGCTGTTGGTCGAAGGTCGCGATGCGCCGCTCGTCACCTTGTACATCGGCGAGGGCGAAGACGTAGATGGAGCGGAAGCGATCGCCGCCGCGCTTCGCACCGAATTCGGCGCCGAGGTCGAGCTGGTCGCCGGCGGACAGCCGCACTATCCGTACCTAATCGGCGTCGAGTAGCCATGACCGTACACATCGTCACCGACAGCACGTCCGACATCTCGAAGGAGCTCGCAGCCGAGTACGACATCACGGTCATGCCGCTGACGATCTCGTTCGGGCAGGAATCGTTCCGCGACGGCCTAGACCTGACCGCCGACGAGTTCTACCAACGTCTTCAAACGACGAAGGCGCTGCCCACAACATCGCAGCCGCCGCCCGCGCTGTTCCAGCACGCCTACGAGCACCTGATCACGCGCGGCGACATCGTTTCGGTCCACGTCTCGCACAAGTTCAGCGGCACCATCGACACCGCGCGAGCGGCTGCGCGCGACGTCGCACCCGACAGGATCAGCATCGTCGACTCCACCTCCGCGTCCATGGGTCTCGGCATGTGCGCCCTTGCTGCCGCGCGCGTGGCGAAGTCAGGCGGCACGCGCGAGCAGTGCGCGGCGGCAGCCGAGTCCGTCGCTGGACGCCTCCGCATCGCCGTGGCGTTCGAGACGCTGGAGTACCTGCGCCGGGGAGGCCGCATCGGACGCGCAACGGCGTTCCTGGGCGGGCTGCTGCGCCTCAAGCCGATCCTCACGGTCAAGGATGGCGAAGCGTTCCCGGTCACCCGCGTCCGCTCGCGGGCGAAGGCGCTCGACGAACTCTTCGCGCTCTGCACCGGCGACAAACGGATCGAAGACATCGCCGTACTCCACACCACCACCCCGGAGGACGCCGCCGCGCTCGCAGAGCGCGCTCGGACTGCCCGTCCCGGCGTGCCGCTCCACCTCGGCCGCTTCGGGCCGGTGCTCGGCGTCCACGGCGGTCCCGGAATGATCGGCATCGCTGTCGTTGAGGGGTTGTAGCAGGCGTCCAGGCTACGAGTCCGCTCCGAACGCATCAACCAGGAACCGGCAGCTGCGATCGACTATCTCGGTCGACTGCGCGTGCGACCACGCGCTGTGGGCGTATCCCTTGAACACATCGATGCGATGCTGCGGCTGCGCTCGATCGATCAGCGCGCGACGACTCGCTTCGGTGACGTAGAGGTCGGCTGTCCCGAAAACCAGGTACGCCGGCGGGGCCACTCGCGCGAACTTCGCCGCGATGTCCGCTTCGTGTACTTCCCGCCAGAAACGATCCGGCACGATCTGCCCGGCTTCCTCGGAGAACCCGCCAGGCGACGGCACGAACGGTTCCGTCGGCGCGCCGGGCACCCAGGCAACGACCGCCACGAGCTCCGGAAGATCGGCGGCGACGCACAACGCGGTGCATGCGCCCATGCTCTGGCCGAAGAGCGCCAAGCGCGTTCCGTCCGCCGTGTGTTGCGCCACGATGGCGCGGGTGGTGGCGACCCAGTCGTCGAAGCTCACGTCCCGAAAGTCGCCCTCGGAGTCTCCGCAACCGTACTGGTCGAACCGAAGCGACGAGATGCCGAGCTCCGCCAGCGTGCGAGCGGCAATGACGAACCGGCGGCTGTCGCCGGATTTCTGCCCGTGGAAGCCGTGGCAAAAGACGACCAGCTTCCTGCCACCCGCGTCGTTAAACGCCGTAGCCAACCGGTGCCCGTTGAACGTCTCCATCGACAGGCGTTCAGTATCCATTCCACCCATTGCAGCCCCTTTCTCGTACGAAACCAGCGTACTTCTCTCCGTGCGATCTGTGAAACCTGTGTGCCCGCGCCTTTGACCGTCTGGGGTCCCTCGTTCCTGCTACGCTGAGATTGGCCGTTCCTTGACGAAGGCCATTGACGGATCGCCCGCATGTGCATGACAATCCGCGCACGATCGTTATGATCGGAGACATCCCCCGCCGGGGAGCAACACCATGAAGACGCTGAAGCTCGGTCTTGCGCTGGGCGCGGGTGGCACCAAGGGCGCCGCTCACGTCGGCGTCATGCAGGTCCTCGACGAAGCCGGCATCGCCGTCGACGTCATCGCGGGCACCAGCATCGGTGCCCTCTACGGCGGCCTCGTGGCGGTCGGCCGCTCGCCGCAAGAGATCGCCGATGGGATCCGGGTCAACCCCAAGCGCGAGGTCGTCGAGTTCTTCCGCCGCCGCCTGAAGATCCGCGACGACAACCGCCTCTCTCGCCGCTTCTACGAAGCGCTCGCCGGCCATCACATCGAGAACCTGGGCGTCGCCTACGCCGCCACCGCCTCCGACATCGTCGAGAAGCATTCCGTCACGATCGCTTCCGGCCCGATCATCGACGCCATCGAGGCCTCCATCGCCATACCGATGATCGCGCGGCCCGTCGCGCACCAGGGGCGTCACCTGCTCGATGGTGGCTTCTGGGACGCCGCGCCCGTCGATGCCGCAACAGAGCTCGGCGCCGACGTCATCGTGGCGGTCGAACTCGGGCACCCGTACACGCTTCCGGAGCGCCTGCGCGAACCAGCAGCCCGCGTCGCACGTACCCTCGAGCGCGCGCCGCTGCACCACGCCATCGCCGGCCTGCCATTCACCATCCACGCCGCCGCGAGCGCCCTGAAGCCGGGACGCACGGCACACGTCGTGCTTCGGCCGGTGATGGGGCTACGTTCCAGCTCCGTGTTCGGCATGATCAACTGCCTCGACGCCGGCATCGCCGCCGCGCAAGAAGCACTCCCCGCCATCCGCGCGCTTCTCGCGGGGGAAGCGCCACGCGCCGTAGCCGCGGAGTACGCCGGGGACGCTCGACTGAACCCCCGCTTGGCGTAACTCCAAACGGATCCGCCCACGCCGTCGGAAAGGCTATCCCCTCGTAGCGGAGGAGCTTCAGCTCCGGCCAACCAATGTCCTGCCCGCAACGAAAGACGCCGCACCAGCAGTGCGACCTTAGAACTACCAACTACCCACTACAAACCACGAACGCCTACTCCGTCCCGGCGTCCTGCTGCTTCGCCGCCCAGAACTCGTCGTGCGCATACATGTCGCCGTGATGCTCCCATACCTCGGCGAACTTGCCGTCGCGGAGGTGGACGCGATGCATCACCGTAACGGCGAGCTTCTTTCCGTTGCGCTCACCGGTGTCGTGCGTAGTCATCACGCCGCCCTTCTCATCGCCGATGATGTCGCGTGCCGTGGCCTTGAACGTGCCGTTGGTCAGCGTCATGGACTTCCCGAAAAACTCGAATACGGCATCGCGGCCGTTGTGGTCGCCCGCGATAGCGCTCCGCCCCGGCACATGCCACTTGACGTCCGGCGAGAAGAGCTCCGTCAGCGTCGCCATATCGCCAGCGCCGAACGCGTCGACCGCCCGCCGCAACACCGCCGCATTCGCCTGCGCCACACTTGTATCGGTAGTCATCACGGCACCTCCATATCGCGACACTAGCCCATCCGCATGCCGCCTGTAAACCCCCTGCCGGGCCAATTGCGGCGTTGTTGCGAAAAGCGCACTCGCGGCAGCATCCGGCTGACGCCGTATCGCGCGTATACTCCGCGGCGATGTGGTGTACGGAGGACGGTGATGATCGAGCCGGCGAGCATTGTGCATGTTGCGGTCACGACCCTGATCGTGATCGCCCTGACCTGGGCCGTCGTCAGCGCGCTGGCTACGATCTTCCTCTGGCTGTTCCTGCGCGAACGCTACGGCCGCGTCGGCCCGATGCCCGTGAGCCAGGCGCTCATGCAACTGAGTCCCCAGCGCGGCCGTATGCATCGCGCCGACGAGACCGTGCGCTCATTTCGCTTGCGTGAAGGCGATACCGTATTGGAGTTGGGTCCCGGTCCCGGCTACTTCAGCATCGAGGCCGCGCGTGTCGTCGGCGCCACTGGGCGCGTCCTCTGCATCGATCTGCAGCCCGGCATGACGCGCATCCTACAGGGCCGCCTCATCGAAGCGCACGTCACTAACGCCGCGCCGATCGTCGGCGAAGGAGCCAGCCTACCGCTTGCCAACGAGAGTGTCGATGCCGCCTACCTCGTCCATGTGCTGGGGGAGATACCCGACCGGCCCGCGGCGCTGGTGGAGATCCGCCGCGTCATGAAGCCGGGTGGGGTGCTGTCGATTCTCGAAACGCTCACCGACCCCGACTATCAGCTCGAAGCCAGCGTCCGCGACCTCTGCGGCGCTAGTGGCTTCTCGCTCATCGACCATCACCGCCGCCGCCTCGGCTACACGCTCACGTTCGCCGCACGCGCCACCTGAGATCCGCGACCAAGCGAGAAAGGCCGCGCGCGGCCTTCTCTGTGAACTGAGAACCACGAATCCCGAACGACGGACTACGAGGCTCCGTCGCCCGCCTTCCCGTACAGCTTCCGCAGCTCCGTCTTCAGCACCTTACCCATCGGGTTGCGCGGCAACTCATCGACGAAGGCGTAGTACGCGGGCGCCTTGTAGCTGGCGAGCTTTGCCTTCACGTACGCCGTCAGTTCGGCCTGATCGGGCTTCTGTCCCTTCGCCGGCACGATGATCGCTTTGATCACCTCGCCCCACTCGACATCGGGCACGCCGATCACGGCGGACTCATCGATCTGCGGGTGCTCGTCCAGCGTCGCTTCGATCTCGCCGGTCGAAATGTTCTCGCCGCCGCGGATGATCAGATCCTTCTTGCGGCCGGTGATGAACAGGTAGCCGTCCTCGTCCAGGTAGCCGACGTCGCCCGTGTGCAGCCAGCCGTCGTGGATCGCGGCGGCCGTCGCCTCTTTCTGCTTGTGGTACTCCGACATGATGCGCGGACCCTTAACGCAGATCTCGCCTTCGTGTCCCGCCTCGAGGATCTTCCCGTCGTCGTCCATCATCGCGATCTCGACGTCATCCATGCCGCGGCCCACGGACCGAAGCCGGTGCATCTTCTTCTCACGCTCCGGGCCCGCCTCGTGCGGGATGTTGTGGTCGTCTGGACCGAGGAACGTCATGGTCGACGTGCTCTCGGTCTGGCCGTACGCATTCATCAGGCCGCAGTTGAAGACATCGACGGCCTTGCTGACGACTTCGTACGGCATCGGCGCGGCGCCGTACGTAATCAGCTTGAGCGACGACAGATCGTGCTTGTGGAAGTCCGGGTGATCCATGATTCGCTTCAACATCGTCGGCACCACGAAGCTGTGCGTCACGCGCTCCTTCTCGACCGCTTTGAGCCACAGCTCCGGATCGAACTGCGGAAGGATCACGAGCGTACGCCCGCCCCACACCGACGACATGATCGGCGTCACCCCCGCGACGTGGAAGATCGGCACCGACAGCAGCGTCACCTCGCCGTGCTCGCTGGGGTCGGCGGGGCTCATCGTGTTCGTCACATACACCGAGAGGTTCAGGTACGACAGCGCCACGCCTTTCGGCTGCGATGTCGTCCCCGACGTGTAGATCAGCACCGTAGGCTTGCTCTCATCCACGTCGACGAACGGCTCGTCCGCGCTCGCCGACGTGAGGATCTGCTCGAGGTGCCCCATTCCGTCGACGGGCTTGTCGTAACAGACGAAGTGCCGGACCGTCGTCAGCTCCGGCTGCAGCTTCCCAACCAGATCCAGATAGCGCTCGCCGACGAAGAGCACATGCACGTCCGACGTGTTGATCATGTACGTCAGCTCTTCGTGCTTCGCGCGATAGTTCAGCGGCACGAACGTGGCGCCGATCTTCGCGGCGGCGTAATACGTCTCCACGTACTCCATACCGTTGGTAGAGACCGCTCCGACGGGGTTGTCCGGTCCTGCGCCGACGCTTTGGAGCCAGTTCGCCAGCCGGTTCACCCGGTCTGCCATCGTTTCGAAGGTCACGCGCTTGTCACCGCAGACCAACGCGTCCCGTTCCGGCACAACCATCGCTGTGATCTGGAGAAATTCCGCAGTGTTCATCGTCGTACCTCTGATTCCGCCCGCGTGGGACATTCGCCCGCCAATCTAGCCGATCAAGCGCGCTCGCGGTATCAGGCGGCTTCCAGCCGCCCTCCGCCGCAACGTCTCGCCCGATTCGCGGGCTCCGTCGTCGAACTCTGCTTGTATATGCGCCAACCTGAAGCGAACATATCACGCAGTAGCGGGTGAGTGGAGGAACCGTGTCGAAGCAAAGCATGATGCTGCGCCTGCTGATGATCGGCCTCGTGACGAGCATCACCGCGGCGACGGTGGCTTGCGGCAACAACGGCAGTTCGAGCAAGACGCCCGCAATCGGCGGCGGCACTGCTGCCACCGCGACCGGAGCCCCGTCGAAGGCGTCCGGCACGCTCTTGCTGGCGAGCACGACGACGACGCAGGACAGCGGCCTGCTCGACGTGCTTATTCCCGCATTCGAGGAGGAAACAGGCTACACCGTCAAGCTCATCGCGGGCGGATCCGGGCAGGCCATCGAAACCGGCACGCGCGGCGACGTCGACGCGCTGCTCGTCCACTCGCCGGCGGCGGAGACGAAGATGCTCGAGGCTGGCGACGGTATCGAGCGCCAACTCGTGATGCACAACGACTTCCTCGTAGTCGGACCGCCTGGCGATCCTGCCGGCGTCAAAGCGGCGCCTGATGCGAAAGCTGCGTTCGCCGCGATCGCGGACAAGCAGGCGGCGTTCATCAGCCGCGGCGACAACTCAGGCACCCACGTCTTCGAACTGAACATCTGGAAATCGATCAATATCACTCCCGCAGGCCAGAGCTGGTACAGCGAGACGGGCCAGGGCCAGGGCGCCACGCTGCAAGTCGCGAGTCAGCGAGCGGCATACGCGATCGCAGATCGCGGCACGTTTCTTGCACAGAAGCCTAACCTCGATCTGGTGATCCTGCACGAGAAGAGCGCGGTCCTCCTGAACATCTACCACGTCATCATCGTGAATCCGGCGAAGCATCCAGCCGTGAATGTCACCGCCGCACGAGCCTGGGCCGCATGGATCACGGGGCAGGATGCGCAAGCGATCATCAGCGAGTTCGGCGTGGACAAGTACGGCGAGCCCCTGTTCTTCCCTGACGCCGGGAAGCCCGAGCGCGCGGGGTAACGGTGCTGACGATCGTCTGTTCCTCGCCGTTCGAGGTTCGACGAGTGCCCAGCGAACCCGCCGCGGCTCTGTGGTTCGGCCGTCGCAAACTCGCTACCATCAGTCCATGGAGATCACCTGGCTTGGACATTGCTGCTTCCGACTCCGTGCGAAGGAAGCCACCGTCGTCACCGACCCCTGCGACAAGACCACGGGCTACAGCCTCGGCCGACCGACGGCGGACCTCGTGACCGTCAGCCTCGATGACCCCGCGCACAACTATGTCGCAGGCGTGGCCGGCACTCCCCGCGTGATCGACGGTCCCGGCGAGTTCGAGATCGCCGGTGCGTCGGTCGTCGGCGTCACGACGTATCGAGACAAGGAGAAGGGCGGCGTGGCGGGCCGAAACATCACCTACGTCATCGATCTGGAGGACCTGCGCATCTGCCACCTCGGCGGGATCGGCCACGTGCCCACGTCGGACCAGCTCGAAGAGATCGGACCAGTCGATATCCTGCTCGTGCCAGTTGGCGGCGGCAACTCGCTCGACGCGCCACCCGCGGCCGAGGCGGTGAGCCTGATCGAGCCCAAGCTCGTCATCCCCATGCACTTCCAAACAGACATCGAGAAGTCGAAGCTCGACCCCATCGACCGATTCCTCAAGGAGATGGGCGCCAAGACGACGGAGACACACGCCAAGATCGCCGTCACGCGCAGCTCCCTCCCCGAAGAGACGCAGGTCCTCATCCTCGACTACAAGCACTAGCGCGAGCTTCGGCGACGCCGTGGCGGGCGTCATGCGCCTAGCGTGCCGTCCAGCCGCCGTCGACGAGGTAGGACGAGCCCGTGACGAATGACGCGTCGTCGGACGCGAGGAAGAGCGCAACGGCGGCGACTTCTTCCGGCCGGCCCATCCGGCCGAGCGCCGTGCCATCCACCATGAACTGCTTGCCGCCGGCCTGAGCGATCGGATCCGTCATGGCGGTTTCAATCCAGCCGGGGTTGATGCAGTTGACGCGCACACCTCGACCGCCGTACGTCAGCGCGTAGTTCTTCGTGAGCCCGACGACGCCGTGCTTAGCCGCTGTGTACCCATCGACGCCAGCGCCCGGAATGCTGATCAGCCCGAGCATCGACGAGAGGTTGACGATCGAGCCCCCTCCGCGCGCGGCCATCGCTTCGGCGCCGTGCTTGCAGCCGTACATGACGCCGCTGAGGTTGATCGCGATCATGCGGTCCCACTCGACACCACCACCGACGCCCGCGTTGTTGACGAGGATGTCGATCGTGCCGAACGCCTTGATGGTCTGGGCGATCGCCGCTTCGACCTCCGCTTCGACCGACGTGTCACAGTGGTTGACGATCGACGTTTCGCCGATCTCAGTCGCGACGGCCCGCGCGGCTTCGTCGTTGATGTCGGACACGACGACGTTCGCGCCTTCCGCCGCGAACCGCAGCGCTGCCGCGCGGCCGATGCCCGCGCCCGCGCCAGTGATAAGCGCTGTCTTGCCAGTGAGCCGGTCGGTCATCCTGTGTCTCTCAGTCTGTGAGTCTTTCAGTTGGTTGGTGCGGGCACTTTGCCACGGACGTGGTGTTCGCGCCATACATGCTGCCGCCCGAACGGGCGTTCCCGCGCCGGATGTCATTGAGCGACCCAAAGACTCGCCCCGCTTGTCCGACCCCGGGGCGTCCCGCATACTTCCTGCAGGCGCCGGACACCCGGCGCGTTCGCTTCTCCGGAGTCGCCCGTGACTGTGGTAGTCGGCCTCACTGGCGGCATCGCCAGCGGAAAATCGGTCGTCAGTCGGATGCTCGCCGAGCGGGGCGCGCTCGTGATCGACGCCGACAAGGTGGGTCACGAGGCGTACCAGCGGGGCAGCGGCTGCTACGACGCCGTCGTCGAGGCGTTCGGTCAGGACGTCGTCGGCGCCGACGGTGAGATCGACCGCAAGGCGTTGGGTGGCAAGGTGTTCGCCGACCCGTCGCTGCGCAAGCAGCTCGAAGGCATCGTCTGGCCGTGGATGCGCGACACAATGGACGAGCGGCTGGCGCAGATCCGTGCTGAGGGCACAGCCGTCGTAGTGCTGGAAGCCGCGGTCCTGATCGAAGCCGACTGGACGCCGATCACGGACCAGGTGTGGGTCGTGACGGTGGCGCGAGACATAGCGCGTCAGCGCGTGATGGAACGCAACGGCCTCACGGCCGAGCAGGCGGACGCGCGCATCAATGCGCAACTGACGAACGACGAACGCGCGAAGCACGCGCAGGTGATCATCGATAACAGCGGCACGCTGGACGAACTGAAGCAGCGCGTGACCGCCGAGTGGGAGAAGCTCACCGCACGCTGATCCAGCGAGTGCGCAGAGCTGTTCAGAAGACCCCGGGAGGGTGAGATGGCGATCGAAGAGCAGACTGACATCGAAGGCGGATACCGCCAGTACGCCATCGAGGAGTACCACCCGCATGTCGAGCCGTATTACGTGCCGACGGGCGACGAGGTGGAGCTATTCGAGGCCGCATTCGCATCGAAGATCCCGGTGCTGCTCAAGGGCCCGACGGGCTGCGGCAAGACACGCTTTGTCGAGTACATGGCGTGGAGACTCGGCAGCCCGCTGACCATCGTCAAGGACAAGGGCCACACGATGGACAAGGGCGCGAAGGGTGACTTCCAGGCGCTGCCTCTGATCACCGTCGCCTGCCACGAAGACCTCACTGCCAGCGACCTCGTCGGCCGCTACCTGCTCGAGGGCGAATCGACGCGCTGGATTGATGGCCCGCTGACGCGCGCGGTGAAGGTCGGCGCCATCGCCTACCTGGATGAGGTCGTCGAAGCGCGCAAAGACACCACGGTGCTCATCCACCCGCTCACCGACCACCGCCGCGTGCTGCCGATCGAGAAGCTCGGCCAGATCCTGGAGGCGCGCGAGGGCTTCCTGCTTGTCATCTCGTACAACCCGGGCTACCAGAGCGCGCTGAAGGACCTCAAGCACAGCACGCGCCAGCGCTTCATCTCGATCGAATTCACGCACCCGCGCAAGGAGCTGGAAGCGAAGATCATTGCGCACGAGAGCGGTGTATCCGACGACATCGCACAGGATCTGGCCAAGCTGGGCGAGAAGGTGCGCAACCTGCGCGAGCACGGCCTCAGCGAAGGCGTCAGCACGCGTCTGCTGGTCTACACAGGCAAGATGATCCACGCTGGCATCCCCGCCCGCCGCGCCTGCCAGGTAGGCGTGGTCTGGGCGCTCACGGACGACGCCGACGTCCAGCGCAGCATCGAGGAAGTCGCCAGCAGCATCTTCGAGTAGGAGCCGCCGCGTGGGCGAGATACCGCAAGTTCCCGGCGCGAGGGTTCTGCGCGCGTTAAACCGAGCCGGCTGGGAACTCCTCCGCGTACAGGGCTCTCATCACGTTCTCGAGCACCCGGACAGGCCCGGAACGCGTGTCGTTGTGCCCGTGCACAACCGACCACTCCGAAGGGGCACGCTCACAGATATACTTAAGGGAGCTGGCCTCAGCCTCGACGAGTTCAAGGAACTGATGTGATGAACCGGTACATCGTGATCCTCAAACCGACCGAATATGCGGATGAGACCGGCTACACGGTAGAGGTGCCGGCACTCCCCGGCTGCATCACCGAAGGCGACACCGTGCCGGAAGCGCTTACGAACGCACGCGAAGCGATCGAGGCTTACATCGGGAGCCTCCAGGACCGCGGCCTGCCGATCCCGAGTTCCGACGAATTGATCGCTTCCGTCGAGGTGGATGTCGCGCAGCCGCTCTCGGCCTGACACAACACACGCTTTACACTTGTTGCGCGTGATCGAGTGTCACCTCGGGTATGCCCGATCGCCCCGCCTTGCTATCGTGCCGGAGGAGGCACATCACCCATGCGACGACTTATCATCATCTGCGCCATCGGCGCTACTCTCCTGGCCAGCGCGGCCTGCGGCGGCGACGACAAGAAGACGGATACATTCTCGAACGGCACGACAACGCCCGCGGCGACCTCGGCAGCGACGAAGCCGGGCGCATCGTCTACCAGCGCAGCCACGGCATCGACCGCAAGCACACCGGCGACAGCGCCGACGACAGCAGGAGGCACCACGAAGAAGTACGACGCAGCACCACCCCTGACCATCGACCAGAACAAGAAGTACTTCGCCACGATCAAGATGGACATCGGCGACATCCGGCTGGAGCTCTTCCCGAAGGACGCGCCGCAGAGCGTCAACAGCTTCGTCTTCCTCGCGCGCGACGGCTACTACGACGGCGTCACGTTCCATCGCGTCGTCGAAGGATTCGTCGCGCAGGCTGGCGACCCCACCGGCACCGGCAGTGGCGGCCCTGGCTACACCATCCCGGATGAGGTGAACTCACGTAAGTTCCTCGAAGGCACACTCGGTATGGCGAAAACCAGCGCGCCCAACTCCGCCGGGAGCCAGTGGTTCATCGACTACTCGCCGCAGCCCTCGCTCGATGGCGGGTACACGGTGTTCGGACAGCTCGTCTCGGGGCGCGACGTGCTCGACAAGATCAAGCTGCGGAACCCGGCCTCGGCGACCACGCCCGGCACGGTCATCAACACGATCGCTATCGAAGAGCAGTAGCCACGCGGCCGTATACTCGACGCGTGAATGCGCCTGCCGCCGCCGAACTGCGCAATATCCAGCGCGCGCTGCTCGCGTGGCATCGCGATCAAGGCATGCACGCGCCGTGGCGCGAGTCCGGCGACCCGTACGAAGTGCTCGTCGCGGCGGTGATGGCTCAGCAGACCCAGATGAGCCGCGTCATGCCATCGTACGAGCGCTTCGTGGCCGCATTCCCCACGGTCGAGTCGCTCGCCGAAGCATCCGCCGGTGACGTGATCCGCGTCTGGGCCGGCATGGGCTACAACCAGCGCGCTATCCGCCTCCACCGCGCCGCGCGCACGATCGTCGACGGCGGCTGGCCGCACAACGCCGCGGCCCTCGCGCAGATCGACGGCATCGGTCCGTTCACCGCGGCCATCATCGCATCGTTCGCGTTCAGCCAACCCGCCGCCTGCGTCGATACGAACGTGCGGCGCGTCCTCGGCCGGCTCTCCGGCGACGAGACTATCGACGGCAAGCGCCTGCAGTCGCTCGCAGACAGCATGCTGGCTGTGCACGAACCCGCGCGCTGGAACCAGGCCGTCATGGACTACGGCGCACGAGTCTGCACGATCCGCCCGAGATGCGGCGAATGCGTGGTCTCGCGCTGGTGCCCGTCACGCCGGGATCACCCTGCCACGAACGGCCATCGCGGCCCGGCCACGCTGCTCCGCGTCGCCGACGAACCCGCCGCCTACACCGCTCGCCCTAAACCGAAACGCCAGCCGAAATTCGAGGGCTCCGCCCGCTGGTGGCGCGGCCGCATTATCGACGCCTTGCGCGCTCTGCCGCCCGGCTCATCGATGACCGTGACGGCGCTCCGCGCCGCGCTCTCAGGCGCTGGCAAGCCGCCACCGGCCGAAGAACTGAAGGTCCTGGTGAGCGCGCTCGAATCGCACGGCCTTGTCGTAACGAAGGGATCTCGAATCGCGCTGCCCGACTAGGCACGAATACTCTTGCCTGCAATGACCCCCGCGCGGACTGGAGTCCGCGCTACGATATCGGGGACGCGGTCGCGGCTGCCGCCCATAAACGAAGAACCACCGACTACGAACCACGAACTGACCGGAGGTCTCCCATGCCCACCAACGTCATCAAAGTCGGCCCGCTCGGCCCCTACGCCAACAACGCGTACATCATCGTCGACCAGCGGACGAAGCGGTCGATCTTCGTCGATGCGCCCATGGACAGCGCGAAGGCGATCGCGGCCGCCGCGGGCACCGATGTGCAGATGATCATCATCACGCATCGCCACGGCGACCACTGGGCGAATATCGATCTGGTGAAGCAGAAGCTCGGCGCGCCGGTCTTCTGTCACGAAGCCGACCGCGCGCCGTACAAGGACAAGGTGTTCGACACGCTCGGCGACGGCGACGCGATCCCGATCGGCGACACGCGCGTGAAGATCATTCACACGCCCGGCCACACGCCCGGCAGCATCTGCCTGCTCGTCGAGTCCGACGATGGTTCCGTGCTGATCTCCGGCGACACGCTCTTTCCGGGCGGTCCCGGCCGCTCCGACAAGCCGGCCGACCTCCTCGAGATGGTGGGATCGATCGAATCGAAGCTGCTCCCGCTCGACGAAGCGACGGCCGTCTACCCCGGCCACGGCGACAACACGACAATCGCCAACTCGAAGCGCGAGCACGCCGTCTTCGTGTCGAAGACGCACCCGGCGGATCTGCATGGCGACGTGACGTGGGAGTAATGCGCGATCGTGAAGCACGGGCGCAACGGGTTGCGCCCCTACAACGACATTCCGACCGAACGACTGAGTGACTGACCGGCTACTTGAACGCGTCGACCTTCTTCTCGAAGATCTGCGGTAGCACCTTCACCACCGGCTGCGACATCTTGAGCATCACGCCCGCGAACTGCGAGTCGTCGATGCGCTCGTCGAGGTCGTAGCGGGGGTACGTGATGAACAGCACCAGCATCACCTGGATGATGACGAACGCCTTCACGGCGCCGAATCCCGCACCGAGGAACTGGTCCATCATCCCGAGTTGCAACACCGTGATGGCGGGATGCACGACCATCGCCAGTAGTTGGCCCGCGAGCGTGACGCCGACGAAGATGATCAGGAACCCGACGACCGCCGCCGTCGTCTCGTTGTCGATGCTCGTCAGCAGCGTATCTGCGATGTCCTGGTAGAACAGCCCCGCCAGCACCATCCCGGCGATGGTCGCCGACATGCTGATCACCTCGCGCACCAGCCCGGACGAGAACGCAGTCACGATGAAGAACAGGAAGATCACGATGATGCCGACGTCGATCCAGGTCATACTCCACCCGCCTGCGGAGGATCCAGCGCCGCGCGCAGCACCTCCGCCATATCGCCCGCGAACACGAACCGCAGCTCGCTCAGTACCGCGGGCGGCACGTCCAGCAGATCCTTCTCGTTGCGTTTCGGCAGCACGAACGTCTTGATGCCGGCGCGATGCGCCGCCAGGATCTTTTCCTTCAGCCCGCCCACCGGCAGCACGCGGCCGCGTAGTGTGATCTCGCCCGTCATCGCCACGTGACGGCTGATCGGCCGGCGTGTCAACGCCGAGATCATCGCCGTTGCGATCGTGATACCGGCCGATGGCCCTTCCTTCGGCACCGCGCCCGCGGGCACGTGCACGTGGATGTCGTTCTTCTCGAACACCTCGGGCGGAATGTGCAGCTCGCGTGAACGCGACCGCGCATACGACAGCGCCGCCTGCGCCGACTCGCGCATCACCTCGCCGAGCTGGCCCGTGAGCATCAGCGCGCCCTTGCCCGGCATCAGCGTCACTTCCACACCCAGCACGTCGCCACCCATCTCCGTGCGCGCCACTCCGGTCGCCACGCCGACCTGGTCCTTCTCTTCAGCAGCGCCCCAGAAGAACTTCTGCGGACCCAGCAAGCCTTCGAGCGCCTGCGTACCCACGCTCACCTTCGTCGTCGGGTTCTCGGCGAAGCGACGCGCAACCTTCCGGCAGATGCCGCCGATCTCACGCTCGAGGTTACGCACACCGGCTTCGCGGGTGTACTCGCGGATGAGCTTCTTCAGTGCGCCCGCTGTGAACGTCAACTGCAGCCGCGAGAGTCCGTGCTCGTCGAGTTGCTTCGGCACCAGGAACTGCTGCGCAATGTGCAGCTTCTCGTCCTCGATATAGCCCGGCAGTTCGATCACTTCCATCCGGTCGCGGAGCGCCGGGATGATCGGGTCGAGGATGTTCGCGGTCGCGATAAACATCACCTTCGACAGGTCGTAGTCAACGTCGAGATAGTGATCGGAGAACGCGTGGTTCTGCTCCGGGTCCAGCACCTCCAGCAGGGCCGACGACGGATCGCCGCGGAAGTCCGCGCCAACCTTGTCGACCTCATCCAGCATGAACACCGGATTGACCGTGCCCGCTTGGCGCATGCCATGGATCACGCGACCCGGCAGCGCGCCGACGTACGTCCGCCGATGTCCGCGGATCTCCGCCTCGTCGCGGATGCCGCCAAGACTCACTCGCACGAAGCGGCGCCCCAGCACTTCCGCGATCGATCGCCCAAGGCTCGTCTTGCCCACGCCGGGAGGACCCACGAAGCAGAGGATCGGGCTGCGGTGCTTCTCCTTCGCGAGCTGCCGCACCGCCATGTACTCCAGGATGCGCTCCTTCACCTTCGGCAGCCCGTAGTGATGTTTGTCCAGCACCTTCGCGGCGTTCACGAGATCGATGTGGTCGTCCGTGCTCTTGTTCCACGGCACTGTCACCAACCACTCCAGATACGTGCGGATGATGCCGACTTCCGGCGATGCCGACGGGATCTGCTCCAGGCGCCGCATCTCGTCTTCGGCCTTCTTCGCAATCGCCTCCGGCATGCCCGCCACGGCGATACGCTCGCGCATGTCGAGTGCGTCCTTCGTCGCCGGATCTGTCTCGCCCAGCTCGCGCTGGATCGCCTTCATCTGCTCACGAAGGAAGTACTCGCGCTGCGACTTGTCCAGCTCGTCCTGCACGCGCGAGTGGATCTTCCCCTGGAGTTCCAGCACGTCCAGCTCTTTGGCCAGGTGGATGCTGAGCTTTTCGAGCCGCTCGCGCACGTCCAGCGTGCCCAGCAGGTCCTGCGCTTCTTCGTCGTCCAGCGAAAGCGACGACGCGACGTAGTCCGCGAGCCAGCCAGAGTACTCGATGTTCATCGCCATGACGTACGCATCGTCCGGCACACTCGGGGAAAGCCGCGCCACCTTCTCGAACAGCGCAAGCACCGCACGCCGCAACGCCTCCGTCGGCACGGTGGAGTCAGTCGGATCCTCGACCGCCTGCACGCGCACGCGATAATAGGGCTCACCGCCAAGCAACTCGACGACCTTCAAGCGCCGGAAGCCCTGCACCCAGAGCTGCGTCGTGCCGTCCGGCAGGCGCAGCGCCCGCTGGATATTCGCCTCGGTGGCATACGGGAAGATGTCGTACGGGCCGATTTCACTCAGAGCCGGGTCCCGCTGGGTGACGACCGCCACCATCCCCTCGCCCTCGGTCGCCTCATCGATGGCCTTAAGCGTGGACCGGCGGCCGACCAGGATGGCGCCGGTCGTGTTCGGATACAGGATGCCGCGCCGCCTGGGGACGAGCGGCAGCTCGAACGTCTCGTCTTTGCGCCGTCGCTGACGGGGCATCAGCGCACCTCCGGCCATGCTGGCCATGCCGCTCCGAAGCTATTGCGACTTCAGTATCGGCAGATCGAGTGTATCACGGTGAACCCCCGTTCTCCGCTTCGATTATGGCTATTCGATCAGCCAGAAGATCAGATCCCTCCGATCCTTTCCGAAGGCGTTGCTCACGCACATACTGTCGCCAGAGCGGCGCTCACTAACCCACGGAGGCTCGTTATGAACACCTACACGTACATCCAGACCCGCCGCGAGGGCCCCGTCCTCATCGCCACGATGGTCAACCCACCGAGGAATCTCCTCAACGCGCCGATGGTCGAAGAGCTGCTGTCGCTCGCCGACTCGCTCGCAGATGATCGCGAGACGCGCGTACTCGTCCTCACCGGGGACGCCGACGGCATCTTCATCACGCATTACGACGTCGGCGAACTCAGCACGCTCTCGGACGCAGTCCGCAGCGCCGGCACCCCGACATCCGCACCGCCGACGACGGAGCGACCGCCACGGCAGTTGCACCCGCTCAACCAGCTCTCGCTGAAGCTCGCTGCGCTGCCGCAGCCCGTGATCGCTGCCGTCAATGGCACCGCGATGGGCGGCGGGTGCGAGCTCGCGCTCGCCTGCGACTTCCGGATCATCGCGCGCGGCGGCGTCTTCGGGCTGCCGGAGGTGCGCGTCGGCATTCTCCCCGGGGCAGGAGGGACGCAGCGCATGACGCGCTTGCTGGGGGTGGCGAAGGCGATGGAGCTGATCATGCTGGGCAACGCCGTCGACGCCGACGAGGCCGCCCGCCTGGGTCTCGCGCACCGCGCCGTCGACGCGGATCAACTCATGCCGGAAGTCATGACGCTCGCCAACGAACTCGCGAGCCGCCCGCCGCTGAGCGTCGCGCTGATCAAGCAGTGCATCCGCCAGGGCATCGAGATGCCGCTGGAAGAAGCGCTCCACTTCGAGTCCGAGGCGTTCATGCAGACGATGCGGTCGGAGGATGCGTCGCGCCTGATGCGGGCGTACCTGGCGAGCGAGCGTCCGCTCAACGAGCAGTAAGCTGATGTTGTGATGAGTCGAACCAAGCTGCTCGTTGTAGGCGTCACGGCGCCCGTACTGCTCTTCGCCGGATGCGTCGCAGTGCTGGCATGGGCACTCACACCTGTACACAAAGTAAGCGTGCCCAACGACGCCAGCCCGCCCGGTTTCCACCAAGTCATTTCATGGACAGAGTGTGGCGTAACCGGGGACAACTGCGGAGAGGTCGTCATCTTCGGGAGTAACGAACGGTCGTTCCGCGAGGCGGCAGTGGCCGTCGAGGATCGCCTTCGCGGGAAAGGCTGGATCGTTCTCACGGACAGTCCCGACACCGGATATGTCGTCTTGAACGATCGTAGCGGCAAGAACTGCGTCAGCTTGCAAACGTTTGACAAAAGCAAGCACCTATCGTTACTCGCGCCGAAGCCCGAAGCTATCGCACCACGAATCGCGCCGTATGCCGTAGTGGTGCTGGTTACGGGGTTTCCATGCCCTTAGAGAGGCGCTACCGCGACTAGCCGACCCGCCGCATGCGCGCGGCGAACACGCCGGGAATCTCCGACATGCCGCGCCAGTCCAACAGCTGTGCCTTCGTATCCTCCGGGAACGCCGGCTCTTCGATGGCCTCCATCACGAAGCCATTGGCGAAGAACGCGCCGAGCAGCGCCTCGAGGGGCCGGTCGACGTAGACCTGCAGCAGCTTCTGTCCCTTGGCGTTTCCGCTTCGCATCGCGACTACGGACTTGTATCCCCACACCTTCACCGAGCGAACGGTTCGCCACTCTCCCGGCGGATCCTCGATCGACTCCGCCATCAGCACGGTCTTGTCGGTGTTGAAGCATGGATGCGAGACGGAGAACACGAACACGCCGCCCGGCTTCAGCCATCGGTGCGCCGCGGCGATAAGCGGCTCGATCGCCGTCATGGTCATGAGCACTCCGGCGCAGGTGACCGCATCGAACACGCCGGCCGGAAGCGTCGCGAGCTGCACCGCGTCGGTCGCATCGAGCACGTGATACGCGATGCGGTCGCCGCACGTGGTGGAGCGCGATCGGGCGCGTGCGACAAGTTCGTCCGCGAAATCGAACGCCGTCACGCGCGCGCCAAGATCGGCGAGTTTGCGCGCGAAGTGTCCATTGCCGCATCCGGCGTCGACGATCGCGAGACCATCGACCGGCCCCAGCATCCGCAGCATCGGCGGGTCGATCAGCACGTCTTGAAACGGCGCTCCGCGGGCGCGCGCTTCGTCCCATGACGCGGCATTGTCATTCCACGCTGCCCGCGACTGCTCGTTCAACTGTGCCGATGAACTATCCACTATTCACTCAGTCCCGCGTCTTCGTGATCTTGTCGACCTCCGCCATCTCTTCGGGCGTCAGCTTCCATTCGCCCGCCGCGACGTTCTGCTCTACCTGCTCCGGCTTCGTGGCGCCGGCGATCACGCTCGGCACGTAGGCGTGGCTCGACAACCAGCCGATCGCCAGGTCGATCATCGTGTGACCCCGCGTCTGCGCGAAATCTTCGAGCTTCGTCAACACCGCAAAGTTCGGCTCGCTCAGCATGCTCTCGCCGCGCACGCCCCACGCCGCCAGCCGCGTCCCCTCCGCCGGCTTCTCGCCCGGGCGATACTTCCCGGTCAGAAACCCGCTCGCCAGCGGGAAGTAGGGCAGGATCCCCAGCCCGAACTTCTCGCACGCGGGCGCCAACTCTCGCTCGACGCGCCGGTCCAGCAGGTTGTACTGATTTTGCGCCGTGACGAACGGCGTCAGCATCTGCGTCCGCGCGATCCATGCCGCGTCGGCCACCTGCCAGCCCGTGAAGTTCGAACATCCGACGTAGCGCACCTTCCCGGCTCGCACGACGTCGTCGAGCGCGCGCAGCGTCTCGTCGATCGGCGTCTTCACGTCAGGAAAGTGCACCTGGTAGAGGTCGATGTAGTCCGTGCCCAGCCGCCGCAAGCTATCGTCGACGGCCTGCATGATGTACGCGCGCGATGCGCCCGACCACAACGGACCATCGCCCATCGGCCCGGCGAACTTCGTCGCGATCACGACGTTGCGCCGCTTACCCTGAAGCGCCTCGCCCAGCATCTCCTCCGACTTGCCGCGGCCGCCGTAGATATCCGCCGTATCAAACAGCGTGATGCCACTGTCGATCGCCTGCTCGACGACGGCCTTCGTCTGCGCCAGGTCGATGCGCATCCCGAAGTTATTGCAGCCCAACCCGACCGCGGACACTTGCAACCCCGACCGTCCCAGATTCCGGTACTCCATGGCTATGCCTCCATTGCAGTTCCATCGCGGATGGCGATTGTAGCAGGGTGCGATTCCGGGTCACAGGCATCCGCCATCACCGGCGGTGCCCATAGTCCAGCAAGCACCCCTGTTGCGTGTCACCTGCTGTCCGAAACGCCCCGCTGCGTACGAGGTGTTCCGGAGGGCGGTCGTCATCTCCGGTACGATGAGCATCATCATCGTCGCCGCATGAGGTGCACATCGAGCCGCTGACCCACGTCCGCCCCCTCGCAATCGCGCACCGCGCCGGCAACCACCCGACGCGCGCGAGCGTTGCCTGTGAAGCCGGCGCCGACATCGTCGAGCTGGATGTCTGGCGCTACCGCGGCCGCCTGGAAGTGCGTCACACGAAGACCATCTGGGGCATACCGCTGCTTTGGGATCGCTGGAGCGTCGAGCTGGGCTGGCGTCCACGCTTGTTCCTGGACAATGCGCTGGCAGCAATCCCGTCGGGTACCGGCGTCATGCTCGACCTCAAAGGCAGAGCACCCGAGCTGCCCGGCGATATCCTCCGAGCCCTCGACCGAAGTCCGCGCCGCGGCACCGTCGCCATTTGCTCGCAGAACTGGGCGCTCGTGGATACCTTCGCCGATCACCCCCAGATCATCGCCATTCACTCCGTGGGACGAGCACGAAAGCTTCCGTCCCTGTTCCGGCACCTTCGTACGCGGGAGCCTGCGGGCGGCGCAGCGATCTCCATCCACCAGCGCCTGCTCACCGAGGAGAGCGTCCGTTCGCTCAAGACGATCGCCTCGACCATCATCACCTGGCCGATCAACGACGTCGAGCGCGCGCACGAGCTTGCAGAGTGGGGCGTGGACGGCATGATCAGCGATGAGATCGAGGTGTTGCGCGCGATCGTCGCGGAGCGCGGCGGTTAGATGTCCAGCCAGTACGTATTGAGGAAGTAGTTCGTAGTGCCGACGCCGGTCGGGATGTTCTTGACGTTCTTTGCGTACGCCATGTGCTGGTAGGGACTGACGAACGGCAGGAAGGCGGGATCCTTGCTGTAGATCACCTTCTGCGCCGCGTGCACCGCTTCGCGGGCCGCCTCCAGCCCCAACGCCTGGTTGGCTTTGTTGACTGCTGCATCAATCTCCGCATCACCGATGCCCTGCACGTACGTCCTGTCGCCGAAGGGTCCGCCTGAGAGATGGAAGCCAAGCGGAAACTCCGGCGTTTCGTAGATCTGGTTCAAGGCGAGGTTCGAGTCGTACTTCAGACCCAAGTAGCTCTCGATCCACTTTCCGAAATCCAGCGCGTCTTGCTCGACCTCGATGCCGGCGGCCTTCATCTGCTCGAGGAAGATAGGCAGGTGCTGCCCGTGCTCCTCGATCGTCGTGCTGGCGGGAAACACCATTTTGAACTTGATGCCTCCCACCGCGCTTACCAGCGCTTTCGCGTCGGCCAGATCGAACGGCTGCTGCGTCTTCAATTCGTCCGGGGAAAGCGCGTACGATCCCAGGGGCCAGTGCACCAACCCGTTCGCCTGCGCATCGCCGCCGTAGACGATGTCCACGTACGCGGAACGATCAATGGCGCGGGAGATCGCGCGCCGCACCCGTGCGTCGTCGAACGGCTTGCGCAGCGGATTCATCGTCAGTGAGATGAAGCTGAACCATGGATCGCGCGTCATCACGACATCGCCGAGACTACGTGCCTCCTCGCCTGTCGTCGGCCAGTACTGTTGGATCTGCCCGGACAGGAACGCCGTACGCTGAGCCGCCCGATCGAAAATCACGCGCACGTCCAGGCCGTCGACCCACGGCAGTTGCGCGCCGGTCGCCTCGTCCTTGCGATAGTAGTTCGAGTTGCGCTCGAACGAGGCCGTCTCGCCTTCCGTCACCGAAGTCAACCGGAACGCTCCCGCACCCGCCGCCTGCCCGGTCAGCCGCTTCAAATCACCAGCCAACAGCTCCCGCGGCACGATGCAACTAAGATACGAACCGACTCGGGCGACGAACCACGCGTATGGACTCGTCGTTTTCACCGTCACCGTATCGCCGGAGACCGCGATGTCGCCGATGTACTTGCTGGCGAATCCGTATGACGTGGTCGCCGGATCCGTCTTTAGGCGTTCCAGGGTCGCCTTCACGTCTTCGCCATCGAGATCGCGCTCCGGCACGCCCAGCGAGTTCGGCGCGACCTTCACTCCCGGCCGGATCTTGAACACGTACGTCGTGTCGTCCACGGTTTCCAGCGACTGCGCCAGGTCGAAGTACATGAATTCCGGCTTGGTGGGCGACTGGTTGACCAGCGTGTTGTACATGCGCGGAAAATACGCCGAGGCGACGGCGACGCCCAGGTGCGGATCGAACGTGCCGAAGTTCGCGGAATTCGCCGTGACAAACCGGCCACCGCGGCGAGGAGGGTTCGCGACGTTGAGGATGTCCGGCTGATCAGGCCTGCTTGTGCCGGGAGTCGGTATCGCGCTCGCTGACTTCGGCCCGGAGTCGCCGCAGCCGGCCAGCGCCATCGCACTGCCCGCGGCGGCGGCCGTACCGGCGCCGCGCAGCCACGTGCGCCGGCTGACGCGCGCGTCTCGAAACTGATCCCAGTACGATGCCATTCCCTGGCCCTCCGACGCGCATCGACGCTACAGCGGACGTTACGCGATCGTAGCGGGATGACGCCCGTCGAAGAATAGCCGTTCGGCGTTGGCGTACAGGAACTTGTCCAGCACGCCTTCCCGCAGGTCGAGTTCCTGCGCCTCTTTGACGCAGCGCTCGAACGACAGCACCGGGTGATCCGACGCGAACATGATCTTGTCCTGGCCGCGCGTGTTCATGAACTGAATCAACTGCGGCGGGAAGTAGCGTGGCGCGTAGGCCGACGTCTGCAGGTAGAGATTGCGGTACTTGATCATCAGCCGGATCGCGACGTCCCACCACGGATCGGCGCCGTGCGCCATCACCAGCTTCAGCTCCGGGAAGAAGACGCACACTTCGTCGAGATACATCGGATCTTGGCACTTGCCCGGCATCGGCGGCCCCGGGATGCCCGTGTTGATCGCTATCGGCAGGTCCAGGTCGATGCACTTCGCGTACACCGGGTAGTACTCCTTCTCGTTCGGCGGAATGGCGCCAACCATGAAGGGGGTGATCCGCGCCAGCACCACCGGCTCGTTGCGCACCAGATGTTCGAGCGCCCGCAGCGACGACATGCCGTTGCGCGGGTCCAGCGAGAGCGACAGCACGAACCTATCCGGGTGCGCGCGCGGAAACTTCAGCACGTGCTCCGCGGGTGCCTCCGCCATCGTCGACAGAATGCACTTCTCGACGCCCGCGCGGTCCATCGCCTCGATCAGCTCCGGGACTTCGATGTCTTTGAAGATCGCGTCAGCGCGGTTGAAGTAGTCTTCGGCCACGCGAACCAGCCACGCCGGCCGCTCCACCGATCCCATGTTTACGTTCACGAACGTATCGATCGCCCGAACCATTCGCTTTTCTCCCCGTATCGCCCGGCGGGCCCGGCGCTGTGGCAGCGCGTCTCACCGTTCGACGCTCACGCGGACCGCGCGGACTGAAGTCCACGCTACGTGCTGCTAACTACGCTTTACTGCCGTCCCCAGATCCCCGTCGCCGTCCGCGGGCGACGTGTCCGGCGCCGTCACATAGAACTGCTTCGCCCAGCGGCGGAAGATCCCGACCGGACCGTCGCCATCGCACAGCACCGGGCGCATCTTCATGACCTTGTTCTCCCAGATCGGGATGTCCTGCCCCAATTGCCGCTCGATCTCCTTGATGAACGCACGGCTCACGCCGGCGGTCGCGCCTTCGCTGTCCATCTTCTTCACCGTGAACGAGAAGCGCACGTCCACGTACTCGCCATCGATCGGCGTCACCGAGCTGACGAGCAGGGTCTCGACGATGCCGGTGAAGCGCGTCGTGCCGAAGCCGAAGCCGTGCGAGTCCGACGCGATGCCGCCCTCGACCGTGCCTTGCGGCGTCACGTAGTTGACGGGCGAGCGCGCGCGCAGGATGTGGCCATCCACCTCGGCGCGCGTCATCGGCTGCTCGGGCGTCCCGTGCACGTACTTGAAGTGCGCCGAGTCCACGGCGTTCTCCGCCATCTCCTGGTTGTGCGTGCGGATCTTCCAGCGCTGCCGCACGTATGGCGTCCACGCCGGGTCGCCGTACTCCGGTAGCACCGGCAGCTCGAAGGCGGGCGGCCGCCCCTCCATGTGGTGCCAGACCATGATCAGGCCATTCACCTCGCACACGGTCCACGCGTCCAGCTTCGCAAGCGGCGGGATCTTGTTCGCGTACGGGACGTCGACGCAGCGCCCCTCACCGTCGAAGCGCCACGCGTGGAAGGGGCAGCGGATCGTGTTCTCCTCGACCCGGCCGCCGTAGCCCAGGTGCGCGCCCAGGTGCGGGCAAAACGCATCCAGCACGCGCGCCTTGCCGTCTTCGCCGCGGAACAGCACCAACTCCTTGCCGAAATAGCGCAGTGGCAGCACGGCGTTCGCGTCCAGTTCGTCGCTGTACGCCACCTGGAACCAGCAGTTGGGGAACGGCGGAATATCGTAGCGATATCCCGGCGGCGTGTCCCACGCCCGCGCCTCCTCTTCTCGCGTCATCGTCGTCATCGTGTCGCTCCTTTCGAAGGTGCGGTCTTGCGCCGGGGCTTGATTCCATCCGGCGTCAGTTGGCGGAAGATGCGGTCGACCAGAAACTCCCGTCGCGCGATCAGCGACTCCACTCCGTACGGGTCGACGCCCGGCCGGATGCGTTCGAGCAACCCGCGGTGACAGAAGTACCCGATCAGCGTCACGTGAGTATCGTGGATGAAGAATGCGGGATCGATCTGCCGGATGAGGCCGGAGCCCATCGCAGCGGTCAGGCTCTTCAGTGCCGGCAGGTAGATGGGCTCGACGAACCGCGCGTAGTATGCCTCGCTGCCGCCCGGCTCGATCAGCTCTCGCTGCAGCAGCCGTGCCACCGCGGGATGCTCGGCATAGAACGAGTGCATCTGGTCCAGCAGGAACGCGACGCGCTCGCGCTTGAAGTTCCCCGCCAGGAACTCCCGCGTCACCTCAACAACGCCGCCCAACGCAGCGTCCAGCACGGCCTCGTGCAGCGCGTCCTTCGTGGCGAAGTGGTACAGCACCGTCGTCTTGTGGGTGCCCGCCGCATCGGCGATCTCCTGCACGGAGACGCCGGAGAAGCCGCGCTCAGCGAACAACTCCGTCGCCGCATCGACGATCGCCTGCCGCCGGTCGAAGCGCTTCCGACCCTGACCATCCAGTGGTGAAATTGCGACCATTTGGTTAGTATCCGCCGCCCCCGTCGATCCTGTCAATGCCTACCCACGGGATCCTCGCCGCGTCAACCGGCGGTCTCCATACGTCCGAGGGCCAGCGTATGGTCGCCGCACCCCACGCGAACACCAGCCGTGGACTGCTCACTGCCCGGAACGAAGTACGAACTACAAACCACGCACTTCCTGATATCCTCCCTGCGACGGCGCACCGATACTCAAGAGCCTCCGGTCCACGCCGGCGGGCGCACCCCACCTCAGGAGCAGCATCATGGCAACCCGCACACCAACCCGCTCGAAGAAGACCGGGGCGAAGTCATCCGCCCGAGCCGCCGCTCGGCCAGCCGCGAAGGCGCCGTCGAAGAACGGCGCCACAGGCGCGAAGCCCGGCAAGGCGAACACGCTGAGCGTCACGGACAACCGCACCGGGAAGTCGTACGAGATCCCGATCGAGGACGGCACCGTCCGCGCGATGGATCTGCGCCAGATCCGCACCGACAAGGACGACTTCGGCCTGATGACGTACGACCCCGCGTTCACGAACACGGCATCGTGCCGCAGCGCCATCACCTACATCGACGGCGACAAGGGCATCCTCGAGTACCGCGGCTACCCCATTGAGCAACTCGCCGAGAAGAGCACATATCTCGAGACGGCATACCTGCTCATCTACGGCGAACTGCCGAATGCGCGACAGCTCGACCAATGGACGCGCGATATCAAGTACTCGACGATGGTGCATGAGAACATCAAGAAGTTCATTGACGGCTTCAACTATGATTCTCACCCCATGGGCATGCTGATCGGCACCGTCGGCGCTTTCTCGACCTACTATCCGGATGCCAAGCAGATCGATGATCCGGCGTCGCGCGAACTGCAGACGTGGCGCCTGATCGCCAAGATGCCGACGATTGCGGCGTTCGCGTACCGCCATAGCCGCGGGCTGCCGTTTGTGTATCCGGACAACGATCTGTCCTTCGCCGGCAACTTCCTGAGCATGCTCTGGAAGATGTCCGAGGCGAAGTACAAACCCGAACCGGTGCTGGAGCGGGCGATCGAGGTGCTGTTCATTCTCCATGCCGACCACGAGCAGAACTGCAGCGCGAACGCCATGCGCGCCGTCGGCAGCTCGCGCCCCGACCCGTACTCCGCCACCGCCGCGGCCGCCGCCGCGCTCTACGGCCCCTTGCACGGCGGCGCGAACGAAGAAGTGCTCCGCATGCTGGAGGAGATCGGCGACAAGAAGCGCATTCCGGAATTCATCAAGAAGTTCAAGGCCGGCGAGGGCCGCCTCATGGGATTCGGACACCGCGTCTACAAGAACTACGATCCCCGCGCGAAGATCATCAAGCGCACCGCGGAAGAAGTGTTCGACCTGACCGGCCGCAACCCGCTGATCGACATCGCCATGGAACTGGAACGCATCGCGCTGGAGGACGACTACTTCGTATCGCGCAAACTCTACCCGAACGTCGATTTCTACTCGGGCATCATCTATCAGGCTCTCGGCTTTCCGGTCGAAATGTTCCCAGTGCTCTTCGCGATCCCGCGCACAGCGGGATGGATCGCCCAGTGGCGAGAGATGATCACCGATTCGGAGCAGAAGATCGCCCGGCCGCGCCAGATCTACACCGGACAGCGCACGCGCAAATACGTTCCGCTGACGAAGCGCGCGCGTAGCGATGCGAAGCACGACGCCGGGTCACATAGTCACCGCGCCGTCCGCCTCGCACCGATGCCTTTCGCCTCTGGAAAGATCGACTCTCGCACGCGGATCTAGTGGCTGATCCAGCGCGGAGGGAGCGAAGGCGCTGCGCCCCTGCCTAGCTGTAGCTGCGCACGACTTCCTGGCAAAGGGCTTCGATGCTGCGCCGCGTGATCTTCACGATCCGTATGTCGGGCATCGGTTCGCTGGTGTACAGATCGGATATCGCGTGGCGTAGCGGCGGCGAGGCCCCAGATGATGATGAGCTGCGCCCAGCGGCGGTTCGCGAGCGCGTCCTTCGCGCTGTGCTGCGCCTGCGTTCCATCCACGTATCGAATGTCCACGCCCGTGCCGGCGAGCAGTTCGCGCATCTCTACAATCTGATTCGGCGATCCACCGACGACCACGAGGCGCTCAATCGATCTTCGCCGCAGCACCCGGACGCATTCGATCACGGCTCGCCGTATGTTCGACCCGCCGCATATCTCGCAGAATGATGATGGGACCCGCACGATTTCGCGCGCCCTGCCGGCGCCGGCGCGATCCAGCTTCACGCAGGCATCGCCACACGCCCTGAGGAACGTCTCTGCGAGCAGGCGATCCGCTGTATCGAGCTTGCTGGCGACGAAAGCCTGCTTCGCGGCGTGCGTGAGCCCGGCGCGTTCCAGCACCTCGCGGCCGCGGCGGCGCGCCTCGCCCGACTCGAAGCCACGCGCGCGTAGGAACTGGTCGATGTTCACTGCGTCCGTCAATCGCAACTCCCGCAGGCCCCGCCCAGCCTGATTGGCCGGCCTCCACGCTGACTTGGTACTGGTTGAAGTATAGAGAGCGTTCATCGGTCACCTCGTTGGAATGGAGCCGCCCTAGCACGAAGCCTCGTTACACCATTCCGCAAGAGCGCGACAATCAGTGTCGCGACACACGCGGCGCGGCTAAGATCACCGCATGCCATTCGCTGACGCCGCCGGCTGCCGCATCTACTACGAAACCCACGGGCCCAAGCCCGGTGATGCACCAGCGATCGTCTTCGCGCATGGAGCGGGTGGCAACCACCTTTCGTGGTGGCAGCAGGTGCCGCACTTCCGCGATCGCTTCACCTGCGTCGTCTTCGATCATCGTGGCTTCGGACAATCGGTCGATGTCGACGGCGGGCCGGCCGGAGCGGCGTTCGTCGACGACCTGCAGGCGCTGCTCGATCACCTCGCGATCCAGCGCGCCACCCTCGTCGCGCAGTCCATGGGCGGCTGGACGTGCCTGAACTTCGCGCTGCGCCACCCGCAACGCGTCGAGCGGCTGATGATGTGCGACACGCACGGCGGCATGCGTTCACCGGAGATCGATGCGATCTGGTCCGAGACGATGCGCAATCAGGTAGAGCCGGGCGAGATACACCCGGCGGCCGGAGAACGCATGTATCGCGAACAGCCGGCGCTGCACTTCCTCTACCAGGAGATCAGCGCGTTGAATCCGACAACCGGACCCGCGGCGATGCGCGGTGCGCCCGCATCATCGTGCGATGACGCAGCGGGGCTCACGCTGCCTGTGCTCTTCATCGCGGGAGAAGAAGACATCGTCATCCCGCCGCGCCTCATCGAAATCGCCGCGACGTACGTTCCCGGTGCAAGCTTCAAGATCGTGCCGGAATGCGGACATTCCGTGTATTTCGAGCGCGCTGCGAAATTCAATGCGATATTGGAAGTTTTTATCACGGATTCGTAATTGTCACGCCCGCGCGAAGCTAGAGTACACAACTGATCGGCGGCTTGCGCTTAACATAGCGTTGGCCATGCGCCGTTCGGGGGTTTGCAACCTCTGGCGGCTGGTGTAGGGTTAGGCGGTGCTGACCTGCGTCGGCCTTCTGAAATAAACAGCAACGCTCCGGTATCTATAGCGAGCGGCCGCGCACAACGCGTGGCATTCCTATGTAACCACGTCCGGCGACGTGTCATTGACGAGCAAGGACTGCACTCTTGGCATCTCGCAGCACCCGGCTTGGCTTCGAACCGCGCATATTGCATCCAATCGCGGCTGGAAACACCACAGATTCTTCACGCCCGGCCGATGCTCTCTACGGAGAGGGAGCGTTGAAGACTACAAACCTGCTGCACCGGCCGAAGTCCGTCGCCGCGATCGCCATGGCCGCGTTCGCGCTGCTGGCACTCGTCTTCCTCACGGGCTGCACCGCCGAGGTGGACGCCGAGATGGAGACATACGCCGGCATCAACGCAATCCGCACGCGCGCCGGGCTCCCGCCGCTCCAGCCCAATGCCGAGTTGGTCTACGCCTCCCGCGAGCGCAGCAGCGATATGGCACGCACTGCCCACTTCGCTCACGACCGTGTCGGCGGTTGCGCGAACGAGTTCGCCTGCGTCCTCGACCGGATGCGCGTGCCGTACGCATACGCCGGCGAGAACATCGCCTGGAACAA
Organism: Chloroflexota bacterium; assembly: GCA_031400455.1. Taxonomy (GTDB): domain Bacteria; phylum Chloroflexota; class Dehalococcoidia; order DSTF01; family JACRBR01; genus JANXYW01. The sequence continues at coordinate 126,327 of JANNPX010000033.1, read as the reverse complement.
CTACCGGTGGGACGAGAGCGCCTCGCGAGCGGTCACGGCGTGGAAGAACAGCCCGCCGCACCTCGAGAACATCATGAACTGCCACTACACGAAGGTCGGCACCGGCGTCGCCAAGTCATCCGATGGCAAGATCTGGTACACGATGATCTTCGAAGGTAACGCTCCCTGCTGAGCGGTACACATCCACCCGCCTGAGACGCCCGCCTCGGCGGGCGTTCTGCTTGTCCCGGGGCGGCACGAAATGATCAACTTCGGCGAACCATGCTTCGCGATCGCCAGATTCGGCGCTGCGCATGACTACGCTGTGCCAGTCTCCAGCTCTTAGTCACTCGCGACGGCGCGGCCCTCGGCGACCCACTCGGGCCAGCCGCCATCGAGGCGCACGGCGTCGAACCCCCGCTTGCGCAGCAGGGCAACGGCTTCGTCGGCGAACAGGCAGTATGCGCCGCGGCAGTAAGCCACAATCCGTTTGTTCCGCGGCAGTTCCTTCAGCCGCTTCTCCAGTTCCTCAATCGGAATGGAGAGCGCACCCGCGACGTGCCCATGCTCGAACTCCATCGCAGGCCGGACATCGACGAGCACGGCCTTTCCTCCCTGCACCAGGCGCTGCACGTCCTCGCGCGGTAACTCGACGCCCTCCCAATCGGCTGAGAACTCACGCCGCAACTTCGCGATCTCGGGGAGCCGATCCTCGGCCACAGACCGAAGCGCCAGCCACAACGATACGACGCCTTGGGACGCCAGCCGATACGTCACCGACGTTCCGCGTCGTTCAGACTCAACGAGCCGAGCGTTCTTCAGGACTTGCAGATGCTGCGACACGTTGGCGACGGTCATGCCCGTCTCCTCCGCAAGCGCTTCCACGCGACGCGGCGCCTGCGCGAGGAGATCGACGAGCTCCAGTCGGCGTTCGCTCCCCAGGGCTTGGGCGACCCGGGCGAATTCCGGGTAGAGCCGATCCTTGAATTCCCGATGTGCCATGGCAAGAGTGTGCCGCACCAGCTTCTGCTAGTCAATTTATCAAGCAATCGCTTGACAGATAGAATAAGGTAGGCTAGGATCGCCGTCATAGACGCGCATCAGCAAGAACACAACATGGAGGTTCGAGATGGTCAACCAGGTAGTAGCAGCGAACGTCGATCGCGATCGATTGCGCCGCGGGATCAGCGACAAGTACACCGAGGTCGCTCAGGAGCCGGAGAAGGGCTTTCACTTCCACACGGGGCGGCCGCTGGCCAAGATGCTCGGCTACGCGGACGCGGACGTTGACCGGCTGCCAACCGCCATCGTCGATTCCTTTGCCGGCACCGGCAACCCGTTCTCGATGGGTGACATCCGCGAGGGTGAGACCGTGCTGGACCTGGGCTCCGGTTCCGGCTTCGACCTTCTCCAGGCTGCTTTGCGTGTAGCAACATCAGGGCGTGCGATCGGTGTCGACATGACACAGGCAATGCGCGAGAAGGCCCAGGCCGGCGCAAAGGCTCTTGGCCTCACGAACGTCGATGTGCGCGACGGCTTCCTCGAGGAACTGCCGGTGGCGGACAGCAGCGTAGACGTTGTGATCAGCAACGGCGTCCTCAACCTCACGCCCGACAAAGAGGCCGTGATACGCGAGGTCTATCGCGTGCTCAAGCCGGGCGGCCGCTTCCAGGTCGGCGACATCGTCGTCCACATCGACGTGCCACAAGAGGCGAAGGACGACGTGGAGCTCTGGTCGAACTGCATCGCCGGCGCTCTCACGCAGGACGAATGGAAGTGGGTCTTGCAGCAGGTCGGGTTCACCGATGTGCGCTGGGGCGCGCAGACGGACGTCTACTCTGGGTCGAAGAACGAGTCCGACGCCAAGGAATTCGACACACGTGGCGTGAGCTTCGCCGGCGTGAAGCCGAAATAGGGGGACGCATGACGCTATCACCGACGCTGCGGCATCGGCTCGACATCCAGGGCTACTCGTGCGAGAGTGACGCGACGCTCGCGCGGACGCAGCTCTGGCTCCGCATGTCACCTGCACTCTGCGCCGCGATCGCGGGCATCGGTACGGCGCTCGCTTCACCGGCAATCCTGTGGGGCCTGATGGTCTTCGCGGCTCTCGGCGCCGTCTTGACGTTTCATCCCTTCGATCTGATCTACAACCTCGGCGTCCGGCGCCTCACCGGGGCCGCCGAGTTGCCGCGCAACGGCGCACCGCGGCGGTTCGCCTGCGCGATGGCGAGCGTGTGGCTGCTCACGACCGGCGGGCTCTTCTACGCGAACTTCGACATTGCCGGCTACCTGCTCGGCGGTGCGCTGGTGGCTGTGGCAGCGCTGATCACGGTTTCGCACATCTGCATCCCGTCCCTCGTCTACCGGACGCTGCTCGGGAGTGCCGATCCCGTCAGCGCATGAGGCTTGCACTCGCGCGCCCGGCGCACGATTCGCATGGCGTCCGCCGGGGCGCCGGGCCCACGCTCGGGCTTGGCGCGAACTGGCAGCAGTTCGCGCTGCTCGTCGCGACGAACGCGTTTGTCGGCGGCATGGTGGGCCTGGAACGATCCATCCTTCCGGTGTTGGCGAAGGGCGAGTTCGGTGTCGCATCCAAGACCCTCACCGTCTCGTTCATCGCAACGTTTGGGCTGGCGAAGGCGCTCGCAAACCTCTTCGCGGGCCGCCTCTCTGAGCGGTTCTCCCGAAGATCAATACTCATCGCCGGATGGCTGTTCGGGCTGCCGGTGCCCTTCATCATCATCTTCGCACCAGCCTGGATCTGGATCATCGCGGCCAACGCCTTGCTCGGATTGAACCAGGGTCTGGCATGGTCGATGACGGTGAATATGAAGATCGACCTCGTCGGCCGGCGCCGGCGTGGCCTCGCCCTCGGGCTCAATGAAGCCGCAGGCTACCTGGCTGTCGGGGCGGCAGCGTTCGCCGCGGGCGTCATCGCGACGCAGTATGGCCTGAGCCCCGAGCCGTGGTATCTCGGGATCGCCTTCGTCGCCTGCGGTCTTGCCTTGAGCGTGCTCTTCATTCGCGATACGGCGCCCTTCGTCACGATTGAATCTGCGGCCGTTCCGGGAAACGCGCGCAAGGTCTCATTGGGCCGAAGCTTCGCTCGCGGAACATGGCGGGATCGGCATCTCGTAGGCATCTCGCAGGCGGGCTTCGTCAACAATCTCAACGATGGACTTGCCTGGGGCATCCTCCCGCTGTTCTTCGCGAGCCACGGCCTGTCACTCAACCGCGTCGCGATCCTCGCCGCCACGTATCCACTGATCTGGGGCGGTTTGCAGCTCGTCACCGGATGGGCGAGTGACGTCGTTGGACGGAAGCCTCTCATCGTCATCGGTATGCTGCTGCAGGCGGTGGCTATCTCGTTGGTCGGCATAACGACCCAGTTCGGTCTCTGGCTCATCGCACTCGCGCTCCTAGGACTGGGCACGGCGATGGTGTATCCCGCATTGCTGGCAGCGACGGGAGATGCGGTTCATCCCGGAGAGAGGGCCACGGCGCTCGGCGTCTATCGCTTCTGGCGCGATGCCGGCGCGATCGGCGGAGCGCTGGCGGCCGGAGTCCTGGCCGATGCATTCGGTTTCAACGCGGCGATCCAGAGCGTCGCCATACTAACTGCGGCCTCCGGCGTCGTGGCCGCTGTGGCGCTTCGCGCACCCGCCCCCGAGCCGCTTCCTGCGGAGGTTCCTTTATGAGCGTCGTTCCCTTTATCCACGAAGGACTTGGCAACAGTTCCTACCTCATCGGCACCGACGGTGGCAGCGCAATCCTGGTCGATCCCGACCGCACCGTGCAGCGCTATCTCGACGCCGCGAACGCTCGCGGATGGCGGATCGAGACCGTGCTCGAGACGCACCTCCACGCTGACTTCGTTTCCGGTGCGCACGAACTCGCGGCAGCGATGGGAGCGAAACTCTTTGTCCCTGAGGGCGAGGGATTGCGGTTGCCGCATCAGGGCGTACGGGGATCCGAGCGATGGACCTTCGAAGGCCTGGCCGTCGAGAGCATCGCGTCGCCGGGGCACACGCCGGAGCACATGAGCTATGTGGTCCACTCGGGATCGCAGCCGCCAGTGTTATTCAGCGGCGGCTCGCTCATCGTGGGCGGCGCAGCGCGGACCGATCTCATTTCGCCCGAGATGACTGATCCACTAACGCGCGCGCAGTACCGCACGCTCAAGCAGGCATTTGCCGGCCTGTCCGACGAAACACTGCTCTACCCGACGCACGGTGGCGGATCATTTTGCTCGGCAGGATCCGGGGGTTCGCGCACGTCGACGCTGGGCGCGGAACGGTCCTCAAACCCGCTGCTGGCATTCGACAGCGAGGATGAGTTCGCTGCCTGGTTCCCGACGACGTTTCCGTCGACGCCGGCGTACTACTTCAGGATGCGCGCGTTCAACCAGGCGGGACCGCGGTTACGACGGGAGATTGGTGCGCCGCCCACGCTATCGCCGCAAGAGTTCGACGATCGGCGGAAGATCGGGGTCGTCGTAGACACGCGTCCCATGGAGGAGTACCTGACGTCGCATATCGGCGGCTCGCTCAGCAACGAGTTTCGTGATTCGTACGCGGTGTGGCTTGGCTCGACGGTCCCGGAGGGTGCGGAGCTGCTCTTCGTGACCGGTGACGATGTGCCAGTAGATCGAGTGGTCGATGAGTCGCTGCTCGTCGCCTACGAACGTTTCGGCGGCGTACTTCGAGGTGGTATCTCTGCGTGGGCTCGCGCTGGGCTCGACGTGCAGGCTACACCCTTGATTGGTACAGCCGCCGCGCAGCACCTGATCATCGACGGTGGCATCGCCCTGGATGTCCGCGAGCTCAACGAGTTTGCGACAGGCCACATAGAAGGCGCGCTGCACATCCCGCTCGGCAGCCTCTCGGCACGTATCGATGAGGTGCCGCGCGACCGGCCGATCGTCACCTACTGCGGCCACGGAGAGCGCGCAACGACCGGCGTCTCCATTCTCGAACGCGCGGGTATTGCGAGCCTGAACACCCTCGAACACGGATTTGGAGCCTGGCAGGCCGCTGGTCGGAGGATTGTGACCTAACGACAGCCTTACCCCGTCTCCGTCGAATCTGTTCGCCGTTCGCCCCTCGGCATCATCAAGTGCGCGTCGCTATTGGCCGATACTTAGCGTGATGGATGACTTCCGTACGCAGCTCAACGCAATCGTCGAACCGATCCTCACCGCCGGCATCGAGCCGGTCTTTCTCGTTGTTGACCTGATCGGCGCCGAGTACATGAAGAGGCAGCACGGTGCCGAGAGCCTCGAGAAGTTCCACGCCGCCGCCGCGGACGCCATCAGCAGCGCTACGCGCGGCGGAGCCGCCATCTCGTACGGCGAAGGACGCATCGTCGGCGTCCTGCCCGGGCACGACCGCCTCAAGACGTTCGCACTCATCGAGAAGCTGCGCCGCGCGCTGCCCATGCTGAGCCAGTCATTCGACTGCGTCCTCCACCCGGAGTTCGACGTCCTCGAATACGAGCCCGGGACCGGCATCGCCGGCGTGATGGCTCAGCTCGTCACCCGGCCCCTGATGCCAACACGCGAAGCCGCCTGACCCTCTGCGAAATCCACATTCGTGAGCCGTTGCGCCCTGGGTCGTCGCCGCGCAAGATCAAGCCGTGGTCGGGCTTCGACGAGAACCCGCAGTGCGCACAACCAGCACCCACAACGGGCCATCTGGCTACTTGACGGAAGCTGGCCGCTGATCCCACAATTGCCAAAGTTAGCGGGCGCTAAGCTAAGCACATCAGGAGGGTCGTCTCATGGCGGACACCATCAGCATCCCTGACAGTCTCCGCGCCAAGGCGCAGGAGAAAGGCTGGCCCGACGACCTCGTCGAGCAGGCGCTCGCCACCGGCGCGTCGGCCGACCAGCTCATCGGCTACATGAACCAGGGCGTTACCGCCGAGCAGGCACGCGGGTTCCTGGCGGGACCAGCGAGCGGCGCGGCCAGCGGCGGCTCCGAACTCTCCACCGAGCTCAAGGCCGCCGCCGCAACCGCACAGTGGCCCGAGGATCTGATCCGCGAGGCGCTCGCGGCGGGCGCGGCCGAATCGGACCTGATCAATTTCATGACGTTGGGCGTCACAGCCGAGCAGGCGCGTGAGTTCATGGCGCAGGGCGGGCCGCCGCAGCTCGACCTCAGCTGGATGCAGGTTCCGACCGAGTGGAACACGCGCGCCAAGCCGACGAAGCACGGCCTCACGCTCGAAGCGATCAACATCGGCCGCTACGGCGAGATCCCTGACGAATGGCCGTACCAGACGGAGATGCCGCGCGGCGCCGTGCCCATCCCCGGGGTCGAAGCGATGGGCTACTCGATCTTCCAAAAGCAGGAAGTCTGGTCCGACGTTTGCGCCCGCCTCTACGAGGAGGCGATCCAGCGCCGCTGGCGTCCCGCCACCGACGTGCCGTGGGCGTCTATCGAACCGCTCGCCGACGATGTCGAGCGCGCCATGTGCCAGATCTGCACGCACATCTCCGAGAAGGAGCAGATGGAAGCCGACGTCCTCGGCCGCTGGGAGCCCGACATCTCCTACGGCTACCACGAGGTGAAGCTCTATCTGGCCACGACCATCTTCGAGAACGCGCGGGCCGTCGAAGTCTTCCGCAAGCGCGCCCTCTCGAATGGCGGCGGCCTGGGCATGCAGTCGCCCGGCTGGGGCTTCCGTTCCGTCGTCGATGCGCGCAACTTCACGGAGATGTGCTCCATCCAGATGGTGCTGCAGGACAGCCTGACGCTGGCCCAGTACCAGTACCTCGAGAAGTACGCCAAGAACCCGGCGGAGAAGTACATCGCCGCCCACGCGATGGAGGACAAGGCTCGCCACGTAGCCTACGGTATCACCCATCTCAAGTACGTGATGATGCACCGCGCCGACCGCCGCGACGAGATTCAGCGCTATCTCGACAAGGGTGAAGGCATGATGCTCCAGGACGACCGCAAGGATCCCGCCACGCGTGAGGCGTTCGCGATCTACTTCGCCGGCGGCAAGGACAACATCCGTGAGGGGCTGAAGACCTACAACCAGATGCGCAAGCGGGCCATTGAGCAGTACCTTGCGCGACTCAAGTGGGCTACGATTGAGCGCGCTGACCGCCTGGACGCCGGCCTCAAGGCCTTCCTCCAGGACTAAGCACCGGGGCGGCACGCGTCCGCCGTAACTGAGCGCACCGAACCGATGCGCCCGCAGCAGGAGAATGAACATGCCAGCATTTCCGTCGGTCGAATGGTTCGATGCCATCCGCGAGATCACGAACAAGGATCCGGAGTTCCGCGCGCTCGGCACCGTCGACTGCGTCATCGGCATCAAGGTCGGCAGCAAGATCCTCGAAGTCACGTTCGACGCCTTCGAGTGCACGAATGTCCGCGAGGTTGGCGAGAACGACCTGCGCGATATGGACTTCTGGCTCGAGCAGCCGTACGACAAGTGGGTCGACATGATCGAGAACATCAAGAAGAACGGCAAGGCCGACCTCTCGCACACGCTCAACACCATCGACCTCAGCTTGCCGGACGGATTCGCACGCGCCCACGACGGCTACCGCCGCGACGCCTTCTACCGCTTCAACCAGTCCATCCAGGACTTCTTCAACGCATCGGCGAAGATCGACACCCAGTTCCTCGCCGAAGCCGCCGTCGCATAGCGACGAGCACGCACATCGCACATCAGAGCCCCGGCCATCGATCGCCGGGGCTCACTTGCTCTGTCGTGAATCCACTCGTGTTACGATCACGCCGCCATGCCCGAAACAGATCTCGCTCGTCGTGCCCTCGCCGTCAACCAGGCGAACCTCGCCCTCGGCCACGAAACCTTCACCGACGACGGCGGAACCTTCGTGCGCAATCGAGACTTCCCGCGCGTCTACGACGCCAACCACGTCGCGCACGTCACTGCTGCGACACCCGACGAAATCGAGCGCTTGCTCGCCCGCGCCGACAGCGAGTTCGCGCGCTGCGAGCACCGCGCGTTCCACGTCGACTTCCTTACGCCGCCAGCGTTCGAGGCGCGGCTCCAGCTAGACGGCTACCAGTCTTCGCAAGCACTTCTGATGCTGCTCGAAGGCGACGTGCGCGGCGTGCCGAAGCCCTGCAACATCCGCACCGTGGACAACGACGGCACATGGGACGCGTTCCGCGCTCTCCACGAGCACGACTGGGACGAGCACGCGGCACGCACGGGCGTAGGCGGGGTCGAGACCGTCGGCCTCAATCTCGCCCAGACGCAGCAGCGGAAGTCACCACCCGCACGCAACTGGCTGGCGTACGCCGACGGCGAAGCACGCGGCTACTTCAATTCGTGGGAGGGCATCGACGGCGTTGGTCAGGTCGAGAACCTCTTCGTCCAAATCGACTACCGCCACCGCGGCGTCGCCACCGCACTGATCCACCACTGTGTCGCCGATGCGCGGGCACACGGCGCCGGTCCTGTCGTCATCGTCGCCGACGCAAGCGACACGCCGAAGCACATGTACGCTGCTATGGGCTTCCGTCCCGTCGCCGTCAAGCGCTCATACGTGAAGACGCTCGCCTAAGCCGGATCCGTCCGCAGATCGCAATCCTCTCCGCGCGTACGAGCACCTCACCTCCGGCCTTCGGCCACCTCCTCTCCACGTCGTGGAGAGGAGAGCGTTTCGGATAGCACCTCGCAAATGGAGCGCGGGCGCCCCGCCCGTATCAACGCCGGACCACACGCGAGGTGAGGTCTCGCCGCTACACTGCCGCATGCCTGAATCGCCGCCACATTCACTGACGCGAGAGTACTCGCAGCGCCTCGGCACGCTCACCGCGGAACAGCTTCAGGCGGCCCTCGACCGATTCGATCTCGGCAAACTGCTGGACGCGAAGTCTGCGCCGGGTGGGCTCTTCGGACAGAACGTGCTGCTCACCACCTCGAAGGGCGGATACGTCCTGCGCGGCGCACCGCACTACGACGGACAGTTCGCGAAGGAGCGCTACTTCTCGCGCATCGTCCACGAGCGCACGCTGGCGAACGCGCCCTGGCCGTTCTTCATCGAACGAACGCCTGATCTCTTTGGCTGGAGCTACGCGCTGATGCCGCTGCTTCCCGGCGTCCACCTCTCCGACGGCGACGTGCAGCGCGACCTCAAGGACGACGATCGCCCCAGCCTCGCCCGCGCTATGGGCGAGCACCTGGCACTGATGCAACAAGCGACGTGGGAGGAGCCCGGCGAGTACGACTACGCACTCGATGACGTCGTTCCGTTACACGAGCCCTTCGCCGCCTGGTTCATCAGCGGCGTACGCGACCGGTTGGCGAAGTGCCTCGAAGACTCCGATGCCACCACCGACGACGACCTACGCTGGGTCGAGTCGGTGATCGAGCGCGCAAGCGATGCCCTGACCGTGCCGTTCACGCCCGCTCTCGTGCACACCGACTACGCCGAAGGCAACGTCGTTGCGGAACGCACAGGCGACGGCTGGCGCATCACCGGCGTCTTCGACCTCGGCGAAGCGTATGCCGGAGACGGCGAGTACGACCTCGCCCGCCTCGGTTGCTGGTACGCCCGCATGAGCCCCGACGTGCTGCGTGCGTTCATCGACGGCTACGCCGCGCAGCGCCCGCTCCGAGAGCAGTTCGCCGATCGGATCGCGCTCTACGTCCTCGCCGACCGGCTCATCTTCTGGGAGTACGGCCAGCGCAACAAGATTTGGTTCAAGCCCGGCGTGACGTTGCGTGCGTTCGCGGGGCCATTCGTGCGGACCCAACTGCTCTGATTCGGAACAGCGCGGGGTGGCTGCTACTCCTACCCGCACGAGAGCTCGTCCGAGCGTCCGGAACGCCTTTCCGGACGTACCTACACCGCAGCGCCTAACGCCCGCACGACCAGACAGCTAGGATCAGACATGCCAGAGCCATCCGACGCGCTCCGCCCGACGTCCGGCAACGGGCGCAGCTTTCTCGGCGTCCGCCGTATGGAGCCGCACGACGACGGCGTCCACCTTTCCGACGACGACGGCGCGGAAGTTGGCATCGTGCGCTACGGTGAGCAGGTCTACGTGAACGGGCGCGTCATGTCCTTCAACGCCCCCAAGCCGTCATGAGCGCTCGCGCCACCGTCTCTGCAAAGCGCCTACGGCTGATTGCGCTCGTGCTGACCTTGATGCTCTTCGGGGGCCTCGCTGCCACGGCCTGCAGCGGCGGCTCCAACACACAAGCCACCGGCAGTCCCACGCCGGCAGGCGTTCGCGACCCCGCCGAGCCCGGACCGTACGCCGTCGGCCTCACGAAGATGACGTTCGAACGCACCTCCAACATCGATGGCAAGGCTCGCACACTCGAGACATGGATCTGGTACCCGGCCGCCGCCACCGGCGACAGCGCGGCGCCCGTGACCGACGCCGCACCCGCGACCGACGGCGGCCCCTTCCCGATCGTCGTCTTCTCACACGGCAGCGGGGGGCAGCCGAACTTCTACAAGTATGTCACCGAGCACCTCGCGTCGTGGGGCTTCGTCGTCGTCGCACCGCCGCATCCCGGCAACACCTCCGCCGATTGCTCTCCCTGCACTGGTGCGACGCTCACCACGTCCGCGCGCGAGCGCCCGACGGACGTCGCGTTCGTGCTCGACCAAGTCGTCGCACTCAAAGACGATCCGTCGCAGCCGCTCGGCACAATCATCGATCCGTCGCGCACGGCCCTCGCCGGCCATTCGTTCGGCGGCTGGACGTCCATCTTCGCCGGCGCCGGCGGTTCGTTCGACGCGATCGTCTCGATGGCGACGGGCCTGCCGGAGCTGTTGCTCGCGCGCGCCAAGACCGTCCGCGTACCGACGCTGCTCCTGGGCGGCAGCAAGGACGAACTCATCGCGCCGGCGTCCATGGCGAAGCTTTACGCCGCGATGCCGGCCGACATCGCCAAGACGTACGTCTCGTTCCCGGAGGGCCGTCACCTGACCTTCAGCGACCGCTGCCTCGGCTGCACCGCTGCGCTCACGGAAGCGCGCGGTCACGAGTTGGTGAATCGCTACACCACCGCGTTCCTCGAAACATACGTTGCGGGAGACGCGCGGTACGCCCACTACCTGACGGAGGATGTGGCGCCCGACGCACTGATCGTTCACGATGCCGCGGCAGCCGGAAACTAGCACGAGGAACGCGGCGACGATGAATCGAGCCCTACCACTGGCCATATTCGCGATGCTCGCGTGCGGCGTCATAGCATGCGGCGGCGGCACGTCTTCGGGAGGCGCAGGCGCACCCACCGGTGCGGCGTCGAGAGCTGCGAACGACGGCTGGCAGACACCGGCACGACTCCCCGTCACGCCCGTCGCGCTCTCGTTCAAGACGACCGATCCGAAATTCGACGCACTTCCCAACGCTCGCGCGATCTTCGGCGAGGAAGGCGGTTCGACGTATCAGATCGAAGTACCGGATCAGTGGAACCTCGAGGTCCTCTACTTCGCGCACGGCTTCCGCGGCAACGGCGCCGAGCTCGTGGTGCAGGCGCCGCCGATCCGCGACTATCTCATCGAACACGGGTACGCGTGGGCAGCGTCCAGCTATTCGAAGAACGGCTACGAACCCGGTGCGGGCGCGGGCGACACCCTCGCACTTCGCGACGTGTTCGCGGAGAAGGTCGGCGCACCGAAGCGGTCGTACATCTACGGTCAATCGATGGGCGGGCACGTCGTCGCGCTCTCACTCGAGCAGCACCCGACCGCGTACGACGGTGCGGTGAGCGAATGCGGCGTCGTCTCCGGACACGAGGTGCTCGACTACCTGCTGAGCTGGGCGGCCCTGGCGGGTTACTTTGGCGGCGCTGACGTCTTCGCTCACAGCACGGACGCCGCCAAGCTTCTCGGCGTGCTCCGCACCGATCTGCCGAAGGTTCTCGGCCCTTCGAACGAACCAACCGAGAAAGGCAAGGCGTTCGCCGCCGCCATCGAGCAGCTCACCGGCGGCCCGCGCGCCTTCTTCCACGAAGGCTTCCTCGTGAACTACACGCTGAACTTCGGCTTGCTGCTCCAGGCTGTCGCACAACCGCAGATTTCGAACGCCGTAGCTGAGAACCAGAACACCAAGTATGTGCTGCCGGAGAGTACAGGCGTGAGCGCCGACGAGCTTAACCGCAGCGTGGCGCGCATCGCCGCCAATCCGGTCTATCGCGATCCGGCAACGTATCCGGAATTTGCCGACTTCACCGGGAGGATTCAGCGACCGCTGCTGACCATCCACGGCACGGGCGATCTCTTCGTCCCGATCAGCCTGGAGCAGTCGTATCGACGTATCGTCGACGACGCGGGCGCGGGCGACATGCTGGTCCAGCGGGCGATCCGACGCGCGGGACACTGCTCGTTCTCACAAGAAGAGCGCGTCGCCGCATTCGAAGATCTCGTGAAGTGGGTGGAGAGCGGTCAGAAACCCGCCGGCGACAACATCCTCGGCGATCTGCGCGAGGCCGGGCGCGCGTTCACCAACCCGCCTCTCCCCGACGATCCCGGCGCCGCAACTCCGTAGCCTGCGTCACGCATGCGAGCGGCGAGCGCAACTACGCCGCGCGCACTTCCGCGGGCGTGTCATCGATCGGCTCCGCATCGGCGTCGTCGGCCATGGCGCGGAGGACTCTCCGCATCGCTGGCGCATGCACGGAATTCCGATCCAGAAAGCTCTCCGCGCGCATGATGTGCGTATCGAGGATCGAGACCGCGACTTCCAGCCGCGCCGGCTCGAACACGCCCCCCGTCCGCGCCACGCGTTCCTGCAACTCATGGACCCGCGCGATCGAGAATCGCAGCCGTAGCAAGTGCCGCTCGGCGTTGCGGGCGTGGGCAGCTTCGAGCACCATCACCCGCTCGAGACCGCCCGCGATCTCGCGCGCGATCCACTCCAGGTCGGTTGCCATCTCCAGCGTCGCGTCCGTGCGTTGCTCGGCCATCTCTGCGTCTCCGTTCCGCGCGCGCCGCGCCGTCGCCCTTCCTCAGGAACATCACTATCCACCACAACGCCGTCGCCGTAGATAAGGGAATCCACGTATTCGAACCCGCTTAAGCGCTAAGAGGCGCGGTGCGTGGTCATCTCCGCGTACAGTCGCTCCATCAGCGCGGCGTTGTCCTGCCAGCGGTACTCGCGCTCGACGTACGCGCGACCTGCCACGCCCATCGTTCGCCGCAGCGCCGCATCGCTCGCCAGGCGCCCGATAGCCTCTGCCAGCGCACCAACGTCGGCCGGCGGCACGAGCAGCCCCGTCTCCCCGTGCAACACCACGTCCGGGATGCCGTGGATGTCCGATGCGACGACTGGCAGATCCATCGCGCTCGCCTCCAGCGCGGAGACCCCGAACCCCTCCCACGTCGACGGCATGGCGAAGATGTCGAGCCGCTGCAGGATTGCAGGGACGTCGTGATGTGCAACTTCGCCCATGAACTCCACGCGGGCGCGCAACCCGAGTTCGTCCGTCAGCCGCTCAAGCGCTCGCCGCGAGGGCCCGTCGCCGGCCAGCACCACATCCAGTTCGATACCGCGATCGCGCAGCATCGCCACAGCGCGGAGCAGATACTCGAACCCCTTCTCGGGCGACAGTCGCGACACCGCACCAATGGTCACGCGCGTGTCGCCGCGCTGCTCGCGTGCCGCTGGCACAAACATCTCGAGGTCGACGCCGTACGGCACCACCGCTACCGGCTTCCCCTCCGGCGTGTACGGCAGCGTCGCCTCCGCGAGCCGCAAGCCCGTCGCCGTGATCGCGCCAGCCCGCTTCAGCGCGTGCCGCGTGATCCAGCGATGCAGCGGCGTCAGCTCCGGCGCCTCGAGGACGTCCGTCCCCCACACCGATACGATCGACGGCTGGAATCCCGACAGGCCCGCAAGAAAGCCGTAACTGGTCAGATGCAACGCGTGCAGCAGATCCGGCTGCAACTTCTCGATCAACGTCCGGACACGTCGTGCATGCACGACGTAGCGCGCCTTCCCGATCGCCTCGTATCCGTCGACGTAGTGGACGGTCACGCCATCGATGTCGGCAGGCCGAAACGAAATCACGTGCGCGTCCCAGCCAAGGCGGGCGAAGTGCTCCACCCAGCGGCGCGTGTGGATGTACGGCGCGTCAGCCAGGTAGACGACTCTCACGTGGACGTGCGCGCTTCGGGTGCCGGATCGTTTCGCAAGATCGCCTCGACCGCCACCGCCAGCCCGGCCGCGAACCAGAGGTACGGATCCTCCAGGAAACGCCCTTCCGTCTGCGATCCGAAGAAGATGATCGCGCTCACCATCGCCAGCGCGATCAGCACCGCCCGCGTCTCCGCCGGCGCGCGTGGCATCAGTCCGCGCATGTACATCGCCCACCGCGCAACGAGGAACCCCAGCGCCACCAGCCCGATCGCGCCCAGCTCCGCCAGGATCGTCACGAGCGACGTGTGCGAGAGCGTGATGTTCGCCTTGATCTTCGGATCCTTATATCTGTAGTAGTCGTCCTCGAACGACGTCTGGTAGCCGCCGGCGCCTACGCCGGTCACCGGGCGATCGGCGAACATGTTGAGGCCCGCCTTCACGAGGTACGGGCGCGCCCCCGACGCCTCGACACCGAATGTGAACGTATCGAGGCGCTTCGTGAAGAACGGGCTGAACGCCGCGATCACCGCGGACGCCGCGAGCAGCCCCGCCGTGCCGACGCCGAGCATCCGCAGCCGTGCGCGCCGCTCGATCGGCAGCGCCAGCACCATCAGCGGCAGCGCCACGATGCCTACGACCCACGCGCCGCGCGAGCCCGTGAACACGAGGGTCAGCATGCAGAGCGCCATCGACGCCAACAACAGCATCCGGACGCGGCGCTGGGCGAACGGCCATAGCGCCAGCGCCACGACGACCGCCTCCACGAGGAAGCGCGCGAAGTGGTTCGGGTCCGCGAACGTCGTGTTGATCCGCCGTTCGCCGAACATCCCCAGTCCGGCGTTCCAGAAGAAGTCGCCCGTGATCTGCTGGTACACGCCCGCGACCGCCAACGCAGCCGCCGAGAACACCAGCGCGTATAGGGTCCAGCGCAGAGAAACGCGATCGCGCACGAAGAACGGCACTAGCGCGAACCCCCCGAGCGAGAACAGCAGCCGCAACGACTCCGTCCGCGCCGCCGAGACGTTGATCGCGTAGAGCGTCGAGAGCGCGTATACCGCGAACAGCAGCGCCAGCGGCAGCGTTAGCGGCGACGACGGCATCACATCCGCGCGCGCTCGCTCCGGACGCAGCAGCCACACAGCGAACGCTAGCGCCACCACCAGCCGCCCCGCATCGACGACCGACGTCGGCGGCAACCCGCCGCCCAGTTCGCTGCGCGTTTGGAGGAACGGGAACCAGAGTTTCGTGATCTCCAGCGGCAGCGCCAGCGCCAGCATCGGCCCCAGCGTCCGCGGCTCGTATAGAGCGACACCCGCCGCCAGCGATCCCACTGCCGCACACGCAAACGCCGCCGATTGCCCGTACAGCGCAGCCACGCCGCACCCGGCGGCGGCGATTACGCCGGCGATCAGCCAGGCTTCAGCCGGGATCGCCGGAAGCGCGCGCGGCAGCGCGAATGCAGGACGCGAGATCGCCATGCGCACAGTGTAGGGGAGAGTTAGGGAGACGACGGACTCGATGCGCTACGGCAACGGGATCCCGTTGTACAACAGGTCGGTATCGCCCGTGAACACATCGGTTGAAAGGTTCCCGAGCGCCACGATCGGCCGGTCCGACTCCAGGATCGCGGTGCCGGCGAAGCCGTCCGGCAGGATGTCTTCGAACGGCTGGAACACGGTGAACTCGCGCGTCACGTGTACCGTGTAGGACAGCTCGCCGCCCGGCAGGTCCAGCCCGAGATAGCGGATGCGCACGTTCGCCTCGCCGCCATCCGCCACCAGCACGCGGAACCACGAGTTCCACCCCCGGTGCCCGTCGTACGGCCCGAAGTTCTTGTTCAGCACGGGCAGCAGCACCTTCGACGAGCCGTCTTCCGGCCGGAAGGCGCGATAGTTCGTGAAGATGTCCGCGTACCGCGTGGCACGGCTGACGATGATGCCGACCGGCTGCGTCGACGTGATCCGCGCCGTGCCGACGAAGTTACGCGGAAGCGCATCGCCGGGCGCGAGGCAGTTAGCGTAGTCGTCGCGATCCTGAAAGCACAATCGCGCGCCCTTCACCGTCAGCGTGTTCTGCTTCGCGACGAAGGCAAGACCGTTATCGAGGTCGTACCCTTCGAAGCGGATCGTCACCTGCGCAGGCTTCGTCGGGTCGCGGTTCTCGATTTGGAAGCGCGTGCTGAAGCCGTTGAACGCTCCCACCTCGCGATCCACCAGCGGCAGCAGCGCCGTCGTCGTCATCTCGATGTTGTCGATCGCGCGGTATGACGCGAACGGGCTGTAGATGCTGTTCCACGTGTCGGCCGTCGCGGTCAGCAACTGCTGCTCCGCCGACACGTTCTGCCCGTTCTTCGACGTCTCGATGCGCACCGACCCCGTGAAGTTCGGCGGCAACCCGAACGTGTCAGGATCGCGGAATAGCGTGCCGTGCGGCGCGATCGGGCGCCCACCGTTCGGGCAGCCCTGCTGCTTCGCCGGGTTCTTCGCCCCCAGCTTGTACGGGTCCCACGCCACCTCGCCGTCGGTGTTATTGCTGAGGTACGTCAGCGTCACGCACGCCGTCACCGTGTCGCTCAGGTTCTGTAGCGCGAAGCGGCCGTTCCAGTCGTTCTGCGCTCCGTCGCGGTTCGCGATCAGCGGCAAGAACATCTTGCTCGAACCGGAGAGAATCGTCGTCGTGTTGCCGTCGATCATGAACGCGTCGCCGCGGCGGATGTCCTTCGCCTGCAGCGCAACGATCGGCTGGTCGCTCTCGACGACCGCCGACCCCTTATATCCGGCCGGAAGCTGTGGATTGCCTTCCTGGAAGAACGTCCATCCCTGCCCGGGCCCAATCGCCAGGCAAGCGGGAGACGGGCATGCATCCTGGCCCTTTTGCGCGCCTGACTCGTCGAAATACGTAACCGTTACGTTTGCTGCCGCGACACCGATGTTTTGGACGCGGATCCACGAATTCTCGACCCCGAACGTGTACGAAGAGACGGGCGCCGTCGCCCGTGCGCCGGTCGCCCCGCCGCGCAGCGACGCAACGCCGCCCGAGGCGATCACCGCGAGCGTAAGCACGCCTATCGCCAGCGCAGGCGTGCGCGCCATCAACATCATTCGAAAGAGCCGTGTGGGAATCTGCCGCATCGTCGGATCCTTCCGCCCCGCCCGTACCCGCGGCATTCTACCGGACGCCCGATCGAGCACGTCAACCGGGGTTCCGCCTGAGATCAGCCAGCGACGAACTCGTCCTGCAATATCCCCATCAGGATCTCGTCGCACCATCGGCCGTCGCGGAACCGTGATCGCCGCAGCCGCCCTTCGATGCGGAACCCGCATTTCTCGTAGCAGCGCTGCGCTCTGGTGTTGTAGTCCAGCACGGTCAGTGATATGCGGTGCAGGTTCATCTCCTCGAAGGCGAATCGCAACGCCGAGCGCGTCGCGTCCGTCCCGTAGCCGCCGTTCCAGTAGGCGCGTTCGATTGCGATCCCGAAGTCGGCACGGCGATCCTCGGGCCTGCCGCGCTTCAAACGCACCATCCCGATCAGCACGCCCTCTTCGTTCTCAATCCCGAACGCGGCATCCGCGTACGACGGCGACGCCACCGACTTCAGAAACGTCCGTAGCGATTCCAGCGAATCGCCATAGATGTTGCCGTCGAGCACACTGAACTCGTGGTCGCGATACCAGACCGACACGACCTCTGCGTCGGATGGCTCAAGCGCCCGCAGTCGCACTCGTTCGCCAAGGATCATGAAGCCCCCGCGCCGTCGCTTCGGGCGCCGCAAGCATGACCGCCCCTATGCGGCACTACGTCGGTTGCGTGATCGTCGTCTCCGCGCCCTTGCCTTCGAGCGTCACACGCCCGTCGGTCTGCAGCTTGTGCAGGTGCGACAACACCTGGCCGGTCGCCATCATCAGCAGCCGTTTGTCCAGCTCCGGATAGATCGCCTTCACCAGCGTCTTCACCGTGTCGCGGCCGTCCGCCAGCAGGCCAAGAATCTGATCCTCGCGCTGCTGCCGGTGGTCGATCAATTCCTGGATCTTGCGGTTCGGCTCCTTCACGATCGGGCCGTGTCCGGGCGCCAGCAGTTCCGCGTCCAGCGTTTGCATCTTCTTCAGCGAGGCGATGTACAGGCTCATGTCGCCGTGCGGTGGCACGCCGATGGCTGATGTGCCGACGCCGAGCACGTTATCGCCGGCAAACAGCAGCTTCTCTTCGGGCAGCAGCATGCAGAGATGGCCGGGCGTGTGGCCTGGGGTGTGCACGAGCTTCAGGTGCAGCGCGCCGATCTCAAGCACGTGTCCGTCTTCGACGCGGATGTCCGGGATCGCCTTCGCCGCCTCTTCGCGCCACTTCTTTGCCTGCTCGCGCGCTTCCTTCTGGTCCTCGGGGATCTCGAAGTCGCCCGTTTCGCTGTGCGTATTCAGCAGCCAAGATTCCTCGTCCTTGTGCACGACGATTTGCGCGCCCGTCGCGTCGCGCAACCGATGCGCGCCGCTGGCGTGGTCGTAGTGGTGGTGCGTCAGAACGATGTACTTGATCGTAGTGTCGCTGTGCGCCTGCAGAAACTCAATACGCGTGTTGTAAGACTCGTCGTCGCTGAATCCGCTATCGATCAGCGCACCGACGCCGCCTTCTTGTATCAGAAAGACGTTCGGCGGATACGCCTGGGGAAACCACTTGAGGTCGACGTGGAGGCTGGTGACGTGCGGCGTGATCTCTTGCATCGGCGCTCCGGGCTGGTGTTGGTCGCCGGGTCGTCCCTCGGCGCTGCGTCAGCGCGGAGATCGTAGGGCACGCGCGGGCGTGCGTCGAGCCGCTGCCGCGCGCTCGGCGTTCAGGAGGGTCAACGGGTGGGCCTACCTGGGGTTGACATAGGGGCAGGATCAGGCGCCCGCGGCTTTACAGGCGCGCGAAGCAAGCCTATGCTTGACCCCACTGTTGGGGGACAAGCACGGAGGTAGGCATCATGGGCGTTCTGAACGATTTCAAGGCATTTCTTCTACGTGGGAACGTCATCGACCTTGCCGTCGCCGTCGTCATCGGCGCGTCGTTCAAGTCGATCGTCGACGCCTTCGTCTCCGATCTGGTCACCCCGCTGATCGGCGCGTTCGGCGGCGAACCGGACTTCTCGTCGCTCGACTTCACCATCAACAGTAGTCGCTTCCTCTACGGAGACTTCCTCAACCAGGTCATCTCCTTCGTCATCATCGCCGCCGTCATCTTCTTCTTCGTGATCACGCCCGTGAACGCGCTCATGGCCCGTGCCAAGAAGGAGCCGCCCGCGGACCCGACGCTCAAGAAGTGCCCGGAGTGCATCAGCGATATCCCCGTGAACGCCAAGCGCTGCGCCTTCTGCACATCGCCCCAGGCGGCGTAGCTACCCCGGTGGCGGAGCGTCCACCCGCGCTTCGTATCGAAGCGCGGGTCCTCCGCGTCCAGCGCTACCTACATTCCGCCCGCTTCTCCCGTGTGGGAGAGGCGTGGCCGAATGCTGGCCCGCCGTTTCGTCCGAGACACGTCGAAATCTCGCCTCACCCAACATAACCCCCGTCCCCAAACACGACCCCTCTGCTACGATGCCTCTGAGCCCAAACATATGTTCACGCACCTTCACCTTCACACCGAGTTCTCCCTCCTCGACGGGCTCAGCCGCATCCCCGACGTGATGGATCGCGTCGCCGCGATGGGCCAGCAGTCGGTAGCTATGACCGACCACGGCGTCCTCTACGGCGCCATCGACTTCTACAAGGAAGCACGCGCGCGGGGCATCAAGCCGATCATCGGGATCGAGGCGTACGTCTCGCCCGACTCGCGTCACAAGAAGGCCGATTCGCGCTCGAACAACTACCACCACCTCACGCTGCTCGCGAAGGACGAGGCTGGGTACCGAAACCTCATCCAGCTCAGCACGAAGTCCCACCTCGAAGGCTTCTACTACAAGCCGCGCATGGACAAGGAGTTGCTGGCCGAATACGGCAAGGGCATCATCGCCCTCAGCGGCTGCCCCTCCGGCGAGATGTTCAAGCTGCTCAACGAGGATCGCGACGACGAGGCGGAGCAGCTCGCCGGCTTCTTTTCCGACGTCTTCGACGACTTCTACCTCGAAGTCATGCAGCATGACGAACCGGATATCAACGACAGCTGCGCCAAGGTCCTCAAGGGGCTCACGAAGCTGTCGAAGAAGACGAAGATACCGCTCGTCGCCACCAACGACTCGCATTACACCGCACCCGAGGACCACGTGATCCACGACGTGCTGCTCTGCATCGGCACGAACACGACGGTCAACGACCCAAAACGCCAGCTGAAGATGAACGACCACGGCTATTACGTGAAGTCGGAGGAGGAGATGCTGGCGCTCTTCCCCGAACACCCCGAAGCCATCACCAATACGCAGCTGGTCGCCGACCAGTGCAATCTGGAGTTCGACTTCGGCCGTATGCACCTGCCCGAGCCGGAGATCCCGAAAGGCTACACCCCGCACGAGTACCTGACGCACCTCGCGCGCGAGGGCCTCAACCGGCGCTATCCATTCGCGGACGACGACACGCGCGCACGCCTCCAGTACGAACTCGATGTCGTCGAGAAGACGGGCTTCACCAACTACTTCCACGTCGTCCACGACATCGCCGAGTTCTGCAAGCGCGCGAACATCATGCTCGGCGTGCGAGGCTCCGCCGCCGCCAGCGTGATCCTCTATGTGCTCGATGTCACATTCATCGATCCGCTGGCGACGCGCCTCGTCTTCGAGCGCTTCCTCCACGTTGACCGCAAAGAGCCGCCTGATGTCGACTTCGACATCCCCGATGATCGCCGCGATGAAGTGATCCGCTACGTCGCCGAGAAATACGGCTACGACCGCGTCGCACAGATCATCACCTTCGGCACGATGGGCGCGAAGGCCGCCATCCGTGACACCGGCCGCGCCCTCGGCCTGCCGTACGGCGATGTCGACCGCGTCGCCCGCCTCGTCCCCAACGCGCTGCACATGACGCTCGCCAAGGCGCTCGAAGAATCACCCGACCTGGCCGGCGCGTACGAGGTCGATGCCACCGTCCGCGAGCTCGTCGATACCGCCCAGCGCCTGGAGGGCATCGCGCGCCACGCGAGCACGCACGCCGCCGGCGTCGTCATCTCGCGCGATCCGCTTGCGGAGTTCGTGCCGCTACAGCGTCCCACGCGCGGCGACGAATCATCGATCCCGACGACGCAGTTCGCCATGGCGCAGGTTGCCGAGATCGGCCTGCTCAAGATGGACTTCCTGGGTCTCGCCAACCTCACGATCCTCCGTCGCGCCGTCGAGAATATCGAGCGCACCCATGGCGTGACCGTCGACCTCACAGCGCTGCCGGATGGCGACGCGAAGACGTTCGAGATGCTCAGCAGCGGCGACACCTTCGGCGTCTTCCAGCTAGAGTCGCCGGGTATGCGACGCGCCATCCAGGAGTTGCGGCCGTCCGCTGTCTCCGAGCTCGTCGCCCTCGTCGCGCTCTACCGCCCCGGCCCCATGCAGCACATCGGCGCCTACTGCCGCGCCAAGCACGACCGGTCGCTGGTCAAGTACCCGCACCCGGATCTCGCGGAGATCCTCGACGAGACCTACGGCGTCATCGTCTTCCAGGACCAGGTGCTGCTCGTCATGCAGAAGTTCGCCGGCTACGAACTGAAAGATGCAGACTCCGTTCGCAAAGCGATGTCGAAGAAGATCGCGGCGCTCATGCAGGCGGAGGGTGAGAAGTTCATCAAGGCAGCCGTTGCGAACGGCTATAGCGATGCCGAAGCGCGCGCGGTGTTCGACTTGATCGAGCCCTTCGCCGGGTACGCGTTCAACAAGGCGCACTCCGCCTGCTACGGCACGATCGCGTACCAGACCGCGTACCTGAAGGCGAACTACCCGCACGAGTACATGACGGCCGTCCTCAGCAGCGCGGGCGCCCACGAACGCATCGCCGAAGCTGTCGCCGAGTGCGTCCGCCTCAACATCCCCGTCCGCCCGCCCGACATCAACAGGAGCGCCATCAGCTTCGAGCTGCAGCCGGTGGATGTGGACGGGGAGTCCGTCCCCACCATCGTGTTCGGGCTGGCGACGGTGAAGAACGTTGGCCACGGCGCGGCCGAGAGCATCGTCACGGCGCGCGACGAAGGCGGTTCGTTCACGTCGATCGAAGACTTCACCAAGCGCGTCGATATGAAGGCGCTCAACAAGCGCGCGCTCGAATCGCTGATCAAGTGTGGTGCGCTCGATGTCCTGGGCGATCGTGGCACGCTGCTCGCGAACCTCGACCGCATCATCTCGCTCGCCCAGCGCGAGCTGAAGCTGAAAGAGACCGGACAGTCGACCATGTTCGATATGTTCGGCGACAACGTCGCGACGCCGCTCCCGTCACTCGAGCTGGTCAACGCCGAGGTCTCGAAGGCAGAGATGCTGTCGTGGGAGCGCGAGTTGCTCGGCGTGTACGTCTCGGAGCATCCGTTCACGAGCGCCGCCGTCACCGTCGCGAAGCACACCTCCGCCCTCATTAGCGAGATCACCGCGGAGCTCGACGGGCGCGAAGTCGTCATCGCAGGCATGGTCAACTCCATTCGGACGCTGACGACGAAGGCCGGCAAGAGCTTCGTCGCCGTCACCGTCGAAGATCTGTCCGGAAGCAAGGAAGTCACCGTCTGGTCGGACGTCTACGACCCGACGCGTGATCTCTGGCAGCCCGGCAACATCCTGTTGATGCTCGTCCGCGTCCGGGAACGTAACGATCGCCTGCAGGCCAGCGTCCAGCAGGCATCGCTCGTGCAGGCCGCCGACGGTTCGATCTTGCACGAACACTTCAGCATCCCCATCTGGCTGACGCAGGCCGTGCGCAACACCGCCGGGGTATCGATCACAAACGTCGCCCGCGACGATAGCCCGTCCCCGAACGAAGCGCCTGCTCCTCGCGTAGCGGCACGCGGTGGCGTGCCCGCACCCCCTACCGCTCCAGCATCTTCGAAGACCGATCGCGTCGGGGCGGGGCTCGCCCCGCTCACTGCCGGCCCTGCCACCAACACGTTGCCAAACGGTCCGAGTACCCGTGCTACAAGCGGTACGCCCTCCTCCGACACCGCGGTGCTGGATCGCGCACCGTCTCGCCCCGCCGCGACACCGGACGACGCACTGGTCGCTGCACCGGCGAACGGTGCTTCACGCCCACCCGCGCGTCGCGCCGCGCTCCGATTCTTCCTGCACGAATCCGACAACGACGACCAGGACCGCGCACGTCTCGACGGCCTCGTTGATCTTCTCGCCGACTACCCGGGCGCGGACCACATCCGCCTCTTCGTCCACACGCGCGACAACGACCGCATCGAACTCCACCTCCCGGACGCCGACGCCTGCCCGGCACTCCGCGCCGCCGGCATCCAACTCCTCGGCCCGCAGGGCGGCGCTGAGCCGCTCCCCGATCCCCGCAAGACCCACGGCGTCGAACCCATCGAGGTTTGATTCGCCGCGCGTCGACGACCACGCTCAGCGAACTGGCCAGCCACCCAGCAGACACTGACGGTCGGGGTTGGCTTGCCAAACAAACGTTTGTTTGGCTACAGTGCGGTCCATGGCCGTACTCGCCCCTTCCGCCGTGCCTCCCGCCGACCTGTCGTCGACGCGCGAAGCCATCCTGGACGCCGCTGAGCGGCGGTTCGCCGAACACGGCTTCGCCGGTGTGTCGGTGCGGGAGATCGCGGCTGACGCTGGCCTGAAGAACCAGGCGAGCCTCTACTACCACTTTCCTGGGAAGCAACAGATATACGAGGCGGCCCTGAAGCGCGGCGTCAACGCCATCATCGAGAGCCTTACCACAGAACGCGCCGAGCCAGCGCCAACCGACGGCGCGGCCGCCGCGCGCGAACTCGATCGCGTGCTCGATTACCTCGTCGAGCATCCGCACCTTGCGCGCCTGATCCAGCGCGCGGGCCTCGACGACAGCTCCTTCGTGCAGGGCGTCGTGCGACCGATCGTCGAGCCGCTTTACCTCCTCGGCGTGCAGACGCTGCGGCAAACGGGCGGCCCGTGGGACGAAGCGGATGTGCCGCACGTCGTCGCCGGGCTGTATCACCTGATCTTCGGATACTTCGCGGACGCACCGCTACTGGAAGCAGTGCTGAACGAAGATCTGCGGGCGCCGGCGGCCGTCGCGCGGCAACGTCGATTTCTGCGCACCGCAGTCAGTCAACTCCTCGGTACACAATCGAATGCATATGGAGGCACGGCATGACCACCGAAACCCGCGTCGATCTCTACAGCGCGGACACGTATGCGCAGTCGATGCCGCATGCGACCTTTACGTCACTGCGCAAGCACGAGCCGATCACGTGGCAGCCCGAGCCGAACGGCACCGGCTACTGGGCGCTCACGCGCTACAAGGACATCGTCACCATCTCCGGCGACAACAGCTTGTTCTCGTCCGAGCGTGGCGGCACGAACATCGAGGACATGCCGGAAGACGCGATGACCCTCCTGCGGACCATCCTCATCAACATGGACCCGCCCAAGCACACGAAGTACCGCCGGCTCGTGGCTACCGGCTTCACACCCAAGATCGTCGCGCAGACGGAGCCGCACGTGCGCGCGATCACAAAGCGCATCGTCGACGACATCGCGAGACGTGGCTCGTGCGACTTCGTGACGGACATCGCCGCGCGACTGCCGCTGGCAGTCATCTGCGAGATGCTGGGCGTGCCGGAGGAGGACCACGCGAAGGTCTTCGACTGGAGCAACCGCCTGATCGGCTTCGACGACCCGGAGTATCACACGTCGCCTGAGGACGGGCGCGTCGCCGCCACCGAGATGTTCATGTATGCCCACGGGCTCGCAGCAGAACGGAAAGCGCGCCCCAAGGCAGACATCATCAGCATTCTCATGGGCACGGAGATCGATGGCGACTTGCTGGCCGAGGCAGACTTCGACGGCTTCTTTATCCTGCTCGCCGTCGCCGGTAACGAAACGACCCGCAACCTGATCTCCGGCGCGATGCTCGCCCTGATCGAGCATCCCGAGCAGCGCGATCGTCTTATCGCCGACCCGGCGCTGATGTCTACCGCAGTGGAGGAGTTCCTCCGCTACGTCTCGCCCCTCATCTACTTCCGGCGCACGCTCTCGCGCGATGTCGAAGTGGCGGGTCAGCAGATGCGCGAAGGCGACAAGGTCGCCATGTACTACCCCTCCGGCAACCGCGACGAAGCAATCTTCGACGACGGCCAGGCGTTCGATGTCGGGCGCTCCCCGAACGCCCATATGGCGTTCGGCGGCGGTGGCCCACACTTCTGCCTCGGAGCCAGCCTCGCCCGGCTGGAGATCCGCTGCATGTTCGAAGAGTTGTTGCGGCGCCTGCCGGATATCCAACTGGCTGGCCCCGTCCAGCGCCTCCGCTCGAACTTCATCAACGGCATCAAGCACATGCCCGTCCGCTTCACGCCCGCGTGATCGTCGTCGGTAGTCTGCGGCGGGACACTGTTAACCCGCGATAATCGCCGCTTAACCTCCGGGGCGTACGATCTGGTCCTGAGTCATCTGAAACCAACCGGCGTGCGTAAGCGCGTCGAGTGGTCGAGGGGCCGGACGAGAGCGGGGCGTCCGGCCTCTCTCCGTGTTCGCAGCAACACGTCATCGGCACGTTTCCGCGCGGGCACCGACGCGGCCACCTGGACAGCGGAGCAGCGAATGAGCCCACGGACCTATCGCCTCGGCAAGCGGCACTCGGGAGGTTGCACTGTTCTGGTCCGCGGAGGCCGCGCTGCACAGGAACCTGTTCGGACTGGCCGCCATTGATCCGGACAGCAGCCGCGTCATTAATGAGCAGTTCGACACTCGCCGCAGGGAACTGCTCCGGGCGCTCGTAAAGCGCCTGCACAATCAGGGGCGGCTGCGGAGCGGCGTCACGCAGAAGCACGCCGTCGACGTGCTGTGGATGCTCACGAGCTTCCACTCCTTCGATCAGCTCCACGCGCGCAGCGGACTCTCCGCACGAGCGGCAGCGGTGACGCTGAGCGATCTGGCTGTTGGGGCCGTCGTCGAGCCATTGACGAAGAGCGCAGGCTAACCGCGCCGTTTGCGGTCCTCGTCCTGCCCCTCACGCTCGCGGCGTTCGGCGGCTTCCTCTTCGTCGATGAGCTCGGCCGCGCCCGCCTCGACATCGCGCTTGATATCGGCCGCCGCCGGGATCCGCGCCTCAAGCACATCACCGAGGATCGCGTAGCGGTTGATGCCCAGGTAGTGCAGCGGACGCTCTTCCGGGTCAGCTAGCAGCCACGTCTCGTCGAACGCATCCTTCTCCGCCTGAACCGCCACGACCTTGCCAACGAACAGCGTGTGGTCGCCCGTCCGGTAGGCGTCGTGCACGCCGCACTCGATCCAGCCGACACATCCCTCCAGCAGCGGCGCTTCGATGCGACGCGCCCGAAACGTCGGCAGCTTCGTCAACTCCAGCTTGTTCAGCTCCGTGCCCGTCACGCTCCCCAGGTACTGCACGTGGTGCAGCAGTTCGCGCGTCGGGATGTTCAGCGCGAACTCCTCGCTGAACTTGATCATGTCGTGCGTGTGCCGCGCCGGGTGCACCGCAACGCCAATCAGCGGCGGGTCAATGCTCAGCGGCGTCACGAAAGCCGCCGGCATGACGTTCTGCGCGCCACGCCATGCAGTCGAGACCAGCGTCACCGGTGAGCCGCCGAGGAGCCGTCGCGCGTCCATATCGTTGATTGTGTGCCTCATGCCGCCATCGTACGGCAACCGCCATTGACGGGCACGGCCGACGCTGGCGAGCGGCACGGTACGATGGTGGCCGGAGGACGCGCGTGACCCGGATCGCCTATCTCGACTGCTTCGCGGGCATCAGCGGCGACATGCTGCTCGGTGCGCTACTCGACGCCGGCCTCGACGTGAGCGCTCTCTCCGCCGAGTTGGAGCGTCTGGGCGTCGAAGGCTGGACGCTGCGAGCAGAGCCCGTCTCCCGTTCCGGCATCGCTGCCACGAAAGCCCACGTCGAGCTGGCAGAGGCGCCGCAGCCGCATCGCAAACTGCCCGATATCCTCGCGCTCATCACAGCATCGTCTCTGGACCCCAGCGACAAGCAGCGCGCCACGGCGGTCTTCGAGCGCCTCGCCGACGCCGAGGCCCGTGTGCACGGCGTCGCGCGCGAGGCTATCGACTTCCACGAGGTCGGCGCTCTCGACGCGATTATTGATGTCGTCGGCGGCGTCATCGGACTGCGGCTGTTGGGCATTGAGCAGTTGTACTGCTCCGCGTTCCCCGCAGGGGGGGGCACCGCTCGCTCCGCGCATGGCGTTTTGCCCGTGCCCGCTCCGGCGACATTGGAGTTGATCGCCATGGCCGGCGCGCCGCTCGCCGCATCGACCGGCGACCGCGCGATGGAAATGGTGACTCCCACCGGCGCTGCGCTCGCCACCGTGCTCGCAACGTTCGAGCGTCCGCCGATGCACGTCGCCGCCGTCGGCTACGGCGCCGGTGGCCGCGACCCGGAGGGCTGGCCGAACGCGTTGCGCATCTGGATCGGCGAAGCGATCGCGCCCGCACGGCCCGCCATGCTGCTAGTGGAGACGAACATCGACGATATGAACCCGGAGATCTACGGCTACGTGCAGGAGCGCCTCTTCGAGGCGGGCGCCGCGGACGTCTGGTTCCAGCCGATCCAGATGAAGAAGAACCGCCCCGGCACGATGCTCTCGGTGCTATGCAGCGCCGACCGGGAGGACGCCATCGCCGCCATCCTACTGCGCGAGACCTCAACACTGGGCGTGCGCGTCACGCCCGTCTCGCGCCATGAAGCTCAGCGTGAGATCTTCGAGTTCGAATCGACCCTCGGCCCCGCCGCCGTGAAAGTGAAGCGCCTGCCCCACGAGCCACCCCGCATCGCGCCCGAGTACGAAGCATGCCGCCGCATCGCCAAAGCACGCGGCCTCCCGCTCGCCGAGGTGTATCGGGTGGTCGAGCGCGAAGCGCTGGCGCTGCTTGCTACAGCGCCACGCTGATCACCGGCCAGGCCAGCGCTACGGCGACTGTGACTCGCCCGCCGGCAGTTGCGGCACGGCCGCGGACTCCGGCCCCGTATCTAGCGCGAACGGCGGATACTCCTGCACCAGCCCCGCCATGTACGCATAGACGCGCGCCTGCCAGCGCACGTAGCCCCGCAGGAAGTTGAAGATCCCCTCCGGCATCGACTCGCCTACCAGGATGCTAATCGCTGCAATGATGCCGAGAACGACCGCCACGATGCCGAGGATCGCCAGGACGATCGCGTGGGGAATGGCGGTGATGATCCGCAACAGCACGTTGCCCGGCGTGGGCTCGCCGTTCGGGGCAACGTTGAACCGCATGGTCTGGCGCGGATCTTCGTTGGGCAGTCTGTCTGTGAGCAAACCCATGTACGCGTAGAACGCGATCGCGTATCGCAACCACATCGTGATGTTCTGTCCGGACTCAGCGTGAAACTGTTTCGCGCCCTTCTGCGAGATCAGGATCGCCGCGACAACGGGAAGCCCCAGGTACAACAGTCCATGTACCCACCCCATTGATCCAGCGAGGATCGAGAGCACGATGAGGATTAGCAGTCGGATCGCGATCTGCGTGCGGTCGTACCGCTCCGGCCGGTCAATATCGAACGTCGCGCCATAGGTTGCCATGGGATCGTGCCTCCATTACTCAAGCTGACAGCCATAGTACGCACACCCGCCGCGGCCCCGATAGTGCCATGCGACCCCGCCGCTCTGGACCGTTCGACCGTTTTGGCCGCAAGAATCGGATAGCCGGCGCCTCAGCGGGCGCCGTATCGTCGTCCATAGCCCACGCGAGCGCGTGGCCGACACACGAAATTGGAGGCGGGAACATGACGCAGAGCGTGCAGATCAACGAGACCCAGGCGTTCCTCGAAGCGCTCGACGGACTACCGCCGACGGCTGCCACGGCCTGCGCCGGCTGGACCGTCCACGAGATCACCGCGCATATGGCCGCCGGCGCCGACGAGATCGCACGCCTCTTCGAGGCCTACGGCGAGGGACTGCCTGTTCCCGCCACGCGCGGCTGGGAAGAACGCGAGGCGCCGTACCGCGCCATCGACGACCCTGCCCTGCGCCGGCAATTGTTCGCTGCCAGCGCCCGCATGGCGTCAGCGATGGGCGCCGTATTCTCGAACGAGCCCGAGGCCGTCATTCCGTTCACGAACATGCCGATGAAAGCGGCCACCTTCGCCATGCACTCCCGCAGCGAGTGCGCCATCCATCGGTGGGATATGGTTGGCGACGACGAAGTGAGCTGGCAGCTGCTCTCGCAGCCCGAGATGACCCAGCACGCCGTCATCCTGCTCGGCCCGCTGCTGCTCTCACGCGGCTGCGCCGGTGCGGCGCCGGCGTCTCCATTCTCCGCGCGTCTTCGCGCGACCGGGCAGCCGGACGTCGTGGTGAGCCACAGGGATACCGGGGCGCTCGTCGCGCTGGAGCCGGACGACCGTAGCCCCGCCATCGAGACCGACGCAGCCGCGCGGCTGCTCTTCATCTGGGGCCGCCGCCCCAACGACGCGGCGCGCATCACCAGCACGCTCCGGCCCGAAGATCGCCTGCACCTGCAATCCCTCCTCGCTGGCGGCTGACGCAGATGTGCACCTGTCGGCTGACGCAAAGAAAGGCCCGGACGCGTCCGGGCCTTTCTCATCATTTCTCTTTCGGCGGGGACCTACGGCAAGTACTCCGCCGGGTTCTGCCGCACGCCGTTATCGATCACCTCGAAGTGCAGGTGGGTGCCTGTCGAGTAGCCGGTCGAGCCCATGACGCCGACTTGCTCGCCCTGCGATACCGTCTGCCCCTGCGACACAACGATCGAGCTGAGGTGCGCATACAGCGTCTCGATGCCACCGGGGCTCATCACCACCACGTACAGGCCGTACGAGCAGCATGCGTTACCGCCGGCGAAGACCACCGTTCCGCTCGTTGCGGCGCCAACGGGCGCACCGCCCAGGTTGAAGCCATCGATATCCAGGCCCAGCGGGTGCGACGGGCCGTAGGGGCTGGAGACCGGTCCCTGAACTGGCCAGATAAGCCCACTGCTCGAGCTTTCGCCTCCCGCGACGATACCCGCGCTTCCCGACGAATCCGGCTCGTCTCCCGAGACGTCGGGCGAAGGCAAGATGCTGGCCACGGGCGCCGCAGCAGGCTGCGTTCCACCCGGCACGAAGACGTACTGTGCTTCCTGGATGTCGTCCGCCGTGGCGATCGCGTTTGCCGGGAAGTCGGTGATTGCCGCCACCTCCACGCCAAAGCGTGAGGCGACGTCGCTCAGGGTCTCGCCGTAGCGAATCTCGTGCACGACGCCATCCCCGGCCGGGATGATGAGCGACTGCCCCAGCCTGAGGAAGTCGGTGTCCTGGATCTCAGCGTTGTTGTCGATGATGGTCGCCGTGGTGAGACCCGTCCGCGCCGCGATCGAGCTTATGGTGTCGCCGTCCTGCACCTCGTAGACCGTGTAAGGCTTCTCGGGCGGAGGGGGCGCGACGTTCGCGGCCCGCACGACGGCATCCTCGGCCGGTGGCGGAGGCTCCGAAGTCGGCGTCGCATTGATCGCCGCCAACTGCTGCGCTACCTCGTTGTGCTGCGCCGCTACGGGCACGTCAGCGCGCAGCGTCTTGTTGATCGCGGGCGGCCGGAGGACGGACTGGTCTGTGGTCGGAATGCTGGAGCTCACTCCCGGCAAGGTCAGTCCGGTGATCGGCGCGGCGAAGGCGCGCGAGTCCGTGCGGAACGTACCGCCCGTAATAGTCGCGAAGCCTACTGCCAGAAAGATGATCACGAGCACGAGGCCGTGGGTATATGGCCTGTGCTTGCTCCGGGCACGTCCATGACCGAAGTGGAGTACTGACTTACCGTTGTTGAATCGCGCTCTCTTGTCCTGGAACGAGCGCGGGCTGAGCGTGCCCCTAATGCTCCCTGCCTCCTACTTCCGGCGGTACATCCCTCGCCGTCCACCCATCTGCCACACTACGAAGACACCGTGCGCGATTTGCTGCGCACCTGTTAGGCACCGGGACATTCTACCCCACGGAGTCAACGATATCTGAGCTGTCTCCTTAACATATGTAAATAATCTAACGGACAGAGCTCTCCTTGTTAGATTCAAATCCCCCCGATCCCACGCTCTCCACCCCCCTATAATGAAGATGATTAGATTCCCGAGAGAAAGCCAATTCTTTGATTGATCGAGTAACCATCCAAGCTACGGCGGGGGACGGTGGGCACGGGCTCATCGCCTTCCACCGGGAGAAGTTCGTGCCGCGCGGAGGGCCGGATGGCGGCGACGGCGGCCGCGGCGGCGACATCATTCTCATCGCTGATGAAGCCGTGAACGGCCTCGGCGCCTTCCGATATCAGAAGCTGTACAAGGCGGCTCGTGGCGGCAACGGCGCATCGAACAAGAAGCACGGGCGCAACGGCGCGGACCTCGAACTGTCCGTACCCACCGGCACCATCGTGCGAAACGCCGGAACCGGCGACGTGATCGGCGACCTCGTCGAGCCGGGCGCGCGCCTCGTGATTGCAAAGGGCGGCCGCGGCGGACGTGGCAACCAGCACTTCGCCTCGCCCAGCAACCAGGCGCCGCACATGTCCGAAACAGGGCAGCGCGGCGAAACGCTCCGCCTCGCGCTGGACCTCAAGCTCATTTCGGACGTCGGGCTCGTCGGCCTGCCGAACGCCGGAAAGTCGACGCTGCTTGCCGCGGTCTCACGGGCCACCCCGAAGATCGCCGACTACCCGTTCACCACCCTTGAGCCCAACCTCGGCGTCGTGGAGGTCGGCTACGAGTCGTATGTCATGGCGGACATCCCCGGCCTCATCGAAGGCGCGCACACCGGCGCCGGGCTCGGCCTCGAGTTCCTCCGCCACGTCGAGCGCACCCGCCTGCTCATCCACGTCGTCGATGCCTCGCAACCCGATCCCGCTCATGACATCGCCGTCATCGACAACGAGCTCGCCTCGTACATCGACGACCTGAGCACCCGGCCGCAGTTCATCGCCTTCAACAAGATGGACATCCCGGAAGCCGAGGCGCGTCGCGAGGAGCTTCAAGCGCTCGCGGTTCAACTCGGCCGTCCCTGCGCCTTCATCTCGGCCGCCGCGCGTCAGGGCACGCCCGATCTGGTGAAGCGTGTCTTCGAGATGCTCGAGCGCATCCGCGAACTGGAGCCCGTGCCCACCCCGGATGAGGAGATGACCACGCTGCGGCCGCAGCAGGTCGGACCCCGCTTCACCGTCGAGCGCGAGAACGGCGCCTATCGGGTTGTAGGCGACCAGCCCGTCGTACTGGTCGAAATGCTCGCCCTGCAGTCGGACGAGTCCCGTGCGGAGGTGATGCGCCGTCTCGGCCGCATGGGCGTCGTCAACGCTCTCCGCCGCGCCGGTGCCCGCGAAGGCGACCCCGTCCGCTTCGGCGACATCGAGCTGAAGTGGGAAGAATGACCCGCCCCGCCGCAGATGGCCCCCTCTCCAACCAACCCGCTGTGCCTCTGTGCCTCTGTGGTGAACGACAGTGAGAGTAGGCGTCCTCGGTGGCACCTTCGACCCCGTCCACAACGGCCACCTCGCGCTGGCCGAGCACGCGCGTGAGCAACTGGCGCTCGACCTCGTGCTCTTCATCCCGGCCGGCGAGCCCTGGCGAAAGGCGCACCGCACCATCACACCCGCTGAGCACCGCGTGGCGATGCTAAAGCTCGCCATCGCCGGCATCGAAGCCTTCGGCATCAGCGACGTTGAGTTGCGACGCGACGGCCCCACCTACACGGCCGACACGCTCGAACAACTTGCGGCGGAGCGCCTCGACGACGAGTTCTATTTCATCATTGGCGCCGACGCCCTAGCGGATCTGCCGAACTGGCACGAACCGGAGCGCATCGTCCAGCACGCCATCCTCGCCGTAGCCCCCCGCGATGACGCCGCAGACGCGCTTGAGCCACCGATCCCCGGCATCGCCAACCGCATCCAGCGCTTCCGAATGCCGCCCATCGACGTCTCATCCACCGACATCCGCACCCGCGCCGCCGCCGGCGACAGCATCACCGCACTGGTCGCCGTCGCCGTCGAGCGCTACATCCGCGAGCACGCCCTCTACACCACGAGGTAGGGGCACGCGGTGGCGTGCCCTTGTCCGTGACGCCCGGTCTAGTACTTGGCGACGAGCGTCCTTCCGCAGCCTCGGCACTTCTGCTCTCGAAGCCGTCCGTCGTTGTACTCACCGCTCGGGACACCGTGGCTCGAGCCGCCACCGGTGATCACGGAGTCGAAGAGAGTCAGTGCTGTGGACACGAGCCCCCAACCACAACCCCAGGCGATCCCGGGGCGCTTTGGCTCAAAGGGTGTAGCGCAGTAAGGGCACGGGTCGCCGAGACGCATGATGGCCTCCCGAAGCGCAGAGCTAGAGCAACTGCGCTCATTCCGGATCACAGAGTACGCTACAGCGCTACGTCCCCATGCGACGGCCCGGCCCGACTCAATCTGCGCAATCCGTGAAATCTGCGGTTTCCCGTCAGCGGTCACTCCGGCGGGAAGATGTTGTCGCCGTCACGCCGCCAGCCCGGCGGCAGCACGCCGGCGATGAATGACGCGCGCGGCACAGGGGGCCAGAAGTACGGGCGCAACTCAGCGGGCCGCGTGTAATCGAAGCCGCTCCGCTCGGCGAGCGACATCAAGCTCGCCTCGCTGGCGATGCGCCCCCGGTATCCGCGCAACCAGAATCGCTGCCACCACCGTAGCTGTCCCCCCGGCGGCGCCAGCTCCCACGCCAGCAGCAGCGAGCCCGGCCGCAGCACCCGCGCCGCCTCGCGCAGTGCTGCCTGGGCGCCGCGCACATCGAGGAACCGCAGCAGGTCGTCGCAGAACACCACATCGAACGCGCCGTCCGCGAAGGGCAGCGAGCCCGGGTCGGCCAGCACCGCGCTCATCGGCCGCCCCGCATCGCGGAACGCCCGCCCCGCCTGACGAGCCAGCATCGCGGACGGCTCCACACCCGCCACAGGCGTGTGCTGGAACCGCAGCTTCTGGTCGAACAGCAGCAGCCGGCTCCCCGTCGCGCAGCCAATCTCCAGCACGCGGTGGTCCGCCTGCATCAGCATCTCGCGCGTCAGCGAGTACACGGGCGTATTGGAGAGCATCTGCCCCGGCACCGACAGCATCCGCCGCCGCCACCAGCTCCCCCGTAACTGCCGCTCACGTTCCGCGATCTGCTCAGGCGTCATCGTGGGGAAGGGTAGTGGGAATCGTGGGGAAGTGCGAAGGAGGCACCGGGAGCCGACCTCGATGCAAACCCGTCCTGCGCGTTACGATGGCCAAAGAACGGACCCTCAGGGAGAACCAGCACCCATGACCAAACTCATCGTCTTCCTCACCAAACGCGCCGACCTCACCCGCGACGAATTTCGCCGCTACTGGCGCGAAGTGCACGGCCCGCTCGGCGCGATGATGCCCGGTGTCCGCAAGTATGTGCAGAACCACACGACCTCAGACGGAGCCCCGTTCGACGGCGTTGCGGAGATGTGGTTCGATGACACCGCGGCGATGCAGGCCGCCTTCGCGTCGCCGGAGTCCGCGGCTGCGGCCGCAGATGCGCCGAACTTCACGGCGAAGACCCACCTGATGATCGTGGAAGAAGTGGAGATGTTGTGAGCGAGAGTGCCCGCCAACAGGTTGCTGAAGAAGGCAATGGTGGGATGCCGATCAACGGGTGGTGTACGGTTCGGTCCGGCTTTGCCGGACGCACAGCCGAGGACGGCTATGCCACACGTTTTGTGCCTCGACTACTGACCGCTACAGCCGCAGCAGCGACCCAAAGCGCTTCTCGCTCCGGAACGGGCCGACGAGCGCCATCGAGAGGCGACTCTCGTGGAGCACCTTCTCCGCAACGCGCCGCATGTCGTCCATCGTCACGGCTTCGACCAGCGCCACGACTTCGTCGGGGGTCTTGATCTCGCCGTTCAGCATCTCTTGCCCGCCCAGCCAGCCCGAGACACTTCGCGTGTCCTCCATGCGTAGCAGCAGGCGTCCCTTCGAGAGCTCTTTCGCCTTCCGCAGCTCATCGTCGCTGACGCCGCCGATCCGCATCCGGCTCAGCTCTTCGATCAGCGCCTGCACGGCTTCGGTGGTCTTCTTCGGGTCGACAGCGGCGTAGACGGCGAACGATCCCGTGTCGAGGTAGTGGCTGGCGTAGCTGTGGACGTCGTAGCAGAGCGCGCGCTTCTCGCGCAGCTCCAGAAACAGCCTGCTGCTCATCCCCTCGCCCAGGATCACGCTGATCAGATCCAGCGCGAACCGGTCGGGATCCTTGCTCGATACTGCGCGCACTGCGATCTCGATATGCGCCTGCTCCGTCTTCTTGTACTTCACCGCGATCCGGGGCGTGTGCTGGCCGTTCTCGGCGCGGAACCAATCCGAAGGCTTACCGCGCTTCCAGTCACCTAGCTGGCTTTCGATCGCGCCGACGACGGCGTCGTGCTCGATCGCTCCGGCAACGGCGATAACGATGTTGTTCGGCACGTATTGGCGCTTCATGTACGCCACCGTGCCCTCGCGCGTCAGTGCCGTCACCGATTCTTCGGTGCCTGCCACATCGCGCCCCAGCGCCTGGCCCGGCCACATCGTTTCGTCCAGCAGCACGTCCACCAACTGCGCGGGCGAGTCGCTCGTCGAGGCGATCTCCTCGATGACGACTTTGCGCTCCTTCTCGAGCTCCTCGTTCGCCATCAGCGGATTACGCACCATGTCAGTCAGCACGTCCAGAGCCCGGTCGAAGTGCGGCCGCGCAACTTTCGCGTAGTAGACAGTCAGCTCTCGGTCGGTCCCGGCGTTCATCACACCGCCGACACCTTCGATGGGCTCCGAGATCTCCTGCGGTGTCGGTCGCTTCGCCGTGCCCTTGAACAGCAGGTGTTCCAGCAGGTGCGACATCCCCGCCTGCTCCGTCGTCTCGTAGCGAGACCCCGCGCCGACGTACACGCTCGCGGCCACCGAGCGCGCGCTGGGCATCGTCTCGGTAACGATCCGGAGCCCGTTTTCGAGCGTCGTGCGGCGGTAGCCGTGGCCTTCCATCAATCTCCTGTGGGGTAGTGGGATCTCGTGTGCAAGGCCAATTGTATCGCGGCCTACAACCACGCAGTAGCAACCCGTCAAGACCGCGCGCGGAACCTACACGCCGGCGCTCCGGGCGTACGAATGGCAACGTACCCGCGCAGCTTCAGACTGCGCGGAATCCGGAGGGGCGTCAGTCCTTGACGGGTGCAGGACTGTCCTTCATCGCGGTCACGATCCCCATGCGCTTGATCAGCGTTCGCTGCAGGCCCGGCGCCAGTTGGCCGATCGACAGCAGCGGACGGATCGGCATGGGCGTGACGAGCACCTCGCGCGCGCCGAGCACCGCCTTCAGCACGGCGTCTGCCACCTTCTGCGGCGATACTTCGCGCATCATCTTCGGCGCCGTACCGCCGCGAGCCGCCCACATGCCGGCTTCGCTCACGAACCCGGGGCAAACGTCCGCCATGTGCACGCCAGTGCCGTCCAGCTCGAAGTTCACGGCCTCGCAGAACCCGTTGAGCCCGAACTTGCTCGCGGAGTACGTTGAGTTGAATGGCGCGCCGGACTTGCCGGCCATCGAAGACACGTGCACGATCGCGCCGCGCTTCCGCGCGAGCATGCCGGGCAGCACCATCTTCGACAGCCAGATCGGCGCGTTCAGGTTCGTCGTCAGCAACTGGTCGACCTGCTCGAACGTCACGTCAACGAGCGGCCCCGTCGTCTCGATTCCCGCGTTGTTCACCAGGATGTCGATCTGTCCGAGGTCGCGCTCCGTCGCTGCCACGAGGTTTCGCAGCGCATCCATCGACGTCACGTCGGTCGCAACGGCGATCGCCTTCACACCCAGCGCCTCGCACGCCTTCCGCGTCTCCTCGAGCTTGTCGGCCGACCGCGCCGCAAGAGCGAGGTTCACGCCCTCACGCGCTAGCGTCTTCGCGATATACGGCCCGATCCCCCGCGAAGCGCCCGTGACGATCGCATTGGTCCCGCGTAGATCCTTCATTGCGTCCCTCCATTGCGGGCTAGTACCGCATCCATGCCCGCCCGATGATGGCGTCACGACCGACGTAGCCGAAACTCCGCGAGTCCCGGCTCTCCGCGAAATTGTCTCCCAGCACGTACACCCGCGACGATTCCAGCGCAGTCCCGCCGGGCGCGTCCGCGACGCGCTTCAACAGCACATGCCCGCGCCGCTCGGGATCGTACAGCACCACAACCTCGCCCGCGCGCGGTTCACGCCGCCGATACGCCAGCCGGTTCACGAGCACCCGGTCGCCCGTACGAAACGCGGGTTCCATGCTCGACCCCTCGACGATGTACCGCGACACCGGCGGCGAGCCGATGGCGCGCAACAGACGCACGGCAGCGGCGGCGATCACCACTGCGGAGATCGCGCGTCGCATGCGCCGTGCGTCGGTTGCCATCGCCAGATCTTCGTCCGCTATCTACGCCGGAACGACCAGTTCACCACCGGCCGCGCCCTGGTTCGAAGGCACGCGCTTCGTCTTCACGCCCTTCGTGTCCCAGAAGATCTCGGCGAACTTCTGCGTCTGCATCAGCAAGTCCTGCGCGAACTGCATGTTGATCTCTTGCTTGGTCTTCCCAGCGAGCTTGAGGAGGCCCCAGGCTACGTCGTTGAGGTCCGGGTACTTCTCGAGGTGCTCCGGCTTGAAGTAGTCACCCCAGATGATGCGCACTTCGCGCTTGACGACCTCGGAGTGCTCCTCCTTCGCAGCGATGTAGCGCACCATCGAGTTGGCGGTCTTGTTGCGCGCCTCGACCGGCGCGTCCGCCCCGGCCCGCTCCAGCGCGTCGATCAGCTGGTGCATCCGGACTACGGTCAAGGCGGCGATCTGCATCAGGTGCGGATCGTAGATGCCGCAGGGTACGTCGCAGTGCGCCTCGGCCACGGCCGGTGCCGAGACCCGGTCCAAGCTCCGCAGCCCGCGGGACAGCACAGAGGTGAGGATATGCCGCTTCATGTTCGACTCCTTCTATCCAGTTGATGATGCGTTCGGTACCCACAGTCTAGTCACGCCTCTCCCCGCACGGAATAGGTCATCCGCGCGGAACGGTGGCATATAGTGTCGGGCGGAGGCGTTGTGGGCGAAGCAGCTATCGAGTTCGCGGGGGTGGTGAAGGACTACGGGCAGACACGCGCGCTTGCTGGCATCGACCTCACCGTCGAGCGCGGGCAGATTTTCGGCTTCCTGGGCCCGAACGGCGCCGGCAAGACGACGGCCATCCGAGTGCTTCTCGATCTGATCCGGCCGAACGCAGGGTCGGCGCGCGTGCTGGGCATGGACTGCCACCGCGAGACGATCGACGTCCGGAAGCGCGTCGGATATCTACCCGGCGATCTCCGGATGTACGAGGGAATGCGCGGCGACCAGTTCCTCGACTTCATCGATGCATTCCGGCCCGAACGACGCGATCCCGCCTACCGCCACTCGCTGATCGAACGGTTGGGGCTGGACTCGGCGAAACACATCCGCGCCCTATCGAAGGGCAATCGACAGAAGCTGGGCTTCATCCAGGCGCTCATGCACCGGCCGGAGCTGCTGATCCTCGACGAGCCGACGAGCGGCCTCGACCCGCTGGTGCAAGAGGAAGTGGCGCGCATCCTTGAGGAAGTTGTGGCCGATGGACGGACCGTCTTCTTCTCATCGCACGTCCTGCCGGAGGTGGAGCGGCTCAGCCACAGCGTGGCGATCATCCGCGCCGGACGCATCGTCGCTGTTGAAGATGTTGCGCGCCTCAAAGGCAGGTCCGTGCACGTCGTGCAGGTGACGTTCGCAGCGCCACCTCCCGTCGGACTATTCGCGCTGCCGGGCGTGCAGGAGCTGCATCGCGACGGAAACACCGTGCGCGTACAGGCGAGCGACAGCATCGATGCCGTGATCAAGGCGATCGCGCGCTACGAAATCGTCGATCTGCGGACCGAGCAGCCAAACCTGGAAGACGTGTTTCTGGCGTTCTACTCGGAGCACGGCGGCGGCGATGTCGAGTCAGGACAGGAGCAACAGCATGCCGCGAGCTAGCGTCTTCGCGAAGTCGCTGCGCGACCAGCGCTGGCAGGTGCTGGGCTTCGGGCTGGCGCTGGCGATCATGTCGTCGACGGCCGTCTTCCTCTGGCCCAGCGTGCGCGACACGCTGCAGAACTTCGTACTGCCGGACGCAGTGAAGGCGTTCCTCGGGACGGATCTGAGCATCGCCACCCCGGCCGGATACCTCAGCGCGCGCTACTTCGGCTGGGTCGACATCCTGCTGATCGTGTACGCGGTGCTGCAGGGCACCGGCGCCATTGCCGGCGAAGAGAGCAACGGCACGATGGATCTGCTCCTGGCGCAGCCGATCGCACGGCGCGCCGTCATCGTGCAGAAGACGGCGGCAGCCGTTGTCGGATCCGCCGCGATCATCGCGATCGGTTGGCTAGGATTCGCGCTAGCGATCCCGTTCATCGGGATTGAGGTCTCACTGTCGGACGCCGCGATTGCGTCGGCGAACATGCTGCCGATCACGCTGCTCTTTTTCGCTCTGTCGCTCTGGTCAGGCGCCGTCGCGCCGAGCCGCGCCGTCGCGGCGGGCATGGTGATCGGCCTGGCGACGGCCGCGTACTTCGTCAGCACGCTCGCCAACGGCGTCGATTCGTTGCGCAACCTGCGTTACGCGACGCCCTTCTACTACTACGGCGCCGGCGAACCCCTCGTCTACGGGATCGCATGGTGGCACGTCGGGTTGCTGCTCGGCATCGCGGCGATGTTCGTCGTGCTCACCGTGCGGACCTTCGAAGCCCGCGACATTAGCACGGGCGGCGCCGCCGACGTAGACGTAGCCAGCATGCTCCGCCGCATCTTCGCCGGCGGAGCTTAGCCCGCCGAGGCCACCGCCGCGTTCGGCGAACCCGTACGGACGGGTCTTCAGACCTGTCCCTGAATGCCGCGAGTCTCGACTTCACTATCGCCCACCTACCCTGAGCCGCTCCTCCCCTCCCGCCGTGGGCGCGAGGCGGCCGACCGCAGAATCGGCGGGGGCACAGGGCAGAGGTGCGGATCCGCTTCCTTCGCCCCTCATCGCCGAATCGCACGCGCAAACCACTAGGGATCCGTCCCCCTCCGGTCGATGCTTGTGTGAGGGGTCTGCGCCTGCGGATCACGCTGCTTCGCGCTGAGGCGGCGGACGCGGGCGAGCGCTGTTGTGAAGCAAGGGGAGGTCGGCCGGAATGACGAAGCATCTGCACCTGTATGTGGTCTCGCTCGGCGCCCTGGCGCTGATGCTGACGGCAGTATTCATCGGCTCGTCGGGCGACGCGGGCGCGGCGCCGGATCTCGTGTCGAACGGCAACTTCGATACCGACAACTCAGGCTGGACCGCCGCGGCCAATTCGACGATTGTCCAGATCCCGTCCGAAGACGGTGACCTGAACCCCGCCTCGGGCGCCGGCACGGTGACCCGTTCCTCGGGCGGCGCCGGTGACGCCATCGCCTCGCAGTGCATCGACATCACCGCCTCGGGTCCCGGCAACTACGAGATTGCGGCCGTGTACAAGGAGGCGACGGCTGGCACGCAGACCGTCGGCATCGACGTGACGGTGTACACCGACAACGCCTGCTCCGTGGGGGCTGCCGCGCACCCTTCGGGTTCGTTGAACCCGAACAGCGGCTGGCTGCCCTACACGGGCATCATCAACTTCATCACGACCGAACTGAGCATGAAGATCGAACTGGTCGTGCACGCGACGGCCCAGGATGACGGCGTGTACTTCGACAAGGTAGCCGTGTCGAACGGCCCGCTGGACACGCCGACGGCGACGCAGACCGCGACACCGACGAACACGAACACGCCGACGAATACGGCGACATCGACCAGCACGCCGACCGAAACGAGCACGCCGACCGCGACCAACACTCCGACATCTACGAACACACCGGGTGCCGCGACGAATACGCCGACCTCAACCAACACGCCCGGCGCGGCCACGAATACGCCGGCGGCCACGAACACGGTCGCCGCGACCAACACGCCGACGAACAGCCCGACGAGGACGCCAACCGTGACGCTCACGCCGCCACCAACGTCCACCAATACGTCCGTGCCGACATCGACGAGCACGCCGATCCCCGGCGCGCCGCCGGAGAGCAGCGGCGACGTGATCGATGACAGCGCCGACCCCGATGGGAGTGACATCAGCGGCGAACCGACGCTGGCGTACGACTCGGGCAACGGCCTCGGAGACGAGGAAGGCGCCGGCGTCTCGCCAGACGGAGAGGAACTCGGCGCCGACGGACTCCCCGTGTCGGGCTACGGCCCGCAGGAGCACCCCGGCAACTCGGCGGACATGGTCGCCCTCGTGGCGTTCGTGGCGGCCGTCGTGATGCTCGGTGCAGGGTTCACGATGCAGGCCCGGGCGCGCCGCAACGACGAGTAGCGCCGCGGTCCGCCCGCCTTTTCTGATGATGAGAGAGCGCCTGCGGGCGCTCTCTCTGCGTGCGTCGTCGACGGTCAGGCTACCGCTCCGGGTAATCCCTGATGGACAGACTGGTATCCTGCCGTCGAATATGAAGCCCCGAGAGCCGCGCTCGTCACGCTTTCGGCCAAGGATGGAGGACGCATGCAAGCAGGGACGTCAGATGGACCAGTCTCGGCCGAGACCGTTTCGGCCGATTTCTTCACACGGCTCGTAGCAATCATCATCGACGGCGTGATCCTGGTGATCCCGCAGGTGATCATCCAGGTGTTGACGAACCAGGCGATCGCCTCGTTGGTCGGAATCGTCATCGGAGTCGCGTATTCGTACTACTTCTGGACGACGACCGGGCAGACGCCGGGCAAGATGGTAATGGGTCTGAAAGTCGTTAGCGCCGAGAACGGTGCACTGCTTGAGCCCAGCGCTGCCATCCTGCGCTACGTCGGCTATTTCGTTTCGGGCATCGCGCTGGGCCTCGGCTACCTGTGGGTGTTGTGGGATCCGAAGCACGACGCGTGGCACGACAAGATTGCAAAGACGAAAGTCATCAAGGTCGCGAAGTAGCCACACGAACCACGCAGCGCATCGAAAGGGCCGCTCAACGGAGCGGCCCTTTCGATCTCAGACACTACGCCCGCGATGCAGTGCCCTAGCGGCGCGTCCGGCGCCCAGCGAGGACGACCACACCCCCAAGTCCCGCAAGCACTGCGGCCACGATTCCAGCGACGGGCAGCACGCTGCCGGTCGGCGCCGCACCTCCATCTCCGGTTGGCGGCACCGTCACCTGCGGCGCGGGTGCGGCAGGCGCAGCGACGGTCGGGGCCGCCGCTGCCGGCGCGGTCGGCGCCGGCCCCACGGACGTCAGCTCCAGCACGGATGCGTCGCCTTCTTCCTTCGCCAGACCCACGCCCGGGCAGTAGAACTTGAACTCGTCTGCTCCCGGAGCCAGCGGGCTGAAGTCGAGCGTCTTCAGGCAGTTGGTGTACGTCCCCGTCGGCACGGTTACCTTCTCCGTGACCGATATCACGGTCGCCTTGTCTTCCGCCACGCCCGGCGCGTGCTCCTGTGCGTACGTCTCGCCAACCGTGAGCACTGCCGGCATGATGATGCCAGCGACGTTCTGCCCGTCGCCCGCTTGCCACTGCCCGTCGTGGTTCTTGAGCACGCCGTTCTCGTAGTTGTCGACCAGCTCGCCGAAGTAGTACACGCTGCCGTCGCGGTGCTGCGCGAAGTAGTCCAGCGCCAGTTCGATCAGCTCGCCGTCCGC
Organism: Chloroflexota bacterium; assembly: GCA_031400455.1. GTDB lineage: Bacteria > Chloroflexota > Dehalococcoidia > DSTF01 > JACRBR01 > JANXYW01. The sequence continues at coordinate 83,450 of JANNPX010000033.1, read as the reverse complement.
GTACGCCTTCTCCTCAAGCACGACCACAGCGACGCCCGCGACTATCTTCGTCTGTGGCAGCACGCGCGACTCCAGCCGCGTCTTGATCGTCTCACCGGTGTCCGCGTCGGTCTCCTCGCCGTCGAGGATCTTCGGACCCAGCGACGACAACGGGAACAGCGGATGCGTGATCGTCGTTGAATAGTCGGCGGGGTTCGGGGTTTGCGCGCCGACTGGCTCCGCCGCGTGCGTGAGCGCGCCGACAATCACCAGCGCCGCTGCGACCGCTGTCGGGATGAGCTTCATGAACGTCTCCTCCTCATACGTCGAAGGGGCGGGCTATTCACCCGCCCCGGATATCCCGGGCGCTCTGCTAGTCCCGCGCGATCGCCAGCACTTCGCCCGTCCGCGCATCGACCTTCACGTCGTCGTCACCAACATCTACGTTGAACACCAGCGTGCCGTTGTACTCCTCAAGGTCGACCTCGCCGATGTCGCCGCTTGCGCCCGTCTTCGCCGCCGCGATCGCCGCGTCGAGCGTGATGCTGGCCTGCGGCAGCAACTCCGCGCCGTCATCGATCGTCCCCGGCGCGACCTGCTGCTCCTGGTCGTCGCCATCCTGCCCGCCGGCACTCGTGACACGCGCCGTCATCGTCACCGCCGACGCTGCCAGCGCGAGCACTGCCACGACACCGGCCAGCGCGTACAGCCTGTTGATCTTTCCCACGTAATCAGCTCCTTTCGTAGGACGGAGCGAACACTTCCTCCGTCCACATGGAGTCTCCGCCCGCCCGATGAATCTGAAGTGAAGCCGGCCTGAAACTTTCGTGGGGGCGTGGACCGCCGAGGGGGACGGACCTGAAGGGGGAATTATACCGTTGACACACAAGCCTCGCTATCGTACAATGGGCGTACGAGGTGAAAGCGATGGCAAAGATCAGTTTCCTGAGTGTACTCCAGTGGTCGGACGACCAGTGCCGCACGTTCCTAGAGGCTGGCCGCTGGCCTGATGGCCCGGTCTGCCCGAAGTGCGGCGCTGTGAACCCCTACCGCATCGAGCGCCGGTCAAAGACCAAGAACACGGTCAAGCATCTGTACCGCTGCCGCGACTGCCGGAAGGATTACACGTCCACCGTTGGCACGATCTTCGAGGACTCGAAGGTGCCGCTGCAAAAGTGGTTCGCCGCGATATACCTCATGGCCTCGTCAAAGAAGGGCATCAGCGCCCACCAGATCCACCGCACCCTTGAAGTCACCTACAAGAGCGCGTGGTTCATGTGTCACCGCATCCGCGAAGCGACGAAGGACAAGAGCTTCCCTTTACTGACGGGCGTGGTTGAGGCTGACGAAACCTACGTTGGTGGGAAGCCGCGCGGACACGCACAGCACCGCGCCGGTCGCTACACGATGAGCGAGCGCATAAGGATCGCGAAGGAAAAAAAGACGGCGGTCTTCGGCATACTGGAGCGCGGCGGCAACGTCCGCACGGTGGCAATGCCGAAGCCCACGAAGATGGAGATTCAGGCCACCATCGCGGCTAACGTCGATATGGACGCGAGCGCGTTGCTAACCGACGAACACGCCTTCTACTTCGGGATAGATAAGAAGATGCCGCACGGCGTCATCAGGCACGGCAGTGAGTATGTGCGCGGTTCCATCCACACGCAGGGGATCGAGTCCTACTGGGCGATTCTCAAGCGTGGGTTATACGGCACGTTCCACCATGTTGACGCGGCGTACCTGCCGATGTACTTGCCTGAGTTTGAGTTTCGCTACAACCGACGCACGATCACTGACGCGGAGCGGTTTGCCGCTTTGGTTTCGCAGACTTCGGGACGCCGGTTGACTTGGTTTTGCGAGACGCCGCAGCCGGAGAATCCGTATGCCTAGGAACACGCGCCAGCGCGGAGATCGCCTCTTCAAACGTCATCGGGTGAAGCGTTATTGATGTGTCGGTGTGAACGGCAACTGTGCGAGCCATAGAATTTGCCTAATGCTGTCCTGTAGTCGAACAAAATCCATATCCGTCAGCGTACCATAGGCCTTCTCAATCGTGCGGCGCTCGATTGTCTGGATTACGCCCTTGGCGCGTGACGCGGCTGGCAATCCAGCCTCGCGCCAATCGAGAATGTCGCAGTCCCCAAAGTAGTCGTTACGCATTTGCGTCGTGAGGGCGACAACGATGGCATCCGCGCGGGACTGATGATATTGGGGCTGTGAGAGGATGACGGCTGGTCGTTGTTTGATTCCTACGCCGTCGGAAAAACGGATACGCACAGCAACGACGGTGCCAGGATCATACGGTGTCGAAGATGGCATCCTGCTCGTTGTCCCACACCGCTACAAGAGCCGGGTATGCAGCACCGTCGAGTGCGGCTGGCTCACCCACGATGACGTAAGAAATCTCCGGACTGTTGAAGGGTCCGGCGGACGTGTGCGTAAACGCCACCGCGGATGTAATCGGGGCGTTCGTCATCGCTACGGGGGGCATGGTGATATCTACTACGATCGCCTCTTCAAGTTCGACTTGATTCATGTGACTACCCTCCACCCGTCTGGGGTTCGTTGATGCGAAGCGGGATGCGATACGGGTCCGGGTGGCCGTCCACCGACATGACAAACTCGTAGCTCCCGGCCTCTTGGAATCCGAGATTTACCAACGCATGAATCTGGTTCACTGTACCGCGCGTACCTGGTCGAGGCGGGCGCGGGATGTGTACGTTTTGTGGCATCCGCACGAGCACGTTGCCGTCCTCCGAAGTCAGAGCTATCTCCAAGCTCTTGTCCCTCTCGAACTCGACCGCACCCGTGCTATAGGACACCACTACGTAGAATATCGGCAGCGCAACGGGCAACGCGGCGGCGTTTATCTCGTCGAAAATACCGAGAATGTTGAGCTTTCCCTCGCGGGAGAGGCTGGCGAAGTCTGCTAGAACGCCTAATTTTACATCCATGGGAGGTGAAGTCTGAGGCTCTAGCAGGGTCAAGTCAAGCACCGCGTTCGCAATGTGTCAAGCGTATCCGTTGTGTGTAAAGGATACAATTCCCCCTGAAGGTGCGTCCCTACGGCCTCGTTCCACCGATTCCGATTGCGCTACGAGCGGTTACCGGAGCTGAAGCTCCTCCGCTACGGTGCGGCTTGCTGACGGAAGCGTGGAGTGGACGCACGTCACCCGAGCGGCAGCCGCACGACGAACATGCTGCCGATTGTGGAGGGCTCGAGCTCGATCGTCCCGCCGTGCGCCTCGGCGATCCAGCGGCAGATCGCCAGCCCCAACCCGGCGCCGCCCTGCTCTCGCGATGCCGACACGCGATAGAAGCGCTCAAAGACCCGATCCCGGTGCTCGGCAGGGATCCCCGGGCCGGTGTCCGACACGCGGATCGTGACCGCTTCGCCCGCTGCCTCGCAGGACATCCGGACACCGCCGGTCGCCGTGTACTTGATCGCGTTGTCCGTGAGGTTCAGCAGCATCTGTAACAGTAGATCGGCGTCGCCCTGTACGCGCGCCGCCGCCCCCGCGTCGGCGCTCAGCGTCAGCCCCTTCGCCTCCGCGAGCGGTCGCATCTGCGCCGCGACGGCGCCGACGATCTCCGCCACGTCGACCGGCGCTCGTTCAGGTGTCAGCGCTCCACCGTCGGTGCGCGCCAGCATCAGTAGCCCGCCCACGAGGCGCGTCATCCTGTCCACCTGATCGTTGATCGTCGCCAGCACAGCTTCGTACGCGGCGGCGTCGCGCGGCCGCTGCAGCGCAACGTCGATCTGCCCGCGGATCGCCGTCAGCGGCGTGCGTAGCTCGTGCGATGCGTCGGCCGTGAACTGCCGCTGCCGCGCGAACGCCGCATCGAGCCGCGCGATCATCCCGTCCAGCGTGCGCGCCAGCCGCCCCACCTCGTCGTCCGGCATATCCAGCCCCAGCCGCTTGCTCAGGTCGTGCGCGGTGATCTCTTGTGCGGCGCGAGTCACCCTGTCGATCGGCGATAGCGCCCGCGACGCCAGCCAGTATCCGCCCAGCGTGGCCAACACCAGTGCTCCGGGCAACGCGATCGCGAATCCCCAGAGCAACGTCCGCAGCGCATCGCGAAGGTCGGCCGTCGGCTCGCCGACCTGCAGCACGCCGACGATCTCTCCCGCGCGCTCCACAGGCAGCGTTACGACGCGCACCTCCTGATCGCCGTCACCCAGCGTGCCGAAGTCTTGTCGGCCCGTCAGCGCCCGGTCGACCACGGCGGTGTCAGCGAGAACGTCGCCGAACGCGGGGCTATTGTCGTAGATCAGTTCTCCGTCGCGGTCGAAGATGCGCTCAAAGCGTTCATCCAGACTGGGATCGCTGGAACCGCCGAGCCCGAGCGTCGGCTGTCCAGCCGCGTCAAAGCCAAGCAGCTCCCGCGTCACCAGCGCACGACTCTCGACGGCGTCATCAAGATTCTCGCTGAGCGTCCGCTGCAAGATGACGTACACGCCCGATGCGAACACGACGAGGATCAGTGTCAGGATCCCGAGATACCAGAGCGTGAGTCGCGTCCTGATCGAACGGAACATCATGTCAGGCATCCGGAACCGCGATGCGATAGCCGGCGCCACGGACCGTCTGGATGAGCTTTGCGTCCTCTCCGTCATCGATCTTCCGGCGCAGGTGGCCGATGTAGACGTCGATCACATTCGCGACGTTGAACGTGTCGTAGTTCCACACGCGCTCGCTAATCATCGTCCTCGTCAGCACCCGGTTCGGGTTGCGCATCAGGTACTCCAGCAGCGCGTACTCCTTCGTCGTGAGGTCGACGCTCCGTCCGTTCCGGATGACCCGTCGCGTCGTCGTATCGAGCTCGAGTTCTCCCACGCGCAGCACCGGCGCCAGCACGGCGGGCTCGCGGCGTGACAGCGCCCGCACCCGCGCCAGCAGTTCGGTGAACGCGAACGGCTTCACGAGGTAGTCGTCGGCGCCGGTGTCGAGCCCACTTACGCGATCCTCGATCGTGTCGCGCGCAGTCAGCATCAGCACCGGCGTTCGCACGCCGCGCGCCCGCATCGCGCGGCACAGCTCCAGCCCATCGATCCCGGGCAGCATGATGTCCAGCAGCACAACGTCGAACTCGCCCACAGCCAGCAGGTCCAGCGCCGCGGCACCGTCGGCCACATGGTCGACAGCGTAGCCCTGCTCCGTCAGCCCCTGCACGATGAAGCCGGAGATGGCCGGTTCGTCCTCGACAACGAGCACCCTCATGCCAAACCATAACAACCGCAACCTGAACGCCACATGAAGCCCGATCCGAGCCTCAGTCTCCAGTCTTGTTCGGAGCCCAGGAAGGCAACAAACAGAAGGACCGCCCTAAGGCGGTCCTTCCTTCGTGATACTTCGTGACCTTCGTGGATAACCGGCGCTAGATCGCCAGCTCCGACGCCACCAGTTCGCGGTGGTAGTCGCTGTCGCCCCACGCCAGTTCCGATGCCTTCTGGCGGCGGAAGTACAACTGGACCTTGTAGTCCTTCGTGAAGCCGATGCCGCCGTGGATCTGCTGGCCGTGCGCGACGACGCGGCGCGTCGCCTCGCTGCACCATGCCTTCGCCATGTGCACGTTCATGTCCGCGTCCGCCTCGTCCTGGTCGACGGACCACGCCGCGCGGTACATGATGAAGCGCGCCCCATCGACGTCCGTCACCATGTCGGCGGCCTTGTGCTGGATCGCCTGGAACGAGCCGATCGGTCGGCCGAACTGGATGCGGTCCTTCGCGTACTGCACGCTGACCTCGAAGTCCATCTGCGCCAGACCGACGAGGTACGCGCACTCCAGCACCGTCGCCTTGCGCTGGATCTTCTTCAGCGTGGCGGCGCCGCCCGGGATGACGTTGGCCTTCGGCACCTTCACGTTTTCGAACTTCACTTCCGCCTGCTTGTCGGCGGCAATCGTCTTGAGTTGCGTCTGGCTGATGCCGCTCGACTTCGCGTCGACGATCACGAGCGTGATGCCGTCATCGCCCTTCGTGCCCGGCTCGCGGCCGACCACCGTGAAGAAGTCGGCCACGTTCGCGTCGCGGATGAAGAGCTTCGTGCCGTTCAGCACGACGTCGTTGCCGTCTTCCTTCACTTCGAGCGCCACGCCCTCGGTGTCGAAGCGCGCGGACGGCTCCGTGTACGCCAGCGTCCAGATCGCGTTGCCGCTGGCGATCTGCGGGAGGTACTGCTTCTGCTGGTCCGCGGTGCCGCCCTCGAGCAGGGACAGCACGCCGCCGACCTGTGTCGAGATGAACGGACCCGGCACGAGCGCGCGCCCGAACTCCTCGATGAGGATGATCAGGTCGAGGTAGCCGAAGCCGGCGCCGCCGTGGGCTTCCGGGATCAGCAGCCCCTGCCAGCCCTGCTCGGCCATCTTCTTCCAGAGGTCAGGCGAGTAGCCCTTCTCGTCGTCCTCCATCTCGCGCACGAGCGTCTCCGGACATTCCTTCTCCAGGAAGTCGCGCGCGGCATTCTTCAGCAGTTCTTGTTCTTCGGACAGACCCAGGTCCATGTGCGTGTTCCCCTTTCGTATTCGGCCCCAGATTATGCAATTGATCCGCCTTAGGCGGAAGGAATCCCATCGTTCATTGACGGCGGCTGTCCTATCCCAAGTTCCGCCGCGCGCTTGCCGTATCGATCACGTCATGCGCCCATCTCCAGCCGGGCGGCCTCGGCCGCGTCCTCCGCATCCTCCTGATTGCTCAGGATGCGCGCCCACACGGGCCACGCCAGGAAGATCACCGCACAAACGACCGCCGGCCACGTTCCCCAGAACAGATATTCCGTCCGGAACGCCTCACGCTCGGTCAGCTCGTGCCCGGCCAGGCAGCGTTTGGCCTCAGCCTTGATCGCGGCCTGCGGTACATCTTCCTCCTCGCCGCCGTACAACGGCGCAAGGGTCTCCTTAAAGTCGGCGCAGTCGTTGTGCGTCGCCCCGGTGGCAATCAGCCCCGTCGCGTACAGCGCCGAACCCGCGCCCACTGCGAGCGCATAGATCCCCAGGGCAATCGCCATCGCGATTCCAATGCGCTTCATCGCGTTCGTCCCGTTTCTCGCATCTCGCCTCCCGCTTCTATCAGCATCATCATCCGCGTGGCATCCCCAGTCCGCGCTGTGCGATCACGCCGCGCTGGATCTCCGATGTGCCGCCGGCCAGCGTCGAACCGATGGCGATCCGGTACAGCGCGTCCAACCGTCCGTCGAGTGGCGCGCGCGGCGAACTTTGCGACAACTGTCCGTACAGCCCGCCGAGCTTCACGCCGGTGCGCGCGATCCGCTGCGCCAGCTCTGAACCGAAGAGCTTGGTGATCGACGCCTCCTGCGTGGGCACCATGCCCTTCACCTGCATCGTCACGACGCGGTACGACAGCACGATCGAGATCTCCGCCTCAATCGCGCGGTCCGCCAGTTCGTGCCGCAGCGACGCGAGCCCGGCATCGTCGCGCACGCCTTTACGCTCGCGCACGAACGCCGCCAGTTCCTGCACCAACCGCTGCAGCGAGACGCCGTTGATGATGCCGGAGCGCTCGAAGTCGAGCGTCGTCGTCGCGACGTACCAGCCGCGGTTCAGCTCGCCGAGCAGATCGCTCTTCGGCACGCGCACGTTGTCGAAGAACACCTCGTTGAAACTCGGCGTGTCCGCCATGTTCGTCAGTGGACGCACCGTGATGCCCGGTGACTTCATGTTCAGCAGGAAGTAGCTGATCCCCTTGTGCTTCGGCACGTCGATGTCCGTCCGGGCCAGCAGCATCATCCGCTGCGAGCGGTGCGCGCCCGACGTCCAGATCTTCTGGCCGTTGATGATGAAGTCGTCGCCGTCTTGCACGGCGCGCGTCTGGAGCGACGCAAGGTCGGAGCCCGAGCCGGGTTCGCTGAAGCCCTGGCACCAGAAATCCTCGCCGGAAAGGATGCCGGACAGGTGCTCCTTCTTTTGCTCCTCCGTCCCGTGCACGATGATCGTCGGCCCGGCGAGCCCGATCGCCAAGAAATTCGGCCGCGGCGCAGCGGCGCGCGCCATCTCCTCGTTGAAAACGAACTGCTGCATCACCGAGAGCCCCGCACCGCCGTACGCCTTCGGCCAGGCCGGCGCGACCCATCCGCGCTTCGAAAGCGTCTTCAGCCAGTCCCTCTCTCGCTCATCCTCGCCAATACCCACGCCTAGGATCGCATCGTCCGCCGCGCGGAGATCCTTCGGAAGCTCCGTACGCAGAAACTCCCGCACCTCAGTGCGAAACGCTGCATCCTCAGGACTGTCGCGAAATTCCATCTACTCTCTTCAGTTGCGGCCGTATTGCTTGCCGCATCTCACTTGAGGCGGTAGGGACGCAGCTTCGGCTCCGTCCCACCCTCCGGACGGGGCTAAAGCCGCGTCCCTACGTTCTGCTTTCCGCCACGCTAGATCCCGTTTCTCGTTTCCCGTCTCCAACATCACTGCCTCGGCAATCCGAGCCCGCGCTGGGCGATGATGTTCCGCTGAATCTCCGTCGTCCCGCCCGCGATAGCGGTGCCTACGGTGGCGACATACGACTTCGCGAAGCGGCCGCGCAACTTCGCCCACGGGCCGTCGCCCCACAGCCCGCCGTACATGCCCATGATGCCGAGTCCAACGCGCGCCTGCCGCTGGATCAGATCCGTGGAAAACACCTTGATGATCGATGCCTCGTAGTTGGGCACCAGTCCGCGCGCCTGCATGCTGACGACTCGGTACGACAGCATCTTCGCGACATCGAGCGACACCCACAGGTCGGCGAGCGCGTGCCGCACGAGCGCCTTGTCCCACAAGCGGCCGCCTGCGCCGTCGCTCTCCGCCTTCGCGAAGCGCGTGAGATCCTCCATCGAGCGCTGGACCCCCGCGCTTCCACCGAGTGCAGAGCGCTCGAAGTCCAGCGTCGTAGTCGCGATGTACCAGCCGCGATTCAGCTCACCCAGCAGACCCGATTTCGGGATGCGTACGTTCTCGAAGAAGACTTCGTTGAAGCCCTCGCCGTTCGCCATGTTGATCAGCGGCCGCACGCTGACGCCCGGCGTTTTCATATCCATCAAGAAGTAGCTGATCCCACGATGCTTCGGCGCGTCCGGATCAGTGCGTGCAATCACGAACATCCAGTCGGCGTAGTGCGCCTGACTCGTCCAGATCTTCTGGCCGTTGAGGATGAACTCGTCGCCGTCCGCCACTGCGCGCGTCTGCAGCGACGCGAGGTCGGAACCGGAGTTCGGCTCGCTGTATCCCTGGCACCACACCACCTCGCCTGACGTGATGCCGGGCAAGTGCTGCGCCTTCTGCTCGTCGGTGCCGTACAGGATCACTGTCGGCCCCAGGTACCCGACCGCAGCGGTGTTCACGATCGGCGCGCGCGCGTACCCCATCGCCTCGTTGTAGACGACCTGATCCCAGTGCGAGAGCGCCAGCCCGCCGTACTCTTTGGGCCACGCCGGCGCGATCCATCGCTTCGGCGCCAGCTTCTTCAGGAACTCCCGCCCGAATTCGTATTGCTCGTCGTCGATCGCATTGTCCGCACCCTCCCAGTCCGCCGGGAGCGCGTCCTTCAAGAACGCGTTGACCTCCGTGCGGAAGGCTTCCTGCTCAGGCGTGAATGTGAATCGCATATCTCGTCAGTCCGTTGTTCGGTGTCGGGACGCGGGCCGTCGAGGAGGGGTGGTTCTCACCCACTCCTTCGTGCCCTTCGTTCCGAATCAGTCGCGCGGGAGGCCCAGCCCGCGCTGCGCGATGATGTTCCGCTGGATCTCCGAAGTGCCGCCCTCGACCGTGTATGCCGCTGAGCGCAGGAAGATGCCGAGCCAGCGGCCCTTCATCGGCGCTTCTTCGCCGCGAAGCTGGCCGTACAGACCCAGGATGTGGATCGCCGACTTCGCGATGCGCTGGTTCAACTCCGTCGAGAACAACTTCAGCGACGATGCCTCGTAGTTCGGGATGAGTCCGCGCGACTGCATCGATGCGACGCGGTACGACAGCATCCGCGCGACCTCGGTCTCGACCATGCGGTCCGCCAGCTCGTAGCGCAGCATCGGGTTCGTCTTCAGCGTGCTCGTCGGGTCGTTCTGGTGATCCTTCGCGTACGCGATCAACTCCTCGACGTGCTGCTTCATGCCCGTCGCGCTGCCGATGCTCGAGCGCTCGAAGTCGAGCGTCGTGACTGCCGAGTACCAGCCGCGGTTCTCCTCGCCGATCACGTTGTCCTTCGGGATGCGCACGTTGTCGAAGAAGACTTCGTTGAACTCGTGGCTGTTGCCCAGGTTGTAAAGCGGCCGCACTTCCACTCCCGGCGACTTCATATCGAGGATGAAGTACGTGATGCCGCGGTGCTTCGGCGCGTCGGGGTCCGTCCGCGTCAGCAGGATCATGTAGCGCGCCACGTGCGCCAGCGTGGTCCAGATCTTCTGGCCGTTGACAACGTAGTCGTCGCCGTCGCGCACGGCCCGCGTCTGCAGCGACGCGAGATCCGAACCCGCACCCGGCTCGCTGTAGCCCTGGCACCAGATGTCATCGCCGGCCAGCATGCCCGGCAGGTACTTCTTCCGCTGCTCTTCCGTGCCGTGCACGATCAGCGTCGGACCCGCCATGCCCAGACCGATGATCTGGTGCATCGGCCGCGGTGCCTTGTTGAGAGCCATCTCCTCATTGAAGATGAACTGCTCGACGGTGGTCATGCTCGCCCCGCCGTACTCTTTCGGCCACGCCGGAGCGATCCACCCCTTCTTTCCGAGCTTGTGGAACCACTCCTGGTTCGTCTGCCAGCCCGAAACAAGCGCTTCCTCGCTCGACTGCCCCGGCTTCGGCTTCGGCGCTTCGGTTTGGATGAAGGTCCGCACTTCCTTGCGAAATGCTGACTCTTCCGGCGTGTCGTCAAAATTCATGATCTGGTCTCCTGATGACTGGTCGCTGCTTGGTTCGTCTCTTCCCGCTCGTGGCGTCTTCTGGCTCGTAGCGCGGGCTTTTAAGCCCGCGTGGCGTTTGTTCTGGCACTGCGCTCCGGAGGACATCTCCTCCCGGGCACCGCGCGGGCTAGAAAGCCCGCGCTACGGCGACGTATGCCGCGGTTCCTATCGCCCTAATCCCTCGGCAATCCGAGCCCGCGAGTCGCGATGATATTCCGCTGAATCTCCGACGTCCCTCCCGCGATGGTCGACGCCAGCGACGTCATGTAGCTGCTCTCGTACCGTCCGCGCATCGGCGCGCCTTCGCCGTACAACTCGCCGTACAGGCCGAGGACCTTCATACCCGTCCGCGAGATGCGCTGCGTCAATTCCGACGCGAAGAGCTTGGTCATCGATGCTTCGTGGTTCGGGATCAGGCCCTTCGCCTGCATCGTCACCACGCGGTACGACATCATCTTCGCGACCGTCGCTTCGACGTAGCGGTCCGCAAGTTCGGCCTTCACCGATGCGAGGTAGCCCGTCCGGCTCTTGCCGGTGCCTTCCTGCTCCTTGGCGAACTTCACGAGTTCATCGAGCTGCAGCTTGAGCCCGACAGCGCTGCCGATGCTCGAGCGCTCGAAGTCCAGCGTCGTCGTGCCCACGTACCAGCCGCGGTTGACTTCGCCGACGATGTTTTTCGCCGGGACGCGCACGTCCTGGAAGAACACCTCGTTGAACATGTTCTGGTTAGCGAGGTTCGTCAGCGGCCGCACTTCGACGCCCGGCGACTTCATGTCCACCATGAAGTAGGTGATGCCCTTGTGCTTCGGCGCATCCGGATCCGTCCGCGCCATCATGAACATCCAGTGGGCGTACGACGCGCCCGACGTCCAGATCTTCTGTCCGTTGATCACGTAGTCGTCGCCGTCCTTCACCGCCCGTGTCTGCAGCGATGCGAGGTCCGAACCAGAGCCGGGCTCGCTGAAGCCCTGGCACCACTGCACGTCGCCGGAGAGGATGCGGCTCAGGTGCTCTTTGCGCTGCTCTTCGTTGCCGTGGGTGATCAGCGTCGGGCCGATCATCGAGACGCCCATGCCGCCGACGGGCGGCACGCGGTTCTCGGCAAACTCTTCGTTCATGATGAACTGTTGCATCACGGAGAGGCTCGCTCCGCCGTATTCCTTCGGCCACGCCGGCGCGATCCATCCGCGCTTCGAGAGCTTGCCGCGCACATCCTTCAGGCGCTCGAATGCGCCGCGGTACATGCCGGTTTCCATCATCTCGCCGCTCTTCAGGTCGGCCTGGATCTCGGTCTTGACGAAATCCCGTACCTCTGAGCGAAACGCTGCCTCTTCCGTGTTGTCTCCGAAGTTCATCGCGGTTGGTCTCCTTGTGACTGGTGGTTGGTGACTGGTTCTCCTTGCGAGCGCCAGTACTGAATCAACTTGGTCAACTGCTTGCCTATCGTCTGGTAGTCGGCGAGGATCGGCGCGCAGACTTCTTCGTCCGCGTAATCCAGCTCACGCGCGATCTTGACATGGACTTCCATCTCGTTCGCTGATCCCACGGACATAGCTAGGAAACTGCAGAACTCCTTCGGAGAGCGCCGTCTGGCGTATCCCTCAGCGGTGTTGGTCGGTACGGATTTTGCCGCTCGGCGCATCTGGTTCGCTAGGTCGTACTTCTCGTAGTCCGGGAACGAGAGCACCAACTGATGCACGGGCTTCAGCATCGAGAACGCCCTTCGGTACACCTCAAGGTCTTCGTACCCCTTCTCTATCATCCCGAGCTGACTCCCACTAGTCACCAATCACCAATCACCAGGTGACTAGGCGCGAGGCATTCCCAATCCGCGCGACGCAATGATGTTCCGCTGAATTTCTGATGTTCCGCCGCCGACGGTGCTCGTCGTCGCGTACAGGTACGTGCTGCCCACGCGCCCGCTCGCCGCGGCGTACTCGCTGCCCGTCATGAGTTGCCCGTATGGACCCAGCACCCGCATCGCCGTGCCCGCGATCCGCACATCCAGTTCGGACGAGAACAGCTTCGCGATCGACGACTCCTTGTTCGGCACGAGGCCGCGGTTCTGCATCGAGATCACTTGGTACGACAGCATCTCCTCGACGCCGGCTTCGATCATCCGGTCCGCGATCTCGTTCTTCACGCTCTTGCGTTCGGAAATGAAGCCCTCGCCCTTGTTCTCGCGCACGAACGTCGCGAGGTCCTTCACCATCAGCGAGTGCGAGATGCTGGTCGCGATGCCTGAGCGCTCGAAGTCGAGCGTCGTCGTACCCACGTACCAACCGCGATTCTCCTCACCGATCATATTCTTCGCCGGTACGCGCACGTTGTCGAAGAACACTTCGTTGAAGTCGTGATTGCCAGCCATGTTCACCAGCGGCCGTACTTCGATGCCGGGCGACTTCATGTCGACGATGAAATAGCTGATGCCCTTGTGCTTCGGCGCGTCGGGGTCGCTGCGCGCCAGCAAGATCATGAACTGCGCGACGTGCGCGCCCGAAGTCCAGATCTTCTGGCCGTTGACGACGTAGTCGTCGCCATCCTTGATCGCGCGCGTCTGTACCGCGGCCAGATCGCTGCCCGCACCGGGCTCGCTGAATCCCTGGCACCACACCTCGTCGCCCTGCACGATCCCGGGCAGGTACCGCTTCCGCTGCTCCTCCGTGCCGTGAAGGATGATCGTCGGGCCGGCCCAGCCCGTGCCGATGCCGAAGTTGCCGCCGCGCGGCGCGCCTGAGAGCGACATCTCCTGGCTGAAGATGAACTGCTCCATGACGGTCATGCCCGCGCCGCCGTACTCTTTCGGCCACGCCGGCGCGATCCAGCCGTGCTCGGCGAGCTTCTTCACCCACCCACCGTTCGTCGCGAAGTACTCTTCGCGCGACATGTGGATGTCGTCCCAGCCGCCGCCGCCGAACGCTGCGCGAAACCCGCGCCGTTTGATTCCGGCCGGGCACTCGTTCTCGATGAAGGCGCGTACCTCCGCGCGGAACGCTGCTTCAACAGGCGTATCGTTAAAGTCCATGACTCACCTGGCCTAACATCAGTCTTGGCGCGAAAACCCGTCGATCATCGACGACCCTCACCCTAACGTCAACTTGCATCAGACCGAGCCCTCCGGTGCACGCATCGGCGTACCCTCCGCGGTCGCGTACTGCGGACGATGTCCGTCCTTCTTGCGCACCGTCTCCAGATACACACGACCCCACATGTCCGCTCGCCGGCGGTCCATCTCGTCCTTGAAGCCCAGCATGTGCATCATGTCCAGCGTCATGCCTATGCCCAGGAACTGCCACGCGATGAGCCTCGTGTCGACATCGCGCTTCACGACACCGCGCGCCTTCCCCTCTTCGAGCGTGTCGGCGACGAACTCGACGAACGCCTCGAAGTTGTCGCGCAGCGCTTCCTGGATGTCCGGGTCGTCAGCTTCCGAGAGCGCGCGGAACTGCAGCTTCATGTTGGCCGAGTGTGATTCGAGGTGGTCGTAGTAGTAGACGCCGATCGCCCACAGCGTTTCGATCGGGTCCTCGTAGTCGACGGAGATCTCTTCCCAGATCTTGAGCAGGCGCGGCCCCGTCGCGCGTATGGTCGCGACGAACAGCTCCTTCTTGCCCGCGAAGTGGCGATAGAGCGCCGGTTCGGAGATGCCGGCGGCGCGTGCCAGATCGGCTGTGCCCACACGCGCATACGACTGCGCCGCGAAGACGCCGCGCGCGCTCTCAATGATCTGCCGCCTCCGCTTGTCCGCCGGAAGCCGTCGTGCCCGCTGCTGCACCACGAGATCACTCCCCCAAACCGTTAGTGAGTGGTCACTAACTAACGCTCCGGCGGAGATCGTAACCCTCCCACGGGGCGGGTGTCAATCCCTCCCCCGAGTGTGTGTCCCTCTGTATAAGCTGTGGGATAGATGAACCTCTCCTACCTCCCCACGCCGCTCGAAGAAGCGCCGCGCCTCTCGTCCGAGCTTGGCATCCGTATCCTCATCAAGCGCGACGACCTCACCGGCCTCGCGATGGGTGGCAACAAGGCACGCAAGCTCGACTACCTGATGCGCGACGCCGTCGAGAAGGACTGCGACACCGTCGTCACTGCGGGCGGCGCGCAGTCGAACTTCGCGCGCATGACCGCCGCCGCGGCGGCTCGCCTCGGCATGAAGTGCCATCTGGTGCTGACCGGCGACGCACCGGCGCACGAGTCCGGCAACATCCTGCTCGACCGCATCTTCGGCGCCGAGTTGCACTTCGCCGGCACCGACGACTGGGACGTGCTCTGGTCCGAGGTGAAGCGCATCGCCGCCGAGATCGGCCCGAAGGCGTACCCGATGCCGATCGGCGGCGCGACACCCATCGGCTCGCTCGGTTACGTCGCCGCGGCCGACGAGCTGCTCGCCCAGATGGATGCGCCGCCCGACTGGATCGTGCACGCCACAAGCAGCGGTGGCACGCAGGCGGGCCTGCTCGCCGGACTCCCGCGCGAGGTGCGCGTCCTCGGCATCGATGTCGCGCGCCCGCCCACGCCGCTCGCGATCAGCGTGCCGAAGCTGGCCGCGAAGACCGCCGAGCTGGCGAAGCGCCCGCCGCCCGCCGGCGACGTGATCATCGTCGACCACTGCGGCCCCTACTACGCATCGATCACGGAAGAAGCGCAGCACGCCGTCCGCCTCGCGGCCCGCACCGAGGCCCTCGTCCTGGACCCGGTGTACAGCGGCAAAGCCATGGCCGGCCTCATCGCCGCAGTGAAGGACGGTCGCCTCACCGGCACCGTAGTCTTCCTCCACACTGGTGGCGCCCCGGCGCTATTCGCGGACGAATTCGCGAAGTTCTAGGCGTCGGTCAAGCGAACGACAAATGGAGCGCAGGCGCCGCGCCTGCACCACTCCCGAACCCGGCACGCTGGAGTGGCATAGCCGTCCTCGGCTGTGAGTCGACTGGGCCGGCACTTCAGGTTCGAAGAACAGAACGCCTACCGCCGGATTTGCACCCACCACAACGCCAGCGCCAACACCGGACGAGCAGCCTGCCACAGCCGCCGCACTTCACTCGCCCGCACCGACGCCGCCTCCGCGATCCGTTCCGGCGCGGGCGGTCCGAGCATCCCGCCCGCATCCACGGGGGCGCGCGGCGGTTCGCCCGGCACGGCCGTCGCGATCGGCGCCACGCGCTCCGAGCTTGCGCCCGGCGTCGTGATCGGCACGACGCTCTCGTTCGCGGGCACGCCGATTTGCGCTCGGAACGTCGCTGTGTAGGTCGTGTTCGACCCGGGCGTCGTGATGTTATGCGTCGCCGCGCCGCTGTCGGACCACGAGACGAACGTCCACGGCGTGCTCGTCAGCGTCTGCGGCGACGTGACGCCGATCGCCCGTACGATGCCGACGACGCCCTGCACCGAGTACGGCGCGGTCTGCGGCTGCCCGTCGAGCGTCACCTGCAGTCCGCTGCGCACCGTCGCCAGCGTGATCGTCGCCTTGCGCGGCTGCACGTCCCGATAGGTCACATGCATCAGCCCGTTGCCGTCGTGCACAGTGAGGATGATCCGATACCAGACGTTCGCCGATGTCTCGCCGCTCGACGGAATGACGAACGATCCGGACTTCGAGCCGCTGGTAGCCGGCACGAATGGATGCGAGTGCGTATCGTGGCGGAAGTCCACCTGCCACGTGAACGCGCTCGCCGGCAGCGTGCCGTCTTCGGGGTCCGTCCCCGTTCCCGCGTAGCTGATCGTGTCGCCGCCCGCGTACGTCGCGCTGACCACAGGAAGTGTGATCGTTCCGGTCGGCGCGGCGTTCGCCGTCACCGTCAGCGTCGCGTTGTTGCTCGTCGCCGTGCCGAATCCGTTCGTCACGACGCAACGGAACTGCGCGCCGTTGTCACCGGAGACCGTCGAGGCGATCGTGTAGCTCGCCGCCGTCGCAGCGCTGATGTTCGCGTTGTTGCGCTGCCACTGATACGCCAGCGTCGCCGCGCCCGACGCCGCGCACGTGAACGTCGCGGGCTGTCCCGCCGACACGGTCAGGTTTGCCGGGTGCTGCGTGATGGAGGGTGCGTTGCTGGCCGTATAGCGGATGCGATTGACCGCGCCGCTGCCGCGATACAGGTAGTACAGACTGCCGTCGGTGCTCACCTGCAGATCCACGGGCGCGCTGATCCCGCTCGCGAAGTCTGTCGCCGTGCCCGCGCCCGGATCGAACAGCCGGATCCAGCCGCCGCAGTAGTCGGCGAAGAAGTACTTGCCGGCGTAGCTCGCCGGGAACTGCTGCGTCGCCGAGTTGTAGAACGCGCCGCCCGTGATGGCGCACCCCGTCGTGCTGCTGCTCCCGTGCCCGTACACGTAGAGCGGACTGCGGTATGCGGGGTTCGTCGTCGTGCCTTCCGTGCCCGGCCATCCGTAGTTCGAGCCGGCGATGCCGTCGTTGATCTCCTCCCACGCGCTCTGCCCGACGTCGTTGATGAACATCCTCCCGGTCCCCGCCTGGAACGCGAACGTGAAGGGATTGCGTACGCCGAGCGCCCAGATAAGCCGGTTGGTGCCGCTGGCGGTGTTGTAGAACGGGTTGTCGGTCGGGATCGAACCGTCGCTGTTGATCCGCAGCATCTTTCCGAGGATCGACGTCATCGACTGCGAGAGCGAGCCATTCGCGTTCTCGCCTACCGCGACGTAGAGCTTCCCGTCCGGCCCGAAGTGGATCGCGCCGCCGTTGTGGTTCGTCGCGCTCAGGTTCGGGAGGTCCAGCAGCACGAACTCGCTGCCCGCGGCGACGACATCGCCGTTCGCCGTGAAGCGGCTCAGCCGGTTGTGCACCGAAGGCGTCGGCGCCGTGTAGTACAGGTAGATGTAGTGATTCGACGCAAAGTTCGGATCGAACGCCACGCCCAGCAGCCCGCGCTCGCCCGATGAATTCACCGTCAGCGTTACGAATGGCGTTGCCAGGAGCGCGTCATTCTTGATCACGCGCAGTCCGCCCGACTGCTCCGCGACGAACAGACGCCCGTCCGGCGCGAACGCCATCGCGGTTGGGCTCGACATCCCGCTGGCGATCGTCGATTCCGTGAACCCCGCAGGCAGCGTCGCCGCGACAGCCGTACTTGGCGCGGGCAGCGCCAGCATTGCAGCAGCCAGCGCCACCACGATCAGTGACGCCCGCCTCCCGGCCATAGCAGTGAGTCGCGTTCGTATACCCATACCCCTACCTGACCAATCGGCCCGAACGGCCCGGTCTGAACGCCCAAACGATCGGCTGCAGGCACGGACCTGTGTCCGCCCGGGCGGGCACGGATGCCACGTTCGGCAGTAAGATGCCCCATGCCCGCATCACAACCCGCCATCACGCCGGCCCTCGCCGCCGAGGACTGCGTCTACATCACGACGGTCGGCCGCGTCACCGGCAAACCTCACACCGTTGAAATCTGGTTCGGCACGAACGGCGACACGATCTACCTGCTCGCCGGTTCGCGCCACGATGCCGACTTCGTGAAGAACGCGAAGAAGCAGCCTGCCGTCGATGTTCGCATCTCGTCGACGCAGTTCTCGGGCACAGCGCGCATCGTCACCGCTGTTGACGAAGACGCGCTCGCCCGCAGACTCCTGCTCGAGAAGTACATCCCGCGCGGAAATACCGATCTCGATGATTGGGGCCGCGACGCGCTGCCCGTCGCGTTCGACCTGCGGGCGTAGCCCTAAGTCAGTTCCGGTCGCGTGCCCGGAACCACTCGCCGAGTAGGCGCCAGCGCCGCGCGATGTCGCGCGGGCTTCTGCCTCCGCGTTTCGGTCTGTCGGCTGCGGCTTGGGCGGCGAGCGGTGGCGGCTGCGCAGCCTGCGTGATCGGCGCCGCACTGGCGTCTGGCGTCGGCGCAGTGCTCCCGATCGGAACAGCGCCACCGCTGACCGTCGCCCAGCCGTCGCTGAATCCGCCGAAGTCCGTCGTCCAGTACCACCCGTAGGCGCTGCCCGATACGTAGTGACGGCCGATGCCGATCGTTGTGTAGTTCGTGCCGAGCATGTTGGCGTTGTGCCCCGGGCTACCCTGCCAGCCGGCGAACACCGATGCCGCCGTCGTGTAGCCGGCGGCGATGTTCTCGCCCAGGTATGTGTTGAACCCGTAGTTGCAGTCGCGAATGCGCTGCACCCACGTGCGGGTCAGGTCGTCGTGGGCGAAGTAGTTGTTCGTTCCCAGGTCCTTCGATTTCCACGCTGCGGCCTTCGTCACCATGTACGACGCCGTCAGCGGGCCGAGGCTGTTCTGCGCGCGATAGTTGTTGATCAGCACGAGGAACGCCTGCTCTTCGCTGTCCATCGTCGCATCGATCGTGCAGTCGCCGGCGGCCGTGGCCCGCTGCGCCGTGCGATCGCCGAAGGCGACCGCCAGCGCCAGTGCGACAAACGCGACTGCGGTGAGGCGCAGTGATCTCGAATCGAGCATGATCCGTCTCATTCCATTTCTACTATCGGCAGCTTCGAGCCCCTAGGGGAGTGCCCGAAGCTGATTTCAGGCTCTGGCACCTCACGGATACGTGTAGATCTGCCCCAGCTGCACCACCTCGAATGCGCTTCCAGGCACCGTCTTGAGCTGATTCAGGTCATCGTCATCCCAACGCGGGTCGCCGTCGCCCGTGATGTACCAGCTCGTGCCCTGGTCGGCGACGATCATCCCGAACTTCTTCAGCGCGTTAAGAATCACGCGCGACTGGCCATCGAACGACGACACGTCGAACGACGCCTTCAACCGCAGCTTCGCGCCGTACGGGATGCGCGTCGCGCTCGTGCTGGTGCCGTAGTGCGTGGCGGGATGCACCCACGCCTTCCGCACCGTGTTCACCGTAAAGCGCACCGCGTGGTTGATCTGCCCGGCCGCTACTTCGTCGTAGCGCACTAGCCCCGCCGTGATGGGCAGCCCCGCGGCGTCGGCCGATGTCCACGTCTCCGGCCGCAGCGCGTTCGATCTCAGGTCGAATACAGCGCCCGACGCGGCGTCCCAGCCGTTCGCCGTCGGATACGCGCTGAACAGCTCGTAGAGCATGCAAGTGCCCTGCTGCACCGCCAGCACATGCCGGTCGCCGCTCGATCCGGCGCCACCCTCGATCGGTGCGTTCAGCGGAATCGGATAAGGCCCCGGATCGCTCTCGTCTCCGTAGTCTGTGAAGTTGATCGCCGTCATCGGCTGCGACTGCGGCACGACGATGTACGGGATGCCGTACGCGCCGCCTCCACCGAAGTCCGCGTGCAGATTGCCGCCGCCGATGTTCGAGATGTACGTCGCGGAGTTCGCGTCGACGGGCATCGTCAAGATGTTCTGGTTCCACGAATTGTCAGCCGGAAACACCGGACAGCCGCCGATTGTCGCCGAGCCGCCCGGCGCAGCAGTCGGCGTGCGCGTCGGTGTGGCGGTCGGCGTGCGAGTCGGCGTCGGTGTGCCCAGCGGGATGATCGTCTCGTTGGCCGGAATCGAGATCGTCGGCGGCACCGCGGCCGGTTCCACGGTATCGTCCGCCGTCCCGGTCCCCGCATCCAGCGCGCCATCTTCGTTGCCGCTCGCGTCAGAACCGGTGTCGCCCGTTGTTGCCTGAGGCGCTTGCATGTGTGTACCCGCGGCCGCCGTCCCGATAGCGATCGCGCCCTTCGGTGGCTCATCCCCCGCGGCCTCGCCCGCCCCTACCGCGGCCGTCGCAGCTAGCGACGCGCGCGCTTCGGTCGGCGCATTCGGCGCGGTCAGACCTCCCGATGCAGGGTCGGCCCCATTAGCCTCGATGCCGCTGGACTGCGGCGGCACGTCCTGCGCTCGCGGCGAGGCCCCGCCGCAGGCGGCCAGAAGCGCCGCGCCCGCAAGACACGCTGCAGATATAGATACGGTGAGGTAACGGCTCGATACGCCCATATGCCCCCAAGGTTGAATCCGAGACCCGCTCTCAGTCTCGGACGCTCCGGCCGTGGTCTGTTGCCGGATCCCCTAGGTGCAGTCCCTTAGGTGTTCTGCCGATGATTCAGCATGCACTTCGGAAACGGCCGCCGACCCTATCGATTCCCGCACCGGGATGAGCGCCCAGCGCGTACACCCGGCACGGGCCGCTTCGCGCTCTACCTCCGCCAGGGCCGCGTCCCCTCTTTCGTGCTGGACGGCGATCCGCCTGCGCTGGCGGACGAGCTGGCAGCGCTTCGGCGCCGGCAAGTGATGGCCTAGACTTCTGACGTGACTCTCTACGACACGATCGGCGTGGGGTACGCGCGAAACCGGCGGCCCGATCCGCGCTGGTCAGCGATCATCCACCATGCGATTGGTAACGCGCACACCATTCTGAACGTAGGCGCTGGAGCAGGCTCGTACGAGCCAGAGGACCGCGCCGTGATCGCGCTCGAGCCGTCCCGCCGTATGATCGCGCAACGAGGCGCGCGAGCGGCGCCCGTCGTGCAAGGCGTTGCGGACGCGATGCCGTTCCCGGACCAATCGTTCGATGTCGCACTCGCTGTTCTCACCGCGCATCACTGGCCGGACGCCACGGCCGGTCTCGCAGAGATGCGCCGCGTCGCCGCGCGGCAGGTAATCGTGACGTGGGATCCGGGACTGTTTGCTGAGCGCTTCTGGCTGGTGCGAGATTACCTCTCCGTAGAAGATCCGGACGACCTGTTCGCTGGTCGGCGAATCGCCAGTCAGCTCCGGAACGTTCGAACCGTGCCGCTGCCCGTCCCGCATGACTGCACCGACGGAGTGTTTGGCGCGTACTGGCGCCGTCCCGAGGCGTACCTAGACGCGCACGTCCGCGCGTCCATCTCGGGGTTGGCGCTCGCGGATCCGGCCATCGTGCAACCCGCGCTCGCGCGTCTGGAAGCGGACATCCGCAGCGGCGCCTGGCATCGCAAATACGCAGATCTGCTCGATGTCGAAGAGCTGGACCTCGGCTACTGCGTCCTCGTCGGAGAGGGATAACGCCGCTCCCTTCGACGAACCACAAACTGCCAACTACAAACTACGAACGCTCCCTCAAACCCCGTACAGCCGACGTGCGTCCGCGCGCAGCTCGGCACGGAAATCCGGATGTGCGATGGCGACGAGCTCTTCGATGCGCCGCCGGAGCGTGCCGCCCTTGATGCGCGCGATCCCGTACTCGGTGACGAAGATGTCCGCGTAGCCGCGCGTCACCGTAACGGCGCTGCCCTCCGGGAACATCGCCACGATGCGCGACCGTCGCTCGCCGTTCACGACGGACGTCGACGGCAGCACCGTCACGCTGCGCCCGTTCTTCGCGTGCAGTGCGCCCACAGCGAACGCGAACGCGCCGCCCGTGCCGCTGTAGATCTCCGGCCCGATGGTCTCGCCGTTGATCTGGCCCGTCAGGTCGACCAGCAGCGCGTTGTTGATCACCACCATGTTGTCGTGCGCCGCGATGATCTGGATGTCGTTGGTGTGACTCATCGCGTACAGCTCGTAGCGCTCGTCGCCGTCCACCTGCGCGAACTCGTCCGCCGACAGCGGCCCGAACGATGCGCCGACGATTTTGCCCGGATGGACGGTCTTGCGCGCACCCGTCACGACGCCCCGTTCGACCAGCGCCGGGATGCCGCCAAAGATCAGCTCCGTGTGTACACCCAGGTCGCGCTTTTCGGACAGGAACGGAGCCATCGCCGCGGAGACGGTGCCCGTGCCGAGCTGGAACGTGTCGCCGTCCTGCACGATCTCGCTCGCGACCAGTGAACAGATCACCGCCGCAAGCTCATCCTCTTCGGACGTCCGCGGCGCGCGGCGAAGAAATTTCCACTCGTGCGGCGCCTCGACCAACATCTCGATTTGCGAGACGTGGATGCGATTGTTGCCGCCCGTGCGAACGAACCGATCGTTGACCTCACCGATGACGTGCGTTGCGACGGCCGCTACCTCGGGCGCGCCCCAGACGCTCATGCCGAAGCTGCACCAGCCGTCATCGTCGGGCGGAGACACGCTGGTGAGGAAGACGTCGGGCTGCCGATCGAGCCAGTAGCTCTCGTCGCTGCGCGTCGGCGGTGCGATGACGTAATCCAGCAGCCCTTTGCGCATCGCGGGCCGGTCGCTGGCCTGCAGGAAGAACGAGCGCACGTTGAAGTTGTTCGGCGTGTCCTCCTGCCACCACGAAGCGAACGTCGCGATTGAGTTCTCGATCTCGACGCCATGCAGCTCGTCCGCCCGCTCGGCCAGCGCGCGGCAGAGCCCGAGCGGCGTCTGGTAGTGCATCCCGATGACCACGCGGTCACCGTCGTGCACGACACGCACGGCATCGGCAGGCGTTGTCAGCTTCTCGGCGTAGCGCTTGCGCCAATCCATCCACGTGCCTCCCGGAACGCCGTGAGGCTATCACGGCCCGCACTCGTGGGCGAGAACCGAGCCAATTGTTTCACGTGAAACAATGTGATTGCAGCAACACAGCACGGGTCGTCGGCGTCAGCCCGCAGCGCTCGTCTCTGCCGCGCCGTGTGCCGCCGACCGTGCATCGAGCCAGCTCGCGATGTCCTCGAGCACTACGTCCCTTTCGGGTTCGTTCAGGATCTCGTGGTAAAGCCCTTCGTACATTTTGAGCGTCTTGTCGCTGGAACTCGCGCGGCGATACAGCGTCTCGCTGCCTGCCGGGCTGGAGAGCGCGTCCTCCGTTCCGTGCATGATCAGCAGCGGCAGGTCGATGCTCTCCATGCGCTTGTTGATGATGCGCTCCGCGCGGAGCATGGATGCGATCAGTCCCGCGGGCATCTTGCCGCGGAAGTTCAGCGGGTCGGAGTCGTACAGCGCCACGACTTCCGCGTCGCGTGATACCGTCGCGGCGGCTAGCTTCCGCAGGCGCAGCCGCGGCGCGAAGCGTCCTAGTAGCAGCATGATCTGTGTCACGATGCGCGGCGTGCCGGCGGTCGCAGCCAACACCGCACCGCTAAGCAGCAGGCCGCGCACGGCCGGCCGCCGCGTGACCGCGGACAGCGTGACGACCGTCCCGCCCATGCTGTGACCCATCAGCCACGGCGTCGCGCCGTCGTGCCGCCCGCGCACCAGCGCGAGAAACGCCTCCACATCATCGAGGTATTCGTTGAACGAGCGCACGAACGCGCGATCGCCTTCGGACTGGCCATGGCCGCGCAGATCCAGCGCGTGCACGGCGTAGCCTCGCTGTGCGAGCCACACACCGACATACTCGTAGCGGCCGCTGTGCTCGGCGTAGCCGTGCACCAGCGCCACCACGCCGACGGGCGCGCCATCCGGCAGCCACGCCCGCTCGAATAGCCGCAGGCCGCCCGTCGTCTCGATTATTCCTTCTGTCTTCCGCATGCCGTCCTCTTCACCGCGTCAGCCAGGCATCGATTCAACTCCTACCGACCCTCGTCAGTATCGGGCTTCAGGGCGCAATCCTCCACCGGGCCCGGGCTGAAGCTCAAATCCAGTGAGTGTACGGGCGTTCGAATAGTGGAGCTCCGGCTGAAAGCGCGCCGCTAACGCGTCGCGCGCAATCCGCTCGAAATCAGCAACAGTGAACTCGAATGTTTCCGCGACGAGCTGTATCTCGCCGGACATCGTGCATCCGAACGCGCCCGGGTCGTCGGTGTTGATGCTGAACGTTAGCCCCTCCGCCCGCGCGCGTGCGATCGGATGCTCCTCTATCCGCCGCACAGCCCCGGTTCGGGCGTTGCTGGTCGGGCACATCTCGACGTGAATGCCTTGCGCGCGCACGAGCTTGAGCAGGGAAGGATCTTCAAAGATCGCGACGCCGTGCCCAATTCGCCGTGGCCGCCCGTGCTCCAGCGCGTCCCACACGGACTCGGGTCCACACCACTCACCAGCATGGATCTCGACGGGCAAGCGCGCAGCAGAGAACCGGGCGAACGCACTCGCGAACCGTAGTACTGGATTCCCCTCCTCAGGTCCGGCGAGGAACACGCCCGCGATGAGGCCGGCCTCGTACAGCATGAGTATGCGTCCAGCGATCTCGTCTCCCTCGCCCGCGCTGCGACGCCGGTTCCAGCCGGCGACCAGCTCGATTTGGAGGTCGCCGCGTTCCAGCTCATCGGCGTACTCGCGAAACGCCCGGAACCGGCCGATGAAATCTGTCCAGTCACTCCGCAATATCTCGCCGACCGCAACCATGATCTCCGTGTAGACGACGTTCTGACCGCGGAGGCGTTCGGCGTGCGCGGACAGAACAGGCCGGTACGCATCGAGACTGCCCCCAAAGGCCTTCTGAACATCGAACCAGCGCGAGAAGCCCTCGAAGTTGTCGACGGGATAGGCTCGTGCCAGCGTTTCGGCGCTCAGTGCGAGCTCGACGCCGCGTTCGTGGAGATCGCGCAGCATTTCCGGGTCGAGGATACCGTCGAGGTGGCAGTGCAGCTCCACCTTCGGGACACTCTGAAGATCCATACCACTCTCGCTCTGCGGGGAACGAACCGTCGATCCCTGCTGCCAGCCCATGTCAGTATCCCGACTCGGGTGACGATCATCCAGCCGCTCGTTCGCTACACTTCGATGATACGTTCGCCCCCATAGAGAACGAACATGACTGCATTCGACTCCTTCCATCCCGCTGTGCGCGCCTGGTTCCAGCAGCGCTTCGATGCGCCGACGGGCGCACAGCTGGCGGGCTGGGACGCGATCGCGGCCGGACGCGACGCGCTGATCGCCGCGCCCACCGGATCCGGCAAGACGCTGGCGGCGTTCCTCTCGAGCATCGACTCGCTTATGAAGCGCGGTCTCGACGAAGGCCTCCCTGGTGGCATCGACGTCATCTACATCTCCCCGCTCAAGGCGCTTAGCACCGACATCCAGCGCAACCTCGAAGCGCCGCTGGACGGCATCCGTGACGTAGCGCGCGAAATGGGCATCGCGCCCCCGGAGATCCGCACCGCTCTCCGTACCGGCGACACCACGCAGGCCGCCCGCGCGGCGATCCTGCGCCACCCGCCGCACATCCTGATCACGACTCCGGAATCGCTGTACCTCATGTTGACGTCCGAACGTAGCCGCGCACTTCTAGGCAACGTCCGCACGGTCATCGTCGATGAGCTGCATGCGTTGATGCGCGACAAACGTGGCAGCCACCTCATGCTTACGCTCGCGCGCCTCGACGCCCTGTGCGAGCAGCGCCCGCTCCGCATCGGCCTCTCCGCAACGGTCCACCCGATAGAAGACGCCGCGGCCTATCTCGTGGGCACAGAAGCGGCAGGCCTCAAGGCCAACATGCCGGCTTCAAGCTCCCCTTCCCCCGCGGGGAAGGTCGAAGACTCGCCTGGGAGAGGGCCGGGGGTTAAGTGCTCGATCGTCAACGTGGGTCATCAGCGCGATCTCGACCTCGCGATCGAAGTGCCACCCGCCGACCTGCAGGCTGTAGCGGCGGGCGAACAGTGGGACGACATCTACGACCGCATCTCGGAGCTGATCAACCAGCACCGCACGACGCTCGTCTTCGTCAACACACGCCGGATGGCGGAGCGCATCGCGCACAACCTGGGTCAGCGGATCGGCGAGGAACATGTCGCCGCCCACCACGGCAGCCTCTCGAAGGACCGTCGTCTGCGTCTCGAGCAGCGGCTGAAGAACGGCGAGATGCGCGCCATTGTTGCGACCGCGTCTCTGGAGCTGGGAATCGACGTCGGCACCGTCGACCTCGTCTGCCAGATCGGATCGCCGCGCGCGATCACAACGTTCTTGCAGCGTATTGGGCGTTCCGGCCACGCGCTCGGACTCACGTCGCGCGGCCGACTGTTCGCGACGACGCGCGATGAGCTGCTCGAGTGCGCGGCCCTGATCCGCGCCGTTCACGCTGGCCGCCTCGACCGCGTCGAGCCGCCAGTGGCGCCGCTCGACATCCTGGCGCAGCAGATCGTCGCCGAGTGCGCCTGCCGCGAGTGGGACGAGGATGCGCTCTACGACCTCGTGCGCACGGCAACGCCGTTCGCGGCGCTGACGCGTGAAGACTACGACGACGTCATCGAGATGCTGAGCGAAGGCGCCGCGCCGCGCGTCGGCCGCGGACGAGCGCTCCTGCACCGCGATCGCATCAACCGCACGCTGCGCGGGCGACGTGCCGCTCGTATCACAGCCATCACCTGCGGCGGCGCCATCCCCGAAGTCGCCGACTATCGCGTGATTCTGGATCCCGACGAGACGTTCATCGGCACCGTCAACGAGGACTGGGCTATCGAGAGCATGGCGGGGGACGTCTTCGTGCTGGGCTCGCACTCGTGGAAGATACGCCGCGTCGAATCAGCCCGCGGCGTGCTCCGCGTCGAGGACGCGCAGGGCCGTCCGCCCAGCATCCCGTTCTGGCTCGGCGAGGCTCCGGGACGCACATGGGAGCTGTCCGAGGAAGTGAGCCGGCTCCGTCGTGACATCGCCGAGCATCTCGACCGGGGCGACGCCGTCGCCTGGCTCCGGAGCGAGTGCGCGCTTGACGAGCTCGGTGCGCAGCAGATCGTCGACTACGTCGCCGCGGAGCGCGCGGCGCTCGGCGTGGTCCCGTCCGACACGGACATCGTCTTCGAGCGCTTCTTCGATGACGCGGGCGGCATGCAGCTCGTCGTGCATGCGCCGTTCGGCGGGCGCGTGAATCGCGGCTTCGGGCTGGCGCTACGCAAGCGCTTCTGCGTGAACTTCGATTTCGAACTGCAGGCCGCCGCCACCGATGACGCCGTCGTGCTGTCGATGGGTCCGCAGCACAGCTTCCCGCTCGAAGACGCGTTCTCATTCGTGCGCGCGAACAACGTCCGTACGTCGTTGGAGCAGGCCATCCTCTACGCGCCGATGTGGGGCGCTCGCTGGCGCTGGAACGCGACGCGTTCGTTGCAGATCCTGCGCAGCAACGCCGGCAAGCGGGTGCCGCCGCCGATCCAGCGGATGCGATCCGACGATCTGCTGGCTGCGGTGTTCCCTGAGCAGGTCGGCTGCCAGGAGAATCTCACCGGGCCGCTGCAGATCCCCGATCACCCACTCACCCGCCAGACCGTGCGCGACTGCCTGCACGAAGCGATGGACGTCGACCGGTTGGAGGCCGTGTTCGAGCGTATCGAGCGCGGCGAGATCCGCATGCACGCGCGGGACACCACCGAGCCGTCGCCGTTCGCGCACGAGATCCTGAACGCGAAGCCGTACGCGTTCCTCGACAATGCGCCGCTCGAGGAGCGCCGCGCGCGCGCCGTCACGCTGCGCCGCACCCTGCCGGAGAGCCAGCGCGATCTCGGCCAGCTCGATGCCGCCGCGATCGAGCGCGTGCGCGACGAAGCCCGCCCCGACCCGCGCGACGCGGACGAGCTGCACGACCTGCTGCTCGGCGTCATTGTGCTACCGGCGTCCGGCGGCCAGGAGCGATCTGCCGACGCGTCTTCCTGGCTCCGAACCCGCATCGCGGCCGACCGCGCTTCCGTGGTGTCCACGCCCGCAGGCGAGTGCTGGTTCGCGGCGGAGCATCTCCACGCCATCGAACAGCTCTATCCCGGCGCGGCGATCGATCCGCCCGTGCGCTTGCCGGACCACATCGACGCGCCTTCGCCGTCGCGCGATGATGCGGTGCTGCTGGCCGTGCGCGGCCACATGGAGTATCTCGGCCCCGCGACCGCTGATGCCATCGCATCGATGCTCTCCCTCACTCCGGGCGAAGTCACGTCGGCGCTCGCCCGGCTTGAGGGCGAAGGCATCGTGCTGCGCGGCTCGTTCACGCCGGACACGAAGATCGACGAGTGGTGCGACCGGCGCCTCCTCGCGCGCATCCACCGGCTTACGCTCGATCGCCTCCGTAGCGAGATCGAGCCCGTCACGGCGCAAGACTTCATGCGCTATCTCTTCGCGCGCCAGCACGTCGCCGGGCCGCGGCGGCTCGAGGGGAAGCGGGGCGTGCTCGAAGCGATTGCGCAGCTACAGGGTTTCGAGGTGGCCGCCGTGGCGTGGGAGCGCGACGTCCTGCCGATGCGTGTCGTCAACTACAACCCGCAATGGCTCGACGAGTTGTGCCTCGCCGGCGACGTGGCCTGGGCGCGGCTTTCGCTGAAGAAGACGACCGGCACGCCCGGTCGAGGTGCATCGCCCCAGCGCGCAACGCCGATCACGCTCGCCCTGCGCCGCGATCTCGGCCGGCTGCTCGAGACCGTACGCGGCGCGCAGCAGCCGGAGGATCCGGCGACCGGCGCCGCCGCCGCTACGCTCGACGCGTTGCGCCAGCACGGCGCACTCTTCTTCGAAGACCTTGCCGCGGCGAGCCGGCAACTTCCCGTGCAGCTCGAAGAGGCACTGTGGGACCTTGTCGCCCGCGGACTCGTCGCTGGTGACGGCTTCCAGTCGCTCCGCCAGATCATGACGCCGGCCGGCTCGTCGCGTGCGCGCTCTGCCCGCCGTCACAGCCGCCAGTCCGGCACGCGATTGCCGCGCTCGACATCGCCCCAAGGACGCTGGTCGATCGTGCACCGCTTTCAACCGGAGCCATCGCCGGCGGACGAGTTGGCGGAGTCGGTCGCCGAGCAACTGCTGGCACGATACGGCGTGGTCTTTCGCGATCTCGTCGCGCGCGAGAACTTCGCCGTTCCATGGCGCGACGTCGTGCGCGCGCTGCGCCGTATGGAGGCGCGCGGAACCGCGCGTGGAGGCCGCTTCGTCGCGGGGTTCATCGGCGAACAGTACGCGTTGCCCGAAGCGGTCGAGGGATTGCGGCGCGTTCGGCGCGAAGAGCGCACCGGCGACATCGTCCGCATCAACGCCGCCGATCCGCTCAACCTCGCCGGCATCATCACGCCCGGCGCCCGCGTCTCCGCCTTGCACAACAACGCCGTCATCTTCCGCGATGGTCTGCCGATCGCCGTAGAAGAAGGCCGTAACATCGTCGTGCGCCCGGAAGCCGGCGACAACGATCTGCGCGACATCCTCGCGAGCGAGCGAGTCTCGCCGCACGCTCCCGCTGCACCCGCGCCAACTCCGTAGGGGCCGCCCGAACTACTCGGTTGCTCAGTCTGTGCAGGATTCGCCCGTAGCGGACGCGTGATCTACGCTCACCCAACGCCTAGCTGAAGGAGGAACGCGCCATGGCAGATATCCGCGATCTTGCAGAGCGTTTGTGGACGGGTAACCTCACGTCTGGCGAAGCTCATCCCGTTACCGCGCAGTTCCGTGAGGGCGACGAGATCCTGCCCGGCGTGCTCTTCTACAAGGGCTTCGCGAGTGCCAACACGATCGACACGGGCGAAGCGCTCGTCATGCTCGATACCGGCGCCGTCACCGATACGAACGCGTTGCACGAGGCCGTGCGCAAGTGGCGTCCCGACACCCCGCTCGCGGCGGCCGTATTCTCGCATCACCACGTCGACCACATCTTCGGCGTCGGTCCTTTCGAGCGCGAAGCCGATGAGAAGCGCTGGGCGCGCCCCCTCGTCTACGGGCACGCCGGCCTCGGCGCCAACTTCGATCGCTACAAGAAGACGCGCGGCTGGAACGGCGCGATCAACGTCCGCCAGTTCGCCTTCCCCGTCGCGCGCTTCGAGTGGCCCGAGCACTACCGCTACCCTGATGTCGCCTACCACGACCGCCTTACCTTCCGCAGCGGCGAACTCACCTTCGAGCTCAACCACGGCCGCGGAGAGACCGACGACGCGACGTGGACATGGATCCCCGAGCGCAAGATCCTCGCGCCCGGCGATCTCTTCATCTGGGCCGCATCGAACGCCGGCAACCCGCAGAAGGTGCAGCGCTTCGCCGGCGAATGGGCGGCGGCTCTACGCAAGATGACGGCGCTTGGCGCCGAGACGATGATCCCCGGCCACGGCCTGCCGATCTTCGGCGCCGACCGCATCCGCGTGGCGCTCACCGACACCGCCGATCTGCTCGACTCGCTCGAGGCGCAGGTGCTGGCGCTGATGAACGCCGGCGCGCCGCTCGACCGCGTGCTCCACGAAGTGCAGATGCCGGAGCACCTGCTCGCGAAGCCGTACCTGCGTCCGGTGTACGACCACCCGCAGTTCATCCTGCGCAACATCTGGCGCCTCTACGGCGGCTGGTACGACGGCGAGCCTGACAACCTGCTGCCCGCACCCCGCGCCGAACAGGCCCGTGAGTGGGTGTCGATGGCCGGCGGCATCGACAAGGTGCTGGAGCGTGCGGCTGCGCTGAAAGCCGAAGGCAACCTCCGCCTCGCCTGCCACATCATCGAGTTCGCCGTGCTCGCGGAGCCCGCGTCGAAGGAGTCGCACGCGCTCCGCGCCGACATCTACGCCGCGCGCTCGAAGCTGGAAGAGTCGTCGATGTCCCGCAACATCCTCAACCACGCCGCGCTCGCCAGCGCCGAAGGCAAGCGCGATCTTGCGGGTGAGTACTAGTTCGAGCCGATGAGCCTGGTCCGGCGCCGGTTCGTCGTCCAGACGAGCGTCGGGTCCGAGTGGCCTGCTCTGCCGGCGCCCGTGCCTCTCGGCCCCTACTCCTTGACTAAGCGGACACAAAAATAAGGGCCGAAAACAGTGGATCGCAGCCCTCCTAGAGTCGTATCCTAGGAGCCACGGCACACGCCGCGAATCCGATGTAGGAGAATTTCACATGGACTCCCAGATCCTTACAGAGCTGCGCAAAGAGACCGCCGGCGAAGACCTCGACCTGTCATGGCTCGACAAGCCGGCAGCGGAGCGCGGGCTCCGCGTCGCGGGCGGGCGCCGCGGCCTCACGCTCGAGGACATCGCCACTCAGACGTATGGCGACATTCCGACGCACACGGACAACCAGAGCGGCCGCATGCGCGGCGCGGCGCCCCGCAGCGATCAGCAGCGCTCGTCGAACCACTGGGGCGACAAGTCCTCATCGTGGTCCGACTCCGCCATGCTCCTCTACGAAGAGGCCGTACAGCGCCAGTGGAGCAGCGCGACCGACATCCCGTGGGCGGAGTTGCCCCAACTGCCGGAGGAGATGGAGCTGGCAATGTCGCAGCTCTGCACATTCCTCACGCAAGTCGAGTTCATCGCCGGCGACGTGCCCGGCATGTACGCCCCAAACATCAGCGGTGAGTTCTTCGAAGTCGGCATGTTCCTGGCCAGCCAGATCATGGACGAAGCTCGCCACCTCGATGTCTTCCGCAAGCGCGCGCTCGCGAACGGCATCGGCCTGCTGAAGGCAGGGCCGGGTGCAATCGGCCTGCTGGTCGCGCAGGACTTCACGGAAATGGCGTCGACGCTCCACCTCGTCGGTGAAGGCTTCGTCCAGTCGATGTTCCGCATGGGCGAAATGTTCGCGCAGACCGAAGTCGACAAGCGTATGTTCCGTCTCGCGGCCCAGGACGAGAGCCGCCACGTCGCCTTCGGCGTCATGCACATGAAGTACGTCATGGAGACGCAACCGGAACGCCGCGACGAGATCCACACGTACCTGGACCGCATGGAGGGCAACCTCGGCGCCGGATCGACCCAGGCCGGTCTGACCGGTGGCGGCGAAACCGGCGAGGCGCTGGCGATCCTGCTCGGTGGTGGCACGACGGAAGCGCAGCTGCGCGAGGGCTACGGCAAGCTGCTGGCCATCCGCAAGCGCCAGGTGAACGAGTACATGCACCGGCTCGACGTTGTCGGCCTCGGCGACCGCCGCCAGCGCATGAACCCCTTCATGGCCATGCTGCTGGATCCGGCGAAGAACTAATCGACGCGCGCGTCACGGTAGGGTGCGCGCTCTCAGTGGGCGATGGCGCCCGGCACGACGGTTTGCGGAGCAATCGACGCGTAGGGGTACGGTGCGCCGTACCCACATCGGGCACAAGTACCCGAAGGACAGGACAACACTCATGGCAGACGCAGAAACGACGACAGAGCCGCTCGCGCCCCAGATCCCCGGCGTCCTTACGCTGCCGACGCTCGACATGAGCTGGGCGAAGGTGCCGACCGAGCGCCCCCCCATGCCTGTCATCGGCGCCGAGGGATTCACCCTCCGGCTCGCCGACGCAGGCGCCTACGCCTGGGTGCCCGACGTCTGGCCGTACGAGAACGACACGCCGCGTGGCTCCTACCCGTCAAAGGACATGGGCCTGCCCGCGCCATACACCATCTTCAACAAGTGCGATGTCTGGGCCGAGAACTCCGCCGACCTCTACGAGCTCGGCATCAAGGAGCAGTGGAAGCCCGCGACGCAGATCTCTTGGGGCTCAATCGAACCCCTCGCCGACCACATCGAAGCCGCGATCGACCAGATCGTGTCGAATATCTCCGAGCAGTCCTACAACTCCACTCAGGTGCTGATGGGTCGCCTCAAGAGCATCTCCTACGGCTTCCACGAGGTGAAACTGTATCTGTCGACGCAGGTGTTCGACCACGCGCGCCACGTCGAAGCGTTCCGCAAGCGGGCACTGGCGAACGGCGGCGGCCTCGGCGTACAGACGCCGGGATTCTTCAACCGCACGGTGTACGCGTCCTTCAAGTTCACCGAGATGATCATCTACATGAACATCATCCGTGGATCGTTCCTGCTCGCTGTGTGTGAGGCCGGCAACAAGATCGGCCGCTCGCAGGCCGACCGCCAGCTGTTCGAGCTCACGGCCAACGACCTGCGACGCCATCTTGCGTTCGGCATCGAGCACCTGCGCTACTACCTGCTGGTCGGCGACGAGCAGAAGCGCCGCAACGTCCGCACCTGGCTGGAGCGCGGCGAGATCATGATGGCAGCCGACCTCAAGCGCGACACGCCGCTGCGCGAAGCGTTCATCCTCGCGATGGGCGACACAGTCGTGAAGGGCAAGGAGGGGCTGAAGGCTCTGCGAGAGGCGCAGCTCAAGAAGTATCTACTCACGCTCGAAGCGGCGACGTACCGGGGCCACGAAGCGCACGTCACGCAGTCCATGCGCGAAGCAATCGATACCCCGTAGTCCTCAGTTGATTGTTTGCCAACCGGGCGCTGGTCATGCGGTGCCCGGTTGTGCTATGTCACAGGACCTGATGGTGGGAGATTCTCCTTGAGTAAACTCGCCGACAAGATCAAGCAGGCTGCCCGCAGCGAGCCGCAGGCCATCGGCTTCGGCTCCGCGAAGGCGGCTGTCGTTTCGACGATGGTGCTGGCCGGCGCGGCGCCTGATGCGCAAGGCGCTGCCGAACTGGCGCAGCGCGGCGCCGACGTAGTGATCGCTGGATCCGCCAAGTCGCCTGTCGCGGCTACGTCGGGCGGCGGAGTCAACGGCGCCATCGCCGGTGCGCGCATCGCCGGCACGGTGTTGAACGAAGCTACGCAGTATCGCGAAGCGGGCTACGACTTCGTGGTCTTCGATCCGAATGCGGCTGCCGCGACCGCGCTGCTGGATGAGAAGATCGGTTACGTCCTGACGCTGCCGTCCGACTTCCCTGACAACGACGTGCGTACGCTGGAGTCGTTCCATCTCGATGCGATTGACGTCGGCGCGATCGCGGCGCCGCTGACGGTCCGCAAGCAGATCGATCTGCGGCGCATCTTCGCCATGACACGCAAGCCGCTGATGGCCACTATCGATGGCGCGATCTCCGCGCCGGAACTGCAGGCGCTCCGCGACGCGAACGTACTGGTAGTCGTGGTCGAAAGCGCTGCCGACGTCGAGCGCCTGCGCAAGACCATTGACGGACTGCCGCCCCGCAGCCGCCGTAAGGACGACGACCGTCCTACGCCCCTCGTGCCGCGCACAACGGGCGTCGAAGAAGAGGAAGACGAGCACGATCACGACAGCCTCGTCCAGTAAGAGCTCCAAGGACACGCAGCGGGGAGAAGGTAAGCGTCCAGCCGCTATTCACCGGCCGCATCAGCGTGCTCGTCGCTGCGGGCTGCGTGATCTAGCCTGACAGAAGTCCGGTACAGATCAGCGGAGAGTGCGATGACGACAGATACAGAGCGCGCGGTTGAATCGATCGAGTACGGCGGGTTCGCCGATCTGCTCAAACCCGACACCAAGTGGGTTATCGGCGGCTTCCCCGGATGGGACTTCCGCGAGCCGAACGCCGTCGCCGTCGTGCAGAACGGGCGGCTGCGCGTCGCCGCCGTGCCGCTGACGCGTTCGAACCCTATGATCCAGTTCTTCGACAACGCCAAGCACATGTACTACTCGACCGAGACCTTCTCGGTGCCGCCCGGCGGCGAGATTTCGGTCGAACTGGAGATCCGCGCCGTGAAGGTGAACGGCGTGCCAGATGACTTCTACGACGGCTTTGTCTCGGTCAACCTGCTCGACTTCTCGACGGGCCTCGCGATCGACTTCTTCGTCTCGAATGAGTGCTTCGCGACGGTGTACGCACGGTTGCCGTTCCCGGGCGCGCAGGCGCCGGACGACGAAGCGGCCAAGTACTTCGCGCTCTTCAAGGAGCAGCCCCTACCCAAAGGTCCTCAGCAGACGCACCGCTACAAGATCACGTACAACCAGGCCACCAACGAGATGCTGTTCTACGTCGAGGGCCAGCTCGTGAACCACGAAGTGAACGTTCCAAAGATGGAGTCCTTCATCGCCGCACTCGGCCTCATGACCGAGAAGGACATCGTCGACGGCAAGAGCGTCAGCTGCCACGGCCAGGGCATCAACGCCGAATGGAGCCCGCTCACGATCACGAAGGTACGCGCCGGGTAGTGACGTAATCGAGCCGTCAGCCGTCAGCTCTGTGCGGTCAGGGTCGCGCCGGCACGCTGGATTGCGAGCGGAGACTTCGACCGCAGCACTCGTTCCGCGCGCCTGCTCTCGTGCTCGTTCGCCGCAGCTACATTCACGAACACCCGTCCGCCATCCGCGCCGACGGGCTGGAACGTCAACTCCCACGCCCGCCCGCTGCTGATCCCGGCGTAGGCGCCCCAGAGCGCGCCGGCCACATGCAGAAACATCGCCCAGCTCGCG
Source organism: Chloroflexota bacterium (assembly GCA_031400455.1). GTDB lineage: Bacteria > Chloroflexota > Dehalococcoidia > DSTF01 > JACRBR01 > JANXYW01. Next base: position 47,809 of record JANNPX010000033.1, on the reverse strand, counting down.
ACCTGCAGCGCCATGCTGTTCGACGTGCCGGGAAACGTCATGCCACTCAGCCCGAACGCAAATCCAACACCGACACCCAGCACGGCGCCGACGATGCTCCACCACACGCAACGCCAGATCACACGCGCCAGGATGGGCGCGTCGCTGGCGTTGGTGTTGCGCTGGGAGCTGGCCATGCGTTTCGCGGCGTCGGCGCCTTCGCCCGAAAGGCTGATGGTGTTCGCCTCAACACCGTCGTTCTGCAGCGCTTCGATCGCACGTCGCGCGCCCTCCATGCCGGCGAACAGCGCGCTGACCGTCCACGGGCTGTAGCTGTCGCTGAACTTCACCACGGGCCGGGTAATCCCTCAAGCGCCTCATGCGGCCGCATGCGCTCCGCAGCCAGCACGCCGAGCAGCTTGTCGACGGTGCCGTCGAGGTGGCCCGGCTCGTTAACGATGACGAAGTCGAACTCGTCGCGCCGCGCCATTTCGGCGGTGGCGGTCTGTAGCCTTCGCTGGATGCGCTCTTCGTCGTCGGAGCCGCGGGCGCGGATGCGCTCCTCAAGCTCGTCCAGTGACGATGGCGCGATGAAGATCAGTACCGCGCCAGGCGCCAAGCGCTTGATCGTCGCGGCCCCCTGCACGTCCGTGCGCACGTAGACGTCGAGCCCGCCGCGCAATTGGTCGACGACCTGCTGCTTCGGCACGCCGGAGCGGTGCCCGTAGACCACGGCGTGCTCCAGCAGCCCGTCTTCAGCGATCAGTTTGTCGAACGCCGCATCGCTGACGAAGAAGTAGTCGACACTGTCGCGCTCGTTCTCGCGTGGCGGCCGCGTCGTGCACGTGACGACGCGGTGGAAGCGATGCCCCCGCCGCGCCATCTCATCCAGCACCGCGTCCTTCCCCGCGCCCGAAGGGCCGGAGAGCACGACAAGCAACGGATTCGCTACGTGTTCGGCGTTCATGTCTGGTGCGTCTTCACTTCGAAAGTTCGTGCAAGTGCTGCCAGAATGTGGGATACGAAATCGCGACGGCTTCCGCGCCGGCGATGTGTACGTCGCCGCTGCCCGCGAGCGCCGCTGCGGCCAGCGCCATCGCGAGCCGGTGGTCGTCGAACGACCGCACGCGCCCGCCGCCCACGCCGCTGCCGCCCTCGATCACCATGCCGTCTTCACGCTCGCTGATCGCCACGCCCAGCGCAGCCAGTTCCGATACCGTTGTGGCGACGCGGTCGGACTCCTTCACCCGCAGTTCTGCCGCGCCTGCGATCTCCGTCGTGCCATCCGCGAACGCCGCAGCGACGGCAAGCGCGGGCACTTCGTCGATGAGGCGCGGGATGAGATCGCCGTCGACGCGCGTGCCGCGCAGACGCGCAGAGCGCACGACGATGTCCGCGACGGGCTCGCCCGCCACCTGGCGCTCTTCGTCGATGCTCAGGTCGGCGCCCATCGCTCGCAGTACGTCGATGATGCCCATGCGCGTCGGATTCATACCGACGCCGGTGAGGTGAACTTCGGCGTCCGGGTGCACGCTGGCGGCCACCATCCAGAACGCCGCAGCGGAGATATCGTTTGGCACGCGCATCGAAAGCGGCGCCAGTGGGCCTCCCGGGATCAGCCGGACGGCCGGGCCTTCGCGCCCGATGCGTGCGCCCATCGCCGCCAGCATCCGTTCCGTGTGGTCGCGCGTCTGCTCCGGCTCCTCGACGATCGTCTCGCCGTCTGCAAACAGTCCGGCCAGCAGCACGCTCGACTTCACCTGCGCGCTCGCCACCGGCATGCGATAGCGGATGCCGTGCAAGCCACCGCCGCGGATCGCCAGCGGTGCCAGGCGCCCGCCGTCGCGCCCATCGATCTGCGCGCCCATCTCGCGTAACGGCGCAGCCACACGCGCCATTGGACGCGTGTTCAACGACGCATCACCGCTCAATACCGAATGGAACGCCTGACCGGCGAGCACGCCGCTCATCAGACGCATCGTCGTCCCGGAATTGCCGCAGTCGAGGATCTCCGCCGGCTCACGCAGACCGTGTAGCCCTACGCCGCGGATCCACAGCACTGGCGCTTCGCCCGTCGTGTCCAGGCTGGACTCGACGCCGAGCGCGCGCAGCACGCGCAGCGTCGAGAGGCAGTCTTCGCCGGCAAGGAAGTTGTGTACCGTCGCTTCGCCGTCGGACAGCGCGTTGAGCATCGCCGCGCGATGCGAGATCGACTTGTCGCCGGGCACGGCGATGGTGCCCCGAAGCCGCTTCACCGGACTGACGACGCGTTCCGTCATCGCCGCTTCTTCTCGACGCGCTCTTCTGCGGCCTTCAGTATCTCCTGCTGCTTCTTCATCATGCCGCTGAGCTTCGAGCCCATCATGAGGTCCGCGAAGCTGATCGTCGGTACGGGCGAACTCACGTCGCGACGGGGCGCGCCGTTGATCATGTAGTTGTCGCGCTCCAGTTGCGGCCGCGCGAACGCCTCCAGCATCGGCTCGCTCTCGCCCGCGGCGATCGCGCCGCGCAGGCGCGACAGCTCCTCCTGGAAGCGGTCGATCCAGTGCAGCACGTTGTCGCGATTCGAGATCATGATGTCGTGCGCCATCTCAGGCGATCCTGAAGCGAGGCGCGTTGTGTCGCGGAAGCCGCTCGACGCGAGCGTCGCCAGTTCCGGCCACGCCGTGCTGCCGAACGCGACGGAGAAGAGCGCCGACGAGAGCGCGAGCGGCAAGTGGCTGATCGCCGCGACGTACGAGTCGTGCTCATCGGCGTCCATGAACGTGACTGTGGCGCCGCAGAGCTGCGCCAGGCCGACGACGGTGCGCACCGCACTCTCGTCGGCCGTAACCGACGGCACCACCACCCAGGTCTTTTCCCGGAAGAGGTCGCCGTCCGCCGCGTCGATCCCGGATGTCTCCTTGCCGGCCATCGGGTGCCCGCCGACGAAGTGCGCCGTGTCCGGCAGCAGCTCCTTCGCCCAGCGCATCACGTTGCCCTTCGTGCTGCCGCAGTCCGTGACGATCGCGCCCGGCATCAGCGCCGGAGCAATCTCCTCGAATAGCGGCCGCGTAGCGAGAATCGGCGCGGCGATGATCACGAGGCGCGCGTCTCGCACCGCGTCTTTGGCCGTCCGCGCTTCTTGGTCGATCGCGCCGATCTTCTTGGCGCGCTGCACCGTGTCGCGCGTGCGCGCGCTGCCCACAACGTGCACGCCTTCGAGGTTCGAGCGCTTGAGGGCGAGCCCAACCGACCCACCGATGAGGCCGAGACCGATGATGGCGATGCGTTCCATTCCCTAACCCCCGGCCCCTTCCCCGCGAGGGAAGGGAAGCTTGGATGACTTGTATTGGTGCGGCCGTTAGGCGTCGTCGGCGGCCTGGAGCAGGGCTAGGCGCTCGTCCGGAGACGCGGCGTCCTGCTCTCTGATCATACGTATGGTATCGGGGTCGGCGTCTGTCCGCGCGACCATGTCGGCGCCGATCTCCGGGTGGTGTAGCAGGCGCCACATCGCCTGCCTCCACGACACGCCGTCATCGCTCGCGACGCGCCCGCGGAGTCCCGGAGCGGTTGCGCCTAGCGCCACATGCGAAACGCGCTCCCATAGCGCGACACGCCCCTTCCCGCAGTCGTGCAGCAACGCCGCGACAAACAGCGGCGGATCATCGCCCGGCGACGCAGCGCGTACCCGGCGGAACACATCGATGCCGTGTTGCTGGTCGCGCAGCAGCATCGACTCGAAGATGCCGCGTTGTGCCTCATTGAGGTATGCGTAGGCGTCTTGCCGGTCGTCCGACGTGACGTGCGGCCGCAGCGCCCCGAGGAACTGCCGCACCCGGTGCGAAGCCCCAGCCATCAGCCGATGCCCGTCACGAATCGGAGGATCGGCCCCGCCACCGGCACCATGATGTCCTGCAGCGGATAGTACGCCGTGCCCGTGAGCGACTGCGTCAGGAACGGCACCCCGAAGAGGATCACCGCGAGAATCCCAAACCCGTACTGGTTGAGCTTTGCGAACTCGCGGCTCAGCTTGTCAGGCAGTACGCCCAACGCCACGTTGAACCCGTCGAGCGGTGGGATTGGGATCAAGTTGAAGACGCCGAGGATGACGTTGATGTATACCCCTCCCGTCAGGAAGAGCCCGATGTACTCATTCGCTCCTGAAACACCGGTCACGGATCCGAACGGGTTGATGTAGGGCGCCCAACCAAGCTTGATCGGCAGCGCCAGCAGGAACGCTGAAAGAAAGTTGGACAGCGGTCCCGCCGCCGCTACTAGCAGCGTGGCCGTCTTCGCCCGAATCTTCAGTCCGTGCGGGTTGTGCTGGACGGGTTTCGCCCAGCCGAAGCCGGCGAAGAGCAGCATGATGGTGCCAAACGGGTCGAGATGCGCCAGCGGATTGAGGGTCACGCGCCCCTGGCGTCGTGGTAGATCGTCGCCCAGAGCGGTCGCGGCGAACGCGTGGCAAGCCTCGTGGAACGCCAGGCCGACAAGCAGCCCGAGCAGCGTCGAAAGCACCAGCGTGAGAAAGAGGGCGTTGTTCTCGCCGATCAGGTCGCTGTGGATGAGGAGCAAGTGTGGAATACCTTCGCGCTTCGTGTCTGATTGAAGTCTAACATCTGTGACATTTGCGACTGCTGCCGTTGTGTGATCCCTCGCAGCGGGAAACGCCCGCACCGGGCAGAGTACGCGCCTCCCCTATTGACACCCTTTCGAGCCGCTGGCTAGACTCGCTGGGCCGTTGGAAGCCGCACCTGCGGCTCGCGCAGCGCGGCAACGTGCAGTTTGGGTCGCCACGGCGACCAGGTGGTGGATTCTGCTACACGGCATCGAAAACGCGCTCCTCGACTTCATCACGGGCATGTACAACGCCATCGGCTGGCCGGGCGTCATCGTCATGATGGCGATCGAATCGGCCGCCATCCCCCTTCCCAGCGAATTGATCATGCCGCTGGCGGGTTGGAAGCTGATCGAAGCTAAAGATCGAGGACTTGAGTGGGTTCTCTTAGCTGGCTTATTCGGCGCAATCGGTAACACCATCGGTTCCTGGGTCGCCTACTACGCCGGCCTGTACGGTGGACGCCCTTTCGCGGAGAAATATGGCAAGTACATCCTCGTCTCCCGCCATGATCTTGATCTGGCGGATCGATTCTTCGAGCGATGGGGGAAGTGGGCTGTCTTCGGCGGACGGTTGCTACCGGTTGTGAGGACGTTCATCAGCGTGCCCGCGGGTATTTCGCGCGTGCCGATAGGACAATTCACGGTCTACACATTTGTTGGCGCGTTCATCTGGTCTACCGGGCTTGCCTACGGCGGGTATAAACTGGGTGAGAACTGGGAAGACCTTCGCGCGGTGATGCGGCCGGTGGACTATCCGATAGCGGCGATCATCGTCGTAGTGCTGATCTGGTACGTGATACGGCACGTCAAGAGGGCATGGGGAGACGACGGGCACGAGCCCGGCGCGACGACTCCCGCGCCATAGCTGCCGGGCCTGGCGGGGACCGGCGCGAACGAATACATAGCTGCGGCTCGACGTGCCCGCGTTTGCGGGCGAGCCTCCATGGATGGAGAACAGACCGCCTATGATCATCGTCCGCGCACTCACTATGATCGCCAAGCCGGCGATCCTCAGCGGCGCCATCGCAACCACGGCGGTCGGTGGCTGGTTCGCGTTCGATACCCTCCGTCCCAACGATGCACCCTCGGCGTTCCAGCAGGTGCAGAGCCAGGGACAGCGGCTTCTCGTCAGCGAGTTCGGCGAGGACGCCGACACGATCGTTGCCATCGATCCCGGTGATGTTACCGCTCGCACGACGATTGCCACCGTTGATCACGCATCCGGCTACGGCATCTTCGCGGCGCTCTCGCCCGATAGGCGGGCGATCGCCTACACCGCGCTTCCGTCCGATACCGCCCGTCCCGGGCCCGATACGCCCGCCCTGGCGGCGATCGTCGACGTGAACGGCGACGTGACGCCGCTCGCCGATGATGTCGATCTGCTGATCGCGCCCGTATGGTCGCCGGACAGCCGGAGCATAGTCGTGCGGAAGAACACACCGGCTGAAGACTCCGCCGGATCGTTCGAGTTGCTGCTGCTGGGCCGCGACGGTTCGCGCGCAACGCTTACGACGTGGACGACCGCGTCGGTGTTCCCGATCGCTTACGCTCCTGACGCGGCGAAGGTCTACTTCGCCACCCTGAACACCGGCGGCACCGACATCTACAGCATCGCGCCCGATGGCTCCGCCGAGACGAAGATCGCGCACCTGAGCGACCAGATTGCACGCGACTGGCGTCTCTCGCCGGACGGCGCGACGCTCGCGTACTCCGCCGCCGAGAGCGGCAGCACGCCGTCCGTGATTGCGAAGACCCTCGACTTGGCGACGGGCGCCGCCGCCGATGCTGTCGCCCCCGATGACTTGCAGGCCGGGCCTCCGAGCACGGGCATCGCGCGTGGCGAGCTTAATCCGGCATGGAAGGCCAGCGGAGAGCTGACCGTCGCGTCGCTCAACCTCGACGGCGGCGGCAACACGCTGTCCGTCGATGCAGCCGGCGACGCTTCGACTGTGACAACGAATGCCAACGGCATCGATCTGCCGCTCGACTGGTCGCCCGACGGGACGACGCTCGCCGTCCGCGCGGTCGACGGCGAGACACCGTCTGAGGCGAGCGCGAGCCACATGGAGCTCGTGCGTGACGGCGTGCGCGATCGCGTATCGGAAAGCGCCGACGTGCAAATTGTGGGGTGGTTGCCGTGAGGGGGATCTGGTCGTTGGAGGTTGGAAGTTGGAGGTTCGCGGCGGCGTTGGCGCTGTTGTGCGCCGCTGTTGCGCCGACGCTCGTGCGGCCGGCGCGTGATGTCGATGCATGCGCGTTCACGAGCGCCCCGCTGACGTACGAGACAACTGAGGACCGGAAGCTGTACATGCAGGCGATGGATCTCGCCGGCTTCGACATGCTGTTCCCCAAGGATCCGTTCTTCTCCCAACCGTCGATCGCCATCGGCACGCGCGACTCGCGCGTCAGCTCGCCCGACGTCTACATCCCGCCGACTCTGCTCAAGGCGATTAGCTGGATCGAGAGCACGGCGACGCAGGGCGCGCCCGATTTGCCCTTCGGCGCTATCGGCCCGGCCCTCGTGTCGTTCGACTGCGGCTACGGCATCTCGCAGGTCACCAGCGGCATGACGGTGCCGCAGGGCGAAGACAATCAGCCCACCGACCAGCAGGCGCTCGTCGCGACGCACTTCGCGTACAACATCGGGCGCGGCGCCGCGATCCTCATCGATAAGTGGAACGCGGCGCCCGACGCCCGCCCGATCGCCGGTATCGACACAAACAGCGATCCGCACATCGTCGAGAACTGGTACTTCGCCGTGTGGAGCTACAACGGCTTTACCGGCCCGGGCGCGAACCGCAGCAACCACCCGATGGACCCCGTGTACTCCGCCTGGCCGCGCACGCCGTATAGCTGCGGTCCGCAGAGCGACGGCCTGGGCCACGACCGCAGCCGCTACCCGTACCAGGAGATGGTGTACGGTTGTGCCGCGCACCCTCCGCTGTTGAAGATGACAGACGCGGTCGCTGCTGCAGCGGGGAACGAGCTCTCAGCGAGCGCGGTGAAGCCGACGAAGACGCCGAAGAGCGGCGCATCACCGACGCCGGCCGGCGGACAGCCGCCCGACGTCAAGCCACTCGCTCCAAACGCCGCCGGCGCTTCGCAGCCGCTCTGGGATCCGATGGAAGCGACGCTGCCCGACCTCAACAACCCATACTGGCGCTCGCCGCTGGAGCTCCAGAACTTCGATTACCCCTACACCAAGATGGACATCCCGACGCCGAAACCGCAGCACAACGACCCGACGGACCGCCCGCCGAACTCCCTACGCGCGAAGGTGCTCGGCGCGCCGCAGATCTCCGTAGATCGCCCGATCGTCCTGGTGAACGTGCGTCCCGGCCAGTCTGCCACGCCTGCCGACATCCGCATCTCCAACGTCGGCACCGGTCTCATTCCGTGGCGCGTGACGAGTAACAAGTCATGGATCAAGGTCTCGGTGCAGGCCGGCGTCGCAGTCGGCACTGATCTGCCGTGCAAACCCGGCGCACCTTGCGAGCGCACTGCCACGCTCAAGATCTCCGTCGACCCGTCGAGAGTGCTCGGCACCGATGCCGCCGTCGTCCACATCCAGGGCCTCGGCCCCGGCGCAAAGTCCGCCGACATCGCCGTCTTCATTCGCCTCAACGTGGCGCTCGGCCTGCCGGGAACCACGCGGAACTAGATGCCGTCCTTCCGTCCGGCGGCGCGCGCCAGACTCGGGCGTTTGATCGCGCACCCCACGCACCCTACGCTGTAGTCGATGACAACCGACGCCCCGGCACCCGTCACCGACCAGGAAGCCTTCCTGACCGAATTGGACGCTTGTCTCGACGAGATGCGCCCGTACGTTCACTCGCACGGTGGTGAGCTGAATCTGGTCGAGTGGATCCCCGAAGAGGGGCGCCTGAAGCTCCAGCTCGCCGGCTCGTGCCACGGCTGCCCGATGAGCATGGTGACCATGAAGCTCGGTATCGAGCGCATCGTGCAGGATCGCTTCCCGCAGGTCGAGATCGTCGAAGCCATCAAGGTCGACGACTTCGACTACCCGGAGTTGGGTACCTAGGCGCGCGTTCGTCGATTGGCTCAGACCATGGCTGTTGAGAACATTCCGACGACGACCTACCGCCTTCACGACGCCGTCCGCCGGCTACGCGACTCGCTGACCGACCTGGAGTTCGGGCTCGAACAGGCGCCCGAGCGCTGGCATCACGCGCTTCCACCTGAGGTCGCGCCCGACGCGTGGACGGTCGCGATGAACCTCGCCCACCTGACCATCTACGAGGAGAATGTCGCGCTGCTCCTCCTCCGCTCGTTCGAGCCGGGCTTCAAGCCCGCCGGGCAACGCCAGGGTGGCGACGAGGCTTGGTTCTACAACGAGGCGCTGGCGCTCTCCGCCGAACCGATCGAGCCGGCGCTGGCACGCCTCCGCACCGCCCGTCAGCAGCAGATCGAGCTTGCCGAATCGTTGGGAGAAGCGCGACTCAACTCCGGCGTGACGCCGCTCTGGCCGGATCCGCAGCACACGGCGGGTTGGGTCGCCACGAAGACGTTCCAGCACACATGGGAGCACGGAAACGCCATCCTGCGGGTGGCGCTCTTCTCGCCGCGCTGAGACCGACGAATCTACTCCAGAGCCAACTCCGCGCAGCTGCGCCGTTCAGCCGGGGGCTATCCCCACCCCAGCTCTACAGACCGCCGCATTGTGGAAACTGCCCCATCCCACGACAATCGCACTACAGGTACGCGGTCGAGTTCCAAGGTGTGAGTGCGACATCATCATTCTTCGGCTCATCAAGAACAGCCTTATCCTCCCGTTCTCGCCGAGGACGTGGGTGTCGTTCCTGTTTCTGATCCTCAGCTTCGTGCTGGGCACGTTCTGGTTCTCTCTCCTCGTCTCGCTGATTTCGACGGGCGCCGGCCTCGTCATCACGTTCTTCGGGCTACCGATGCTCGTGCTCACCATGGTGCTCTGGACGTACGGAGCCCGGCTGGAGCGGTGGCGCGTGCGCGTCATGCTCGGCGTCGACATCCGTTCGCCATACAAGAAACTCCCCGATGGGCCGTGGTGGCCACGGCTGCGCGCGTTCGTCTCTGACGGCGCGATCTGGCGAGACCTCATCTACCTGCTCCTGTTGTTCCCCATCGGTATCGCGGAGTTCGTCATCGCCGTCACGGGCCTCGCAACGACCGCAGGATTCGTCGCCCTGCCCGCCTACTACTGGGCTCTTCCGGATGGCGGAGCGATAACCGTGGATACCGAACGCTACGGTCCGTATATCGAGACGCTTCCACAGGCGCTGACGGTCGCGGCGCTCGCGTTGCCCCTCTTCTTCCTCGTCCTCTACCTGATCCGGCTGATGGCGTCTGGACATGCGGTGTTCGCGCGTGCTCTCCTCGGCGCGAGCCAGGAGGAACTCGAATCGCGCGTCGACGTGTTGAGCACCAGCCGCTCCCGCGTGCTCGACTCCGCCGCTCAGGAGCGGCGTCGCATCGAGCGCGATCTCCACGACGGCGTCCAGCAGCACCTGACCGCGCTGGCGATGGACCTCGGCATGGCGCGCGAAAAGCTCGAATCGGATCCCGCAGCTGGCCGCGCCCTCGTCGATCGAGCGCACGAAGAGGCGAAATCGACGCTCGCCGAGCTGCGCCAGCTTGTGCGCGGCATCTCGCCGGCGATCCTCGCCGACCGTGGTCTCGATGCTGCGGTTTCAGCGCTCGCGGCGCGCTGCCCGGTGCCGGTGGTGGTCGATGTGCAGCTCGGCCGCCGTCCGCCGGATGTGGTCGAGACCACGGCGTACTTCGTCATCGCCGAGTCCCTCACGAACATCGCGAAGCACAGCCAGGCCACATCGGCGCGGGTCACCGTGTGGGAGAAGCAAGACCGGATCATCATCGAGGTGTGGGATAACGGACAAGGCGATGCTGATGTCAAAGGCGGTACGGGCCTCAGCGGGCTCGCGGATCGCGTGTCTGGCGTCGATGGCCAGTTTCGCGTCGACAGCCCCCACAACGGCCCCACCAGTGTGAGAGCGGAGCTGCCATGCGTGTAGTCATAGCCGACGATTCCGTATTGCTGCGCGAGGGCCTTGTGCGCTTGCTAACTGAGGCAGGCTTCGAAGTGGTAGCAGCGGTGGGCGACGGTCCGAGCCTGATAGCTGCCGTGGACGCGCACCGTCCTGATGTATCGATCGTCGACGTACGCATGCCGCCCAACTTTCGTGATGAAGGGTTGGTGGCGGCGATCGAGGCGCGCCGGCGCGTGCCGGGAACGCCCGTGCTCGTGCTTTCGCAGTACGTCGAGGAGACCTACGCCGGCGAACTGCTGGCCGGCGGCGAGCCCGGTATCGGCTACCTGCTCAAGGACCGTGTGGCCGACGTGACGGAGTTCCTAGATGCCGTGCGCCACGTGGCGCGCGGTGGAACGGTGCTGGACCCTGAGGTGGTGGCGCAGTTGATCACCCGCAGACGCAGAGACGACCGCGTGGGCGCGCTGACCCCGCGCGAGCAGGAAGTGATGGCGCTGATGGCGGAGGGCCGCTCGAACCGTGCCATCGCGGCCGCCCTCGTCGTCGGCGAAGGCGCTATCGAGAAGCACGTCACCAGCATCTTCAGCAAACTCGGCATCGAGCCTGCTGATTCCGATCATCGGCGCGTGCTCGCCGTGCTCGCGTATCTCCGCAGTTAGGGCGGCACCGAACAGCGCGGTGAACGCCTCATCCGGCCTGCGCAGTGTCCTGATCCTGGCGCTCCAGCATGCGTGTCTGCTCTGTTAGCTGCTTCTCGAAGATCGCCCGCGCGACATCGAGCAGAGCGAACAGATCGGGCACGGCGATGGAGTACCAGATGCTCGTACCATCGCGCCGCGTCGCCACGAGACCGTGGCCTCGCCGCTCCCGTCCGCCGAGGGGCGACGGGACTAGTGCGGCCTTCTGGGTATCGGGCGTGTAAGCTTGCGCCAAGGAGGAAACATGACCGAACGACGGATAGCGGCCTTCGCGATCACCGTATTCAGCGCCGCATTGATCGCGAGCGGCGTCCTGCTGGGCGATGCATTCGGGGCCTTGGGCGACTCAGACTACGCTTTCGTCGAGCACTATGCGTCGCCTGGGCGGCGGGCAGGTGATATTGCGGGCGGCGTCGCGATGATCGTAGCGGGCGGCGCATTCCTGGTGTTCGTGCCGGCACTGCGCGCCGCTCTTGGGCGCGGTGGAGTTGCGCTCGATGTGTTCTCTCAGGCGGGAGCGGCGTTCGCGGTATTGCTCGTCGTGGGTGCAACCATGTTCGTAACGACTCCGCTGGCGCTGAGCTTCGGGGGCCTGTTCGACGACACAGGGCAGTTTGACGGCGGGCACAAGAGCGTCCTCCCACAAGCCGCCACCGTGCTGGTACTGGTCGCCGCATTTCCCGTCGGGTCGCTCTCGGTCGCCATGCTGGCGATCGCCTCGCAACGCGGCGACGTCCTTCCGAAATGGCATATGCGCCTCGGGCTTGTTTGCGCAGCCGTGATGCCCCTCGCATTTTTCTTCGTCCCGATCCTTGCTCTACCGTTGTGGTCGTGCGCCACGGCGATTGCGCTATTCCGGAGAGCCCCGGCCTCGCGCTGACGACGAGAAGAGTTTCTTATGCGAGAATCAATTGGCCTTGCTGGCTGCCGACCTGGTCAGCGCTGCTCGATGGGTGGCGAGGCCGATGACGGAGACGCTGCGACCATCTGACGGTTAGCGTTCAGGCGCATCCCACGTCACTTGGAAGCGATCGCGGAAGCGCAACAGCACTCCCAACACCGGGCGTCCCGCAACGAGCAGCAGCAGGGCGTTCACGATCGCTCGCCATGCGTCCCAGCCCGCCGACGTCACGAGGTAGTACGCCCAGTAGTGACGCAACGTCGCCACGACGCCGAGCCCCGGACGCCACGAGACATCATCGCCCGTCGCGATGTACGGCCAGAACCAGAGATTCATCACAGCACCGAAGATGAACCCCCATACGACCCCGAACACCATCAGCGTGACGATCTCGAGGCGCGGCCGGTGGATCAAGCGCGGGCGCAGGCCCCCGAGCCATCCGCTCGTGAGACCCAACCATCCCGCCGCAAACATCTGGAACGGCACCCACGGACCAAATCCGCCCGTAACGAGCGCCGACACAAACAGGGCGATCGCTCCGAGCAGAAACCCGAATCGCGGACCGAACACGTATCCGGAGAGGAGCACCAGGAAGTAGAAGGCGCTCGCGCCAGCCGGCAGCGGTGGAACGCGGAGCATCGCCGTAGCCACGGCCAGCACCGCGAGCGCTGACGCGACCTTCGCGTTCATCCCGCCCGATGCCAACTCGACGAGCAGCAGTAGCGCCGCGAGCGCGACCAGCAGCGTGAAGATCAGCGGCGCGTCACCCGCGTGCGCTTGATTCTCGCCGTCCAACGGAGCGCGCGAGAGCAGGAACGGATACAAGAACGCGGCGATGCCCGTCGCGCTCGCGATCAACAGCGTCACGGAAGAAGCCGCTCGATCCCACGATGTACGCCTTACGGCGAACCCTGCGAACGTCGCGCTCACCATGATCGTCCCGTCCTGCGCCGTCGATACATCGCGAACCCACCGAGCGCGGTGAGCGCCACCTCGACCGCACCAAACGCCCAGAGTGCCGTCGCGCCGCCCCCCGATCGTGCTGTCGTCGCGCGTTCCGATCGCGCGGCGTTCTGCTTGCCGACGTCGGCGGCGACTACCGCCACGCCCGAGCGCGCCGTCGGCGTGGATGTGGGCGTGCTTGTCGCCGTCGGCGTTTGTGTGGCCTTGCCTTCGCTTCCCGCCTCGGCGTCGTCCGTCGATGCCGCATAGGGCGCACGCGCCGCTGCCTCGACGTCACTCACTGGCGGGTCCTCCGCCGCGTCCGTCGGAGTGGTCGAATTAAGCGGCACCATCGTCGCTCCCGACACGCGCGTCGGCGTGCCGGCGACGCGCGTCTTTGTCGCCGTCGGAACCTCCGGATCTGGCGTAGACGTGACCGACGGCGCAACGCTCGTCGCCGGTTCCGGCGTTGAGCTCGGTATTGGCGTTTCGGTTGGCGCGGGCGGCGGCGGCGGGCAGATCTCACCGGGTGCAGCGGGTAGCGTGCCGGCGATGATGCCTCCCGCGCCGTACGCCCATCCGTCAATGTCACCGTCATGGATGGTCCGCAGCGACGATCCGATCGAGGAGTACTTCCACGCGCCGTTCGTGTACTGGTAGTACGTCCAATAGATGCAGACTCCGCCGGAGCAAGGCGGGAAGCAAGTGGACGGATCCAGGAGCCCCTCGCCGTTTATCGCGCACACCCCACCACTGTTCGACGTGATGAGCGCTAGCCCAGAACGCCGCAGTAGCTCCAGCCCGGAGATGGAATCCTCGGTGAACGCGATGCAGAACAGCTCGCTATGCCGATCGCCGAAGGTCACGACGAGGCCGGCGCGATGCACCGCGGCCGACTGCCCGGCGACGGGCAAACAGCGCGGCTCGGATGCCGGGATCACGGAGGCCGCGCGCCCGACCGCCGCCGGCAGTACTACCGCGATCAGCGCCACGACAAGCGCCAGTACTCCGATGGCAAGACGTATTCTCATCATCCGATACCCCGCGCGTGGGCCAGTGCGTCTTCGACGGTCAGCACGTCGCCGCCGAATACTTTGTTTGCCTGCGTACTGAATGTGACGGAGTCCGCCAGCACGGCGCGTGCGCTACCGTCAGCGATCACCTCGCCGTCCGCCAGCAGCACGACTCGCGTCGCGCTGCGAGCGGCCAGCTCGACGTCATGACTGGCCAGCACGATCGTCGCGCCAGCGCTCGCACGCCGTTGCAGATTGCTGATGAGGAGATCCTTTGTCGGCGCGTCCATCCCGCGTGTGGGCTCGTCCAGCAAGATGAGCGTCGGACTCCCGACGAGCATCGCCGCAAGTGCAACGCGCTGGCGCTCGCCGACGCTCAGGTCGCGTGGATTGCGTTCCGCGAACTGCTCGACCTGCCACTCGACGAGGGCATCCCGCACGCACCCGTCGCGCCCCGTCCCGCGCAACACGTCCTCGACTTCGCGCTCCACCGTCGACAGGTACATCATCGATGACGGATCCTGCGCCACGTACGCGCACGACCGGTATCGGTCGCCCGCGAACGGTGCGACGGCGAAGCGCACCTCACCCCGCTGCGGCGTCACCAATCCCGCGAGAGCGCGCAGCAGCGTCGTCTTCCCGGCGCCGTTGCGCCCCATCAGCGCGATGATCTCGCCCTCGTGCAGCTCCAGCGAGACATCTCGCAGCGCGGGTACCGGACCGAGATGGACAGACACATCGCGCAATCCGACCACCGTGTCGCCAGCGGATGGAAGCGGCGATGCATCCGCGGCGGCCCGATCGCGCGCGCCTGCGAAGCGCCGAGCCTCCGCGATCGTGAGCGGCAGCGGCGCCCATCCCAGCGCTTCGCCGATCTGTACGAGCGGCGGCGCTGCCGGAAGCGCTGCGAGCATCGCGCGCGCGTCTCCGACGGCCACGGTGCCATCGCCCGGGACGATCATCACCCGATCGGCATGTGCGAGAAGCCGGTCGAGTCGGTGTTCCGACACCACAACCGCCAGCCCGAGATCGTCGCGCAGCTCACAGAGCACGCCCAGCACATCGTGCGCGGCCTGCGGATCGAGCTGCGAGGTCGGCTCGTCCATCAACAGCAGGCGTGGCTGCATCGTTAGCACCGACGCGATGGCGACGCGCTGCAACTCCCCTCCCGAGAGCGTTGCGATCGCGCGGTCGCGCAGATGGTGGATGCCGAGCGCGTCTAGCGCTTCCTCCAGCCGCCTGCGTGTTAACTGACGGTCGCGTCCCATGCACTCCAGCCCGAATACGATCTCGTCCTCGACGGTACGAGCGACAGCCTGCGCCTCCGGCTCCTGGAACACCATGCCCGCGATGAGCGCGAGATCGCGCGGCTGCCGTGTGCGCGTGTCGACTCCGTCGACCAGCACACGCCCGCCGAACGCGCCGCCATGGAAGTGCGGCACCAGTCCGTTCATGCAGCGCAGCAACGTCGACTTGCCGCCGCCCGACGGCCCCGTCATCACTACGAGTTCACCCTCGTGTATCGAACACGACACGCGGTTGAGGACCGCACGCGACGATCCTGCATAGGTGAAGGAGAGCGCCGCAATGTCGACGATGTCTGTCATGCCCGCTCGCTCATCAGTGCAACCACGCCCGGCGTCAGCAACAGCAGTGCGGCGCCTGCGAGGACCGGATCGAACTCCGGAGCTATCAGCTCAGGGAACGGAAGGTACGCGAGTCCGCCGGACCCGGTGACGCGTGCGGCGACGAATATCGCCGTGGCAGCCCCGGTCGCTGCGAGCACGCCGATGTCCCGGCGCGTCATGGACTGCCGGCGCATCGCCACGAGGGCTCCGTCCCGGCCACGCCGCACGACTACGGCAAGCGTGACGAGCGTTCCGCCCACGAGGCCCGCGAAGGCAACGGGCGTTGGAGCCCCATAGTAATACGCGAACGCCCCGATGGTCGCGATCGCGACGCCGAAAACAGCGACGATACCGTCGCCGCTTCCGCGCTGGATCGCCAGCCGGCCGAACCCACGCGCATCGAGCGACTCCGCGCGCTGTATCGACCGCTCCAACGCTTCGGCTAGCAGTGGCAGCAGCAACGATGGCAGCGCGCGCAGTCCAGCATCGCGGCCCCGCACGATGCGCGCTTCCCTTAGTGACGCCGCGCGTGCCAGCGTTTCGGGTACAAGCAACGCCGCGACAGTCACGATGATCCCGAGCTGCGCGAGCGACGGCGGAGCGAGCTTGAGCAAACGGAAGTGGTCGACCGCCGCATTGAATGCGCAGACGAGAGCCGCGATTGTTGCGATGCTCGCCGCCCTCGTCGCGGCGTACACCAGCGATTCGCTTGTCACGGTGCCGCCCAGCGTCACGCCCGCCAGCCACGACGGGAACGTCACCGACGGCAGATCGAACAGCACGGTCGCGCCGGAGCTTCCGGTGATGAGATTCAGCGGGATCGTCAGCGGCGCGATCACCAACGAGATCAGCAGGAGCGCGTCGAGTGCGCGGCGGGCGTACGTCCGGTGAGCCGCGTATACGACGGCGGCGCAGAGTCCGATGACGCCGATGTAGAACGGATTCGACGTGAGGAAGACCATCGCCGAGCCCGCGACGAGCCAGGCGGCCCACACCGCCGGGTGCAATCCCGGCGATGCGGCCCGCGTATCGGAGGACGCGTGCGTGACCGACGCGGATCGCTGATCGATCATCGCTCCGTGACCCGGACGCGTTTCAACGATTGTCACTAACCGCCCCTCATTGTCGCCCGCACTATGGACATAGCGAAACGGGGCTGGTGAACACGGCGGCCTGCTTCGACAGATCGAGAATGCTGATCACCTGATCGCCATCCTGATTGCGCCGAGCTGGCGCTGGTGGGACGGTCTGCGCGAAGCTCTGCGCAACCTGCGAGAGATCCAGAATGCTCACCGCGTGATCGCCGTCAACATCGGCGCGCATGATCGTGCAGTATCCCGCCGCGTTCTCGCCGAGTGTGCCCTCCTCTGCGTCCGTGTACCCGTCGCCGTCCTTGTCGGTATCGCACGCGTCGCCGAAAGCGTCCTGTCCAGCGCGGCCAAGTGCGGCGTTGTTGCCGTCCGTGTTGGTCTGGCCCGCGTTCACCCGCAGCGTGCAGTTGTCGCCCGTGTCCACCACGCCGTCACCGTCGCTGTCGACGTACACGACCTGCTCCGGATAGGCCGCGAGCATCAGTCCCGGCACGCCCTGCACGGTCGCGTAGAGATTGTCGAAGCCAAAATATTGCAATGCGCCGGTGCCCGTGTTCTGCGTCGAGACAAGGTAGGTCAGCGGCGTCGCGCCTGCACCGGCGTCCCACGGTCCGCCGGCATCCAGGCTCTCGCCGACCGCCGCGATCGCCTGCAGGACGAACGCAGTCGAGTTCGGGTCGGAGCTGCCGGGCGCGATGTACGGGATGCCGCCGTCCAGCTGCTGGCTCGCGTGCAGATACGCCATCCCGTCCACGATGTCGCTATCGCTGCTCGGTACGCCCGCGGCGCTCAACGCACGGATGACGAGGCCCGTCGCGTTCGTATCGCCGCCGAATCCGCAGCAATACTCCCAGCTCCCATCGACGGCTTGCAGCGACTTGGTGTAGGTGACGGCCGCGGGTGGCACGCTTTGCCCCAGGCTGGCCCTCGCCAGCATGTACAACGACTGCGCGAACGTATCGCCGCCGTACTGTCCTGTGCCCGAGTTGTAGTTCGCCTCCATCAACGCAGCTGGGTTGATACTGGCGAAGTTGCTCGGATCGAGGTCCATCGTCGCCAGCGCCAGAACGAGCTTTGCCGCTCCACCCGGTGTCCCGCTGTAGCTCACCGCCTGCGTCGCCAGATAATCGGAAGGATCCTTACCGTTCGTCACAACCGAGCGCGGGTTGATCCCCACGGAGGCAAACGCCAACGCCGCATCGATCGTGCCGCTCGACGTCGATCCGCTACCGAAGTCGGGGAACCCACCGTCGCTGTTCTGTAGCGGGCGGATGTACGCGATCGCCTGGGTTGCCGCCGCGGTTTCCGGCGGCGCCGCCAGCGCGTTCGCCGCTCCCGCCAGACAGATGGCTATCCCGGCGCATGCAAGCGCCAGTCGTCGGATCATCATGAAGATGCGCCTTTCAAGAAATCAGCAACGGTTCGAGAGAAATGAAATGCCCCGGAGGTCCGGGGCATACGTCAGAAATATTCAGTCATGGTTCCTACCCCTTTCACGCGAAGGTGTTCGGTTCGCTTGAGGCAGGTGTTCTGACTCGGCTGCGTAGCAGCCTCACAGTTGCGCGACAGCGCCGGATTCTCACCGGCTTCCCCTGTCCGATCCCCGCAACTCACGAGGATCCCTCAAGCGCATCAAATATTCAGTTGTTCAGACTCTAAGGTGTCCGCCCGCCGCTGTCAATCGCGCGGCCGGAGGGATTCGTCGGCCGCCGCTGGTCGGCGGACGCCGATCCATTGCGAAGCCGTGGTCGGAGCTAGAGGCGTGGAGTCACGCCTCGCCCATCGCGACGAAGACCTCATACAGGCGGCCCACGGCGACCCCGGCCGGACCTTCCCGAAGAGCTTCGTCGCCTTCGCCGAGTCCGACGCGTTGCTGAAGACGCAGTCGGTCCCGCGCGATGTCATTCTTCAGGCGGAGCAGTCCAGGTACTTCCTTCGGTTGCTTGCTTCCAAACATGGGCGGGCTACCTTTCTGGCTCATTCGCGTAACGCACGCGTCCAGACATCCCAACGCGGAACTTGACGTGGCGTAACGCATTGATGAGCGGTCAGGGAGATCGTCACGCCGTCGCCGCAGCGTTGCGCGGGCGAGCCGGCCCTGAACACTGAAACGTTCAGCGGGCGTCGTCGTTCTCTGTCAAGTAGCAGGGACTTCGGCACATGCGCCGGAGCGATGAGGGGTGTGCGTTGCCTTCCGGCCAGCGCTTTCACAAGACTAGAGCCAGGCTCGGCATCGTGCTTCTGATGCTTGGGCTGGCTTGGATGGCGTTGCTGAGCGCCTGTACGCCTGAATCGAACGCCGAACTGAGCATCTACGGGGGCATCAATTCGATCCGCACCGGCGCGGGCCTACCCGCACTGACCCCCGACGCGAGCCTTGTCCAGATCGCGCGCGCCAGAAGCGACGACATGGCCACACACCACTATTTGGGTCATATGCCGCCGGACGGCTGCGACTACGTGTGTCTCATGGATCGGCATGGTGTCGCCCGTGCGTACGCGGGCGAAACGATTTCCTTCAACACCTTCGACTGGTCGCGGACGACGACGGCTGCTGTGGAAGGGTGGAAGGCGAGTCCGGCACACCTGGCGAGGATGCTGGACTGCCATTACCAGCGTGTTGGCTCGGGCGTAGCGGAAGCCGCGGACGGAACGATCTACTTCACCGCGATCTTCGAGGGCGCTGTCGACTGCTAGCGTGGCTCAGACCGCGCTTTCCACCGAACGATGTCGGGCTTACGGACAGAGCATCACGGAGTGTTGGAAGTCGGTCGCCTGATGTGCGAGATCGAGAATACTTATGACGCCATCGGCGTCTTGATCGGCTCTCGCCGGTGCCGGGCGATCGAAGTGCTGTGCCACCGCAGAAAGATCAAGGATGCTCACGGCGCCGTCGTAGTCCACGTCAGCACGCATCACAGAACAGTACGTGTCCGAGTCCTTGACTAACGCTTGTTCTAAGGCGTTGTTAAAACCGTCCACGTCAGAGTCTTGGCCCCCTCCTTCGACGGTAACAGTCCAGGGAACGTTGCCGTACAGCCCGGACAACGTGGCGCCGTCCTCCGAGATCGTGACGGACCACATTGGCTGTCCGTTGAATGTCATTTCAGATATATCGCCGCAGTGGACGACGCCGGTCACAGGCCCCGAGAAGGTAGGCGCTCCCGGGACGTACGAGGTGCCTGAGATCTGGTTTGCCGAGAACACGAGAGTCAAGGAAAACGGAAACTCCTCGCCAGGAGCCAGTTCATAGGCTCCGGAATACAAGCCGCTGATTTTGGGTGGGCAGAACGATAGACCAATCGGGGTCGCCGGTGGCGTCGGAGGACCCGTTGCCACGAGGCAGTCGGCCTGAACCCCCGCACCGACCATGATCTCCGCAGTGGCCGTGCTCACTATCACCGACTGCTCTGTCGAGTCGGCGCTGTTCATGGTGTAAGTGTTGAGTGCCGCTGAAGGACGTGGCGGGTACGAGTCGGTGAAGCCGGTGAGAAGGGTCGTCACAATGCAGCCGTCACCGGTGGCATTGAAGCTCATCGTGGCCAGCACACCGCTGGCCGTGGTCGTTTGCCCCACGAATGCCGTGCAGCCAAACACCTCTTCCCACGTGGCTGGCGTAAACGATGCGCAGAAGGTCTGTCCCAACGAGCTCAGCGTTCCTTGGGACGGCGCCGCATCATTTCCGACAATGCTCGCGAGCTGCACGCCGGGGCTGAGTTTGGCGCTGACATGCAGGTTGAAGCTGCCGTACGGATCGATCGTCTCGGTGGTGTTCACCGACACGGTGGTTCCGGAAACGAGTCCGAAGGAGATCGCGCCACCGGTCCCGGTTGCTCCCACAGGGCTGACCGAACCCGACTCGCCAGCGAACACGAGCGCGACCGCAAAGACGGTTGTCAAGCCAAGTGCCATAGCCCTTATGTGCATGAAGCCCTCTCGCGTTCGTGCCAGCTCGCGCCGTGGATCTATGTTACACGAGCGAGGCAGCCGTGCGCGGCGCCGAGTTGGTGGTGGCCATGGGGAGACGGTCGAAAGTCAGCCCGCCACTACCACTCGACGAACATCGGCATGACGACGTGGACGTAGTTGTCGTTGTCGATCGGGCGGATGACGCCGGGCTGCTTCGGGCTCGTGGTCTCAAGCGATAGTCGTCCGCCGTCGAGCACTTGCAGCACTTCCTGCAGGTACTTGCCGTTGAAGGCGATCTTCGCCGGCTCGCCCTCAACCGCCGCGTCGAGCGCGCCGGTGTTGTCGCCGATCTCTTCGGCGCGGGCCGCGACCGTCATCTGGCCCGGCGAGCCGTCCTCGCCGTTCTGGAACGTGATGCGGACGATGCCGCTGCCATCGCGCGCGAAGATCGATGCGATCTTCGTCTCTTGCAGGAAGTCGCGGACCTCGACGACGGCGCGGCTGCCCCATTCTTTCGGAATCAGGCGGCTGTAGTCGGGGAACGTCCCCTGGATGAGCTGCGCGACCAGCTCCACATCCTTCAGCTTGAACAGCACCTGCGTCTTGTTCGGGTTGAACGTCACCTGGATCGGGTCTTCCTGATCCTGCAGCAGCCGGTTCAACTCCGAAAGCGCCTTCGACGGCACAATCACTTCCTGCCGCTCCGCGACCTTCTTCTTCAGCTTCAGCGTCCGCACCGCCAGCCGGAAGCCGTCAGCCGCGGCCAGTGTCAGCGTGTCGCCCTCGACGACGATGTCGACTCCGGTGAGAATCGGCCGCGAGTCGTCCGTGGCGGCGCAGAACACGACCTGCGTGATCGCTTCGCGCAGCATCTTCGCGTCGATTTCCAGCGTGTCGCCTTCAACCGCTGGAATCGGCGGGAAGTCGTCCGCATCCATGCCGCCGATGGTCGCTTCGTTGCGAGCGCAGACCAGCTTCACCTGCTTCGAGCGGGGCGACAGCGTCATCGAGATCTTCTCAGCGGGCAGCGAGTTGACGAAGTCCGTCAGCAGCCGCGACGGCACCGTGATCGCGCCCTCTTCCTCGATCTGGCCGCCGATCCAGCAGCTCAGCGCGATATCGAGGTTGGTCGCAGCCAGCTTGATCCGGCCGTGTTCGGTCGAAATGAGGACGTTCGACGTGATCGGGAGCGTGCTGCGCAGCGCCACAGCCCGCCCGACAATGCCGAGACCCCTCGCCAGGTTCTCCTGGAGACACGTAACTTTCATTGCGCTCACCTGTGTAATCACTTTGCGTTCGGAGTATAAGGCGGCTCTTGTCAAGCGACAATAGATCAACGCGCTTGATCATTTTGTTGTTGGCTGAGGCGAGTGCACACCAACCGCAGGCCCTAACGTTATGTGATGGTCAGCCGTCTGTCGTCATCGTCGGCCAGCGATCCGCCCACGGCAGCGCCGCCTCCAACTGCGCCGCGACACGCAGCAACAGGTCATCGCGCCCGTACGCCGCCACGATCTGCACACCGACGGGGAGCCCGTCCGGCGTCCAGTGCAGCGGCAGCGAGAGCGCCGGCTGCCCGGTGAAGCTGAAGACGGACGGAAAGACGCCTGCGTCTGCCGCGCCGCCCTTGAGGCCGAGAGGCCACGGCGGTTGTCGAAGCGTTGGCGTGACGAGGATGTCGTATCCCGCTCGCCACCACTCGTGGACGGACCGCGTTTCACGAACGATCGCGTTGATGGCGGCGGTCAGTTGGCCTGCAGAGACCGGCGGCGCCGGCGCGGCAACCGCGGTCGGGTCATCGAGATCCGCTGCCGTGACGTCTCGGCCTACCATCTTCGATAGCCACCCGAGTTGCGACTGCGATGCTGCGACAACCGTCTGCACGTGCGGAAACGTGCGCACCAGCAACCCATCGAGCGCGGGCGGATGCGACACTTCGACTTCGTGCCCGAGCGATGCCAACGCCTGCCCCGTGCGCTCCACCGCCGCAACGCACTCCGGGTCGATGCTCATCCCCGTCATAGCGTCGTGGAGCATCAATCCGACACGGAGGCGCCCCGGCGGCGCCTCGATCGCGTCCCGATATGGCGCTGCGGATCGCGCGCTGGCGAAGCTCTCGCCTTCGGCAGGTCCGCCAACGGCATCGAGGACGCCCGCCAGATCGCGGATGCTCCGTGCAAGCACGAACTCCATCCAGACGCGCAGCAGATCGACATCGCCTCCAGGCGTCTGCGTCGGCACCCGCCCGCGGGACGGCTTCAATGTCGCGACGCCGCAGCACGCCGCGGGATAGCGAAGCGACCCCGTGGCGTCGCTTCCGTGCGCGATGGATGCCATCCCGCTCGCGACCGCGGCCGCGGATCCGCCACTCGATCCGCCAACGCTGCGCGTGACGTCCCACGGGTTGCGCGTCGGCCCGAACGCTGCCGGCTCTGTCGTAATGCCGGAGGAGAGCTCGGGCACGTTCGTCTTCCCAAGGAAGATGAACCCGGCGCGCCGAAATCGGTGCGCCAGTTCCGTTGTGTGTGTGGATCGGTAACCGGCGGCGCGCAGGAGCCGAGTGCCGACGTAGTAGGGCGTCCCTTCGACCTGGATGCACGCATCCTTGAGCAGCATCGGCACGCCCGCGAACGGCCCGTCGCCGTAGTCGCCGTCCCGCGCCTGCCGTCGCGCCTCATCGAATAGCGGCGCGATCACCGCGTTGGTGCGCGGGTTTAGTGTCTCGATGCGCGCGATCGCGGCATCCACGAGTTCGAGCGCGGTAACCTCGTGCGATCGCACAAGCGCCGCCTGCGTCGTCGCGTCGAGCTTCCAGAGTTCATCGTTGGGCATGGACGGATCGTACGGGGAAGAGAGGCAGCCTGGCAGAGTACAAACGGACTATTTCGTACAGCGGTCAGCGCCTAGAGCGTCTCCGTGACTGCGGCGGCGGCATCATCAAGCACCAGCTCGAACGTCCGCCCCGCATCGATCACCCGGCACGCGCCCGGCGACTCATGCGCCAGCTCGAGAAAGCCGGCCCGCACCCGCTCGTGAAACGCGACCGTCTCGCGATCGAAGTGATTCGCCGCGCCGTCGCCAGCACGCCGTGCCAACCCCGCCTCCACCGGCAGATCGAGCAGCAGCGTAAGGTCCGCTGCCAGCCCGCCGGTGGCGATCGCGTTCGCGTGCTCCACCACCTCGCGCCCTAGCCCGCGTCCGAATCCCTGGTACGCCACGGACGATGCCGCAAAGCGGTCGCACAGCACGATCGCTCCGCGCTTCAACGCGGGCCGGATCACCGTCGCCACCAGGTGCGCCCGCGCCGACTCGAACAGCAGCAGCTCCGCAAGATGGTCGCCCGCCGCAACGTCCCCCAGCACCAGCGACCTGATCTGCTCGCCGAGCGCCGTCCCGCCCGGTTCGCGCGTCAGCACGACCTCGCGCCCGCCCGCGCCCAGCCGCTCGCCCAGGGCCGCGAGCAGCCGCGACTTCCCGGCGCCCTCTCCGCCCTCAATCACAATGAACCGTCCTGCAACAGACATGTCCTACACGTACGCCCAACCACGCACCCAGTCAAGCCAAGAACCCGCGACCCCATCCTGCCGACCGCCCAGGATGCCCGCACTCTCCAGGTCACTGCCCTTCGCGCTCCTTCGTGCCCTTCGCGGTTCCCGTTCCCTTCTGTGGAACCTGTGAAATCTGTGGTTCCCGCCGTCGGCCCCCCTGCGTTATCTGCGGTTCCGGGCGCGTCTGTTATACTTCGCCGGTTTGCGCCGATCCGGCGCGAATACAGCTTCGGAAGGAGCGGCCGGCCGCCTAGTGCGGACTCGGCCGTTAGTTATGCCAGCAGTAGTCATCATCGGTGGTCAGTGGGGCGACGAGGGCAAGGGCCGCATCGTCGACCTCGTAGCGCAGGGCGCGTCCGTCGTGGCACGGTATTCGGCCGGCAACAATGCCGGTCACACCGTCATCAACGACATGGGCGAGTTCAAGCTGAACGTCGTGCCCGCCGGCATCTTCTATGCCGAGAAGACGTGCATCATCGGCAACGGCGTCGCCGTCGACCCAGCCGTGCTGCTCAACGAGATCGATACGCTCTCGACGCGCGGCGTCAGCGTCGCCAACCTGTTCATCAGCGATCGCTGCCACGTCGTCATGCCCTGGCACCCGCTGATCGATGTCGCCGACGAAGCGCTGCGAGGCGCAGCCGCGATCGGCACGACCGGCCGTGGCATCGGACCCTGCTTCACCGACAAGGTCGCGCGTCTCGGGATCCGCATCGGCGATCTCATCGACCCCGAAGCATTCCGTGCGCGGCTGAGCTTCGTGCTGCCGTACAAGAACAAGGTGCTGCAGCAGCTTTACGGACTAGCGCCGCTCGCGTTCGATGACGTGTTCGCTTCGTACTCCGCGCTCGGCGTCCGGCTCGCGCCGTTCGTCCGTGACACCGCACTCATCGTGCACGACGCGCTCGATCGCGACGAGACCGTACTGCTCGAAGGCGCGCAGGGCTGTCTGCTCGATCTGGATGCCGGCACCTACGAGTACGTGACTTCGTCCGTGCCGTCGTCATCCGCCGGCGGCGCCGGCATCGGTATCGGCATCGGCCCGACCGTGATCCAGCAGGTCGTCGGCATCTACAAGGCGTACATGACGCGCGTCGGCAACGGCCCCATGCCCAGCGAGTTGCTGGACGAGACCGGCCGCATCCTCCAGGTCGAAGGCCCGCGCCCGGAGATCGGTACCACCACCGGCCGCAAGCGCCGCACCGGCTGGTTCGACGCCGTCGCCTCGCGATACAGCGCCATGGTCAACGGCGTCACGAGCGGCGTGCTCACACGTCTCGATGTGCTCGACAACTTTCCGTCGATCCAGATCTGCACGGCATACGAGACCGAGGACGGCACGATCCTGAAATCGATGCCGGCGAGTTCGGCGACGCTACGCACGGTGAAGCCCGTGTACGAGGAGATCGAGGGCTGGCGCGCCCCCACGAGCGGCTGCCGCACCTGGGATGAGCTGCCGCAAAACGCGCGCGCCTACATCCGCCGCATCGAAAAGCTCCTCGACATCCCGATCGATATCGTCTCCGTCGGCCCCGAGCGCGATCAGGCGATCATCGTCCACGACGTGCTGAAGGTGAAGCCTCGCACGTAGTCCGATCACGGATGGAAGACGAACCATCCGACCACAACGACCATGACGCCAATCACCATCCGCCCCGCGACGATCGCCGACGTGCCCTTCATGTGGGACATGCTGTTCGAAGCCGCGTTCACCACCGACGAGGCCCGTGCCGCCTGGCGCAGCGATCCGCAACCGCCCGCCGAACTGGTGAAGTACCTCGATGGCTGGGGCCGTCGCGGCGACACCGGCGTGATCGCAGAAGATGCTGACGGCCTGAGCATCGCCGCGGCGTGGTACCGGCTCTTCGGCGCCGATGATCGCGGCGATGGCATCATGGCCGAGCCCAACGTCCCCGAACTCGCGATCGCCGTCGAGCCGCAGCACCGCGGCCGCCGCATCGGCGAGGACCTTCTCACGACGCTCGCCACGCGCGCCCGCGCCGACCGATTCGAGCACCTGCTGCTCTCCGTCGACCCTGCCAACACCCGCGCCGTCCGCCTCTACGACCGCGTCGGCTTCACCCTCGTCGAAACCGAAGACCCCGCCCGCGGTACGTCCCTCATCATGCGCCTCGACCTGTAACCTCCGGCGCACGGTGATGTAGCTTGGTGGAGCGATCACGTCTCGACGCCGTGGATAGGTTCCAAGGAGGCGATATGGCAATTGTCGATGGGTACTCGTACCAGCCGTTGATCGGTGACCCCGATGACCATCGGCCCAACACCACGTGGGCGCTTGTTACGGACCCTGCGACGCCGGATGGCGATCACGTTGCGGGACTCAGCCTGCTGTTCGAGCGGTGTGCCGTCGGTGACAAGATCCCGCTCCACACGCACGACATCGATGAAGTGATCATCATCGACGATGGCGAGGCGGAGGTACGGCTGGGCGACGAAATACGCACCGTCTCCGCCGGCGCGGCAGTGTTCGTTCCCGCATCGAGGCCGCACGGGGCGATGAACGTCGGCAAGCAGATCCTGCGGCTGCACGGGATCTTTCCGTCGCCGAGAATTGGCATCACATATCTGGAGCGGAATCCTGCCCCCGGCACTGAGTCGGACGCGCCCCAGCCATTCGCAGTCTTCGACGCCCGCTCGGCGGCACTGGAATCCTGACGTGAACTGAAAGGGGCGGCTCAGATGAGCCGCCCCAAAACAATCTGTGCCCTCCGTGAAATCTGTGGTTAACCCCCGGAGATTGGCGGGATCACATCCACCAGGTCCCCGTCGCTCAGCACGTACGACGGCTCGCGCATCTCTTCGCCGACCGCACAAACGTACGTCGTCATGAACGGCTCGAGCACCGGGAACTGGACGATCAGCTGATCGCGCAGCGTTCCCACAGTTGCTCCGGCAGGCAGCGTCATCGAGACGCTCTTCTCGCCCACGATCGGCACCAAGCCCGCAAAGAACCGAATCTGTACCGTCATCTCGGCTCCTAGCAGCAGCTCGCCTTCGCGTCCGCCGGCTTTACTTCGGCCTTCGTGTCCGCACAGCAATCCGGCCCGCAGCACGGCTCCGCGTCAGTGTTGAACGCCGAAAGCGTCGCACTGTACCACGGCTTCTCGCCGATCTTGCTGCGGCTGTCGATGCGCACTTCGCCGAAGCCCGCTGCCTGCAGACGCGCGACGTAGTCCGACTCCAGCAGAGCGCCCGATGCGCACCCCGCCCAGAGCGAAAGGTCATCCTTCTCCGCATCCGACAACTCGCGCGACAGCACGACGTCCGACACGTGGAAGCGCCCGCCCGGCTTCAGCACGCGGTGTGACTCGCGGAACACAGCGTCCTTGTCCGGCGAGAGGTTGATCACGCAGTTCGAGATGATCACGTCGACGGTGTTGTCGTCCACCGGCATCGACTCCATCTCGCCCTTGCGGAACTCGACGTTCGTCAGCCCCAGCTTGTCGCGATTCGCGTTCGCCAGATCGAGCATCTCCTGCGTCATGTCCAGCCCGATCACGCGCCCCGTCGGGCCGACGGCCTTCGCCGAGAGGAAGCAGTCCAGCCCCGGCCCGGAGCCGAGGTCCATCACTACTTCGCCTTCGCGCAGGCCGGCGATCGCCGTCGGATTGCCGCAGCCGTACGACGCTACGGTCTCCGGCAGATCCGCTACTTCGTCGACCAGGTACAGCTTGTCGCGATAGTCCGGCGTCCCGCAACACGAAGCCGCCTGCTTCGCCCGCTCTCCGTAGTGCTCCTTCACCGCACCCTTGATCTCGTCCGCAGTCCTCGCCATGTTCATGCTCCCTTGTTTACTGGCCTCACCGCGCCCGGTCGGAGCGGCGGGCGTTTGTTTGGCAGTTTTCGTGTTTTCGCGCGGCTGCCGGTGCGGTCGCGCTTCGCCTCGGCCGGCGTGGCGTTTAATATCGATACTAGTGGCGGCGTGCCCAGACGCCAATTCTCTCTGTCATCCGCGCTCCCTTCGCTGCACTGGCTGCCTCATTCATCGCGAATTTCCGATACGTCGCACAAAACAAAACCCGCCTAGCAGCAAGCCTCACTCAGCGCGCCGAACTCCCGCTTCAACCACGCCATCGCCGCCGGCTCCAGGCAGTAGCACACGTTCGGTCCATCGATGCTTCCGCGTACGATGCCCGCATCCTTCAGCACCTTGAGGTGCTCCGATACCGTCGACTGCGCCAGCGGCAACTCGTCCACGATGTCGCCGCACACGCACGCCTGCCGCGCTGCCAGCAGCTTGACGATGCGGAACCGCGCCGGATGCGCGATCGCCCGCAGCATCACCACCGTCTTCGCCTCCGCATCCGTCTGCACGATTGTCTTCATATCGGAAATATACGATAGGCCGCGCCAGTTGTCAATAGCCTGTTGCGAAACTCCTGCTATCCGGCGATTCGCTCGCAATCAAGGGCGGCTGGCGTGATTCCCTGCGCCTCAGCGAGGGTATCGAGCTCGGCGACGGCCGCCTGAATGTCCGGCGCACCGACCTCCAGCAACTTATCGAGGTCATCATCCAGGTTGCTCAGATCTTCAAATGAGCTTGTCTCGCTAACTAAGTCCTTTGCCTCGCCGAGCGCTCGTGCTTGTTCGTCGAACAATCGGACGAGACGTTCATGCACGTCCTTCGCGGCGACTGGAGGAGTAGCCTCGCGCAGCCCGTCCGCGTAGTTATTGAACGCTTGATAGACGCTGTCCCAGTGCTCAACGATCTCCACTTGGGCTTCATCGAACGAATCGGAAAAGTCCGACGGCTCGGTAGCCGTCGCGCCTGCCGCCTCTACTTCTGCGAGCAGTATCTGGAGCTCACACAAATACTGCTCCAGCGTCATCGACTGCCCGTTGCGACTAGCATCACCACCACAACCCACGAACACCAAAGACAACACGGCCGCAGCGAACGCAACCCTCATGCCTCTTCACTCATGTTCCAAGTATCGCGCAAAGGCCCCCTATTCGGGGGCTTCGTCGTCGGCGGTTCGTTAGGAGTTCCCTTGTCGGGGACGGCTGAGCTGCCGCCGAGTTTCTGTCGCTGCGGGAATGTGCGGCCTTCAAAGAAGATGGCTAGGGACTCAACCTCAGATAGAAGATTGCGACCTCCTTCTCGCCTTCGTTGACCACGTAGAGCGGCACGTACTCCGCAAGAAACTCAGACGTGAAGGCGAAGAAGTGCTCGCCGGAGACGCTGACCTCCTCGGTGATCCAGAACAGGAAGGTGCGCATCAGCATCGGCCGAACCGGGAGCACTCGCTCGACGTAGTAGCCGCTCCGCGGCGATGGATCCGCCGCGATTTCAGCTAGACAGACGGTCCAGTACCTAAGAGCGGCATCCGAGAACTTCGCAACATCGGCCGCAACCCGGTCGCTATTGACCCTGTACGCCACCCTCGCGAGCGTCCTTCCTACGGAACTCCGGGCGCTCGGCCAGGAATTCACGCAGCGCGCGATCCACCTCAGGGTCATTGGCAACGGCGCGCTGAAGTTCTCGCCGCTCGGCGGTGGTCATATGGCGACGCGGCGCGAGCGTTCTCTTCGCATCTCTCAAGAGTTGCACGGCAGTCGCAATTGGCCCCCGGCGTCGTTCGCGGTCGACGTTATGCGGTGCCGCTGTAACTCGGTTGCTCATGCTGCCCAGTGTACCGAAATCCTGCTGAACAGGAGCCGGTGTCGGCGTCCCGATACCAACAGAAAAGCCCCCGTCCCCGGAGGCTTATCTTCGTGCGTTAGCGCGAGGCCGGCGTTACGCCGCTGCCTCTTCCACGCTCTCCATCTCATCGGCGGTGAACACCGCAGGCGTTGCGACCGCACGGAGCGGCGTCGGCGTGTTCGCGTTGTACAGCCAGGCGATGGGGCCCGCCGCAACGAGCGTCAGGAACCCGGCGACGCTGGCCGCCGTCCCCTCGGCCACGGCCGACGACTCCGACGGCGCGAACCATCGGCTCCACTCGTTCTGGAAATAGCGCGTCCAGAGATCGGCGTTCGCGATGGTGGTTTCTTGTGCGTTGCTCATGGCGGTCACTCCCTGATATTTCGTGCTCTGCTCTCCGGCACGACATCATCGTACGGATAGCCAGCGACGTGCTGGTTAAGCGCGGGTTAAATCGGCGTGAACTGGTGCTAGTTCGGAGGGTCCGCGACGTGTGGCACGAGTTGAATATCGGCCCGTCGCACCGTTCCCGAACAGGTTACCGGCGCACCCCTTCTAGCGCAATGATGGGCGCTAAAGAGGCATCTTGACATCGGGGCTTTCCCGCGAAAGCCCACAGCCACAGTATCGGCCGGAGCCCGCGGCTCCGTACTACCAGTCGCTCGGTTCGTGGTCCCGGCGGCTGAAATAGTCCTCCAGCGTGCGCCCCGCCTCATCCTGGTAGCGCTCCGGCAGCACATCCATCCTGCCGATGCGGTCCAGCCGGAAGCTCCGGAAGTCCGTCCGCAACTCGCACCACCCGGCGAACGACCACGTCGTGCCCCAGAAGAACAGCCCGAGCGGCCGCACCGCTCGCTCCGTTGTCGCGCCGTCCGCGCCCGTGTACAGCAGCTGCACCTTCCGCCGCGCATCGATCGCGCCGCGCAACTCCGTCAGCGACGCGGCAACCTGTTGCGGTACGTGGAAGCCCGGCGCGAACAGTGGCGTCCCCGTCAGCCGCGCTTTCAGCCGATCCGGCAGAACCGACTCGACGCGTGCCAGCGCATCGGCCGCCGCCTTCGCCAGCCCCGCGTCACCCCAGCTCGTGACGACGCGGGCGCCCAGCACCATCGCCTCGATCTCGGCGTCCGTGAACATCAGCGGCGGCAGGTCGAACCCGCGCCGCAGGATGTACCCCACGCCGGCCTCGCCCTCAATCGGCACGCCCGAAAGCATCAGGTCGCGGATGTCGCGATAGACCGTGCGCTCCGAAACCTCCAGCTCGCCCGCCAGCCATCCTGCCGTCGCGACGTTCCGCCGTCGCAGCAACTGGATGATCTGGAACAGCCGATCCGCGCGTCGCATCTAAGTGGAGATCTCCCGGTACACACAGCGCACTAGCTCCGTTTGCGCGCCCCATGGGCTGTCGAATCCCGGATAGTTTGGAATCGCCGCGTGGCCCGCGCTCGCCTGCCACGCCGCGCGAGCATCGTCGTCCGGCCACGTCGCCTCTGTCGAAAACGCGTGCTCGGCGCCCTCCACCCGGAACGCCCGCGTTTCGCACCCGAACTCCGCCGACGATGCCCACACATGCCGCCGCAGCCAGGCGAAGAATTCGCCCTCGTCGACACCTGGCGCGAGGTTGAACCGCCAGACGATCTTCATTACTGCGCCGCCTTCCACGAGCGCCGAACCGGATATGTCCCCGGCTGCCCGACGTGCTCCCAGTATGCGGTCGCCGCCTCCTCGATGTCATATTCGAAGTAGTAATCGTTCGGCTTCAGGAAGTGCGGCCCCGCCGCGCGGATCGCGGCCCGCGCTTCCTCGTCCGTGACCGCCCGCACGCGGCAGCGGACGCGGAACTCGTCGTCGTTCTCCCCCGGCAGCAGATGCAGCAAAACCCGTGGATCACGCAACTGATCGCGTGCCTTCGGCGAAGTGCGTGGCGTCGCCACATATAGCCGACCATCGACAACCAACGGACACACCGGATGCACGCGCGGCGATCCATCCGCACGCACCGTCGCGAGATAGGCCACCCCGTGCTTCTCCAGCAGCGCCACGCCCACCGCGCCGATCTCTGGAACCGCGTCGATCATCGCCTGCCACGTCGCCATTGGTCCCGCTCCCCCAACTACATCCCTCTCCCCCCGAGGGAGAGGACGGCTCGAAGGGCCGGGTGAGGGCCCGCCTACGGCTTGAACTCAATGAGCTGCACGTAGTTCCCGTCCGGGTCGAGGCACGTCGAGATCACGCCGCCCCACTCTTCGCGCCCCGCCGTGCGGATGAACTTCACGCCGGCTGCCTCCAGGCGCTTCTGCTCCGCCGCCAGGTCCGCGACAAAGAAGTTCAGCAGCATCCGCGCGGGTTCCTTCGCCGGACCGTGCACGCTGCTGTGCCCATCGACAAGAAACGGCGTCGAGCCCGCCATGAAGGCTCCTTCTCCCATATCCGGATTTCGCGGCAACCCAATAACGTCGCCGTAGAACTGCTTCAGGCGGTCCGGGTTCTCGCTGGTGACGTTGATGATGAACTGGCTGACTTCCATGATCTGTTCTCCTGCGGCATCAGAGTCGCGCCGACACGCGCGGCGCACAGCGCCATCGTAACGGAGCGCTACTGACAGCAGTCTGTCAGGAGCAGGCAGTAATGGGATCAGTCCTGACACCGTTCTGTCAGGAGCCGCGTCTCGACGAGGGCGAGCCCGCTGTTGCTGGGGCCTCGACGCGATACCGGATCGTGGTTGCTGTCATCGATCACGCGTCGTCAATGATGTCGGCAAGAAATACGCCTGAACCACTCCACGACGTCCGCAACGTTCATTTTGGCCCATAGCCGTCTCGATCGCGATCTATCCGATGAGCCGGATGTGCACAGGGGTGGGTTACTCGAGCACGCGATCGCGAGCCAAAAGGAAATAGAAGGCCACCAATGTGGCGGACCGCTTGTTACCGTCGACGAAGGCGTGGTTGCAAATGATTCCGTGGAAGAGAGCCGCTGCCTTCTCTACGTCGGAATGGTAGATTGTTTCGCCAAAACGCCGTCTGAAACGCACGCTCCGATCGAACTAAGCACACGGGCGGCGTGCCCTCCCGCGACACCGCCCGACTGGCGACCTAAGACCGCCCTACGGCTTGAACTCGATCAACTGGCAGTAGTTCCCGTCCGGATCCAGAAACGTCGAGATGATGCCGCCCCAGTACTCCTTCCCCTCGCGCCGGACGAACTTCACCCCGGCCGCTTCCAGTCGCGCCTGTTCGCTGGCGAGATCCGGCACGAAGAAGTCGAGCAGCACGCGTGCCGGCTCCTTCGCCGGCCCGTCGATCTCGCTGTGCCCGTCGACGAACAGTGTCGCGTCGCCCAGCGCCAGCGCGTGGTCGCCCATCTCCGGCCGCAGCGGCAGCGCCACCACGTCGCGGTAGAACGTAAACAGCGTCTCGGGCTGCTTGCTGGTCAGGTTGATGGCGAATGATTCGAGTTTCATGGTGATCCTCCGTAGCTGCGCGTGTCGCGCAGTGGTGCGCGGCTCAGATAGCCAGCATACGGGAGTCATCCTGACGTCATTCTGTCAGGAGCGGGCAGTAGTTTGGGATCAGTGCTGACACCGTTCTGTCAGGAGCCAGCACATCAACGACGCCTTGAACCGGCGCAGGAACAGGGCGTAGGGGCATTCCGTAGAATGCCCTCCCCGAGGCGCCCGCCCGGCTTCGTGCTCCTTCGTGCCCTTCGTGGTTAGCCCTCAGGACTTCTTGCGCGGATGCAAGAACCTCAACCGCACGAGGTCCCGGAAGACCTCCCACGCCTGCTGTGGCCGCACGCGCAGGCGTGAGCCATCGACGTGCCTCCACGACACCGGCACCGACACGATGGTGTAGCCGAGCGCGCGCGCGATATAGAGGACTTCCGCGTCGAAGATCCAGCCGCTGAGCTGCTGTTCCTGGAAGATCGCCTGCGCCGCGTCGTGCGCGAAGCCCTTCATGGGGCACTGCGTGTCGTCGATATCCGGCAGCACGCGCATCGTCTTGCGCATCATCGTGAACATGCGGCCCACCATGCGGCGCTGTGCAGGCTGGCTCGCGCGCATGTCGCTGCCGTCCGGCTGGATGCGGCTGCCCACGACGACCATCGCGCCGGCCTTCAGCTCGTCGAGCAGCTTCAGCGACTCTTCGACCGGCGTCGCCAGGTCGGCGTCCAGAAAGAAGACGTAGCGCCCGCCCGCCGCGAGCACCCCCGTGCGGATCGCCGCGCCCTTGCCGCGATTGCGCTCGTGCTGCACCAGCCGCATCGATACGTTCGCCGGCAGCGACGCCATCCGCTCCCGTACGATCTCCGGCGTGCGATCGCGGCTGCCGTCGTCCGCGACGACGATCTCCGCCGCGAACGGCTGCTGCGCGAGGAACGCGATCACGCGTTCGAGCCCGCCCGGCAGGCGATCCTCCTCGTTGTATGCGGGCAACACGATCGAGACGAACGGCGCGTCGCCCGGAGCGTCCGTCGTCGTCGCGGGCATCGCCTCCGCGATCGTCAAGCGTCCTCCTCGGCGTCGGCAACGGGCGCGCCACCAGGCGCATCATCAGACGCGCCCTTGCGGCGGCGCACGACCGTCGGGGCGATCAGCGGCTTGCCCGTCATCTCCGCGATCGCCTCGGCGACTTCCCGCACATCGGCCAGACCTTCGCGCACCATCGACCGCGCGACGATGATGTCGCCGATCCGCAGGCGCTTACCGCTCTCCTTCACCAGGATGATCTCCAACTGCGCCAGGTCCTGCACCTCTCCCTGCTGCCGCTCGCGCGTCACTTCTTCGATGCGGATCTGGTGGATCTTCCAGAACGGCACCAGTTCAATCGTCCCGACGCCCATGCCCAGAAACCCCTGCTGCCAGATGCCCGACTGCTTCTCTTTCTCGAACACCACGTTCGCCCCCGCGATCGTGTAGACGAAGCCGATCCCCGCCAGCGGTATCGTCACGATCGCCACGACCAGCAACAGCAACGCCAGCCCGAACGGGATCCGATCCAGCCAGAGGATTATCGACGCGAATGCGGCGATGCCCAACAGGAAGCCGACTAGGGGAAACAGCGCGGCAGCCAGCGCCGGACGCACGTTGATCCGATGCGGCTCGAGAAAGGCCACGCGCCGGTTCAGATACACAATGCGCTTCGCAGGCCCGGGCGGCGGCGTCGTCGGGGTCTCGGCAGCCATGGCACGAGTATAGGCGCGCCCCGTAGGTGGGCGTAGGGGTGAACGATCGCGGATAATCCCGGCATGGAACCCCAGATCCGCTACGCCACGAGCGCCGACGGCACGCGTATCGCCTACGCAGTTCAGGCAGGCACGCCTCCGGCGATCCTTCAGATCAGCGGCTGGCCACAGACGATCGGTGCTCCGTCAGGCATGCTGGTCGTGCCGAAGCGGACCATGGTGCACTTCGATCGGCGCGGCATGGGTGCGTCTTCGCGTGACGTTCAGGACATCTCCATCGAGCGTCAGGTCGAGGACATAGCGTCGATTGTAACGGCGCTCGGCGGGCAACCAGTAGATATCCACGCTGGCTGGGACGGCACGCCGATCGCGATCGCCTTTGCGGCGGCGCAACCCGAGTGCGTGGAGCGCATGGCGCTGATGGATCCGTACATACGGGGGTCTTCCGTGATCACCGCGGACGCGCTTCGGGCCAACATGGATCTCGCCCGCAACAACTGGCCGATGATGCGCCGGTTGCTCGGTTCGATGACACAGCACCGTGATGTGGCCGCATGGCTGGAGACTCTCCGGCGCGCCGTCTCGCCCGACATGGCAGCGCGCTATCTGGAGCAGTACGGCGGAATGGACGTCTCGAGCCAGGTCGATCGCGTCCAGGCGCCCACCATCGTCATCAATGTATCCGGGAACGCGGCAGTGCCTCGCCGTGCTGTACAAGAGACAGCATCACGTCTTCAGCACTGTCAATTCGTCGAGGTCGCGTCGATTGAAGAAATCGCAGAACCGGTAGATCGGTTCTTCGATCGTGGCGCGCCGCCAGTCTCGACGGTCGCCGGCTCGCTGGACGATGCGATGACGAGACCTTCCGCATTCCGCACCATCCTGTTCACCGACATCGTCGGGCACACCGAGATGATGCAGCGCCTCGGCGACACGAAGGGCCGCGACGTCCTGCGCGAGCACGAGCGCATCACGCGCGATCTTCTGAAGCAGCACGGCGGCGCCGAAGTGAAGACGATGGGCGACGGATTCATGGCGTCGTTCGGCAGCGTCACGTCGGCGATGGAGTGCGCGATCGCCCTCCAGCGCGCCTTCGCCGCCCACACCGCCGGTACCCGGGAACGTAGGGACGCACCTTCAGGTCCGTCCCCCTCCATACCGGAGCCCCTCCACGTCCGCGTCGGCCTCAACGCCGGCGAGCCGATCGAAGAAGACGGCGATCTCTTCGGCGCGACGGTGATTCTCGCCTCCCGCATCGCCGCGAAAGCTGGCGCTGGCGAGATCCTCGTGCCCGACACCGTCCGCGGCCTCCTCTCCGGCAAGAACTTCCTCTTCACCGACCGCGGCGAGTTCGTCCCGAAAGGCTTCGAAGATCCTGTGCGCCTGTCCGAAGTGCGGTGGCGCGAATGAGCCCCGACCCGAAGATCCGCTACGCCAAGAGCGCCGACGGCACGAACATCGCTTACTGGGCGATCGGCGAAGGGCGTCCGCTGGTGTACGTGCCCGTGATGCCGTTCTCTCACATCGAGCGCGAATGGGCGATTCCGGAATGGCGGCGGCGCTACGAGCGGCTCGCGGTGGGGCGCCGGCTCATCCGGTACGACACGCGTGGGTTCGGGCTGTCGGATTCACACCCGACGGACGTGACGACGGCGGCGCACGCCAACGACATCGAAGCCGTGCTCGATGCGCTTGCTATCGACGAGTGTGATCTGATCGCGGTCGGCGATGGGGGCTTCGCCGCGATCGAGTTCTGCGCGCGGGCAGCGGACCGCGTCGGGCGACTCATCCTCTGGGGTGCGTACGCTGATCGCACTTCGTTCGTCAACTCCCCCAAGATCAAGTCGATGCATGCCTTGTGGGACGAGGATTGGCTCCAGTACACCGAGCTCGCCATCAGGACGATACTGGGCTGGAAGCATCCGGAGCGCGCCAGCCAGCTCGCGGACTTCTATCGGGCGGCGGCCTCTCCGGAGTCACTCCGAAACGTGACCGGGGCCACGTATGACTTCGACCTGACGGCGCTGTTGCCGGGCATCCATATCCCGGCGCTGGTAGTGGCTGTTGACGGCGCCTGGGTGGACGTGAAGGACGAAGCCCGCCGATTGGCGGCCGGCCTGCCGAACGCGGAACTACGAACCGTGTACGGTGAGACGGGCGGCATATTCGATTTCTACGATGACGAAGATGCCGTCGTAACGCTGGTGAACGAGTTCCTCGGCGGCGGCGGCGGGGAGCAAGCGCCGGTAGCCAATGACCGGATGCGCACGCCCGGTGGCCTGCGCACCGTGCTCTTCACCGACATTGTCGGGCATACCGAAATGATGCAGCGTCTCGGCGACACGAAGGGCCGCGATGTGCTGCGCGAGCACGAACGCATCACGCGCGATCTCCTCAAGCAGCACGGCGGCGCAGAGGTGAAGACGATGGGTGACGGCTTCATGGCCTCGTTCGGCAGCGTCACCTCGGCGATGGAGTGCGCGATCGCGCTGCAACGTGCGTTCGCCGCGCACACCGAATCGATGCCGGAGCCGCTGCACGTACGCGTCGGGTTGAACGCCGGCGAGCCGATCGAAGAAGATGGCGACCTGTTTGGGGCGACGGTGATCCTCGCCTCCCGCATCGCCGCGAAGGCAGGCGCGGGCGAGATCCTCGTGCCCGACACCGTGCGCGGCCTCCTCTCCGGAAAGAACTTCCTGTTCGCGGACCGCGGCGAGTTCGTGCCGAAGGGGTTCGATGACACCGTGCGGCTGTATGAAGTGCGGTGGGAGCAGGGATAGATTATGGACCCCGCCATTCGCTTCTGTACCAGTAAGGACGGCACGCGGTTAGCCTACGCGATTCTCGGCCGGGGCCTGCCACTCGTGCACGTCCCAGGGTTCACCATGAGCGTCGAACGTGAGTGGGAGGATCCGGAGGCGCGGGCGTGGATGGAACGCATCGCGGCTGAACGGATGTTGGTGCGATGCGACCGGCGCGGAACTGGTGCTTCTCAGCGTGAGGTTTCGGATGTGTCGCTCGGGACGCAAGTCGACGATCTCGCTGCGGTCGTCGAGCATGTGAAGGCCGAGCAGGTTGACCTCTTCGCGGCATACGACGGTGTCCTGCCAGCCCTCGCATATACTCTCGCGAATCCTGACCGCGTTGGCCACCTGGTACTGTTCGGCGCCTTTGTTCGCGGACTAGATGCCAATGATGGAGAGTCGTACGACGCGCTGGTGAGCCTTGCTAGACAGAACTGGAGTCTGTTCCGGCGAACGTGGGCGGGCATTGGCTTTCCGAGCGGTCCCCCCGAGCGTCAGCGTTGGTATTCGCGACTCGTGAGTCAGACGATCTCTGCAGAGGTCGCGGTGGCATATCTGGAGTTCATGCGCAACGGCGACCTCTCGCGTTCAATTCAGGAAGTGCACGCGCCCGCCCTTGTGTTGCATCGCGAACGTGACGGTTACAGCCGACCATCTTCGGGACGCGCGGTGGCGGCGCAGTTGCCCAACGCGAGTTTCATACCGCTGCCAGGCGACATTGGTATTCCGGTGCTCGGCGACCACTCGTACTTGGAGCGTGTCCTGGAATTCTTGCGTGACGGCAGGCCTTTGCGCTCACAAGAGCTCCCGATGCACGCAGGCCTTTTCCGCACCATCCTGTTCACAGACATCGTCGGCCATACCGAGATGATGCAGCGCCTCGGCGACACGAAGGGCCGCGACGTCCTGCGCGAGCACGAGCGCATCACGCGCGATCTCCTGAAGCAGCACGGCGGCGCCGAAGTGAAGACGATGGGTGACGGCTTCATGGCGTCGTTTGGCAGCGTCACCTCGGCGATGGAGTGCGCGATCGCGCTGCAGCGCGCGTTTGCCGCCCACACCGAATCGATGCCGGAACCCCTGCACGTCCGCGTCGGGTTGAATGCGGGCGAGCCGATCGAAGAAGACGGCGATCTCTTCGGCGCGACGGTGATCCTCGCATCCCGCATCGCCGCGAAGGCGGGCGCCGGCGAGATCCTCGTGCCGGACACCGTGCGCGGCCTCCTCTCCGGCAAGAACTTCCTCTTCACCGATCGTGGCGAGTTCGTCCCGAAGGGCTTCGAAGATCCCGTGCGCCTGTACGAAGTCCGCTGGAAACCGTAAGCAACGCACGCAAATGCGGTTCGCATTTCCCTCTACGCGCCGTGCTGCACC
The DNA here is from genome assembly GCA_031400455.1 of Chloroflexota bacterium. Taxonomy (GTDB): domain Bacteria; phylum Chloroflexota; class Dehalococcoidia; order DSTF01; family JACRBR01; genus JANXYW01. The sequence goes on along the minus strand of JANNPX010000033.1, from coordinate 8,466 downwards.
ACCATCCCCGCGAGTAGCTTGACCGCGCTTCACAGCGATGGGAAGATGGCAATCCACGCGGCTCAACGCCGGAGTCCATTCGCTTAGAGGAGAATCCCCACCATGTACACGCAGCGCGTCACCATTCATCCGAGTTCCGAAAAGATCGCCGCCGTTCGCACGCTGCTGCTGGCGCGCGTGAAGGCCAACCGGGCCGCCGGTCAGCGGATCGCGTTCGGCGAACTCGTCGCCGGCAGGCACGCCCCCGAGTTCCAGATCACCATCCTGTTCGACGACCTGGCGGCGTTCGAGGCCCAGCGAAAGCGCAACCAGGCTGACAAAAGCTTCCAGGCATTTGCCACCAAGCTTGCGGCCACGCTGCGCGAGCCCGTCCTTACGGAGCTGTTCGAGGTGCTCGTGGCGATGCCCGGTACGGAACCCGCCTCCAAGCCTGCGCGAGCCCGCAAGAAGTAGCGCACGCCGAGCGTCAGGCCCAGCTAGCGCGCATTACGCGAAACCTACAAGAAGGGGTGGCCAACGCGGCCACCCTTCTTGTATGCATCGTCCCTGCGAGGGCTTGCCGCGCCGCGGGTGGCACTGCTAGCTCATCCGAAGGGCGATCCCGCATACTCCCCGCATGGAACAGCAGATCCGGTACTGCAAGACGAGCGACGGCGTGGATATCGCCTACACGACGCATGGCGAAGGGCCGCCGCTCGTGATTTCGCCGAGCATCCTCGTTCCGCACTTGCAGATGGAGCTCGACTACCCGCGCAACCGCACGTTCTACGAGCGGCTGTCCCGGCGCGTGCAGGTGGTCCGCTACGACCGCCGGGGCACCGGCATGTCGCAGCGGGATGTTGTCGACTTCTCGGCCGAGGCGGGCGAGCGAGATCTGCTCGCGGTTGTCGGTCGTCTCGAACTCGAGCGGTTCGCGCTGTACACGCACGCCGTGGCCGGCGACGCGCCGCTGGCGTTCGCGGCGCGCCACCCCGATCGCGTCACGAGCCTCGTCTGGTGGGTCGGCTTGAGCACCGTCCTCACGTCGGACATCCAGCGGCAACTCGACGCGATGAGGCCTGTCATGGAGTCCGAGTGGGAGCTCTACACCAACGTGGTCGGGCGGCTGCTGAACGGCTGGAACGCGCCGGAAGCGGCCCAGTACGGGGAGATGGCACGCGCAGGAACCACCCCGGCGGTGCGAAGCGCGGGGAGCGAAGCATTCAGGCGAGCGCGGGCAGCCGGGTTCGCGTCACCCGAAGAAATACGCGTACCGACGCTCGTCGCGCACCTCGGCGCCTCACAGGTTTCCGCGACCACGGCCCGGACGATCGCCTCGGCGATCCCGACGGCGCATGTCATCGCAATCCCCGGCGATGTCACGGGGTTATCGACATTCGTCGAGGACAACGAGGTGCTGATCGCCGCCATCGCTGACTTCGTCGAGGCGACCGCGCGCGATCCCGGGGCGCCGGTGCGCGCGCCCGAACTCCAGCTCGGCGCGATGCGGGCGATCCTCTGGACCGACATCGTCGATCACACGCCGATGATGCATCGCCACGGAGACGCGAAGGGCCGCGAACTGTTGCGCGAGCACGAGCGCATCACGCGCGAGGAGCTGGCGGCGCACGGCGGCACCGAAGTGAAGGCGATGGGCGACGGCTTCATGACCTGGTTCTCGTCCGCGCACAAAGCGCTCGACTGCGCGGTCGCGCTGCAGCGCGCGTTCGCCGCGCGAAACGCCTCGGGCGCGGAACCGCTGCTGATCCGAGCCGGGCTGAACGCGGGCGAGCCGATCATCGAAGACGACGACCTGTTCGGCACATCCGTCATCGCGGCGTCGCGCATCTGCGGCCAGGCCGCCGGAGGTGAGATCGTCGTGTCGGATGTCGTGCGGCAACTCGTCGCCGGCAAGGGCTTCCTCTTCGCGGACCGCGGCGAGGTGGCGCTCAAGGGCTTCGAGGATCCCGTGCGGCTCCACGAAGTGCAGTGGCAAGAGTGAACGACCCGAAGATCCGCTACGCGAAGAGCGCCGACGGCACGAACATCGCGTACTGGGCGATCGGCGAAGGGCGTCCGCTGGTGTACGTGCCCGTGATGCCGTTCTCTCACATCGAGCGCGAATGGGCGATCCCGGAATGGCGGCGGCGCTACGAGCGGCTCGCGGCGGGGCGCCGGCTCATCCGGTACGACACGCGTGGGTTCGGGCTGTCGGATTCGCACCCGACGGATGTGACGACGGCGGCGCACGCCGACGACATCGAAGCCGTGCTTGATGCGCTTGCTATCGACGAGTGTGATCTCATCGCGGTAGGCGATGGGGGCTTCGCCGCGATCGAATTCTGCGCGCGGGCAGCGGGCCGCGTCGGGCGGCTCATCCTCTGGGGCGCGTACGCCAATCGCGCTTCGTTCGTTAGCTCTCCAAAAATCAAGTCGATGCATGCGTTGTGGGATGAGGACTGGTTCCAGTACACGGAACTTGCCATCAGGACGATACTGGGATGGAAGCACCCGGAGCGCGCCAGCCAACTCGCGGACTTCTATCGGGCGGCGGCGTCTCCGGAGTCACTACGAAACGTGACGGGCGCGACGTACGGCTTCGACCTGACGGCGCTGTTGCCGGGCATCCACGTGCCGACGCTGGTCGTCGCCGTTGACGGCGCCTGGGTGGACGTGAAGGACGAAGCCCGCCGATTGGCGGCCGGTCTGCCGAACGCGGAACTACGAACCGTGTATGCCGAGACGGGCGGCATCTTCGACTTCTACGACGACGAAGATGCCGTCGTAACGCTGGTAAACGAGTTCCTGGGTGGCGGCGCTGCGGAGCAAGCGCCGATAGCCGATGACCGGATACGCACGCCCGGCGGCCTGCGTACCATCCTCTTCACCGACATCGTCGGCCACACAGAGATGATGCAGCGCCTCGGCGACGCGAAGGGCCGCGACGTGCTCCGCGAGCACGAGCGCATCACACGCGATCTCCTCAAGCAGCACGGTGGCGCCGAGGTGAAGACGATGGGCGACGGCTTCATGGCGTCGTTCGGCAGCGTCACCTCGGCGATGGAGTGCGCGATCGCCTTGCAGCGCGCGTTCGCGGCGCACACTGAATCGATGGAGGAACCGCTGCACGTGCGAGTCGGGCTGAATGCGGGCGAGCCCATCGAAGAAGATGGCGACCTGTTTGGGGCGACGGTGATCCTCGCGTCGCGCATCGCCGCGAAAGCCGGCGCGGGCGAGATCTTGATTCCGGAGCCCGTGCGCCACCTCCTCTCCGGCAAAGCGTTCGCGTTCTCGGATCGCGGCGAGTACGAGATGAAGGGCTTCGACGACGCCGTCCGGCTGTACGAAGTGCGGTGGCAATCGTAAGCCAGTCCGGACCGGCCCCGTCCGTTCCGTGAGATCCGCGCAATCCTTGTTCCCGACCATGGTCCCCTCTGTGAAATCGGTGAAATCTGTGGTTCCGTCGCCCTTCGTCGCCGCAGGTTGCGCTTTCGTCAAGCAAATGCGACGGCGCAGCCTGTATCCGCAATACGCCGCGTCAGTCATACTTCCATAACACCGGTGTATCGGGCGTCGATCCATGTGGGGCGTCGCGCCAGCGGGGAAGGGTCGGTATCGGATGCGCGTCGCCATCATTGGAGCCGGGGTCGCCGGGCTTATCTCCTCGCTCTTTCTCGCCCGTGACGGCCACGATGTCGTGCTTCTCGAGCGTGACGCCACCCCCCTCCCGGAGGACGCCGAATCAGCCTTCACCTGGGATCGCAAAGGGGCCGCGCAGGTGCGCCACCCGCACGCATTCCTCGGCCGCCTCCGCAACGTCCTCCGCGACGACCTTCCCGACGTACTCGCGGATCTCATCGCTGCCGGCGCGCACGAGGTGCGCTGGGCGGACTTCGCGCCGGACACGCTCGACGATCGCTCCCCCCAGCCCGGCGACGAAGACCTCGCCCTCATCGCCTGCCGCCGCACGACGTTCGAGTGGGTGCTGCGCCGCGCCGCGCTCCGCACCGAACGTGTGCAACTTCGCGACGGCGTGAAGGTCACCGGCCTCGTCACGGAGCCGCACGCCGTCGCCCCACGCGTCACCGGCGTGCAGACGTCGGCCGGCCTCATCGAGGCAGACCTCGTCGTCGATGCCGGCGGCCGTCACTCCGCCATACGCACGCTGCTCGGCGACATCGGCGTCACGTTTCGCGAGGAGAAGCACGACACCGACATGGCGTACCTCTCGCGCTTCTATCGCCTGCTTCCCGGAGTCGTCGAGCCGGACAAGCAGGCCTTCAACGGCGGCACGACCGGCTACCTGGGCTACGGTGTCTTTCGCGGCGACAATCGCACGTTCTCCGTCACGATCGCCGTCGGCACTGATGACACGGAGTTGCGCGAACTGATTGACGCCGACCGCTTCGACGTCGCCGCCGCGATGCTCCCGGCTGCCCGCCCGTGGGTCAACGCCGCGGTCTCCGAGCCGATCGCCGACATGCACGTCATGGCCGGCACGATCAATCGCGTCCGCGATCTCGTGGTCGATGGTCGGCCGGTAGTGCTCGGCTACCTCGCCATTGGCGATGCGCTCGTCTGCACGAACCCTCTCTATGGACGAGGCTGTTCGCTCGGAAGCGTGCATGCCCGCCTGCTCGCGCACGCGCTCCGCGATCACGGCAGCGATCTCGAAGCGCTCGCGCTCCGCATGCACGACGACGTACAGCGCGAGATCGTGCCCTGGTACGGCGCCAGCGTCACGCAAGATGACGCCGCACGGATGGCGCGCAACGCCGATCCCGCGGAAGCCCTCAGCGGCGTCGCCTCTATCCTCACGGAAGGTCTCCTTCCGCTCAGCCGGATCGACGCGCTGGTCGGCCGCGCCTTCTTTCGCATGGTGAATCTGCTCTCGCCTCCGGACGCCTTGTTCACCAATGTCGAAGTCATGCGCCGTGCCCTCGTCTACTGGCAGGCGCGCGATACCCGTCCGCCCGAGCCGATGCTGGGGCCGACGCGCGTAGAACTCGTCGCCGCGCTTACTGCGGCCGGTTCGCCCGCCGGTTCTGCGGCCGGTTCTCCGGCAGTTGCCTGATCCGTACAATCGGGTAGCCGCGACACGCGACCGCCCTAGTGGAATGGAGCACACGACATGACCAGGACGAAGTTCGGAACCTTCCTCGCCCCACATCACCCCACGGGCGAGCACCCGATGATCCAGTTCCAGCGCGATCTCGATCTCGCCGCGCACCTGGACCGCCTCGGATTCGACGAGTTCTGGTGCGGCGAGCATCACTCTTCCGGCTGGGAGATGATCGGCTCGCCCGAGATGTTCCTTGCCGCCGCCGGGCAGCGCACCGAGCGCATCATGCTCGGCACGGGTGTCGTGTCGCTGCCATACCACCACCCGTTCAACGTCGCGCAGCGCATGGTGCAGCTCGACCACATGACGAAGGGCCGCGCGATGTTCGGCACCGGCCCGGGCGCGCTGCCGTCCGACGCGCGCACGCTCGGCATCAACCCCATGGTGCAGCGCGACCGCCAGGACGAAGCGCTCGGCGTGATCATCCGCCTGCTTCGCGGCGAACCGCGCTTCAGCTATGAGAGCGAGTGGTTCACCCTCAACGACGCGCAGCTCCAGATCCTGCCGCTGCAGGAGGATATGCCGATGGCCGCTGCGTCGTCGATCAGCCCCTCGGGCATGCAGATCGCCGGCAAGTACGGCATCGGCGCGCTCTCGGTCGCATCGACATCGTCCGAGGGACTGATGGCGCTGCCGACGCAGTGGTCGTTCGCCGAAGAGGCCGCCGCCAAGAGCGGCAAGACCGTCGATCGCAAGAACTGGCGCGTGCTGATGACGTGGCACCTCGCCGAGTCAAAGAAGGAAGCCCGCGCCGAGGCAAAGATGGGATTGCAGCGCTGGCACAACGAGTACAACGTCGACGTGCTCGGCCGCCCGGGCGCAACGCGCGTCGAGGATGCGGACAAGCTCATGGATCAGGTCGCCGGCGGCGCGGCGGAAGGCACCGGCACGGCCGTCGTCGGCACGCCCGACGAGCTGGTGACCGCCATCCGCGGACTGCAGGACGTGACCGGCGGCTTCGGCGTCGTCCTCGGTTTCGCGCACGACTGGGCGAATCCCGCGGCCACGCTCCGCTCGTGGGAGCTCTTCGCCCGCTTCGTCGCGCCAGAGATCAACGGCTACACACGCGCGCAGAAAGACTCGGCGCAGTACCTGCACGACAACAAGAAGGAGCTGATGGCCGGCGCGGGCGCTGCCGTCATGGCAAAGATCGCCGCCGACCCCCGCGCCGCCGCCGCCATGGCCGTCACGATGAAGCAGGCCCAGCGCGCGCAGGGCGGCGAGTGGCGCCCCGGCGGCCAGCCGTCCCAGGCCCCGGAGAACGCGGACGCGAAGGGTTCGTGATGTAAGATCGCCCGGACGACGGCGACGCCGTCCGGCTGTACGAACTGCACTGGGAGCCCTGATGGAACCACGGATCGAATACGCGCGGGCAGAAGACGGGGCCAGCATCGCCTGCACAGCGATCGGGCAGGGGCCTCCGATCGTTCTGGCCGGAAATTACAGCGGTGATCTGACCCTCTTTAGTCACGCTGGTCTCCCATTGGTAGACCGATTGGTCGAAGCAGGGCACCGAGTCATCGTCTATGACCAGCGTGGTACCGGGGCGTCCGATCGTGACTTCGGGCGCAGCACGCCCGACACGCGTCTCTCCGATCTGGAGAGCGTGATTGACCGGATGGTAGACGGGCCGTTTGCGCTGATCGGAAGGATCCACGCAGGACCGATTGCCATCGCCTACGCCGCACGGCACAACGATAGGGTTACTCACCTCGCGTGTTTTGACGGCTATGTCCGTGGCTCCGACTACTACACAGCAACGCCATATACACGGGCCATACGAGTGATGGCGGGGATCGCCGAGGACGACTGGGAGTTCTTTACCCTGGCGCTCGCGAACTTCGCGGGCGGCTTTCGCGACGCGGAGTTCGCGGCGAAGCTCGCGGCGGCGTTCAAGGCGGGGATGACGCCTCAGGGCTACATGCATAGCGTCGAATCTGCCGAGTCGGTCGATGTGAGCGCGCTGCTCCCGTTGATATCCGTCCCGACGCTGGCGATCCACGACCGGTCGGCCGTGCTTTCGGATCCACGGGCCGCACGCTCAATCGCCTCCAGCATCGCGGGCGCTCAATCAATGCTTGTCCGCAGCCCTCAGGAGGCCGCCGAGGCGATCATCGAGTTCCTTGCGGCCCACCCCGCGACCTCTGCGGGCGTCACCGAGGCCCGCGTCCAGACCGGCGTACGCACCATCCTGTTTACCGACATCGTCGGTCACACTGAGATGATGCAGCGCCTCGGCGATGCGAAGGGCCGCGATGTCCTGCGCGAGCACGAGCGTATCACCCGTGATCTCCTCAAGCAGCACGGCGGCGCCGAAGTGAAGACGATGGGCGACGGCTTCATGGCGTCGTTCGGCAGCGTCACCCAGGCGCTCGACTGCGCCATCGCGTTGCAACGCGCGTTTGCCGAGCACACCGCCGGTACCGAGGAACGTAGGGACGCACCTTCAGGTCCGTCCCCTTCCATGCCGGAGCCGCTCCACGTCCGCGTCGGCCTCAACGCCGGCGAACCGATCGAAGAAGACGGCGACCTCTTCGGCGCGACGGTGATCCTCGCGTCCCGCATCGCCGCGAAAGCCGGCGCCGGCGAGATCCTCATCCCCGAACCCGTGCGGCACCTGCTCAGCGGCAAGAACTACATCTACACCGACCGCGGCGAGCACGCCATGAAGGGCTTCGACGACGCCGTCCGCCTGTACGAAGTGCGCTGGCACGAGTAACATCAGGATTGCCCGTGGTCCCGGCAGTGGCAGACTTCATCTCATCGAGGAGGTTCACGATGACCTACGCGAACGTCAACGGCCAGCGCATCTACTTCGAAGACAGCGGCGGTAGCGGCCCGCCCGTCATTCTCGCCCACGGCTTCCTGATGGATCACGAGATGTTCGCCCCGCAGGTCGCGGCGCTCACCCCGGAATTCCGCGTCATCACGTGGGACGAGCGCGGCTTCGGCCTCACGGAGTTTGACGGCAAGCCGTTCACGTACTGGGACTCTGCCCGCGACTGCCTCGCGCTGCTCGATCACCTCGGCATCGACCGCGCGGTCGTCGGCGGCATGTCGCAGGGCGGATTCCTGTCGCTTCGCGCCGCGCTCACCGCGCCCGAGCGAGTGCGCGCGCTCGTGCTGCTCGACACCGCCGCGGACGTCGACTCACCGGAAACGCTCGCCGGCAACCAGGGCATGCTCGATATGTGGGCCGCCGCCGGTCCCGTCGACGAACTCGCCGGAGCTATCGCCAATATCATCATCAACGACCCGGCCGAGAACCCGCGATGGATCGCGAAGTGGCAGAAGCAATCGAAGAGCTATCTCACCGAACCCGGCCGCTGCCTGCTCGGACGCGATGATATCTCGCCGCGCCTTGG
>JANNPX010000002.1:0-88740 GCA_031400455.1 Chloroflexota bacterium | reverse complement strand
CCGCAGCCGCCTCGACTGTTGGCCCCCGTCCGAAACCCATCGCACTACGCTAGCAGCCACCGCGCCGCGTCGGCGCGATCACACCACCACGCCAACTCCGCACCATCGCCCTCCGCCGCGTCGAGGGCTTTCCGCCATCCGCGCAGCAGCAACCCGCATAGCGCCGTGAGCCCATCGTGCTTCGTCCGTGCGTCTCCGGCCAATCCGGCCGCATCGGCGTACCTCGCCATGACCGTATCGAGCGACTCGGACGGCGGAAGTCGGCGCGAATTGATGGCCATGAACCACCCCAACTCGACGGCTGGCGGCGCAACCAGCGTCATCGCCCAGTCGATCAGCCAGATCCGGCGCTCGCGATCGATGCCGATGTTGTCGAACTTGAGGTCGCCGTGCAGGAATGCGGCTGGCGTGCGTTCGAGCGCGCGCACCAGCGGCGCCGGGTCGGCGAACAGCCCGTGCACGATCGCGCGCGCCTCGGGCGTCGCAAGCTCGTCGAAGCGTGCCCAACCGGCGATGATGTCGCGAGCGACTGGCGCACCGTACGCCATAGCGACGCGCGCGGTGTCCGGCGTCAACAGGGTCAACCTCCGCGTGAGGTCGCACCAAGGAACTTCACGTGGCGTGTGCAGGCGGTGTAGCGCCGCCATCGCGTCGATGATCGTGTGCAACTGGTCTTGGGTGATCGCCCCCGGCGCCAGTAGCTCGTCGCCGATGTCCTGCATCAGCACCGCGTGCGCGTCGCCATCGCGAGACGCGCCTACTGCGGGCGTGCGCACACGATCACCCAGCTCCACGCTCGCATCGGCGAACGCCGCTTCGCGGCAACCGTGGTCGTCGGTCTCCTGCATGATCCAGTCGCGCGCGATAGACATTCGCTTCAGTACGAACGCCTGCCCGTCGTCTCGTACAAGCCGTGTGAGCGACGCGCCCGAGAACCCGGTGTGCTCGAACGCCGCTTCGGCGCAGCCCGCGAGGCCGTGGGCCTCGAGCAATACGGCCACGTTGTCGTACACGGAGGCTACGACCGCTGAGGCAGCGTGCCATCGACGTAATGGACTACCGACCCGCTGCAATTCCTCGAGAGCAGCACGACGAGTGGCTCGCTGTCGCTCGAATTCTCTTCGACGTGTACCTCGTATGCCGGAACGTAGATGAAGTCGCCCTGATTCGCGTCGACGATTTCCCGCAGTCCCTCGCCCGAGTAGAATCGCGCCTGTCCGGAAAGGATGTAGATGCTGGTCTCGCACTCGCCATGGTGGTGGATTTCGGTGCGCCCCTGCGGTGCGGTCGTGACGATGCTGGAGTACAGCCGCTCGCTCCCGACGGTGTCTCGTGAAACGGCGATGACGCGCTCCATGTCGGCGTTCTGCCCGGGATTGCCCTCGAGTGCTTCTTTCGGGACGCGCTTCACCATCGTCTGTACTCCCGCTGTGCCGTAGGATCGTTGCGTGACGCCAGCGTACCAAACCTTCCATGCGCCGTACCCGCGCTATCCACTTGCGCATCTGCCGTCGCCGCTCGGCCGCGCGGAGCGCCTCGAGTCGTCGCTGCGTGCCGAAGGATGCGAGCGCGTGCCCCGCCTCTACATCAAGCGCGACGACCTACTGTCGCTCGGCCTCGGCGGCAACAAGATCCGCAACCTGGAGTTCCTCATCGCGGATGCGCTCGCACAGGGCGCCACGGATGTCGTCACGGCCGGACGCCTTCAGTCGAACCACTGCCGCCTCACAGCAGCCGCCTGCATTCGCATCGGGCTTCGGGCGCATCTCGTCTTTCTCGGCGCTCCCCCCGCAACCGCCACCGGCAACTTCCTGCTCGACCAGCTCTTCGGCGCGAACGTCTACTTCACTTGTTCTGACGATCGTGCAAGCCGAGCCAGGTGGATCGATATGCTGATGGGCATGCTGCCTGACCTCGGGCGTGTGCCGTACCTCACACCTGTCGGTGGCTCCGACGCGCGCGGCGCAATCGGCCACGCACTGGCGGCGCGAGAGCTCGCGCGCCAGCTCGACGGCCTCGGCGAGCGTCGCGCCACGGTCGTGCTGGCTACGGCGACTGGCGGCACGCAGGCCGGCATGCTTGCAGGCTTCGCCAGGCTGGGCTTCGACGCGAGCATCCATGGCTTCGCCGTCGCGAAGGCCGCCGAAGAGCTTGCGGCCGACGTTCTGGGCATCGCGAACGGTGTTTCAGCCGCCATCGACGGTCCGCGCATCGTGGCAGAGCAGGTGGTCGTGGACGGCACCGCCCTGGGCGCCGGCTACGGGATGCCATCGGTCGCTGGCCGGGCGGCCATCGAGCTGCTGGCCCGAAGCGAAGGCATCCTCGCTGACCCCGTCTACACCGGCAAGGCCCTCGCCGGCTTTCTCGCTCGCGTGCGGGCCGACGCCTACGCGCCCGATGAAGCCGTCGTCTTCCTGCATACTGGCGGCGCGGCCGCCCTCTTCGCCGATCTGCCAGCGGCGACGTAAGAAATCGGGTTGCTTCGAGGCAACATAAGCGAGCCGCCCGGCGATATCCGCTCGGTATAATCAGGAAGCCGCGCAACGCACAGGATGTGGATTACGGAAGCAGAACTTCGTCCATCGGCCACGTCGCCTCCTCTCCCTGCACCGTCGCCCCCTTCTCCATCCGCATCCCCGCTGTACACCGGAAAGACGGTTGCATGATCGACGTGGATCTCAACGAACTCGACGAATCGTGCGTGAATACCATTCGCACGCTCTCCATCGACGCTGTGCAGCAGGCGAACTCCGGTCACCCCGGCGCGCCGATGGGCGCCGCGCTCATGACGTACGTGCTCTGGGATCGCTTTCTGAAGCACAATCCCGCGGATCCGAACTGGCCCGATCGTGACCGTTTCGTTCTGTCCGCCGGTCATGCGTCCATGCTGCTCTACAGCTTGCTCTACCTCACCGGATACAGCGGCATCACGCTCGATGACATCGAGCACTTCCGCCAGTGGGGATATCCGACCGCCGGCCACCCCGAAAGCCGCACAATCGCCGGCATCGAGACGACGACGGGACCGCTCGGCCAGGGATTCGCGACCGCCGTCGGCATGGCGTTCGCCGAGCGCTTTCTCGGCGCAACCTTCAACCGGCCCGGCTCGGCGATCGTCGACCACTACACATACGTGCTCGCCAGCGACGGCGACATGCAGGAAGGCATCACGCACGAGGCGGCGTCGCTCGCCGGTCATCAGCGGCTCGGCAAGCTGATCTGCCTCTACGACGCCAATCTCGTCCAACTCGATGGCCCCACGAGCCTCGCGTTCACAGAGGACACCGGCAAGCGATACGAGGCCTACGGCTGGCATGTGCAGCACATCAACGGCATGGTTGCCGCCGAGGTCGATGCAGCGTTACGCGCCTCGAAGAGCGATCAACGCCCGTCGATCATCATTGCCCGAACCCACATCGGCTTTGGCAGCCCAAACAAGCAGGACACCTCAAAGGCGCACGGCACGCCGTTAGGCGCCGAGGAAGTCACGTTGACGAAACGGGCGTACGGCTGGCCCGAGGATAAGCCGTTCTTCGTGCCGGCGGAGGCGCTCGCGCACTGCCGCAAGGCCATCGACCGTGGCACGCGGCTGCAGGCCGAATGGCAGTCGCGGTTCGATGCGTACGCGAAGGCGCACGCGGAAGAAGCACATCAGTACTCCGAAGCGATGGCCGGACGACTGCCCGCTGGATGGGATGCCGCGCTGCCTTCATGGGCGCTGGACGACAAAGCCGTGGCATCTCGCGTCGCTTCCGGCGCGACGCTGAACGCGCTCGCGGATGCGTTGCCCCTCTTGCTCGGCGGTGCAGCAGATCTCAGCGAGTCCAATAACACCGAGTTGAAGGGTAAGGGTGTCAATTCGCCCGATGATCCGGCAGGGCGCAACATCTACTTTGGCGTACGCGAGCATGCGATGGGTGCCGCGATCAATGGGATGGCCGCACATGGTGGCGTAGTTCCGTTCGCCGGCACGTTCCTCACGTTCTCCGACTACAATCGCCCGGCGATCCGCATCGCGGCGCTCAGCGGCTTTCGCGCGATCTACGTCTTCACGCACGACAGCGTCGGCCTGGGCGAAGACGGGCCGACGCACCAACCGATCGAGCATCTCGCTGCGCTCCGCACGATGCCCCGCGTGAACGTCATCCGTCCGGCCGATGCGAACGAGTCGGCGATGGCTTGGAAGGCAGCGATTGAGCATCACGGCCCTACCGTGCTCGCGTTCTCGCGCCAGGCGCTGCCGAACCTCGCAGGCACGGCCAACGGCGGGGCGCGTGGTCTGCTTCGTGGCGCATACGTCGTCAGCGAAGCCAACGGCAGTCGTCCGGACGCGATCATCATTGCGACCGGCTCTGAAGTCGGTCTCGCCGTCGAGGCGCAGCAGCTGCTGCGAGAACGTGGGATCAACGCCAGCGTGGTCAGCATGCCGTGCTGGGAGCTCTTCGAGGCTCAGGAGCAGGCGTACCGCGACGAAGTACTGCCACCTGCCGTCCGCGCCCGCGTGTCTGTGGAAGCAGGCGTGACGTTCGGCTGGCGCCGCTGGATCGGCGATGCCGGAGACGCGATAGGCATCGATGGCCGTTTTGGTGCATCTGCGCCCGCTGCGACCATATTCGAGAAGCTTGGCTTCACTGCCGAGAATGTAGCTAACCGCACGCTCGCGGTCGTTGAGCGTCTGAGCGGCGTAAAGGCATAGTGATGCGCGTTGCAGTCGGTTCAGACCACGCGGGCTTTCCGATGAAGCAGACGGTGATGGACGAACTGCGCCGCCTCGGGCACGACGTCGTCGACAAGGGCGCGTTCGATACATCACCGGTCGACTATCCGGACTTCGCCGAGGCCGTTGGGCTGAGTATCACACTGGGCGAGGCCGAGCGCGGCATCATGCTGTGCGGCAGCGGCGTCGGTGCATCCATTGCCGCGAACAAGATCCCGGGCATTCGCGCAGCGGTCTGCCACGATACCTACTCAGCCCACCAGGGCGTCGAACATGACGACATGAATGTGCTGACGCTCGGAGCGCGTATTGTCGGGCCTGAGCTTGTGATCGAGCTGGTTCGCGCCTTCGTTGGGGCGCGGTTTTCGGGAGACCCGCGTCACCAGCGCCGGCTCGACAAGGTCAACGCAATCGAGGCGCGCTTCACGCGCGCGAAGGAGCAGATCGATGGGTAACCCGATGGTCGACCTGTATGAGAAGCAGCGGCAGTCGCCGTGGCTAGACTTCATCCGCCGCGACATGCTTCACGATGGCGGCCTGAAGCGGTACATCGAACAGGACGGCATCCGCGGCGTCACGGCCAACCCCACGATCTTTGCGCAGGCCATCGGCGCCGCAGACGACTACGATGCGCAGATTGCGGGCCTCGTGCGGCGCGGCGTCGCACCGGCGGACATGTTCGAAGAGATCGCCATCGAGGATATCCGCGCCGCCGCTGATCTCCTGCGCCCGGTGTATGACGCATCGGATGGCGGTGATGGTTACGTGAGCATCGAAGTCTCGCCTGACAAGGCGTTCCAGACACAGCCGACGATCGACGAGGCGAAGCGGTGGTGGGCGAAGATCGATCGGCCCAACCTGCTCGTGAAGATCCCCGCGACGAACGAAGGCATTCCGGCGATCGAGGAATGCATCGCCGCGGGCATCAACGTCAACATCACGCTCATCTTCGCGATCAGCTTCTACGAGCAGGTGATGGAGTCCTACATTCGCGGCATCGAGCGGCGGTTGGCCGCCAGCCAAGACGTTTCGCGCATGCACTCCGTCGCCAGCTTCTTCGTCAGCCGCGTCGATACGACAACGGACAAGCGCCTCGACGCCAGGATCGCTGCGGCGAAGACGGACGCGGAGCGCGCCGAGCTAGTGTCGCTGCTGGGCAAGGCGGCGGTGGCGAACGCCAAGATCGCGTACGAACGCTTCCTCGCGGTGTTCGGCAGCGAACGGTTCAAGAAGCTCGAATCCGCCGGTGCGCACAGCCAGCGGCCGCTCTGGGCAAGCACTGGCACGAAGAACAAGGCCTACAGCGACATCCTCTACATCCAGGAGCTGATAGGCCCCGACACCGTGAACACGATGCCTCCTGCAACCATCGACGCGTTCCGCGATCACGGCCATGCGCGCCGAACCATCGACGAAGGCCTAGCCGAGGCGCACGGGGTGATGAAGCGGCTCGCGGCCAACGGCATTTCGATTGACGACGTCACGGATGAGCTGCAGCGCGAAGGCGTGGAAGCGTTCTCGAAGTCGTTCCAGCAGATCAATGCGATCGTGGCTGAGAAGGCCGACAAACTTCGTGCAAAGGCCGGTGCTGCGTGAAGTTCGCGCTGGGCGCGTTGCAGCCGCGCGTTGACCAGCGAATCGCAACGCTGGCAGCGGGGGGCGGGGCCGACCGTATGTGGCGTCGCGATGTCACGTTCTGGGGCGGCGATGAGGCCCGCGAACGCTCGGTCGGCAACCGGCTGGGCTGGCTCGAAGTCGCCTCGCAGATGCGCGCCGCCGTCGCCGAGATCGCGGCGTTCGCGAATCAAGTGAAGGCGGACGGCTTCGCCGACGCCGTCGTGCTGGGCATGGGCGGCAGTTCGCTCGCGCCCGAGGTCCTCCGCCAGAGCATCGCCGATCACGGCGCTGTGGGCTGGCTCAAGCTACACGTCCTCGACACGACCGACCCCGCGACGATCTTGGCTGTCAGCGATCACGTCGATATCGCTCGTACGCTCTTCTTCGTCTCGTCGAAGTCTGGCACCACGATCGAGGCCCTTTCGCTCTTCGCCTACTTCCACGATCTGGTCGAACGAGCGAAGCCCGGACACGCGGGCGAGAACTTCGTCGCGGTTACTGACGCTGGCACGCCGCTCGAGGCACTCGCGCAGGAGCACGGCTTCCGCAAGGCTTTCGTCAATCCCGGAGACATCGGCGGCCGATACTCCGCGCTCTCCTACTTCGGCCTCGCGCCGGCCGCCGTCGCCGGCGTCGACGTAGCGAGGCTGATCGACCGCGGCATCGCTGCGGGCGCGGATGCGCGTGCCCCGAGTAGCGACGCGCTGCGCCTCGGTGTAGTGCTGGGTGAACTGGCCCTGGCCGGTCGCGACAAGTGCACGTTCGTCGTTTCTCCGCAGACCGCGTCGTTCGGTCTCTGGGTCGAGCAGCTCATCGCGGAGAGCACCGGCAAGGAGGGGCGCGGCATCCTCCCCGTTGCCTCCGAGCCGTACGGCACTCCGGCTCACTACGGCAACGACCGGCTGTTTGTGCAACTCCGGCTGAAGGGTGACGCAAACGATGCTGAGGACGCCTTCGTGGACGCGCTCCAGGAAGAGGGACAGCCAACCATCGTCATTGATCTCGACGATGTCTACGATTTGGGCGGCGAGTTCTTCACGTGGGAGTTCGCTGTCGCAATTGCGGGCCACGTCCTCGGGATCAACCCCTTCGATGAACCGAATGTACAGGAGTCGAAAGACAACACGAGTCGCGTCCTGAAGGAATTCGAGACCACCGGTCAGCTCGACTCCCCGACGCCAAGCCATTCCGGCGTCATGGTGATGCGGGGCGGAAGCGACGTACCGGAGTCGTTAGCAGGCGCACTCGACGGCATGTTCAGCTCGCTCACCGACGGCGACTATCTCGCCATCACCGCGTATCTTCAGCCCACGCCATCCGTGAATGCCGCTCTCGAGCAAATCCGGAGCATCGTTCGCGACGCTCGTCGCGTGGCAACTACGCTCGGGTACGGCCCGCGATTTCTGCATTCGACCGGGCAGCTTCACAAAGGCGGTCCGGCGAGAGGTACGTTCCTTCAAGTGACGGCATCCTGTGAGCACGACATAACGATCCCGGCGAAGCCGTTCACGTTCGGCCAACTCAATCGAGCGCAGAGTATTGGCGACTTCGAGTCGCTGGCCGCTCACGGCCGGCCTGTGGTGCGCGTTCACCTCGGCTCCGATGTCGAGTCCGGGTTGGTGCAGCTCATCGATGTAGCGCGCACGGCGGCCGCGCCGCGCGTTCAGGCGGGGAGGTAGCAGTGGATATCGGCATGATCGGCCTCGGCCGTATGGGCGCGAACATGACGCAGCGCCTTCTCAACGGCGGCCATCGCGTCGTCGTCTCGGATCTCAGCGAAGACGCCGTGGCTGCGTCCGAGAAGTCCGGCGCCACCGGTGCATCGTCGCTTTCGGACCTCGTGTCAAAGCTGCCACCGCGCCGCGCCGTCTGGATGATGGTGCCATCCGGAGATGCCACACAGTCGACGGTCGACCAACTCGTACCACTACTCGAGAAGGGTGACACGATTGTCGACGGCGGCAACTCGAACTACCACGATTCCATGCGCCGCGCCGCCGACGCGGGTGCGCGCGGAGTCGCGTATGTAGATGCCGGCACGAGCGGTGGCATCTGGGGCCTCAAGGAGGGCTTCTGCCTGATGGTCGGCGGCACCGACGAAGCGTTCGCGCACGTCGAGCCCGCATTCAAGACGCTGGCACCAGAAGACGGATACGCCCACGTCGGCCCGAGCGGCGCAGGACACTTCACGAAGATGGTCCATAACGGCATCGAGTACGGCATGATGGCCGCCTACGGTGAGGGATTCGAACTACTCGCCGGATCGAAGTTCGACCTCGACCTGCAACAGGTCGCTGCCTTGTGGCGCCGCGGCTCCGTCGTGCGGTCGTGGATGCTCGACCTCGCCGAGCGGGCTTTCGAGCGGGATCCGAGGCTCGATTCGATTCAGGGCTTCGTGCAGGACTCCGGCGAAGGGCGCTGGACTGTGCAGGAGGCGCTCGACCAGGACGTGCCGCTCCCGATCATCACGTTGTCGCTCATGCGGCGCTTCGCGTCGCGCCAGCCGTCGTCGTTCAGTGCAAAGGTCCAGGCTGCCCTCCGCAACGAGTTTGGCGGCCACGCCGTCAAGCCTGCCGACGCGGCGACCTCATGACCTCTGAAACACCCGTCAATCCCCTGCGCGCAGGCATGCGCCTCCATCGCGCACCGGACGCCTGCGCCGCCGTCGTATTTGGCGCCACAGGCGACCTCACGGCTCGCAAGCTGATGCCCGCCCTCTACAATCTGGCGCGCGAGCGGCTGCTCCCCGGCGGTTTCTCCGTCGTCGGGTTCGCTCGGCGAGACTGGACCGATGAGCAATTCCGCGCCGTGATGAAGGAAGCCGTCGCGAAATTCTCGCGAGAGCCGTTGCAGGAAGAGCTCTGGGACAGCTTCGCCCGCGGACTCCACTACGTCTCGTCGACATTCAACGACCCGGCCGGCTACGCCCGCTTGGGCGAGCGGCTGAACGCCCAGGACGACGCGCACGGCTCGGCCGGAAATCGCCTCTTCTACCTCGCGACGCCGCCGGATGCCTACGCGACGATCGCTCAGAACCTGGGCGCTGCGCAACTAGCGCAGCCCCGCCCGGGCTCCTGGACGCGCCTGGTCGTCGAGAAGCCGTATGGCCGCGATCTTCCGTCGGCACGCAAGCTCGATGCAGCGATAGGTGAGGTGTTCCGCGAGCGCTACATCTACCGCATCGACCACTATCTCGGCAAAGAGACCGTCCAGAACATTATGGTGTTCCGCTTCGGCAACGGCATTTTCGAGCCGGTCTGGAACCGCCGCTACGTCGACAGCGTGCAGGTCTCAGTCGGTGAGACCGTAGGCGTTGAGGGGCGCGGCGGCTACTACGAGGAATCCGGCGGGCTGCGAGACATGGTGCAGAACCATCTCATGCAGGTGCTTGCGCTCGTAGCAATGGAGCCCGTCGCCTCGTTCGGCGGCGACGCCGTCCGCGACGAGAAGGCTAAGGTGTTCCATGCCATCAAGCCCATCGACGACATCGATCGCGACACCGTGCGCGCCCAGTACGTCGCCGGCGCGATCCTCGGCGAGATGGTGCCCGGCTATCGCGAGGAAGAGGGCGTAGCGCCGGACTCCCGGACGGAGACCTACACCGCCCTCCGTCTTGAGGTCGAGAACTGGCGCTGGTCGGGAGTCCCGTTCTACCTTCGCGTCGGCAAGCGGCTCCCCAAGCGCGCAACGGAGGTCGCGATCACATTCAAGACCGCTCCGCTCCAGCTTTTTCGCCAGATGGGTGGCGACAACCCGACGCCGAATCTGCTCGTCCTGCGCATTCAGCCGGATGAGGGCATCTCCCTCCGCTTCGGCGCGAAGGTGCCCGGCACACGCTCGGATGTGCGGCCCGTGAACATGGACTTCCGCTACGGAAGCTCCTTCGGCGTCGATCCGCCCGAGGCCTACGAGCGACTCCTCCTCGACGCGATGCTCGGTGATTCCACCCTGTTCACGAGGTGGGACGGTGTCGAGGCTTCTTGGGAGCTGCTGACGCCTGTACTCGATGCCTGGGCGGACGGCGCTTCGCCGCTGAAGCAATACGAAGCAGGCAGCTGGGGACCGGACGCGGCGCGCGAGCTTATGGAACGGGACGGACGCGAATGGCATCGAATGTAACGCCGATTGAGCGACTCGACGACCGGCCGATCGGCATCTCGCCCGCAGCGATAGAGGCCGAATTTACCCGGCTCTGGCGAGAGACGGCCGAGCCAGGCGTCGACGATTCGTCGGTCCGGCTCCGCACCATGAACTTCGTCGCGGTGGGTCCAGAGACGTGGACCGTTGAACGATTCGAGCGTGTGATGGAGTCGCTCCCTCAGCGCCATCCCTGCCGCGGTGTGCTCGCCGTGACATCGCCTGACCGAACCAAATTGGAGGCTTCGATTTCGGCGCTCTGCTGGCGCACCACCACCGGCGGCCGTCACGTCTGTTCGGAGGAGGTCGTGCTCAAGGCGGGGCCTAACGATCAGTTGGCTCTCGCCTCCTCGGTGCTCGCGCTGCTCGTGACGGAACTCCCGTTGAATGTCTGGGTGGTCGGACCGATTGACCTCGAATCCCACCTTGCGTCTGAGCTCATCGATAGCGCGGAGATCGTGTTCGTCGACACCGCCGACGCCACCGACATCACCGTCACGCTCCAGTCGGTGCTGAGCGCCCGCCGAAAACACGATGTCGCCGTCTGCGATCTCGCATGGCGGCGGCTCGCCGGCTGGCGAGCGCTCGTCGCCCAGTTCTTCGACGGCCAGGCTGGCGTCGAGCGCCTGTCAGATCTGCAGTCGATTGAGATCACTGGTGGCGCAGGCATCTCCAGCGAGATGCTCCTCCTCGCTGGCTGGTTCATTTCGTGCCTTGGCCTATCGCTGGCCGAAGCAGAGCGTGACGCTAGCTCGATCTCCGCCACCCTCTACGACCGCAGCCGCGGGGTCACGGTCAAGCTCTCTGGCAGCGGCGAACCGGCCGCGCGCGTCACGGAGATTAAGGTTAGGGCGGCGGGTGGTGAATTCGTCGTGCAGTCACACGCCGAGAGCGCTCATATGCACGTGCGCGAAGAATGGCCGGACCGCTTCGACCATCGCACGGTTGACCAGGTCGCCACTGACGACGCTTCCGTCTTCGCGGAGGCGCTGGACGACGCGTCCGACCTGCCGATCTTCTTGGACGCCGCGCGGGGTGCCCTATCGCTCCTGCTGGCGTCATCCCAACTCTCGTAACGCGCGACGCAGACGAAGAACTGCAGCGGCGGCCCCCATGTGTGGCTGCCCCTGTGCCGGTCCCGGGCGTATTAGGCGCGCAAGAACTCCCAGACGACCTTCATGAACGCGTCAAGCTGGTCGTGGTGGACCCAGTGTCCGGCGTCCTTCACCAGCACGTTCTTGTAATTGTGGAACGCTGTCGCCTTCCCGTCTTGCTCCGGATCCGATGCCCAGCTTTCCGAACCACGGATCAGCAAGGTAGGGCAGCGGATCTGGTTCCAGATCTCACGCGCCTCGGCGATATTGAATTCGTACGGCGAATGCAACCGGACGTAGTTGTCGAATTTCCAGCTCCGTGTCCCGTCATCGTTCGCGCGCATCCCATGCAGCGTCAGGTGGCTTGCCATCTCGCCCGTCAGGTGCGGATTCTCCTCCAACATACGCTTCGTAGCCTCTTCCAGTGTTGCGTATCGCCGCGGCTTGCGCGTATCGAACTCCTGCATCTGCCCGATCCAGGAGCGCATGCGTGACGAAGCCGAAACCGGCTCGCGCACGGGCGGGCCCAGACCTTCAACCGCGACGACCTTGCTCACGAATTGAGGGAAGACTCCCGTGTATTCCAACGCCACTGCCCCGCCCAGCGAGTGTCCGATCACGGTGAGCGGGTTGCGACGCAGTTCACTGCCCAGCATCGCCACATCCAGCACGAACTCTGGCAGGCTGTACTGGCTCCCCACTGACCACTGGCTGTCGCCATGGCCGCGCAGGTCGACGGCGTACACGCAGTACTCGCGCTTCAACTGCACGGCCACTTGGTCCCACGTCCGCGCGTGGTCGCGGTTGCCGTGGATGAGCAGCAGCGGTGGCAGCGACTCATCACCCCACACGGCGTAGTGCAGCTTGAGCCGCTGTGACCAGTAATAGCGTGAGATGGGCTCCGTCATGCCGGCTCCTTTGATGAGAGAGGTGCGTCGCCGCCCACGCTACGCTACGTTCGCGCGCGGGTCAAGAATGACGCTGGTATCGGGAATTCAACTTCACCCACCACGGCAGCTGCATCACGCACGACATGCACGAAAGGCCCGCGGAAAGCGAGCCTTTCGGATGGTCTATCCCTGAGCTTCCGCCTTAGCGGCTGCCCCGCAGCCGCGGGTCGGCGATGTCGCGGATCGTATCTCCCAGCAGATTGAATCCCAGCACGGTCAGAGTGATCGCCGCCCCGGGGAACACAGCCGCCGGTATGTTGTAGGGGAAGAACGAACGCGCATCGCTCACGTCTCGCCCCCACGTGGCCGCGTTCGGAATGCCGAGGCCGAGGAAGGAAAGCGCTGCCT
Source organism: Chloroflexota bacterium (assembly GCA_031400455.1). GTDB lineage: Bacteria > Chloroflexota > Dehalococcoidia > DSTF01 > JACRBR01 > JANXYW01. Next base: position 75,877 of record JANNPX010000002.1, on the reverse strand, counting down.
CCGCCAGGATGATGCCGCCCAGCAGCGTCGTCATGACGATGATCCCGAGCGCCACGACGTTCGGCAGGATATGCCGGAGCAAGATGCGCGGCGCCCACGCGCCGCTCGCACGCGCCGACTCGATGTACTGGTTGTTCTTCTCGGAGAGCACCGCGCCCCGGACGATGCGTGTGACGCCGGGTATGACCGCAAGTGTCAGGGCGAAGACGATCGTCCGGAACGACGGCCCTAGCAGTTGCGTGATGATTAGCAGCAGAAGCAGCGCGGGGAAAGCGATTGCGGTGTCGATTGTCCGCTGGATGACGGAGTCGACGGCGCCGCCAAAATATCCGGAGGCGATCCCGATCAGCATGCCGATCGTCGCGCCACCAATGACAGAGATGAATGCCACCGACATCGAGATGCGGCCGCCATACATGACGCGAGTAAAGATGTCGTGGCCGATGAAGTCTGTGCCGAACAGAAATGACGACGACGGGCTCTGATTCTTCGCACCCGCGAGTTCTGTCGGTCCGTACGGCGCCACGTACGGCGCAAGGATCGCTGCGGCCAGGAACACAAGGATGATGACGAGTCCGACCGTCCCCAGGGGGTTCTGGCGCGCCATTGTCAGTAACGCCCGCAAGCGGGCGCCGACCCCTTCGGCTCGCGGGGCAATGCCCATGTCCATTAGGACACTCGGCGACTGGACGGCAATATTCTCAGACAAGGATCAGCCTCACGAATATCGGATCCGGGGATCCAGCCACGCGTAACTCACATCGACGAGCAGGTTCATCACGACGACCGTGACGCCCGCGTACAGTGTCATAGTTTGCACCACGTCGAAGTCCTTGATCCCGAGGGACTGCAGCGTGAAGAGCCCCAAACCCGGCAGGGTGAAGATCTGCTCGACGATGATCGCTCCGCCCAGCAGGCCGGAGACATCCAGGCCGAGAACGGTCACCACCGGGATCATCGAATTCTTCAGCCCGTGGCGGATCACAACAGACCGCTCACGCAGGCCCTTCGCGCGGGCGGTCCGCATGTAGTCTTGGCGCATCACCTCAAGGAGCGACGAGCGGGTGAGGCGCATGATGCCGGCAGCCGTGCCAAGTGCGAGCACGGCGGCCGCTGGTGCGACCTGTTTGAAATTCCCGATCGGATCATTGACCAGCGAAACCTTGCGACCGATCACGGGTGCGTAGCCCCACCACTCTGACGGCAGAACCAGCACAAGCGTGGCGACCCAAAATGCTGGCACCGCCAACCCGAGCACCGACGACGATCGCACCAGGTAGTCGATCGGCGAGTTCCGGAACACCGCCGATACGATCCCGAACGGTATGCCAATGATGATGGTGAAGATAAGCGTCAGCACCATGATCTCGATCGTGACGGGCATCCGGCTGAGCACCTGGTCCGACACCGGCTTCTGGTTGAAGTTCGAAGTCCCTAGATCGCCGGTCAGCACGCCCGACATGTACTTGCCGTACTGGCTGTCACTGCTGAACGAGATGAACGGCGGATCAGTCGGCGCGATCTCAATCGGAAAATACGGCTTGTCGAGTCCGAGCTCCTTGTGAATCGCCTCTATCTGCTCCTTCGTGCAGGCGAGCCCGCATTTTCGGATCGCGGGATCGCCCGGCACGATGCGCATCAACAGGAACACGGTCACCGACAGCACGAACAGGATGACTACTCCTGAAAGCAATCGGCGGAGAATGAATGTCTGCATATTCCGTCCGCGGGCCGATGGCCCCTAGCTGTCCAGGTACCAGTCGTTGACCCAGAGTCCGCTCGAGCCGATGCCCAGCGGGAGATTCTTCACGCGCTCGTTGTACAGGTTGAACGTATAAGGCGTGACCAGCGGCAGGAACGTCGGGCCCTTGGAGTAGATCAGCTTCTGGATATCCTTGACTGCCTTCGTGAACTCCTCAGGGTCGGTCGTCGACTTGACCTTGTCGATCCCCGCGTCGATCTCCGGGTAGAGCTTCCCGACGCCGATCGCGTAGATGTTGTTGCGCGCCGGGCCTTCCGAGTGCTGGAAGTCCAGGCCGAACTCCGCCGTCTCGTACACCTGGTTCAGCGCCAGGCTGGCGTCGTACTTGAGGTTCGTGTAGTTCTCCAGCCACGTGACGAACGGCTGCGGGTCGGCTTCAACGTCGAAGCCCGCTGCCTTCATCTGCTCGAGGAAGATCGGCAGGTGCTGCTTGTGCTGCTCGATGTCGGAGTCCGCCGGCCACTGGATCTTCACCTTAATCGTGTCGTTGCCCGTAGCAGCCTTGATCAACTTCTTCGACTCCGCCGGGTCGTATCCCTGCAGATCCTTCAACTCGTCGTCGCTGAACGCGAGGTCGCCCATCGACCAGTGAATCAGCCCGTTGGCCTTCGCTTCTTCGTTGTAGACCCGGGTGATGTACTCCGCGCGGTTAATAGCGTGCATCGCCGCCTTGCGGATGCGGTCGTCGTCCCATGGCTTCGCCGTCGGGTTCATTGTGAAGGCGATGAATGTGTTGACGGACGCCTTCACCACCGTGTAGTTGTTGCCCTTTTGGAGCTCAGTCGCTTCATCGATGTTCGGAGCACCGTACTCATCGACCTGTCCCGATTGGAACGCGACGCGTAGCGCGGCTTGGTCGGTGATGATCTTCACGTCGAACTGATCGATGTACGGAAGCGCGGCGTTAGCGTTGTTCGGATCCTTGCGGTAATAGTTGGGGTTTTTGAGGAACGATGCTCCCTGGCCCTCGGTGTAGCTCTTGAGCATGAAAGCGCCGGCGCCTGCGGCCTTCTGCTTTAGCTGGCCGATGGTCGCGTCGCTCAGCGCTTCCTTCGGTACGACCGTGTTGATCGAGCTGCCGATGCGTGGGCGAAAGAACGCGTACGGCCGCTTGGTCGTCATCGTGTACGTGGCGCCGTCCGCGGATGCCGTCTGCGTGTCCATCTCCTTACCGATGAACGCAAAAGCGTTCGACTGCGGCAGCGAGATGATGCGCTTGTAGCTCTCCACGACGTCATTGGCGTCGAGCGCCCGCTCCGGCACGCCCAATTCGTTCGGGCTCACCTTGACATCGGGGCGGATCTTGAAGACGTACGTCTTGTCGTCCGGCTGCTCGAACGACGTCGACAGGTCATCGAAGCGAAAGTTCGAATCTTGCGAAGAGAAGTTCACGAGCACGTTGTACAGTCGCGGGAAGTACCCGACCGACGCAGCGATGCCGATGTATGGGTCGAACGTGTCGAAGTCCGCGGTGCTGCCGTCCGTATACGTTCCGCCGGCCTTCGGTGTGCCCTTCGTAGCGGTCGCGGCCGTCGTTGCCGCTGGCGAGCCGCTGGTCGGCGTCTTCTTGTCGTCGCTGCCGCCTCCGCAGCCCACGAGCCACGCCGCGCTGGCGGCCGCGCCCGCCACCCCTGTTGTCTGCAGCACTCGCCTGCGCGAGACCCGCTGCGTCGTCATTTTGTCCCAGTACCTACCGGCCATTTCTCGTGTCTCCCTTCAAGAGAAAGCATCTCCTCCAACCCGCGAGTGGCACTACAATCTCCCAAACCGCGTTCTGTGTCAAGAGAATACGTGAAGTCATCCTCACGATTCCTGCTTCGCGTGTCGGGCCGAATCGATTGTACTCTACCGCGCGCCCTTAGCGTCACCTAAAATAGCTGCTGCCCACGCTCCGTTTGTCAAAGGTTCCTCCGCGTGATCTTCGCGTCTCGTCTCTGGCCGTACATCCTGCGCTACCGCCTGCGCATGTCCATCGGGCTCGTCGCGTTGGCATTCGCTTCGATGGCTAGCGTTATGACGCCTTACGTCCTCGGTGGCGCAATCGATAGCTTCCGGACCGACCACTCAACCAACAGGCTGTACGTCTTCGCCGGACTCACAATCGGCATCCAGGCGATCGACAGCGTCCTCCGGTATGTCACCCGCATCTACGTCAGCGGCTCGTCCCGATACATGGAATACGACATGCGGAACGACGTGTATGCCCATATGCAGTCCCTCGATCAGAAATTCTTTCAGGATCACCAGACTGGCGACCTCATGGCTCGCGTGTCCAATGATGTCACCACAATCCGCGAATTCCTCGGCCCAGGGCTCATGGATCTGTTCCGCTCGGTCTTCCTCTTCGCCGGGGGGCTGGCCGTGATGCTGACGATCGACGTCAAGCTGGCCTTGCTGGCAACGCTGCCGCTGCCCTTCATGACGCTGCTCTTCGTCTGGATAGGCGGCATCATCGAGCGGCGGTATCACGCCGTCCAGACGCAGTTCGGCGTCCTCTCGACGTTTGTCCAGGAGAACTTCTCCGGCGCGCGCGTCATCAAGGCGTACGTGCAGGAAGAAAACGAAGCTGCCGCTTTCCAGCGCCAGGCGGATGCGTACGAGACGGCCAATGTCGATCTCGCCCGGCTGTCGATGGCGCTGAACCCGATGCTGCTCGTCCTCATCGGCCTCAGCACGCTGATCGTCATTTACGTCGGTGCGTTGGAAGTGGAATCCGGGGCGATCACGCTCGGCGACTTCGTGCGCTTCAACTTCTACATCGTCCTGCTATCGATGCCGATGGTGAACCTGGGCTGGACCCTCAACCTCTATCAGCAAGCCGCCGCCTCACTCGAGCGCGTCGAAGAGGTGCTCGCACGCAAGCCCGCCATCGCGGACGCACCGGGGGCTACACCCCTACCGGAGGTGCACGGCGCGATCCAGTTCGAGAATGTCAGCTTCGGCTACTTCAACCGTCCCGTCCTGCACGACGTCTCGATCGATGTGCCGGCCGGCGCCACCCTGGCGATCGTTGGCCCGACCGGCTCCGGCAAGACAACCCTCGTCAACCTCATCGCCCGCGTGTACGACGTGCGGGCTGGCCGCGTGGCAATAGATGACCGTGACGTGCGAGAGATACCGCTGGAGCAGTTGCACCGGTCCGTCGCATTCGTGCCACAGGAATCGTTCCTCTTTTCGGCCAGCCTGGAGGAGAACGTCGGCTGGGGAGGCGATACGGACGCACAACGTGTCGAGCAGGCCGTCCAGCTCTCGCAGCTCATCAACGACATCCCGCAGCTCCCCATGGGCATGCAGACCATGGTTGGCGAGCGTGGCGTGTCGCTCTCAGGCGGGCAGAAGCAACGCGCGGCCATCGCCCGTGCCCTCGCACGCGAGGCACCCATCCTGATCTTCGACGACGCGCTCTCTCACGTCGATGCCTATACGGAAGAACGCATCCTCACGGGCGTGCGCGACTTCATCACGGGCCGCACAGCGGTGATCATCGCCCACCGGGTCTCCGCGGTGCAGTGGGCGGACCAGATTGTCGTGCTCGAAAACGGCCGAATCGTCGAGCGCGGCACGCACGACGAGCTCGTCGAGCACGACGGCCCCTACGCGAAGCTCGATCGCCGTCAGCGTCTGGAGCAGCAACTGGACACGGACGACGCGGCAGAAGCGGACGGTGCGTAGATGGCGCTGGGCTATAACGAAGAAGACGATGCGATAGGCAAGGCGTACGATTCACGCCTCGTTGGGCGCTTCCTGCCGTACATGCGCCCCTATGCCTGGCGCGTGATCCTGGCCCTCATCCTGCTCCTGGCGACCACTGGACTCACGCTCGTCCAACCGCTCCTCGTGCAACAGGCGATCGATCGCGACATTGCCAAGGGCAAGACGGACAGCCTGCCATGGATCGCGGGCCTCTACGCGGTGGTGCTCATCGTCGGGTTCATCTTCCGGTACACGCAGGGGATGCAGATGGTGGTCGTCGCCCAGAAGGTGATGAACGACCTCCGGCTCCAGCTCTTCCGGCACCTGCAGCGGATGTCCATCGCGTTCTACGACGGCAACCCCGTCGGCCGCCTCGTCACGCGGCTCACCAACGATATCCAGGCGCTCAACGAACTGCTTACGGCCGGCGCGATCACGATCATCGCCGATGTCTTCATCATCATCGGCGTGGCGGCGTTCCTTCTCATCATTAGCTGGAAGCTCGCGCTGATCACGTTTGTGATCATGCCCGTGCTTGCCCTGATCATGCGTTGGTTCGCCGTCGTCATGCGCAACTCGTTCCGCAAGCAGCGGCTGCACATCGCGCGGCTCAACGGCTTCACAGCCGAGCACATTAGCGGCATGCTGCTGGTCCAACTGTTCGGCCGCCAGCGGCGCGACAACGAGGAGTTCCGCGAGCACAGCCGCCAGCTCAACCAGGCGAACATGGAGGTCGTCCACTCGTTTGCGCTCTTCGAACCTGTCGTCGCGATGGTCTCTGCTATCACGACGGGCATCGTCATCGTCGTTGGTGGGCACTACGTGCTCAACGAGACGCTGAGCGAAGGTGAGCTCGTGGCCTTTCTGCAGCTTGTGGCGATGTACTACAACCCCGTCCGTGAGATCGCGGATCGCTTCAACATCCTCCAGTCTGCGATGGCTGCGCTCGAACGCATCTTCACGCTGCTCGACCAGCCGGAAGGCGTGCAGGACGACGATGACGCACTCGACCTGCCGAGCAAGGTCGCCGGCTCTGTCGAGTTTCAGCACGTCTCGTTCGCGTACATACCCGGCACGTGGGTCCTCAAGGACGTATCGTTCTCCATCGAGCCTGGCGAGCGGGTGGCCTTCGTCGGAGCAACCGGTGCGGGCAAGACAAGCCTGATCAATCTGCTGCTGCGCTTCTACGACATTCAAGAAGGTCAGATCCTTCTCGACGGTTACGACATCGCGAAGGTCAAGCAACACCACGTCCGCAAGCACATCGGGCTCGTCCTGCAGGACCCGTTCATCTTTACCGGCACGATCGAGGAGAACATTCGGCTGCGCGACGAATCGATCTCGGCAATGCAGGTCCGCGACGCGGCGCGGCTCGTCGGCGCCGACCGCTTCATTAACGAGCTGCCGGGGCAGTACGAACATCGGCTGGTCGAGCGTGGCGCCAACCTCAGCACCGGCCAGAAGCAACTGCTGGCGTTCGCTCGCTCCGTCGCGTTCGATCCGGAGGTGATGCTCGTTCTCGACGAAGCCACCGCCAACATCGACTCCGAGACCGAGGCGCTGATCCAGGAGAGCTTGCAGCGCCTGACCGCCCGCCGCACGAGCATCATCATCGCCCACCGCCTTGCGACGGTCCGCAGCGCCAACCGCATCATCGTGCTCCACCACGGCGAGATCGTCGAGCAGGGCTCGCACGACGAGTTGCTCGCGCTCCGCGGCCGCTACTTCCGCCTCTGGCTCCTCCAGCAGCGCGATCTGCCCGCCGAACTCACCGGCTGAACAAGTCCTCCGAACCCGTCGCGTTGCTCGAGCGCGCCGTATGACAGCCGTCGGGCTGCGAGACCCGTATAATCGGCTCGGTCGCGAAGCAGCGGGGGATTGGTGAGTTCAAGCGGGCAGCCAGGCGGCGATTCGGTAGGCGGCAGTGCGGTCCGCTGGCGCTCGGCCCTCCGCGACCGCAGCGCCGAACTGCTCGTCATTGCCGCAGTCGCGCTCGCCGTCCTCACCCAGCTGACGCTCACAAAGTTCAAGGACGTCATCCCTTACTCGTCCGCCGGGTTCGTGTTTGCCATCGGCCTGCTGGGCGCGGCGGCGTTCGCGCAGACGCGCCGCGCCCGCGCACAGGTCGTGTTCTCGCAGGCGCCACAGACGGACATCGCACTGCCGCCGCGGATAGAGATCGCGCTGCTCGCAGCCGTCTTCGTGCTCGCGGTCTTCTTTCGGTTCTGGCACTTACTCTCGTTCCCGCCCGGGCTTTGGTCCGATGAGGCCATCAACGCGAGCGACGCTATCGCGCTCATCGACGGCGACCACACCCGCATCTGGTTCGATTCCGTCTTTGGGCGGTCGACGCTCTACCTCTATCTACTAGCGGGCTCGATGAAGATCTTCGGTTACACCATCTTCGCCATCCGCATCGTCCCAGCACTGGCCGGGCTCGCTGCCGTCGTTGCGTTCTACCCGCTGGCCCGCCATCTCGTCGGCAGCGTTCCCGCCGTGGTCGCGACGGCGCTCTTCGCCGTATCCCGCTGGGCCGTCACGTTCAGCCGCGTCTCGTGGGAGGCGTCCGTCCAGCCCGTCCTCGAGATCCTCGCCATCTACTTCATCGTCCGTGGCATCGATCGAATGAGCCGTGTCTCGTTCGCTCTCGGCGGCGTCGCCCTGGCCGCCGGCCTGTACGGCTACATCGCGTTTCGCATGGTCCCGATCTTCGTCGCGCTGCTGCTTCTGTACGTCGCCGCGACGCAATGGCGCTCACTCCGATCGAACGCTGCAGGACTCTTGGTGTTCGCCCTGGCCTTCCTTGCGGCAGTCGCCCCGCTCGCGAACTTCGCGCTCCACAATCAGGACCGCTTCCTCCAGCGCACACGCGACGTCAACGTGTTCAGAGAGATCGATCGGGAAGGCAGCTACGAGCCGCTGCGCCACAATGTGCACGCCACGCTGAAGATGATGAACGTCCGAGGCGATGGAAACGGCCGCCACAACCTCCCAGGCGCGCCGATGGTAGACGACGTCACCGCGGCGCTGTTCATCCTCGGTCTCGGCGTCAGCGTCTGGTCGCTCCGCGATTGGCGACGCGGCTCGCTCGTCATCTGGCTCGGCCTCTCGCTCATCCCCGGAGCGCTCACATTGCGCATCGAGAACCCGAGTGCGATTCGCGCGATTGGTGCGCTGCCGCCGCTCTATCTGCTTGTCGGACTAGGCGTTGCGGCCGTCTACCGGCCGCTCGCTGCGACGCGCAATGGCCTGATTCTCTTCGGAGCGCTCGCGACAGCGCTCGTAGGCGGCAGCACCGCTCTCAACTACGACGAGCTCTTCCGACAGCAGGCCCACGCAAAGGATGTGTACGACGGCTTCACACCCGTCTACGCCGGCGTCGGCGAGCTGATCGCGAGCAAAGCCGGTAGCCACCGCGTGTACGTGTCGCAGAAGTTCTACAGCTTCAACGCCGTTAGGGTGCTCACCCACGGCAAGCGCTACGATCCGTACATTGCCGGGAATGACGTCGTCTTCCCGCGCGGCGACCAGGATGTGCTCCTCATACTCGACGACAACGAGCTCGCCGTCCTCGAGACACTGCGCCGGCTCTATCCCAACCTCCAGCATGACGACCACGTGGATCCCTTCGGCCGTCTCGAGTACGCCTCCGTCACCATTCCGGTGACCGATATCGATGCATCCCACCAGCTCACGCTGACGCAATTGGCATCTGGTGGCGAACCCGTCGTCTCCCGCGCGCCGCTCGATCGTGAGTGGACAGCGGATGATCTCGCGAGCGGGCCGATCGCCGCCGCGTGGGAGGGTTATATCTGGGTCACTACCTCTGGCGCGGAAGTTCCAGTCGACATCCGTGTACCGGGCACCGACGCAACGCTCGCAGTGGACGGGGATCCGGCCCCGCTCCTGTCAGCCGACGGCGGCAACGCCTCGCTCGGCGTGCTCCCCATCGGCGAACACCACATTCGGATCTCCGCGCTTATTGCGCGGCCCGGCCGCGTCAAAATGCGCCTATCCATGGAAGGCCCATCGATGGTGGCTGGTGCCGACGCTTCCGACGCGCTGTACCAGGAGAGCACGGGGAGCGCTGGTTTCCAGGTCGGATTCCGCGCCGGTCGCGACTTCTCCGGCGATCCCGTTGCAACAGGGCGCGTTCCGTTCGCCGTGCCGATGCCCGGCATCGCCAATGCCGCTGCGGTCGAATACCGCGGCATTCTCGACGTGCCGGCATTAGGCACGTATGGATTCGCGCTCGACGGTACATCCTCGTCGCAGATCTTTGTCGACGACGAATTGCTCGTGGATAACGGCGGCGGCCATCCGCGTCGCCGCGTCGAAGCAACGATCGATCTCTCGCCCGGCCCGCACGCGGTCTCCATCCAGTACATCGCGGGGGCGGGCCAGCTCGACTGGTCCTTGCACCTGCGCGCGCCGTCGCGAGACTGGGCGCTGGCGACGGGCAGCGAGTTCCGAGTACCCGAAGGTGCCTTCCGCACGACGCCATCGGTGATCATCGCCCCAAGCGCAGGTTCGTGGCCGAGTTCGGTGCTGCGGCTCGCCGGCCTCGACATCCCTACCGGCATCGCCGTCGCCCCAGACGGCACAGTATTGGTCGGCGGCGAAAACAAGATCGTCATCATCGGGGCCGACGGCGCGGCGCAGCGCACCGTCCCGGTCGATGTTCGACGCATCGATGACCTTGATGTCACAGCATCTGGACAGATCGTCGTGATCGACGATGCCGCGGGTTCGCTCGTGCTGTTGGACGTGAACGGACTGCTCGTGAAGCGCTTCGACAAGGTGTTCTCTAGTGCGTTCGGTGTCGGTGTACGCGGTGAGACCGCCTACGTGGCCGCGCCCGCCGGCGGCATCGTCTACACCGTCCCGCTACCCGACGGCCCGGTCACGACGTTGTCGATCACCGATCCGGAGGCTGAAGGACATCCGAAGCAGCCGTCGGATGTTGCGGTCTCGGCTGGCGGCGTCTTCTACATCATCGACTTCGAGCGCCAGAACGTCGTGCGATCACCGGATGGAGCAACCGGGCGCGCGTTCCGCGGCGTGGGGGGAACGGGATCGCAAGTTCCCCACATCGCCGTGTACGGATCGTTGGTGCTCCTGACGGATCCCGTGAACCAGCGCATCGTGGTGTACGACATCGCCGGCAAGCAGCGCGGTTCGTACCTCTTTCCGGCAGGCGCCGGCGGCACCCGTCCGATCGGCATCGCGGTCGCGCCGGATGGCACGATCTACGTCGCCGACGCGTCGGGCACCGTGCAGCGGCTCAAGATCGAGATCCCGCCCGCCACAGCGGCAGACCTGCCACAGCCTGACGGCAGCTAGATCCTTGGCGTCAACTCACGAACGGCGCCATCGCCTCGCACAGCGCAAGTAATTCATCGGTGCGCGCTTGCAGCCGCGAGTCGATGCCGCGTGGCTCCCACGCATTGAATCGTCCCGGATGCCCGTAGTCCGTCTGCTCGAAGCGAGCGCCGCCGGCCGGCAGTCGCATGGTCACGAGCCGCCGCACCATCGGATCCGGCGTGCCGTGCGCCGGGTCGTAGCGGGGATACTGCTCTTCGCTCACGCTGATTTCCAAGACGATAGCTGTGGCCTCGCTCACGCGATCACCTCCCCACTGGTTGACCGGTCACAGGATTGAGTCGGACGTTAGAACCGCAGCTCGTCCGGCGGCGCCGTAAATGCGGGCTTGTCCTCCGGCGCGAACACTTGGCGCGACCCGCCGCCCTCGTTCGGCCCGACGACGCCCTCGGCCTCCAGCATGTCCATCAGCCGCGCCGCTCGCGGATATCCAAGCCGTAGCCTCCGCTGAATCAGCGATGTCGAGATCCGATTGTGTTCGAACGCGAGTTCCTTCGCCTTCTCGAACATCTCATCACTGGAACCCTCTTGGTCGAGTTCCGCCTTCGCCTCGTCGTACAAGTGATCGTACGTCGGCCGCTCGATGTCCGAGAATCGCTCCTGCGTCCAGAAGTCGACCAGCCGCTCGATCTCTTCGTCGGAGACGTAGACACCCTGCAGCCGTTTCGGCTTCGCGGCGTCAGGCGCCATGTAGAGCATGTCGCCCCGCCCCAGCAGCTTCTCAGCCCCCGACATGTCGAGGATCGTGCGAGAGTCGACCTGCGAGCTCACGGCGAAGGCGATCCGCGTCGGGAAGTTCGCCTTAATCAGCCCCGTGATCACATCGACCGACGGCCGCTGTGTAGCGACGACCAGGTGGATTCCGGTCGCGCGCGCCAGCTGGGCCAATCGGCAGATCTGGCGCTCTACCTCGAACGGCGCGGCCATCATGAGGTCAGCTAGCTCGTCGATCACGACGACCCAGTACGGCATCTTGTCCGTCGAGCGCGGGCTCCGGTTGTAGCCGTCGATGTTCCGCACGGCGATCGCCGCGAACTTACGATAGCGCGACTCCATCTCGTGGATCACGGCCTGCAGCGTGCCCACGACCCTGTCCATCTCGACGACGATATTCGAGAACGCGAGGTGCGGTATCGGCCCGAACGCGGACAGCTCGACCCGCTTCGGGTCGATCATCACGAAGCGCACTTCCTCCGGCGACGCATGCATCAGGATGCACGAGATGAGCGCGTTCATACAGACCGACTTGCCGGATCCGGTCGAGCCGGCGATCAGCAGGTGAGGCATGCGCGCCAGATCGGCGACGATCGGTTCGCCCGATACACTCTGCCCGAGCGCCAGCATGATCTTGCTCTTCTGTGCCGCCTTCTGAAACGTTTGCCCCTCGACGACGCTCCGCAGCGTCACCAGCGACTTGCTCGTATTCGGAACCTCGATGCCAAGCACGGGCTTGCCAGGCACCGGCGCTTCGATGCGGATAGAGGGCGCCGCCAACGCAAGAGCCATGTCATTCGCCAGCGACGTGATCTGCTGAACGCGCACACGCGTGCGTGAGACCTCCTCCGTCCGTGTCTTCTGCATGCCGTTTGCGTCGATGATCGGCTTGTTGTCTTTGTCGCGCTCGATGAGGGTGCGCGTCTTGATCTCCCAGCCGGGCTCGATGCCGAACTGCGTGACGGTCGGCCCCTCGTTGATTTGCACGACCTTCGCGTCCACGCCGAAACTCGCCAGCGTCTCTTCGATCAGCGCCGCCCGCTGCGCGTTGTCGGTGGCGCCGGTGGGTGCCGGCGCCTTGTCTTTCAGCAGATCCATCGCCGGCAACTGCCAGCCATCGCGCGAGCGGCGGTTGCCGCGCTCATCGGTTGTCACGGCGGGCGCATCCTCGTCTTCCGCTTGCTCGTCCAGTTCGGGGAAGAGCGACGCCTGCACGGGCTCATCTTCGACCTGCTCCACGTCTTCGTCGACGTCGACCGCGACGCCCGATGTCCGCGCCCACATCTCGGAATCGAGCGGCACCTTCACGGAGCCCTTGGGCGCTGGCCGGGTTGGGAAGATGAACTCGAATCCCTTGCGCGCGTTCCGCGCCGATCGCTGCGGGATCTGCCAGCCCCATATCCGCCGCGCGGCATCGGGCGAATTCTGAAGCGCCGCCGCCGCCATCTGCGGGAATGCCAGCGAGAACGCCGCGACGCCCGCGACAAGCCACACCAGCACACCGATCGGGCTGCTCGCGAGCCGGTGCCCGAGATCGCCGCCGGCCGAGTGCGATGACATCGCTACGTCGCCCAAGTTCCAGTCCGGTTTGAAGAAGCCGAAGAATCCACTCAGGAATAGCCCCGCCAGCAACGCAATCGCGGCGGGCTTCCAGTCGCGCCACAGTATCGATTGCTCGTCGCGGATCACCAACCAGCCCGCGTAGAGCAGCAGCGCGATCCATGCGAAGATCAAGAGCCCGAACGTCTCGACGAAGCGATTCCGCGCGTCGGCCAGCCCGGCCGTGAACGGCACCAGCCACGGCACCGCCAGCAAGGCGAGCAGGATGAGCAAGACTCCGACGCTCTCGCGCCGGATTAGCAGGTCGTGCAGCGTTCCGTAGGCGGATTGTCCGCTACGCTTGTGGCCGACGGCTTTCACCGGCGACTTGCTCTTGCGCCCCGATGCCTTCGCTCGCGTCCTTGCGGCCAACTTGCTTAGACCTCCACGCGCACTGGCAGCACCATTGGGCGCCGCCGTGTTTCATCGTACAGGAACTTCGCGACCGTCTCTTTCACCTCGGTGTGTACCGCCCCCCACTCCAGCGTGTGATCGGCGCTCTGCAGCTTCTTCGTCACCTGGTCGCGCGTACGATCGATCAACTCTTCGCGCTCGTCCATATCGACGAAGCCGCGCGATACGACTTCGACCGCGCCCGCGATCTTGCTTGTGTTCTTCTCCATGGGCAGGATCACCACCACGATGCCGTCCGACGCGAGGTGCTTGCGGTCGCGCAACACTACATGGTCGACGTCTCCCACTCCGAGCCCGTCGACGTACACGTAGTCCGCGTCGATGTGCTCACCAAAGGTCGCCCCGTCCGGCGTGATCTCCAGCACGTCGCCGTCGATTAGGATGAACGTCTCGGTCCCCTGGTTCATCGATTCAGCAACCTGCGCGTGGAGCACCATGTGGCGATACTCCCCGTGTACGGGCACGAAGTACTTCGGCCGCACTAGCGACTGCACGATCTTCAGCTCTTCCTGGGCCGCGTGTCCGCGTACGTGGACGTCGGCGATGCGGTTGTACAGCACCTTCGCCCCGAGCTTGAACAGGTTGTCCACCGTCCGGTGTACCAGTGCCTCGTTACCTGGAACGGCCGATGCGGACAGGATGACGGTATCGCCCTCGACGATCTTCACGTGTGGGTGATCCTGGTTCGCCATGCGCGTCAGCGCGGACGTCGGCTCGCCCTGGCTACCCGTCGTGATGATCACGAGCTTCTCGTGCGGGATCGATGGCAGCTCGCGCACGCTCACCAACATGCCTTCCGGCGCGCGCAGGTAGCCGCGCTCGATCGCCATGTTGACGTTATCGATCATGCTGCGGCCGGTGATGAACACACGCCGCCCTGTCGCCTCCGCCGCGTCGAACACTAACTGCACGCGCGCGATCAGCGACGCGAACGTCGTCACTACGACGCGACCGGTCGCCTTCGCGACGAGTTGGAAGATCGCTGCACCGACGATCTGCTCGGACGGCGTATAGCCCGGGACTTCTGCGTACGTCGAGTCCGCGCACAGCAGTAGCACACCCTCGTCGCCAAGCTGCGCCAACCGGGCCAGATCCGTCGATTGTCCCATCACCGGCGTGTGGTCGAGCTTGAAGTCGCCCGTGTGAATGCACGTGCCCACCGGCGTTCGGATCGCATACCCGACCGAGTCGGGGATGCTGTGTGCCACCTGGAACGGCTGGACTGTGAACGGGCCCTCGGTAATAGAGTCGCCGACGCGGATCTCGCGCAGGTCGGTGCTCTGCGTCAGTCGCGCCTCCTTCAGCTTCACGCTGATCAGTCCGTGCGCCAGCGGGGTCGCGTATACGGGTACGTTGATCTGCCGCAGGATGTATGGCAGTGCGCCGGTGTGATCCTCGTGACCGTGGGTGATGAAGATCGCGCGCAGGTTCTTGCGACTCTCGAGCAAGTAGCTCATGTTCGGGATCACGAGGTCCACGCCAAGCATGTCCTCGGTCGGGAACATCAGACCGCAATCGATGGCGATCACATCGTCGCCGTACTCGAACAGCATCATGTTCTTGCCGATCTCTCCGAGACCGCCAAGCGGAATAATTCGCAATGGACTGGTGGCCATAGTCTCCTTTACAGCAGCCGCATCTGCTGCGGCTCGGCTTCTTGTTGTGTAGCAGCGGGCTGCTGCGGGGTCACCGATGTTCCGCTCGCGGCGCCGGATCGCAGGTGCGTCGGAACGGACGTGACGGGCGCCGTGATCGCTTCGCCACCCAGCGTCTTGCGCAAGAATTCCGGCAGACGGCTGAAGTCGGACTCGATTACCTTGCGCAGGCTTCCTTGGTGCAGCGCCGCGGCCGGGTGATACATCGGCACGACGATCAGCCCCTCCTTACGCCGTGGCTGGCCGTGGATGCGGCTGATCGATTCGCCGGGGAAGTAGCGCTGCATCGAATGGCGGCCTAGCGTTACCATTACCTTCGGCGCGATCGAGGCAACCTGGGCGTCGAGGTACTTCGCGCAGGCCGCAATCTCGTCCGGCTGTGGATCGCGATTCTGCGGCGGTCGGCACTTCACGACGTTCGCAATGAATACCGTCTTGCGGTCCAGCCCGATCGACCGCAGGAGGTCATCCAGGAACTTCCCTGAGGCGCCGACAAACGGCCGCCCCTGCTGATCTTCGTAGAATCCCGGGCCTTCGCCGATGAACATGATGTCGGCGTCCGGATTGCCTTCGCCAGGCACGCTGTTTGTGCGGCCCTGGCAAAGCGCGCAATCCTTGCACCCGGCGACTTGCTTCGCGATGGTCGCGAGCGTCTTCCGCTTCTCGATCGGCTCGGCGTCCATGCTCAAATCGTTTCTATCTCCACCGGCTGTCCTGTCCGGAGTCCGCGTATGCTCGTGTAGATGGTCTGTGCGCCCAACACGAGCGCCGTCAGGCCGTAGATCTGCTTCAGCGTCTCCGCGTCGATCGCGTTCGCCACGAGCGAAGCGCCGAATGCCGCGACCGCCGCTGGCGGGATGATCCACTTGCCTACGTCGATATCGACCGCCTCCTGCCGTAGATTCGTCAGCGTCCCGATCGCGCCCGTGCAGACGATCACCACTAACGACACTCCCTGCGCCACCTTCTGCGGCTCTCCGCCTCCCGATACATCGACGAGCCCGAAGATCACGATCGCCGGCACGAAGATCGCTCCGCCGCCGACTCCCAAGACGCCTGCGAGCACGCCGCCGGCGAACCCAAACGCCAGTTCGACCAGCAGGCCGCTGCCGCCGTCCTGTGAGGCGCCGGCCGATACCTGCCACACCAACTGGCGAAACGCGACGAAGAGGAGGAACGCCCCGAACAGCAGCCTAAGCTGAAGCGCGGGCACTCTCACCATCGCCTTCGCACCCACGTACACGCCCACTACGGCGCCGGGCGAGAGCGCGAACACGAGTCGCCAGTCGATATTTCCGGCGTGCCAGTAGCCTGCCACGCCCGAAATCGCAACGAACATGATGATGGCGAGCGAGGTTCCATGCGCGCGGTGCTGGCTGAGCTTCAGCCAGCCGGTCAGCATCGGTACCATCACGGCGCCGCCGCCAACCCCCGTCAAACCACTGAAGGCGCCTCCCGCGACCCCGGTGACGACGGAGAGCATGCCTCGGGTAGCCGGCGCCTTCGTCTGCTCGCCACCTCTCGTGCGATGATATCACGGTAGCAGCAGGCGCGAACAGTACCAGCGCACCTGATCGAGCACATGATCGGAAAACGAATGCGACATAACTGAAGTGTGAGGTGCCCACAGTTGGTGGCGGAGGCTGCGCCGACCGGCTGTCTACGAACCTACGCCCGACGCGCCCCGAGGAAGCTGTTGCCCTCGACCAGCTTCGCTAGGCCGATCCCGACGAAGTAGAGGATGATGATCGGTACCGCTACCACGGTCTGCGTCACCGGGTCGATGGACGGCGTGACGATCGCAGCCAGCAGCACTGAGAACAAGATCGCATATCGCCACCATCCCAGTAGCTGCTTCGATCTCACGACCCCGATCTTTGCCATCCCCATGATCACGAACGGCATCTCAAAAACCAGCCCGGTGACCAGCAGCAGTCGCGTTACCGTATCGATGTACGTCTGCACGCCAATCGTTGGCTGAACATCGTCGTTCTTCGGATCGAGCAGGAAGTTCAGCGCCGGAGGCAGCTCGACGTAGTAAGCGAACGCCATGCCGAGCACGAACATCAGCGAAGCGCCGACCACGATGGGGTACAGCCACTTGCGCTCCTGCTTCGTAAGCCCGGGCGCCACGAACGCCAGCAACTGGTACATCAGCATCGGCATCGCGATCGCGATGCCCAGCAGGAGCGACACGCGGAAGTAGGTGCTCCAGTAGTCGAGCAGCTGAAACTGATGCAGCTTGAAGTCGGCGCGGGTGTCTTGCGCGGGAATGACCAGGAAATGGATGGTGTACTTCGTGAGCGGCCAAATCGCGACGCCGATACCAACGAGGAGCGCAATCGCGCTCCACATCACTCGCGTGCGCAACTCCTGCAGGTGCTCAATGATTGTCAGCACCTTGCCGTCGTCGTGCGTGTCACGGGCGTTCATCGGTCCAGCCGCGGTGGTCATCGAGCCTCGTCAGCGGTCGCCGCGGCCGACGGCGCAGCGCCATTCGCGAGGTGGGCGCCATTCGTGGGTGCCAAGGTTTCCGCGCCGACGGGCGGCGGTCCTGAAGCGATATCCGACCAGGCAGGTGCCTCGGTGGTTGGGGGAACGCTACTGGCTGGCGCCGCTGCTACGACACTCGGCGCTGGCGCCGACGCGTCGGCCTGGACACTCTGCAATTCGGAGCGGACATCCCGGACGGCTTCCGTCACCGACTTGGTCGCGCCCGTAATGCCGGTCTCAATCTCTTTCCACGCGCTCCGTTCGCCCTCGGTGTCCTTCTCAAAGTCCTGGATCACCTCGTTGAACTCGGCTGCCAGTCCGCCCGTGTATTTGCGCACCTCGCGAATCGTGCGCGCGATGTCGGCCGCCAGCTTCGGTAGCCGCTCCGGCCCCACAAAGACCAGTGCGACGATGAGCACGACGATCAGTTCAAGCGGCCCAACGCCGAGAAAGTTCATGTATCCAGTGTACGCCAGCCGCCGAATTGATCCCAAAGCAGGCGCCCGAGCGGGCAACACCAACAAGAAAGCCGCCCGAAGGCGGCTCACTTTAGAACTCTGAACCGCGAACGGTGAACTCGCCTACTCTTCCTCGACGCCGAGGTCCTTCAAATAGTCGACCGCGTCCTGTACTGTAGCGATCTTCTCGGCGTCTTCGTCGGAGATCTCCAGCGTCTTGCCGTCCTTGCTGAACTCCTCTTCCATCGACATGATCAGCTCGACCAGATCCAACGAGTCGGCGTTGAGATCGTCGACGAACGATGCGCTCGGTACGACCTGATCCTCCTCGACGCCGAGCTGGTCGACGATGATCTTCCGCACTCGCTCGAACGTTGTTGCCACGTGCTTCTCTCCCTCTGATCGGCCGCGCCGAGGATTAGCTACTAGGAGCGAGTGACAGGCTCACCGAGCCGAGCACCCCGTTGATGAACTTCGCGGAATTATCGCTCCCGAAGCTCTTCGCGAGTTCGACAGCCTCATTTATCGCGGCCCGAATGGGCGCCCCATTATTCATCAGGATCTCCCGTATCGCAAGACGGAGGATGTTCCGGTCGATGGCGCTCAACTGCTCGACGGGCCACTGCGGCGCCGCTTGCCGGATCACGTCGTCGATCGAATCTCGCTGCTCCAGCACGCCCTCTACGAGTTCATGCGCGAACGCGGTCTGCACTTCGTTCAGATTCTCTTCAACGCACAGCCGCGCAAGTGACGCCAGCGTTTCGTGCCCCGAGACGTCTGACTCGTACAGGGCCTGTAGGGCTGCGATGCGTGACTTGCGCCGCACGTTCGTCGCCATCAGTACATCACCAGTCCGCCGTCCACGGTCAGAACGTGCCCCGTGACGTAGGCGGCCTCGTCCGACGCGAGGAACACAGCAGCAGGCGCGACGTCTTCCGGTGTGCCGGTACGTCCTACCGCGACCATCCGCATGATCTCGCCCCGCTGTGTCTCGGTCAGGTCCGCTGTCATTTCGGTATCGATGATCCCCGGCGCGATGATATTCGCCGTGATATTGCGCGAGGCGACCTCCTTGGCGATTGCCTTCGTGAAGCCTATCATCCCCGCCTTGGCCGCGGAGTAATTCGCCTGTCCGGCGTTGCCGACGATGCCCGCAACGCTGCTGATGCTGATCACCCGACCGAAGCGCTGACGCACCATGGGCCGGATCGCCGCCTTCGTCACCGCAAAGGCGCCCTTCAGGTTCGTATCGATGACCTTGTCCCACTCAGCCTCGGACATCCGCAGGATGAGATCGTCGGCCGTCACGCCGGCGTTGTTCACTAGAATGTCGATCCGTCCGAACGCCTCGATCGTCCGCTCGACGAGCGCCGCTCCGGTGGCGAGATCAGCGACGTCACCCGCGACCGCGATCGCGAGGTCGGCTCCGCCGATCGCCTGTAGTGTCTCCTCGGCGGCGGCCGTGTTCGACGCGTAGTTGATTGCCACCTTCGCGCCATGCGCGGCCAGCGCCAGCGAGATCGCCCGGCCGATGCCTCGGGATCCGCCCGTGACCAGCGCCACCTTGCCGCTCAGGTCGAAGAGTCGCGTCATGCCAGTGAACCTGTGCCGTTGATATTCCGGGTTAGTGCGCCGGAAGCGATGCGCTTGATCAGCCCCGTGAGCACGCGCCCCGGCCCGATCTCGACGAACTCCGTCACCCCGTGTGCCGACATCTGCTCGACGCAGCGCACCCATCGTACCGGGTGCGTGAGCTGATACGTCAGCTCGCGCGCCATCGTGTCGGCGTCGGAAGTGGGTTGGCCGGTGTCGTTCGTGACGACGGGGATGCGCGGCGACCTGAGGCCCGCGGCTGCGACCGCGCGCTCCATTTCCGCGACGGCTGACTGCATCAGGGAAGTATGGAACGCGCCGCTCACGTCCAGCGGGATCGCGCGTTTGGCTCCACGCTCCAGCGCCAGCGCGCACGCCTTCGCGATAGCGTCCTTCGTGCCGCCGATGACGATCTGCGCAGGTGAGTTGATGTTGCAGAGCTCGGCGCCGGCATCGCGGCACACCGCCTCAGTCGCGGCTTCGTCCAGCCCCAACACGGCCGCCATCGCGCCGGGCATCGCCTCGGCTGCGGCGTGCGTGACGCGTCCCCGCGTTTCGACCAGCTGTACTCCCGCCTCGAAGTCGAGTGCCCCCGCCGCCGTCAGTGCCGTGTACTCGCCGAGGCTGTGGCCCGACACGAAGGCGGGGTCGTCCCGCAACGCACCCGTCGCCTGCGCGGCCGCGAGACATGCGAGGCTCGTGACGTAGATAGCCGGTTGAGAGTTCAGCGTCTTGCCGAGTTCGCCCTCCGGCCCATCGAAGCAAAGGGCGGAGAGGGATCGACCCAGGAGCGCGTCGGCGCGGTCGTACAGTTCGCGCGCAGCCGGATAGGCGTCGTAGAGGTCGCGGCCCATGCCGACCTCCTGCGACCCCTGGCCGGGGAAGACCCAGGCCGTGGCGCCGTCAGGCATCGGACAAGAGTTGGCGGATCGAGGGTTGGCGGGCCGGGAGTGCGCGCAGCGGCAAAGCTACTCCGCCGCCTTCGAGGCCTTCACTTCGACGGCCAGCACGCCCTTGTAGAAGCCGCACGTCGGGCAGGCCGTGTGCGACAGCCGGTGGTTCCGGCACTGGGGGCAGCGGGAAAGCCCGGTGGGCTTCAACGCCAGGTGGCTGCGCCGCTTTCCCTGGCGCGCCTTTGGATACTTACGCTTTGGCAGTGGTGCCACGACTGTGCTCCTCTCGTGCGTTCAGCCGAAAGTCTAGCGGAACCCTCCGCAGGAGGCTAGGAGCACGCCCGCGGCGCGTCCGGCAAGCGGGTGCCCCTACCCCAACTCCAGCTTGGCCAGTGCCGCCCAGCGCGTATCGACCTCGTCGCCGGTGCATGCGTGCCCCGTCGACGCAATGTCTTCGCCGCACACGGGACAGAGACCGCGACACTGCTCGTCGCAGAGCGGCGCCATCGGCAATGCGACCGACCAGTACTGCCGTACGGCGTCCCCGAGATCGATGACGTGCTGCGCGTCGATGCGGTACGCATCCTCTTCCCCTTCGATCGTTTCGACCGCCGCGCCGCTTACGATGTCGATGGTTGGGATGTACTCCTCCGCGATCTCCATATCGACCGGAAAGGCGATCGGTTTCGCGCAGCGGCTGCACACGTCGTCCATCGACCCGTGCATGTTCGCGCGCACGAGTATGCCGCGCGGCGTGCGGTCGAACCGTGCGTGTCCCGCGACTCGCCGCGTTGTGCCATCGATCTGGACATCTTCATCGACGTCGTACACGCGGGTGGCGCCGGTCAGCTCCTGGAGCAGCGAGGCGATGTTGAACTGCATGGGTTCTCCTCATTCGGGGATGCACCAGCGTATCGAGCGTCGCGTCCGACCGTCAATTCGCGTGCTCTTGTCGTTTACGCCATACGATCACCTATAATCGCGTTAGTCGCGCTACGCGTCCGCAACCCGCGATGCACTTGACGATCTGTCGGAACCCCCGCTGGTGGGGCAGCATGGCTTCCCCGGTTCGTGCGTTGCCGTGGATGGCCGGAATGGTATCGACCCAACCGATGACATGGATCAATGATCTGCGGCGCCTGCAAGAGACCGACACGGCGCTTGATAGCCGGCGCGGGTCACTCGCCGATGCGGAAGCACACCTCGGCGAGACGGAAGAGCTGATCGATCTGCGTGCGCGCGTGCAAGAACTCGTAGCCGCCCTCAGCCTCGCGCGCGGCGACCAGAAAGACGTCGAGCTCGAGGCCGACGATCTGAAGTCGAAGATCACTCCGGCGGAGACCAAGCTCTACAGCGGCGCGATCAAGAACCCCAAAGAACTCGCAGACCTCCAGGCGGACATCGACCAACTCAAACGGCACCTATCCGCCGTCGAGGATCGTGATCTCGAAGCACTTACGCGGCTCGAAGCTGCTGACAACGCCCACAAGGCCGCCGCGGCCGAGTTGGCGGTACTTGAGTCGGCCTGGGCCGAAGATCAGGCCGCCCTGTCTGCCCGCATCAAGATTCTCACCGCCGAAGTAGCCGAATACGACGCCCAACGCCGCGAGGAATCGGCGGAGGTAGCGCCGGAGATGTTGCGTACGTATGACCACACCCGGATTGCGCACCAGGGACGCGCGCTGGCGAAACTCGATCGCAACCTCTGCACCGGGTGCCGCATCTCACTCCCCACGAACATCGTGAACAAGGCCAGAATCGGTAATGCGCTCGTGCAGTGTCCGAACTGCGAGCGCATCCTGCATGCGTGACGTATGAGGGCCATCGGCTACTTCCGTGAATCCGTCGACCTTGGCGCATCGCTCGCCCAGCAGAACAAGGCGTTCCTGGAATTCTGCGAGCACGAAGGCTACGAAGTAGCGGGCTCGTTCGTCGATGCTTCCAGCAGCAACGGTCACGCGCCGGGCTTCCGCCAACTCGTCGCCTTTCTGCGCGAACCGGACAAGGGCTTCGTCGTCGTCGTGATCCCGAGCATCCAGGCGCTGGGCGGCGACTTGCGCGACGCGGCGCGGCGCTATTTCCAGCTCGAGGGCCTTGGTGCGCAGATCGCGCCGATGACGGGTGGCGCGGACCTCGTCGCTGCGTGGGGCGATCAAGACGGCAACAGCCGGCTCAGCGAGCGCGTTCGCGCGGCGATGCGCAAGAAAGCCGTGAAGGGCGAAGTGCTCGGGCGGCCGCCATATGGTTACAAGGTCGGCAACCGGCGCCGGCTTGAGTTGATCCCGGAAGAAGCCGTCGTGGTGCGGTACATCTACCGCCTCTACCTCAACGAGGGTATGGGCATACGCCTGATCGCTCGTCGCCTCAACGGTGAGGATCTGAAGACGCGGCGTGGCGGCAACTGGAGCATGGTGAGTATCCGCGACATCCTGCGGAATCGCGCGTACCTGGGTACGTACTCGCGTTTCGGCGTCCGTGTGCCCGGTAGCCACCCATCTCTGGTTTCCACCGAAGACTTCCGGATGGTGCAGGATCGGCTCAACGCACGCCGCACGAGCTACGCGCCGCGCGTCGCGTCACAGTTCCTGCTGTCCGGCATGGCGCATTGCGGGCACTGCGGCAACAAGCTCATCGGCGTCAGCCGCAAGCAGTCGTGGAAGCGGCAGAGCGGGGAGAAGGTGTCGAACTCCTACCGCTACTACCAGTGCGAGTCGCGGACGAACCAGAGCGTCTGCAACTACCATACGCGCCGCGCGGACGATCTCGAGACGCAGGTGCGGGATGCGTTGGGCGCGGCGTTCGCTGACGGCGCCGGCTTTCCGCAAGCCGGTGATGACGCAGCTGTGCTGGCCGAGCAGCACGACGAACTCGACCGGCATCGCGCGCGCCTCCGCGCCATCGATCGCCGCATTGAGGGGTATATCGACGCTGCGGTGAAGGGCCGGCTCGCCAAGGAGAAGATGCACAAGCTCAGCGTCGCCGCCGCGGGTGAGCGGCTGGCAGTCGAGGACGCGATCGAGACGGTCGAGCGGCGCATAGCGGATCACCTGAGCGCGTCGGACCGGAAGCGCGGCCGCGAACGCGACGTCACGCATCTCCTGGACGCGTGGGACGAAGTCACGTTCCCAGAGCGGCAGTCGGCGCTCCGCGAAGCCGTCGCGCGCGTCACTGTCTCCGACGATCAGGCGCTTATCCTCACGCTCCGCGCCTGAGCTACGCCGACGACGGCGGACCGTAAACTACACTTCCCCTCATGGCGCCGAAAAGCATCACCATCATGTCCGACGCCGCGCGCGTACTCACGCAGCTCGATGAGTACGCCGCCGGTAGCTCTTCTACCCTCGAGCGGTTGCCGCTACAGAACGGCGCTCGCATCAAGCTCGCGACGCCGGATGGGCCGATCGGGCTGAACCTCTACCCGTCGAGGGGAGGCGGCTGCAAGATCGTCTTCGACCAGCCGGCGTCGCCGCATGCCGATGCGATCGCAGGGCTGGTCGCCGGGAAACCGTCGATCATCAAGGCCGGTAAGAGTGCAGGCAGCACGATCGAGCCGGTGGTGGCCGATGCGGGCTGCTGGATCGGCAGCGACGAGAGCGGGAAGGGCGATTACTTCGGGCCGCTTGTCGTGGCAGCGGTGGCGGTTACGGACGCAAACTGGCGCGCGCTTATCGAGCTGGGCGTGCAGGACAGCAAGAATCTCACTGACGCCCGCGCGCTGTCGATCGCCGATCAGCTGCGCGCGGCATTTCCGAACGAAGTGATGACGATCCTGCCGCCGCGCTACAACGAGCTATGGTTGAAGTTCGGCAACGTCAACCGGCTGCTGGCCTGGGCGCACGCACGCGCCATCGAGAACGTGATCGAGAAGGCGCCCGAGGCCACGGCCGCCGTCGCCGACCAGTTTGGTGACGAGTCGCTGATTCGAAACGCATTGTTCGAGAAGGGACGCGAAGTGCGCCTCGTGCAGATGCCACGCGCGGAGCGCGACCCCGCCGTCGCTGCGGCATCGATCCTGGCGCGCGCCGAGTTCCTCCGCCGGCTCGACCAACTCGGCCGCGAAGCCGGTGTGCGCCTGCCGAAGGGCGCGTCTTCGCAGGTCGAGGCCGCCGCGCGGGCGCTCGTGAAGCAGCGGGGCGCGGACTTCCTGAAGGGCGTGGCGAAGACGCACTTCAAGACGACGCAGCGCGTCATCTAGCGCAGCACAAGTGGCACAGCCGTCCGCGGCTGTGAGTCCTCCGATTGGCAGCGGTGCGGCGAACAATGGCTCGCGACATCGCACCTGACCCAATCTGTGAAATCGGCGAAATCTGTGGTTCCGCGAGCGTCGCCTATACTGCGGGGGCCAGCGGGCCGGGTGGCCGCTTGCGCCGTTTCGACGGGGTGAGAGGAAAGTCCGAACTCCACAGGGCAGGGTGCCGGCTAACGGCCGGGCGTCGCGAGGCGACGGAACGTGCCACAGAAACATACCGCCCGCTTCGGCGGGTAAGGGCGAAATGGTGCGGTAAGAGCGCACCGGCGGCGTGGAGACATGGCCGTCGGGTAAACCCCACCCGGAGCAAGGCTACATAGGGGACCGCGACCGAATGGACTTGTCCATCCGGCCTAAGGACGGCCCGTCCGAGAGTCCCGGGTCAGCCGCTCGAGCTGCTGGGTAACTGGCAGCCCAGATAGATGGTCACCACCCGCAAGGGGACAGAATTCGGCTTACAGGCCCGCTGGCGCAGCCTGTTACCGTTTGATCGTTCTGGCAGAAAAGTATCGCCGCTGGATCCGATGTGTTTGCCTGCGGACGCGGCACACCGCACAATGTTGCGGTTTAGCTTGAAGGAGACGACATGAAGTATCTGCTCATTGGAATCGCTGTGCTGGGCGTGGTGTTTGGCGCGTGCAGCGACGACGACGACGCGTCGACGAAGACGCCGTCCGGTTCGCCGACGATCGCTTCGGGCGGCGTGAAGCCGGCGCAATCCGCGGCATCGAACCCGACGCCGGCCTCCGCGGCGACGAAGGCTGCCCCACCCATCGAGAGCGATGGCAACGCGACGGGCATCCCGAGCCTGACGGGCACGATCGAGACGACGGCTAGCGGGTTGAAGTACATCGACCAGAAGGTCGGCGATGGCGCTTCTCCGAAGGCCACCGACCAGGTGACTGTGCACTACACCGGCTGGCTGACGGATGGCACGAAGTTCGACAGCTCTGTGGATCGCGGGACACCCGCGACGTTCCCGCT
Organism: Chloroflexota bacterium; assembly: GCA_031400455.1. Lineage (GTDB taxonomy): Bacteria > Chloroflexota > Dehalococcoidia > DSTF01 > JACRBR01 > JANXYW01. The sequence continues at coordinate 49,988 of JANNPX010000002.1, read as the reverse complement.
GAACGGCGTGATTGCCGGGTGGACCGAAGGGCTGCAGTCGATGAAAGTTGGCGGCAAGCGGCGATTGATTATCCCGGGAGCGCTTGCGTACGGTGCAGCCGGGCGACCGCCGACCATCCCTGGCGGCGCGACGCTGATTTTCGATGTGGAGCTGATCAAGATCAACTAGCGCAGATCCGAGTCGGATTTGGACGCAACTACGAGCGGAGGAGAACCAACATGGCTGACGCCGTTACTACGCCGAGCGGGCTCAAGTACATCGACGAGGTCGTCGGGACGGGCGATGCACCGACGAAGGGCAAGTCCGTCAAGGTGCACTACACAGGCAAATTGACCGACGGGAAGAAGTTTGACAGCTCGGTTGATCGAAACGAACCGTTCGTGTTCTCGATCGGCGTCGGGCAGGTAATCAAGGGGTGGGACGAGGGCGTGATGTCGATGAAGGTCGGCGGGAAGCGCCAGCTGATCATTCCGGCGGAGCTGGGGTACGGCTCGCGCGGCGCGGGTGGCGCCATCCCGCCGAATGCGGAGCTGATCTTCGACGTGGAGCTGCTCGGCGTCGGGTAGGGTCGAGGCTTCGGCTAGTACGCGTTGTCCGGTTCGCCCCCGCGCTCCCATCTTGAGCGCTACGACCACATCCACAGGTAGCGCGCATGCGCCGAGTGTTTCACGTGAAACATTCGTTCTGAACAGGCCGGAGTTGGCTAGGCGAGCCGTCCGTGGGGGCGGAGCTGAAGCTCCGCGGGTACTTCTTCGGCACGCAGCAGAGCGGGTGACTCCGGTCGGAGAACGGGCGGGCTGGAAAGCCCGCGCTACGAGGTAGGGGTGCGTTTTCAGCACTCCCTGCCGAGCTCTATGCCATCGTCTCGTCGAGAAACGCGATCACGGCGGTGTTGAAGGCGTCGGGCTGCTCGAAGTAGGTTGAGTGGCCGCTTTGCGGGATGACGACGTACTTCGAGCCGGGGGTGGCGCGGTGGCAGCCGGCGATGATGTCGGGCGGCGTGACGGCGTCGTGGTCGCCGACGAGGAACATGATCGGGAAGTCGGCCTGGGCGAGGCGTTCGGCGGAACTGCCTCGATAGCCGACGATCGGCGCGAGGAAGTCCTTCGGACGCGGCGGGTTCATGCGGCCGATCGAGCGGTAGAGGAACTCCATCGCGGCGGCGCGTTCGACGAGGGCGGGCGACACCGAGCGCTTGCCTAGCGGCAATTGCCCCATCTCGGTCTCCCGGTAGGCATCCTGCATGTCGCGCACGTCGTCGTCGATGGCGCCGCCGGTCGTCCCGGCAAGGACGAGCGCTTTGCACCGCCCCGGGTTGAGGAGCGAGAAGCCGACGGCGGTGCGGCCGCCCATCGACTGGGCGACGATGCGGACGTCATCGATCTCGAGCAGGTCGAGCAGCGCGCGCAGGTCGTCGTGGAAGCCGCGGCGGCCCTTCTTGTCGTCGCCGGCGCCATCGATGGTCCGGCCGAACGCTCGATGGTCGAACGTGATGCAGCGGAAGCGCCTCGAGAAGACGGGGATCTGCTGCCACCAGCTCAGGTGGTTGCCGCCGGCGCCGTGCGCAAAGACGACGGCCGGCCCGGAGCCGTGGGACTCGTAGTAGAGGTCGATGCCGTTGATGGCGGCGAAGGGCATGGGTGGATTCTAGGGCGGGCGGCGGGCAAAAGGAATCGCGAGGGGCGGGGGCCACTCGCGATTTCTTTACTACCAGTGCTTGGAATTCCGGGCCAGGACGCTAAGTCTGTCTCGCCACGAGTGTTGTGAGCGTCCTGGCCCGTTTCGGTCCCATCTGACAGGAGGTTGGACTGTCGATGAGTTCTATGCCCTACAACAGCATCATAGGGTGCGGGTGTTAAAGGCCTGTTAACCCCGGCCTAAGAATGCGTGACGGGCGTCAACGTGCGAGCGGGAGGGTCATGGGCGCAAGCGTTGCGCCTCGACCCTCGCGCATTCGATCACGGAACGTGCGCCGGGGGATTGTCGAGGCAGACTGCGTACACAGTCTCACCGCCGTTCGGGTTGTACCAGCGGCCCGACCAACCGCCCACGGCGGGCCTAGAGTAATCCGGCACCGTGTTGGCGAGGTGATCCATGCCGCCGCCGGTCACTGGGTCTCCTGCGTCGCAATTCGAAGTCACGATGCAGCTAGCGGGATCGGCGCAATTTGGGAAGCCTGGTTGCAGGGTGGCGGTAACGACGTAGGTGCTGAGTGGCCTCGGCGTCGCCGTGGGTGCGGGTGTGAACGTTGCCGTCGGCCCTCGCCTGGCGCCGCTCGCCGTTCCGGTACCGCTGAGAAGGAAGCCTCCGACCGCGACGATCAGTGCGCTGATGATGGTGGTGATGATGATCTTACGCATGCTTGGTCTCCTCACTGCTTTCGCTGTACTTATGAGCCACTGAGACGATGCCCTCGACCGCGACGTCTAGTTATTGGGAGCACGCCATCCGGCGGCGACGGCCTCTGCTGCTGTGCAGAACCAACGCTCGCCCGCCGACGGATCGATCTTGGTGGCTTTGTACGAACTACTCGTCGGCACGTGATAGATCTTCTCGTCCTTCGAGTTGATGTTGCCTTTGATGTCGCAACCCGGCTGCTGCGCCTCGCAGCCAGCGAGACACGCCGAGGCAGCGGGCGCTGGGTCCTGCGCAACAGGTGGCGCGGGGACTAACGGCTGCGGTGCCTGGGTCGGTTCGGGCGCAATCGTGGGTGGTGCGGATGTCGGAGGTACTTGGGTCGGCGGCGGGCCTTGCGTGGGTACGTTGGCGATCGGCGATCCCACCGACGGCGGAGACGCGCTCGTACGCGCGCTGGTCGGCTGCGCAGTCTTCGTTGCCGTATCCGTCGACGAACTGCACCCCGCGGCCAACACCGCAACGATCAGTGCGATGGTGGTGGTGGTGGTGATGATCTTACGCATGGTGATCTCCCCCGTGGCTGACGAACGCTAAATCGGTGTCGGCGTGGACGTCGGCGTAGCTGTCTGGCCGCTAGGCACGCAGGGTGTACTGGTTGGCAATTGAGGTGTGTTCGTCGACGCGGGAGTTGTCGTCCCCGTCGCCGTAGACACCGGTGTGGTCGTCGCCGCCGGCGGCGGCGTCGGAGCGCAACCGATTCCGACACCCACCGGTCGAGACAGTGTGTACGTTACCGTGCATGGCGCAACTAGCTGACCGTACTGGTTGTGATCGACGGACATCGCGATCACAGGCTCGCCGACGAGATTCCACTTGTCCGCTCCTAGCGTGTTCACGTCGGCGAGCGCGGATGAGATCGCGCCTTGCACCGCGTAACTACCGCCGCCCGAGCAATCCCGCACGACGGACGTGAATTCTCGATCGAGGGGCGCTTCCGCGATCTGTAACGGCCCACTCGGCGCGGGTGGCCCCGGCGGGTCTAGCGGACCTCCGCTGACGACGCCCGTCATCGATACGACGACGAACAGCGCGAGTACTCCGGCAATCGCCCACGCGACCTTCTCCCGTATGATCTGCATGCCAGCCCCCCTTCAAAGACGTATCTGCTGCCGCAAGCATACGCTTAGTCCGACGAGGCGTCATCGGCGTAGAGCGTCAATTTCACGTGGCGTTGGGCACTTCCCGCACTGACCCACACAGGAGCGCCGGCAGAATCGCGGCTCGTGACCTGCCGCGTTACGCTGCACTCGATGCGGCATACTCGAACGAAGGCTCTTGCCCGTGGCTAGATGGATGCCGCTTGTCGGCGGCATGGTGGCGTTCGTGGTCGTCACGCTGGGGCTGATCCTTTGGCTGATGGTCGGCGAGTCGACGGGGAAGCAGCGCGGGCTCGTGGTGACGAATCTGCGCGAGACGGAAGTGGTGCTGACGTTTGATGATGGCCAGACCCGCCGCATCAAGCCGGGGAACTCCGAGACGCTCGTCGCCACCAAGGCCGACTTTCCCCAGAAGATGCGCGTGACCGACACCGAAGGCCGGGTGCTGTTCGAGCAGAGCGTGGAGTACCAGGCGCTGTCGGACGCGGAGTTCCGCATCGCCGTCGGCGAAGATCGCATTGTCTTTCCCGTGAAGCCGCCCGGCTCGTAGATGGAGGCCGTATGTCCGCACTCTTGCTGAACGACGCGACGCTGCTGGACGGTACCGGCGCAGACCCGCGTCCGCACACCAGCGTGCTCGTCGAGGGCGGTCGCATTGCGCGTGTTGGGGCCGCCGGCACGCTGGCGGCGTCCGATGACGCGCGCACGATCGACTGCGCCGGGCGGACGCTGATGCCGGGGCTGACGGATGCGCATGTGCACTTCGGGCTCACGGCGCGCGGCGATCAGGATCCGCCGGAGAGCCACGTCAGCTACGTGCTGAAGGTCGTCGAGAACATTGGCATCGCGCTGCAGGAGGGGTTCACGACCGTGCGCGATGCGGGCGGGCTCGATCCGACGTACGCGCTCGCGGTCGAGACTGGCCAGATCTCCGGCCCGCGTATTCTGCCGTCCGGGTCGTTCCTCTCGATCACCGGCGGGCACGGCGATCATCGCAGCCCGTGGTCCGACGTGCTGACGCCATCGATCCCGGGGCTCGTCGCGCACACGGAGCTTGTCGACGGCGTCGATGCGGTCCGGCTCGCTGCGCGCACGCAGCTCCGGCGCGGCGCGACGCAGGTCAAGCTCTTCGCGTCGGGCGGCGTGATGTCGCCGACGGATCCGCTCGACAGCCTGCAGTTCAGCGTCGAGGAGATCGCGGCGGCGGTGCACGAGGCGAAGGCGTTCGGGAAGTACGCGATGGCGCATTGCCACACGTCGGCCGCGATGAACAACGCGCTCGATGCGGGGGTGCGCTCGATCGAGCACGGCAGCATTCTCGACGAGCAGACGGCGCGGAAGATGGCCGCCCAGGACGCGTACCTGGTGCCGACGCTCGTGATCATCGAGCTGCTGTCGCACATGGCGGAGCTGCCGGACGTGAGCCGCGTGAAGGTCGAGATGGTGCACGGCAAGACGGGGCTAAGCGTGGTGATGGCGCAGGCAGCGGGCGTGCACATCGGCTCGGGCTCCGACCTGCTGGGGCCGCGGCAGCGACATCGTGGCGGCGAGCTGGTCGAGAAGGCGAAGCATCTCGGCGCGATGGGCGCGATCGTGAGCGCGACGACGACGAATGCGGCGCTGTTCCGGCTGGAGGACCGCATCGGGACGATCGCCGAGGGTATGGATGCGGATCTCATTCTGGTCGACGGCGATCCGCTGACGGATATTGCGGTGCTGGCGGACGGGCGGAATATTCCGCTGGTGGTGAAGGCGGGTGTGGTGGTGAAGGATGGGGTGTAGATGACAAAGCGAGGGCGGACACGTGGGGCCGCCCCTACGGCAGTCCAGCGGTCGCCAGGCGCTCGCGCATCTTCGCTTCGGTTAGTGAGCCGAACTGTAGCGCGGCGATGTTGCCTTCGCGGTCGATGAAGAAGCTGTCAGGGAGGCCCTGGAGTCGGTACTGCGTGTAGACGCTGCCGGATCGATCGAGCAGCAGCGGCAGGGTCAGGTTGTGCGAGTCGAAGAAGGACGTGGCTGTCGCGGGATCGTCCTGCCAGTTGATCGCGAGCACTTCGAGGCCGTCGGCGCGCTTCTCGTCGTAGAGCTTCTGGATGTCGGGGAGTTCCTTCTTGCAGGGCACGCACCACGACGCCCAGAAGTTGACGAAGACGACCTTGCCGCGCAGGTCGCTGAGCTTCACGAGCGCACCTTCGGTGTTGCGGAGCACGAAGTCGGGGGCGGGCTGACCTTTCACCGGCTTGCGGTCATCGAGAGGGCCGACGGCTGGGTCAGGCTCGGCAGATGCGGCGGACGTCGGCGCTCCGGCGACGCTGACGGGGCCGCTGGCGCTGCCGTCGCGCTGCGCACGGACGACGAGGGCGACGCCGCCGAGCGCGGCGAGCAGCACTACGGCGACGAGCGCGCGCACGATCGGCCGATTCAGGAGCGATGTGGGTGTAGGGGGCGTCGGTTCCTGCATCTACTTCACTATACGGTTCAGCGCGGTATGTGGTGCGTGCGGGCGCGTCGCGTGGCGCGTCGTGGGGCGTGTCGCTAGACTTGTTATGCAATCCAGATACGCCGGAGGACGACGAACTTGCCAACTTACGAATACGCCTGCGCAAGCTGCGGCAACCGCTACGAGAAGCGCGAAGGCTTCGATGCCAAGGCGCGGCAGAAGTGCCCGAAGTGCGGCAAGATGGCGCAGCGGCTGCTTTCGACGCCGGCGGTGGTGTTTAAGGGCAGTGGCTTCTACAAGACGGACAGCCGCGGCAAGTCGGGCGACTCGGACTCATCGTCATCGTCGGATAAGCCTTCCACGCCAGCAGCGACGCCAGCTGCCGCCGACGGCGCCGGGCACTCGCACGGCCCGGGCGGCCACACGCATGACACTCCGGCGGCCGCACCGGCTGCCAAGACGAGCGACACCAAGGCGAAGACCACCACGACTACCGAGAGCTCAGCGGCCAGTTAGCCGTGCGAGTCGTCGTCCAGCGCGTCACCCGCGCCAGCGTCAGCGTTGACGGCGCGATCGTCGGCGAGATCGGCGCGGGTCTGCTGCTGCTCGTTGGCGTCGCGGAATCCGACGATGCCTCGACTGCCGATCGCCTCGCCGCCAAGATCGTTGAGATGCGGATCTTCGCGGATGATGCCGGGCGCTTCGAGCTATCGCTGCTCGATACGGGCGGTTCGGCGCTCGTGGTTTCCCAGTTCACACTGCTCGCGGACGTGCGGAAGGGGCGGCGGCCGAGCTTCGTCGCGGCGGCCGCGCCTGAGATCGCCGAGCCGGTCGTCGAGGCGTTCTGTGCGGCACTACGCTCGCGCCGGATCGCCGTGGCGACGGGACGATTCGGCGCGAAGATGCTGGTCGAGTCGGCGAACGACGGTCCGGTGACGATCATCGTCGACAGCGACGATCTCGATCGACCGCGGCGGTCGCGCTGAGCGGGGCGGTGACGGCGGTGACACCGCGATTTCGCGTCCGCGCTGCCGGTCTGCGATCATGGCCGAGAGCGACTGCGTTTCGGACTCGGGCGTCATGGCTTCACATAACTCGGCGAAAACGCGAAAAGTGCCGAACAGACAGAACGCAGCGTCGCCAGCCGGCCTAGGCGGGCGACGAGACGAGAGCGTGGCCGCGGCCGCACGCCTCCATGACGGCGTCCGCCGCCTGGTCGGCCGTCATGTTGCTGTTGTCGAGCGACCAGCCGGCAAATGCGCCGTACGCCTCGAACTGGCGGTGCAGTTGGCGGTGCGGGTCTGCGGGCATCTGGCGTTTCGGTTCGCGAAGTGCGACGCGGTCGAGGGTGGTCTGGACGTTCGGCATCAGCAATACGAATTGGATGGGGACGGCGGCGCGGCGTAGCTCGTCGAGATAGATCGGCAGCAGGTGCGGGCCGATGACGCCGTCGATGAAGACGCCGTATCGCTGCTCCGCATATGCCGTGGCGGCGCGGGCGACGGCGCGCGTGACCATGCGATTCTGGTCGGCGGAGGCGGGGTCCATGGGGTTCATGCGGCCCATGCGGATGGCGTCGAAGAACTGGTCGGTCTCGATGTGGACCGTACGATCGTAGCGCTCGCACAGCGCTTCGGAGACGCTGCTCTTGCCTGCGCCGGAGGGGCCGCTGATGATGACGATCTGCGACATCAGCCCTCGCCGACGTCCAGGCTGATGTCGAGCGACGGCGCCGAATGGGTGAGCCGGCCGATCGAGATGTAGTCGACGCCCGTTGAGGCGATCGCGCGTACGTTGTCGAGCGTGATGCCGCCGGACGCCTCGACGAGCGCGCGGCCGGCGACGAGCTCAACGCAGCTGCGGATCTCGTCGACGTCCATGTTGTCGAGCAGGATGATGTCCGCGCCGCCATCGAGCGCCTCACGCAGCATCACGAGGTTCGTCACTTCGACCTCGATGCGTTGCGTGTGCGGCGCGGTCTGGCGCGCGAGCGTGACGATGTCCGAGAGGTCGTCGATGCCGCGTGAGCGGACGGCGGCGATGTGGTTGTCTTTGATCAGCACACCGGACGCCAGGTTGAAGCGATGGTTCTGGGCGCCGCCGCAGCGCACCGCGTAGCGCTCGAGCTGGCGCAGGCCGGGGGTGGTCTTGCGCGTGTCGAGGATGATCGCCTTCGTGCCGACTACTGCATCGACGAATTCGCGGGTGAGCGTTGCGATGCCGGAGAGGCGCTGCAAGAAGTTGAGTGCGACGCGTTCCGTCGACAAGATCGACGCCATCGAGCCTTCGACCTCGGCAAGGCGGGTGCCGGCGGAGACGCGATCGCCGTCCGCGACGAGCGTGTCGAACGCGATCTCTTCGTCGAGCGCCGTCATGGCGGCGGCGGCGATGGGGAGGCCAGCGACGATGCCGTCGTCCTTCGCGACGATCGCGCCTGCGCCCCACTGGTCAGGCGGGACGAGCGCTCGTGTCGTCACGTCGTCGTGTGCGCCGTCTTCCTCGAGCGCGGCGAGGACGGCGTCGTCGATGATGTTCGGCGCTGGTGGTTGCAGTCCTTCAGGCATCGTCTGCGCGTCCCTCTCTTCGTTGGATCTTTGGTGCGCGCACGAGCACCTCACCCGGCGCCTACGGCGCCACCCTCTCCACGACGTGGAGAGGGTAACGGTTACGCCCGGCGGAAGGTGATGTGTCGGCGCCATTCTTCGCGCGGCGATGGATGATCGGTGCGGTAGTGCGCGCCGCGGCTCTCCTCGCGGATGAGGGCAGCTTCGGCCATCAGACGTCCTACCAGCAGCAGATTTCCCAGCTCGTGCGATGCGCGGTCGTTCGGTTCGGGCAGGGCCGCTCGCCACGCCGCGAGCTGTCGCGTGGCCGACGCCAGGCCGTCGCCGTCTCGCACGATGCCTACCTTATCCCACATCAGGCCCTGGAGCGACGCCCGGTCGGGCGCGGCGCCGGCTTCGTTCTCGAACGGCGGGAGCGCGCGCGCGTCGGTGGTGAGGGGCGCTGAACCGCGCTCCGCTTCCACGGTCCGCTGAACGATGCGCTTGGCGAAGACGACGGTCTCGAGCAGGGAGTTGCTCGCCAGGCGGTTCGCGCCGTGGACGCCGGTGCAGGCGACTTCTCCGCACGCGTACAAGCCGGGGAGCGTCGTTTCGCCCCACGTGTTCGTGCGGACGCCACCCATCATGTAATGCGCGGCGGGTGATACGGGCACGGGCTCCTTCGTGATATCGACGCCGTGGTCGAGGCAGTACCGGTAGATCTGCGGGAAGCGCGCCGTGACCTTCGACGCGGCCAGGTGCGTGATGTCGAGGTAGACGCGATCGGTGTTCGTGCGGCTCATCTCCGAGACGATGGCGCGCGCCACGATATCGCGCGGCGCCAGTTCGGCCTGGTCGTGGTATCCGGGCATGAAGCGCTCGCCGGCGGCGTTGCGGAGGAGTCCGCCTTCGCCGCGCACGGCCTCCGAGATGAGGAAGATGGGCACGCCGGGCAGTCGCAGCGCGGTCGGGTGGAACTGGATGAACTCCATGTCCTGCACCTCGACGCCGGCGCGATACGCCAGCGCGATGCCATCGCCCGTGGCCACTTCGGGGTTGGTGCTGACGCGGAAAAGCTGACCGACACCGCCGGTCGCGAGGATGATCGCGCCGGCATCGAACCGATGCGTGGCGTTCGTGCGGGTGTCGAGTGCCTGCAGGGCGACCGCCGCGCCGTTCTCGACGACGATCTCCTCGACCTGCGTGTACTCCTTGATGGTGATGCGCGACATGCGTGCAAGACCGCTGAGCGATAGCTCGATGTGCGCGCCGGTGGAGTCGCCGCCGGCGTGGAGGATACGGTTGCGGCTGTGCGCGGCCTCGCGGCCGAGCGCGACTTCGCCGTCGGTGCTGTCGAACGGCACGCCGAAGTTCACGAGATCGTGGATGCGGTCGGCGGCAGCCTCGACGAGGATGCGGGCCGCCGCTTCGTCGACGAGGCCCGCGCCGGCTTCGAGCGTGTCGCGCAGATGCAACTCCGGGCCATCGTCGTTGCCGACGGCCGCCGCAATGCCGCCCTGCGCGTACTTCGTGTTGCACTCGTCGATGCTGCCCTTGGTGAGCACGCAGACGGAGCCATGCTCGCGCGCCAGCAGGGCGGCGTAGAGCCCGGCGATGCCGGAGCCGACGATCACGTAGTCGAAGCGCTGGGTCATGGTGTGCCACCTCCCGCCCGGGCAGACTTAGTGTCACTAGTACACTAACTCAAAGAGGATCGCCGAGTCAACGTCGGTGTTGATCGTTGCTATCATCCACGTCATGACCGAACACGATGACTCCGCCATCGCGGCGCGCGAAGCGGAAGCTGCTTACGATTGGCCGGAGGCGATACGGCTGCACGAGGAGGCGCTGTCGTCGCTGGCGCGGGAGGGCGACGCGTGGCCTGCCGTTGAGGCGGAGCTGATGACGGCCTTGGGGCGGTGTTACTGGCGGAACGCTGAGGCGCGGCCGGCGTGGCGGACGTTGATGCGGGCGATCGCGTCGTGCAAGCAGCGGAGCGATGCGGCGGCACAGGGGCGGGCGACGCTCGAGATCCTGAAGATCTGGGGGCCGTGGGAGCGGCATCGGATGTTAGCCGAGGACGCGCTCGCGGCGCTTGGCGAGGGCGAGCCGTACTTGCGCGCGCGGATGCTCTGGATGATCGATCGTGGTGACGAGGCGTTAGCGCTGGCGGAGCAGCATGGGTACGACGATGTGCTGGCGTTCCGCGCGTTAGAGGAGGGCTGGCGAGCGTCGCGGGAGGGCCGGCTCGACGAGGCGCGTGCGATCGCGCAGGAGATGCACGTGGCGCACGACCGCCTGGGGAACTGGGAGGTGGCGGCGAACGGGTTGCGCGGCATCGGCTTCTCGACACTTCTCGCCGGCGATCTGGACCTCGGCGCGCCGTTCCTGCGCCAGTGTCGCGAATACGCGGCGAGGTACAACCTGGTGTTCTTCGAGCACCTCGCGCTGCTGGACGTGATCGGTGTCGCCTACGCGCGGTGCGACTGGGAGACGTGCGACCGGCTGCTGGACTCGATCGTCGGCGGCACTGATTTTCGCGCGGATCTGTTCCGGATGTGGATCGCCGAGCTGCGGGGCGATATCGAGCGCGCGAAGTCGCTGCTCGTCGACCCGCAGCGTGCGGGCGGATCGGGCGATGGTCTGGCGCAGGTACACAGTGGGCGGGCGGGCGTGCTGTATCGCGCGGGCCAGCACGTGGCCGCTCTCGCGGAGCTGGAGGTGATGCTGCGTTCGGCGAACGGGGAGCATCAGAATCTGGAGCACTATGTTCCCGCTTGCGTCGACGCGATCGTTGCGCTCTGCGATGACGATACGATCGAGGCGTGTGTGCGTGACATGCAGCCGTCGGACGACCCGCATCGACGGTTCGATTCAGGCTTCGTCTATTCGACGCTACAAGGACGGGCGCTCCACTATTCGCACGGCGCGCTTGCGCTGCGGCTTGGGCGCGACGATGAGGCTGCGGGACATTTTGCCGCGGGTGTTGCCTGGGCCGAGCGGGAGCGGTGTCCGCTCGATGAGGCAGCGTGCCACGAGGGGCTGGCGCAGGTTGCGGCGCGCCAGGGCGATGCGGATGCGGCGGACCGGGAGAGCGCGTTGGCTAGGGAGTTGCGGGCAGCGCATATGCCCCACGCGTGATGAGAAGGACACCGAGCATAGCCGCTTTGCAGTCCTATCCTGGGGGATGCTCAGAGCGCGCAACCCGGCCGGATGATCGTGCGACGGGGACGAATTGAACCAATGGCTTGGCGACGACCTCGAGCAACGGGTGGCTGCGCTGCGGTCGATCGTCACCGCGCTTTAGCCAGGCAGCAATTTTCTCAGGCCAGGTTGGCTCTCAGTGCGGGTGATGATTGCGAAGCGCGAGAGGTGCGGGATGCGGACGAGCGCGCCACTTGCGAACTCGCCCCGCTCGCCACAGATGTCGCCCCAGCCGACCGATACCCGCTCGGTCTCGCGGACGTTGAGGATAGTCCTCAGCACGGAGAACACCTCCACCCCCATGCAGACCACCAACTGCGGGTTGCCCTTAGCGAGGATGTCCCTCCAAATCTCCTCGCCAAACGCGAGAGCGCGCTTCTTGTCGTGCAATTTCTCCCAACTCGGGGAGCGAAAGGGCACGAGGTTGCCCGCAAGAACCGCTTCAGGTCGCTCGCCGATCATACGGAAGAGGGCGAGCACCTGCCGCTGAAGTTTGCTGGCCCCTGGCGACGACTCTCCCTCCCAGATCTCTACGGCGTACGAGCTTCCTCCCTCCACGGAGAAGTTGGCATCGTCGGAGAATGCACCCACACTGCCACCAGGGTTGAGTCCGATGAAGGCCACGCGCGCGCCCTCGAGTACGGCCTCCGGGCTGTAGAGAAGCTTCCATCCAAGCACGTAGCCGCCGGCATCGTATTGCCGCCTAATGCGATCCTTGAGCTGTGCACTAAACGCTGTGGTCACGGCACGTCTCCCTGGATTCGCCTGACGCTTGCGACCACTGGATCGCAGGCCGCTGTCGTATCGGACACATTTCTATTCCACCGTTACGGTCTTGGCGAGGTTGCGGGGCTGGTCTACGTCGCAGCCACGGCGGACGGCTATGTGGTACGAGAGCAGTTGCATCGGGATGGCACTGAGCAGCGGGTAGAGCAGCGGCGTCGATCGGGGGAGGGCGAGCACGTAGTCGCACTTCGCGGCGAGCTCGTCGTCGCCCTCTGACACGATGCCGATGACGATGCCGTCGCGCGCGCGAACCTGCTCCATGTTCGAGAGCATCTTGTCGCGCGTGCCGTCGTCAAGTGCGAGCGCGACCACGGGCATCGTCTTGTCGATGAGCGCGATGGGGCCGTGCTTCATCTCGCCGGCGGGATAGCCCTCGGCGTGGATGTAGCTGACCTCCTTGAGCTTGAGCGCGCCCTCCATCGCCATGGCGTATTGCACGCCTCGGGCGAGGAAGAGGAAGTTCTGGCTCGGGGAGAGAGCGTGCGCGATGGCGGCGATCTCCGGGTCGAGTTTGAGCGCGCGGCCCATCAGTCCGGGCACGAGCGCGAGGTCGCCTAGCAGCTCGCCGAGCCGAGCATTGTCCACGACGCCGCGGACGCGTCCGACGTGGCAGGCGAGCAAGAACAGCGCGGTGATCGACGCAGTCAGGGTCTTCGTGCTGGCCACGGCGACTTCAGGGCCGCAGCGAGTGAGTACTGCGCCGTCGGCCACGCGCGTCGTCTGCGCGCCGGGCGTATTGCAGATCGTGATCTGCGGCGCGCCGCGGCGCTTCGCGTCGGCCATCGCCTCGAGCGTGTCGACGGTCTCGCCGGACTGGGCAACCGACACGACGAGCGTGTCGGGTCCGATCAGGGAATCTCGGTAGCGGAACTCCGAGGAGTTGTCGACTTCGGCCGGAATGGCGGCGATGCGCTCGAAATAAGTGCGGCCGACGAGCGCCGCGTGCATGCTCGTGCCCATGCCGACGAGCACGACGCGCGAGATGCTTCGGAGCACGTCATCGCTGATGTGCAGGTCCTCGAGTTCGATTCCGGCGGGCGCGAAGGATGCGCGGCCCCGGAACGTATCGACGATGCATTCCGGTTGCTCCATGATCTCCTTGAGCATGAAGTGCTTGTACGCGCCCTTCGCGGCGGATACGGGATCGAACGGCACGTGCTGTGGCTTCTTGGTGAGCGTGCTGCCGTCGAAGGCGACGTATTCGACACCTCCGGCTCGCACGCAGGCGATCTCGCCGTCCGAGAGAAATGCGACGCGCTGCGTCTCCGGCAAGACGGCGGAGAGGTCGCTCGAGACGTACATCTCGCCGTTCCCGTAGCCGACGACGACGCCTCCGGCGTTGCCGACGCGCGCCGCCAGGATGCGGCCGGGCTCTCTCGCAGATAGCACGACCAGCGCGTGCGCGCCGTTCAGCCGCGCGATGGTTCGACGGAACGCGGTCAGGAGATCTTCGCCTCCGTCGATGTACGACTCGATGAGATGCGGCACGACTTCCGTGTCCGTCTCGGATCGGAGCTCGTGTCCGTGGTCGCGCAGCTCCGCTCGGAGCTCGAGGTAGTTCTCGACGATGCCGTTGTGGATGACGACGACGTCACCGCGGCAGTCGGTGTGGGGGTGAGCGTTGTCGGTGGTCGGTTTGCCGTGCGTGGCCCAGCGCGTGTGCCCGATGCCGGTGCGACCGGCGGGATACGCGCCTTCGAGGCCACTGCGGAGCGCGCCGAGCTTGCCAGCGCCCTTCGCGATGTGGATCGCACCGTCGTCGTCGATGACGGCGATACCGGCGCTATCGTAGCCGCGATACTCGAGCCGCTGCAGCCCGTCGAGCAGCAGAGGGGCTGCGTCGCGCTCACCTGCGTATCCGATGATGCCGCACATCAGCGCACCTCGCTTTGGTTGCTGGCGCGGTTGGAATGTTCGGTTCGATTCCGTACGAAGTGCAAGTTGGTCTCCTCTCGCGTCCGGTTGGACGCGCACAACGATCGTGCGCAGGCAACCGCCCGCGCGCCCGATAGGCGTTGCTGTGTGTGCGAGAGGGGAGTGAATCGCGGCTCGTTGAGCCGGGCACGCTGGATCGGGTTCTGTCGGGCGCTTAAGCGCCGCGTTTTGTGCCGTCCATTACGACTGTGCTGCCGAGAGGCCATCCGCCGAGTATTTCGATAAGCCTCTACCTCGTCACCCTGACGCGGACTTTTCAGTCCGGGTCAGGGCCTGGCGCTGTACGTGTCACCTCCGCCTCGTCGCTCGTGTCACCTCCTTTTTCGCTCCGGCGCCGACGGCGTCGAACTCCACCCACGACTTCCCGTTGGTCGTGGTACCGACGCTCGCGCCGGTCACGTCCGATTCTAGCGGCTCCCCGACGATTTGCAAGGCCTCGCGCAGCGTCGAGGCGAACGCGATCGGTACACCAAGCGCGGATTGAAGCTCCGCAGGCGTCCGATCGTCGAGGAACTTCGCACCGGTGTAGTCGAGCGCATATCGCGGCATCATGACGAGGTCGCCGAGAGCGACGCCGCGCAGGTGGCGTTCGATGTCGCCCGCGGTGAGCAGTCCGGAGACGTTCACGCGCGGTCCAAAGAACGCGTTCTCGACGGCGTGCACGGTGATCGAAACGCCCGTTGCGGATTCGAATTCGGTGCCGAGCCGTGTGAGTGTGGGGGCGATGAGCGTGCCGCAGACCAGTGATACGCGGCTGAATTGCCGTGCGGAGGGCGTGGTGGGAGTCGCGGCATGCACTCCTTCGCGCGCAAGACCCTGCGCCCCGAGCCGTCGCCCGGCCTCGCCGCGTCGCACTTTGCGCCAGTCATCGATCAACGAGCGTGTCATGCCGATGCCGTTTTCGTACTGGGCGAAGCCGTCGTAGTGCGCGGCGCCGGGTGGTTCGACGCCGGCGATGAGGTAGTACTCGTCGGCGAGGTACACGAGGGTGCAGCCGTGCTCCTTGCGGAATCGACGCTGGTACGGGGTCACTTGCGCGATGATGCTGCGTGCGTGTTCGGGTGTGCAGCCTTCGATCTCGGTGTTGTGGGCACCACGCGCGATGCGCTCTTCGGCCGTCATCGTGGCGCCGACGGGCACGATCGAGATCGTCTGTACGGCGGAGTATAGCGAGGACAGATCGCCAATCGTGCGGTCGAGGGCAGCGCCGTCGTTGACGCCGGGGCAAAGCACAACCTGCGTGTTCGCCTGGATGCCCATCGCGCCAAGTCGCTGGAGCTGCTCGCAGATGTCGGGGGCGGTCTTGTTGCCGAGCATATAGCGCCGCAACTCGGGCTCCGTGGCGTGTACGGAGACATTGATGGGTGAGAGCCGCTGCTCTTCGAGCCGCGCCCAATCTTCGTCGGTCAGGTTGGTGAGCGTGACGAAGTTGCCGTGGTAGAAGCTCAGGCGGTAGTCGTCGTCCTTCACGTACAGCGTTTTCCGCATGCCCTTGGGATTGCCCTTGAGGAAGCAGAAGAAGCAGCTGTTGTTGCAGATGCGGATGCCATCGAAGGCTGGATCCTGAAACGCGATCCCGAGATCCTCATCGGGATGCTTCTCGATGCGGAATTGGAGCGCCGTCTCGCCTCGAAGGACGTCGAGGGTGATCGCGTCCTCGGACGCGTAGAACTGCACGTCGACGGCGTCGCGCAGCGGGCGGCCATCGATTGCGAGCACGCGGTCGCCGGGCACGAGGCCGATCTCGGCGGCGAGCGAGCCCGCTCGTACGCCATCGACGATGCCGCCGGCGTTCGTCTTCTCGCGCGCCGTGCGCGCTGCTTCAGTCATGGTAGTGGAGAGTCAATTCGAGGGCGCCAGCGCGTACAGGCGCTCGACGACTTCGTCGATGACGGCGTCCGGTGTGGACGCGCCGGCCGCGACGCCGACCTTCTCGTGGCCGGGGAGCCATGCCGCCTCGATCTCTGCGGCGGACTCGACGTGGTAGGTCTCGACGCCGCGTTCGCGCGAGACTTCGGCCAGATGGCGGGTGTTGGCGCTCTCCCGGCCGCCGACGACGACCATCAGGTCGACCTCTCCCGCCAATTCGTCTGTTGCGGCTTGCTGGCTGGTGGTGGCGTTGCAGAGCGTGTTGATGACGCGCAGTTCGCTGATGCGGTCCATGTGTACGGTGAGGAGACGCTGGACGAATCGCGCGAAATGGCCTTCGGTCTCGGTGGTCTGCGACAGCACGCCAACGCGTGACGGCATCCAGTCGGGCAGCGGGCCGTCGAGCTCGGCTTCGGTCTTCATCGTGACGACTTTGCCGTTCGCCCAGCCGAGGATGCCGCGGACTTCCTTGTGTTCGGGGTCGCCGAAGACGATGACGCCGAAGCCCTCGTCCGTGAGCTTCTTCGCCCACTGCTGAGCGCGGGTGACGATCGGGCAGGTCGTATCGACAATCTCAGCGCCACGCGCTTCGAGTTCGCGCAGTACCTGCGGGCCGACTCCGTGAGCGGTGATGGCGACGGGGCGGGTGTCGATGGCCTCGAGCGTGGCGATCACCTCGACGCCCCGGCTGCGCAGCTTCTCGACGACCTGCGGGTTGTGCACAGTGGAGCCGAGGCTGGTGATCGGGCCGAGTTCGCCGGCGGCGCTCTCCATCATGTCGACGGCGCGGCGCACCCCCATGCAGAACCCGAGTTCCTTCGCCTTGATGACTTGCATCTACTGCTCCGAATGCGTTCGTGTTGCCGCATTGAGTATATCGGAGCAGTAGGAGGTTATTAGGAATGCATATGCCGTGCGGGCGTTAGTTGAGTCAGCCAGCTACGGCACGCGCTCGGGCACACCCGCGGCATGCCGGACGACCGCTTCGCGGTACGCGCCCCGGTAAGACTCCGGCAGTAGCTCCGCGATGTGGCGCATGATGTCGTCGGTGGCAATGCGGGCGGCCTGCGTGGTGATGCGCTCGACCTTCGGCGGGTAGAACGGCTCGCCGAACGTGATCGTGACGCGAGGGCCGAGGAAGGGCCGGAAGAACAGCATCGGCCATTTCAGGTGTTCCGTGCCGGTGATCGCGATCGGCACGATCGGGGCACCTGTGCGGTAGGCGACGAGCGCGGTGCCGGCGAACCCCTGGTGGAGTTGGCGGTCCTTGCTGCGCGTGCCCTCGGGGAACATCAGGAGCAGGTTGCCGTCATGCACGACGGCCTGTGCCTCGCGGATCGCGGAGAGGTCGGCTCCCTCACGATCGACAGGAAACGATCCGATGAGCCGAAACAGCAGGCTGATGATCGGCCACTTGAACATCTCTTTCTTCGCCATGATCACGAGGCGCCGGTTGAGTGCTCCCGGAAGGACGCAGGGGTCAGCGTTGTTCAGGTGGTTCGAAACGAGAATGGCGCCGCCCGTTTTGGGCACGTTCTCGCGGCCGGTGACGTACGGTCCCTTGCAATAGAGGAATGTACAGAGCCGGATGAGCGCGACAACGGCCCAGTACGAAACCGGGACGATGCGCCAGATCATTCGCGTGCCAGTGCTTCGATTCGCCGTACGACCTCCTCAACGCCAAGCGTGTCCGTGTTGATGATCACAGCATCTGGCGCTGCGGTCAACGGCGATGTCGCGCGGCTACTGTCGATGCCGTCGCGCCGCTCGAGATCGGCAAGTAGCGCGCCAAGTTCGGGATTGAGGCCGGCTTCGCGCATCTGCGCAGCACGGCGACGCGCCCGCACTTCGCGAGATGCGTCCAGGTAGATCTTGAGCTTCGCATCCGGCAGCACGACGCTGCCGATATCGCGGCCCGCCATCACGACACGGCCTACGGCGCCGATCTCGCGCTGGATGCGCACGAGGGTGGTGCGCACACCCGGCACGCGCGACACCAGCGAGACGTTGGCGTCGACCTCGGCATCGCGCAGGTGCGGCGTGGCGTCTTCGCCGTCGATGATGACGCCGGTCGGTTCGATGGCGTCCGCCGAGCTCCGTGTGGCGTCGATGGCCGCTTGCGCCACGAGGGCGGTGAGGGCACGGGCGTCGTGCACGTCGATGCCGCGATGCAGCGCGAGCCAGGTTACGGCACGGTACATCGCGCCCGTGTCGAAGAATCGGTACGACAGCCGCCGGGCGAGCGCCATGCCGACGGCGCTCTTGCCGGACGCGGCGGGTCCGTCGATGGTTATGGCGTCTACCGTCTGCATCGCCCGAGTGTACCCGTCAGCGCCGGGAGGGCGATCAGGCGTCGTCAAGCGCCACGAGGTGCCTCAGATCGGACACTTCGCGCTCGGAGAGGACGCGCGTCGTACCTCGGGCCAGCTTGGCGAGCGTGATGCCGCCGATCCGCGTCCGCACGAGCGTCTTCACGGGCAGGCCGACGGATGCGCACATGAGCCGGACCTGTCGCTTACGACCTTCATGGATGACAAGACGGAGCCATGCATGACCGGCCGACGTGGCGTACCCCGCGAGGGGCGTCGTCACGTCTACAGTCGCCGGTGAGGTGCGCTTGCCTTCGATGAGGACGCCGGAGTGCAGCTCATCTAACGCGGCCGCGGTTGGAGAGCCTTCGACGAGCGCGACGTATTCCTTGTCGATCTCGTAGCGCGGATGGGCCATCCGGTGGGCGAACTCGCCGTCGTTGGTGAAGAGCAGCAATCCCTCGGTGTCGCGATCGAGCCGGCCGATCGGGAAGACATGTGGAGGCAGTCCGTCCGGCAGTAGCTGCATGACCGTTCGGCGGCCCTCGGGGTCCGTGATCGTCGTCAGTACTCCTGCGGGTTTGTTCATCGCCAGGTACAACTGGCCGGTGGGGATCGTTACCTGCGCGCCGTCCAACTCGATACGATCCACTGCGGTATCAGCGCGCACGCCGAGATCGGTGACGACGACGCCGTTGACGCGCACGCGTCCTGCCGTGATTAGCAGTTCTGCGGCACGCCGGGAGCCGTGGCCAGCGCGCGCGAGGATCTTCTGCAGCCGTTCGCTCATGAGTGTTGCCGCAGCCGCTGTACGAGCGTCGGGGCCGTACGCCACGACATGACCGCGAGCAGCGCGGCGCTCATCGACGCTGCGAGGGCCCACGGGAGCCACGCGAAGCGTCGTTCGCGGGAGGCCAGCGTTCGGGGAGCTTCCTCGACGGTTGTCCGGGCACTGGCGACCGCCGACGTGGCGCCGAGCGCGGAACCGGGGGACGGGTGCATATTGTCGCTGAAATCAGCCGCTGCGTTCGTATCCTGGCCGGCGTTGCGCCGCTCGATGGAGTGCCCCTCCGGCACGTCGGCGATCGCTGGCGACAGCACGGTCGTATCTGATCCCCACGAAATAGCGTCTACCAATTCGCCGGCGGCGTCGCGAAGGAGAAGGCGATCACCGCCATTGCCGAGTCCGTTTCCGATACGGCGACCGAACGAAATGAACGGGGCAGAAGCTGACGAAAGGCTATTCAAAGCGGTAATTACGACGAACTGTCGCGGCCCGATGGTGATGTGTGGCAGATCACCCGAGCTGGCGGCGTCGGCCAGCGACCACCCGTCCAGCGAGATGGACACGCCCGTCGGGTTGTAGATCTCTACCCACTCTCCCTCGCTGTCGGCGCCCTCCCCATCTGGGTCGTAGAGCACCTCGTTGATGACGGCGTGCTGCGCGTCGGCGACGGAACTGCTGGTCACGCCGCCGAGCGATCGCGCGCGCGAGTTGTTCGCAACAGCACCCGCGTCGCCGTCCTCACCTACACGATTCGCGGCGGTGGCTCCGGGTGTAAGGTCGCCTGAAGCGATCGGAACAGCGGCGTCAGGTGGAACTGCGGGCTGAAACACCGCGTCGTCGGCATAGATGGTGGCCGTAGCGCCGGAGATGGGCGCGAGCATGATGCGCAGCCGTGCAGATCCAGCGTCGGGCGGAGCGGTGATCGCGCCGGTGGTCAATATCCGGTACTCCGCCAATGAAGAGGTGAGCCGCTCCGTGGAATCGGCGGTCCCGGATGCCGTGCCGCTGCCATCGTCGCTCGCGTACCAGGAGACGCGAAGGAAAGTGGACGAAACGCTCACGTCGTCGTGCAGAAGCCATGCGCTGAACTCGTATGACTCGCTGCCGTCGACGAGCACGGTCTGGTACAGCCATTTCGTCGAATCGGTGTCGCTTTGCAGACTTGCTGCGCGTGTCCCTGTGCGCGCGCGATCGCTGACATTGAGTGTGCCGCCGTATTTCTGCCAGTCAGCGGGTGCGCCGTCGTCGTTCGCTGCCTCGAAGCCGCCGTTGCGCAGCACGCCGCTGACTACCGCGGCAGCCGGCGTCTTGGTGGGGGTTTTCGTCGGTGATGCCGTGCGGGTGCCCGTCGGCGTGCGCGTGAAGGTTACGTCTGGCGGCGGGGTCTTGCTGGGCTGCGGCGTGGACGTTGCGGTCGGCGTCATCGTGGCCGGGTCGGCGCCTTCGAAGTGAACGTCATCGACGTAGATGACGTCGCCGCCGGAGCCGGTGCCCCCGATCGTGATCGCGACGTTGTTGGCGCCGGTGATCTGGATCGTGCCGCGCACCTCGATCCAGCGATCCGTCGTTGGTTCGGCGGTAACGCGCACGGTCGTCTGCGTGTTGCTCTCCGCTGCCTGCACGTACGCCTCCATCGAGCGCGATGTGGTCCAGACGCGGGCTGAGAAATCGTAGATGCCTGCGGGTGACCCCGCCCAGGACGTTTGATGGATCCAGAATGAGGACGCACCGGGCGCGATCATGACCCGACCGCTGCGGATGCCCTCGGGTGGCGCGACGATGTCCGCGCCGACTGCATCGAAGATCGTCGACTGGGGCGCCGCCCACCAGTCTGTGCCATCCTCGAATCCACCGTTGGTCACGTAGTCGAATGCTTCTAGGCGGTGCGGCGTCCCGGCCGCTACAGCAAGCAAGGTGACGCTGAGCAGCGCGGCGGTGGCAAACGCATGGGGGGAGATGCGCATCGACGTCCGGTCCTGGTGTCCTGCCCACCGGGGCGTCTCGGACGGGGGTGAATCAGCCTTGCCGCCTGATCCTCACGCGCCGCATCATGATGGTTTCGGTGATGATTTGAGCTTCGTCGACGAGGCCGTCGTTGCCACGCGGATTCTTGATCCGGATCGCCCGATGTTTGCCGGGCTTGCCGCCCGAGAGCAGCCCACCGATGACCCTGCGCACGACAAACTGGCCGACGGTGCCAGCCGCCATGACGGCCGCACCCTTCACGACCGGCGACGCCTGTGCGCGCCAAATGGCGGGCGGAGCAGCGCTGCGTACCGCAGGCAGATGAGGCGTCGCTGCGGGTACGCCGCAGCGACGACAGAAATTGTCGCCCGCATCGAGCGTGAATTGGCAGGCATCGCAGCTAGACATATGCATGGAGCGACATCGTAGCGCGCGACTTATGACGCGTCAATTACGGAATTCGCAACATGTCTATGCGTGCGCAGCCTTCGAGAGCGAGCGCTCGATCTCCGGCGTCAGGTCGTATCCCTGCACGATACGCGTCGGGCCGGCGGCGATCTGTCCGTCAACGATGCTCAGGCGACCATCGGCGAGCGACCGAAGCGTTTCGAGGACGAGGACGGGTTCGCGCGCAACGCCACGTCGGCGGATTTCCTGGAAGAGGGGGAACGACTCGCCCTCGGTGTCGCGGATGTCCGCGACGCTCCGATGCTCGGTGGCGCGCCAAAGCAGATCGATGGTGGCGCCGCGGAGCGGGAAAGTGCAGTAGGTGGCGATAGCGCCTTCGTCCAACTCCGCCGTGACGAGATGGATGCGGACGCCGCCGTGCTCCGCGCGCTCTTCGATGAGTTGCCAGTTCACCTGCTGCCACGTCCCGGCTGGCTGGCCGGGCGCAGCGGGGTGGAGATTCAGCATGGCGTGCCGCTCGTAGAGCGGCGCCGTCATGATCAGCATGTAGCCGGCCAGCATTCCGATATCGCACGGGAATGGGCGCAATAAATCGGCGACGGCGCGGTCATACTCGATGCGCCAGGCGGGCAACGGTTCACCTGAGCGCGCAACCCCGCCCTTGTGCTCGCGCCGAAAACGGGAGTCTGACAGGGTCACGAGCGGGATGCCGTAGCCGGCGACCTGGTCGAAGAATGCGTCGGTGACGTCGAACTGGCCTCGTTCACGATTGGAGAAGACGAAGGCGATCTCGGCGTCGAGCCGGCCGGCGCGGATCTCCTCGACGGCCGCTCGCAGCAGCTTAGGTGAGGTCTCACCTCGGCCCGTCGCGAACCAACCAATGCGCAACACGCCGCCCCTCCACCGCTATCGAATCGCCGCCGTCACGGTAGCCCGTCGAACGTGGTCGGGCAACCGGTCAGCCGAACGGTTCGTCGTCGCTGGCCACGGCATCCTCATCGACGTATTCGTAGTCTTCGACCGCCTCATCGGCGACCTGTCCGTTGCTTTGCGGCAGCACGGCGAATGACTCGCGCAACTTCGTGATCTTTAGCTCCGCTTCGTCGAGGCGCTGCTGGCAGGCGCGGGCCAACGTCATCCCTTCTTCGTAGAGCGCAATCGAGTCCTCGAGCGAAAGTCCGCCCTGCTCGAGCTTGTTCACTCTGTCTTCGAGCTTGCCATAGATCTGCTCGAACGGTTCGCGCTTCGCTTCTCGTGGCATGATGCTCTCCTAGGCCCGTTCTTCAGGCATCGTGAACAGTGGCGCTTGCGCGTCGGGGATCGAACGTTTCGGCCGTCGCCGCGGGATTACGGTGCCGCCTTCGACCTGTACGCCGAACGTTCCGTCTTTCACACGCACGCCCAGCGACTCGCCGGGCTTGGTCGATGAAACGCTGGATACGACGGTTGGGCCGCGCTGGACGACCGCATAGCCGCGATCGAGCGTGGCGAAGGGATCCAGTGACTTGAGGCGCCAGACGAAGTTACCGACGCCGTGCACGGCGCCCGTGTGTAGCTTCTCCGTCGCGGCCTGCCCGCGGCGTGTCGCGTCGTCGACGGCCTGGCGCGCCCGATCCACGTCTGGTGCACGGCGCTCGATGAGGTGCACCTGACTGAGCGTGTCCGCGCGTCCGGCGCTGACGCGATGTCGCGTGGCGGACTCCATCGCCACGACGGCAGTACGGAGCCGGGCGCCGATCTCGACCCGATCCGGCGAGACTATCTCGGCTGCGGCGGACGGCGTGGGTGCGCGGCGATCGGCGACGAAATCCGCGATGGTGGTGTCGGTCTCGTGTCCGACAGCAGACACGATAGGGACGCCGCTCGCGAAGATCGCGCGCGCGACGAGCTCGTCGTTGAATGCCCAAAGCTCTTCGATGGAGCCGCCGCCGCGGCCCGCGATGATCACGTCGATGTCGCCGTGCGCGTTGAGTTGTTCGATCGCGCCGATCACGCCGGGCACGGCGTCGGCGCCCTGTACGGGCGCGGGCGAGAGCACGACTTCAGCGAGCGGCCAGCGGCGCTGGAGTACCTGGCAGATGTCGTGGAAGACTGCGCCGGACTCCGACGTGACGACGCCGATTCGGTGCGGGAACTCAGGCAGCGGGCGCTTGCGCGAGTCATCGAACAGGCCCTCCTCCTCGAGCCGCACCTTGAGTCGCTCGAACTCCGCCTGGAGCGCGCCGGCGCCCTCGGGCTGGACGAAGTCGACGTAGAGCTGAAGGTCGCCTCGCTGCTCGTAGAGGGATATGCGGCCGTGGGCGATGATGGCGTGGCCGTTCTGCACGAGCGCCGCGGTTGAGGGTCGGCCGCCTACCCGGGTCGCGAAGTAGACCGATCGGAGTTGGGAATTGGCGTCCTTGAGTGTGAAGTAAGTGTGCCCGGAGGCGGGCCTGCTGACGTTCGAGCATTCCCCGGCGATCCAGATATCGCCGAGCACGGGGCTCGACTCGATCATCTCCCTCAGGTACGCGGTGACTTCGCGGACGGCGTAGACATGCACGCCGCATTTTCGAACAAATATGCGGATCAGCGCAATGATGCGGGACTCGTGGGCCGTTGCGAGCTTGCTAGACCCGTTCCTGGTACTGGCCTGACTCGGTGTTGACCTTGATCTTGTCGCCCTCGTTCACGAAGAGGGGGACGTTGACCACAAGGCCGGTCTCGAGCGTGGCCGGCTTCGTGGCGCCGGTGGCGGTGTCGCCCTTCACGCCCGGGTCGCACTTGGTGATCGTGAGGGCGACCGAGGCGGGGAGTTCGATGCCGATGGGCTCGTCGCCGAGGAAGAGCACGTCGCACTGGCCGTTCTCGCCGATGAAGTTCGTCGCTTCGCCGACCTGGTCGCGGGTGAGCGGCACCTGGTCGAAGGTCTCGGTGTTCATGAAGTAGATGAGATCTTCTTCGGTGTAGCTGAGCTGCATGGTGACGCGCTCGACGCGTACACGCGGCCACTTCTCACCGGCCTGAAACGTGCGCTCGATGAGGTCGCCGCGCCGAACGTCGCGGAGCTTCATGCGCATCTGCGCAGAGCCGCGGCCCATCTTGATGTGGTTGAACTCCATGACCTGCCAGACGCGCCCATCCAGTTCAATGGTGGCGCCGCGCTTCATTTCACCCGTCGAGATCATGGGCGGGTCATCCTCCTGTGTGGCCATGCCGCAGCTATGGCGGTGGTTCTGGGTTCTACATAAGGTAGCGGAATCGACGTGCGGCCGGAAGCCGTTCCTAGCCGACGAACTGCAGCTTCGGGGCCTTGCTCATGACGCGGGCCTTGCCGTTCTCCAGCACCACCATGTCCTCGATGCGCACGCCACCCCAGCCAGTGACATAGATGCCGGGCTCGATGGTGAAGACCATGTTGTCCTTGAGTTCGTCGGTCGATGTGCGGGCGACGCGTGGCGCTTCATGTACCTGCAATCCGATGCCGTGACCGAGACCGTGTCCGAACGTCTCGCCGTAGCCAGCAGCGTCGATGACCTTGTGGGCGATCATGTGGCACTCGTCGCCGGTCATACCCGGCTTCACCATCTCTTCGGCTGTGAGCTGTGCGGTGAGTACGATGTCGTGAGTACGATGTCGTAGATCTTCTTGAACTGGTCGTCCGGCTTGCCGAGAAAGATCGTGCGCGTCAGGTCCGACATGTAGCCGTCGATGTCGCAGCCCATGTCGATGACGACGCCCTCGCCCTTTTCGAGTTTGCGATCGCGGGGATAGGCGTGGGGCATGGCGCCCCATGGTCCACCGGCGACGATCGTGTCAAAAGACAGGCCGTCGCCGCCGTGCTCGCGGATGTACTTCTCGATCTCCCAGGCGACTTGCTTCTCCGTCCAGCCCGGCTCGACGCGCTGCGCGACGTCCGTGCAGGCGGCATCGCCGAGATCGACGGCGCGTTGCAGCGCGATGATTTCGTCGGGCTCCTTGAAGAGCCGCAGTGACTCGACGAGATTTGGCGTCGGCACGAGGGTCGGACGTTCCGTGTCGGGCAAGGTGGCCAGCGACTTCTTGATCTGCTGATGCGTCGCGAAGGTCATGTCCGCAGCTTCGAATGCGATCTTCTTGCCGGCGAGCCTGCCGAATAGCGGAGGCAGCCACCCGTCGAAGCCGCCGACCGTTTTGTGCAGCCGGAAGTCGGGCGCCTGCGCTGCGCTCTGTTCGTAGTAGCGGAAGTCGGTAGCGATCACCGCGTCATCGCCAGTGATGAGCAGGTATCCGGCGGATCCGGTGAAGCCGCTGAGGTACCTTCGATTCTGCGCGTTGGAGATCAGCGCGCCGTCGAGTTCATGCTTTGCGAAGGTGTGCCGGAGTCGTTCGATCCTCGTGCTCATGCCGCTCCCTCGTTGCTGCGGATATTCAGGCGGGCTTCAGGATGCCGATCAGCGCATCGACGGCGAGCGCGTATCCGTGTACGCCCAGCCCGACGATTGTGCCGTTGCACACCGGGGCGAGCAACGATTCGTGTCGGAAAGACTCGCGCTTGTACACGTTCGAGATGTGTACCTCGATGACGGGCAGCCCGCATCCGGCGAGGGCGTCGCGCAGGGCGATGCTGTAGTGAGTGTAGGCGCCGGCGTTGATGATGAGGCCGTCGGCCTGAGATTGCTCGCGTTGGAGCCAATCGATGAGCTGGCCCTCACCGTTCGCCTGGAACGCCACGGTCTCCGCTCCGCTCGCCGCGGCACGCTCGGCGACGGTGCGCTCGATGTCGGCGAGGGTAGAGGTGCCGTAGATCTCGGGCTCGCGCGTTCCGAGCTTGTTCAGATTCGGGCCGTGAAGCAGCAGTATGCGCATGGGGGCATTGTAACGGCGTTGACGCCGCCGCGGGCAGGGCGGCCCCGCAAGGCCGCCGAAATTAGGTGTAGCTCCCTAGTTGGAATGCCGAGAATCAAGTGAGGGAACTACGTCGCCCGAATCGGGATGGGCCTGGAGTGGTGCGCATGACCGAGGAAGCCAACAACGAAGACCTGATCGCCGCGACGATCCGGCGCGTCGCCGCGTCGAAGGCAGCGCGGCTTCCGGATGCTGAGCTGGGCGACGAGCGGCGCGCGCCGGAACTCCATCTCGTGCCGTCCCGGTCCGACGCGGGCGAGCCAGACGACGAGGCGCACGAACGCCCAGCCGTGGACGAGGACAGGATTACGGCCACGCTCCGCCGGATCGAGGAAGAGCAGGCGGCGCGGGCTCACGCCGAGGCCCCGGAGTCGCTCACGGAGTTCGAAGACGAACCGGAGTCGCCCGAGATCACCCAGGCCGAGCTGGCTGAGCCAGCACCGCCGCCGTCGCACGAGTCACGGCAGCCCGTCGACGAGTCCGTGATCGAAGCGACACTCCGGCGCATCAAAGCGCAGCAAGCGGCGCGCGCCGATGTGGCGTCTGTGGATGCGAGCGACGAAGCCGCAGGAGCACCTACGCCGCGCGAACTCCACAGTGCCGCATCGATCGAGGCAGATCTGGACGCGGCGAGTGAGCCGCGCGGAGCCGTCGATGAGTCGGCGATCGAAGCGACACTGCGCCGCATCGAAGCGCAGCAAGCCGAGCGGGCGACCGCACCGGCGACCGCCGAGCACGGCGACGACGCGGAGGCGCTGATCGAAGGCGCGTCATGGGAACAGGTGGCGCGCGAGTTGCGCCGCGAGCTCGACGAGACGCGTAATGAGTTGCGGTGGCTGGCATCGCGCGTCGATGCGCTGATGGGCGGCGCCAGTGACGGCGCCAGTTCGCCGGTAGATGCCGCGCCGAAGCGTCTTGTGACGAAGCCACAAGGGCCGGCGACGGTCGACGACGAGTGGGATGATTCGCCTCAGTTGCCGCGCATTCCCCTTGGAATGCCGCCGCGCCCGGCCATCATCCGTGACCCATCGCCGCAAACGACGACAGCCGCGCAGCTCGAATACGACGATGACACGCAGCCCGCAACGCGCACCGACGAGCCGCCGCCGGAGTCGGCTGCCGTCGCTGCGAAGCGGGGTTTTGAGCTGCTGCCGCGCACCTACCGCATCACGGTCGAGGACAAGCGGCGCGGCGTTGACCTGGTGCCGCTGCACCGGGCCCTTCTGGGGTTGGAAGGCGTGCGGGACATATCGCTGCTGAGTTACAGCAACGGCACCGCGATCGTCGCGGCCGAATCTACGGGCGAGCTGCTCCCTGACGTGCTTGGCGCTGCGGTTTCACACGCCATGGCGCGTGAAGTGAAGGTTGAAGTGCACAACGAACAGACGATGGTGATTAAGCTCTCCGAGGACTAGGTGGCAGATGCGCTGGTTGCAAACAAAGAAGGATGACCGGAGCGGGCGAGAGCCCGTCGGGCACGTCGCGATCGAGTCCGTGGAGACATCGCGCCCCGAGGGGCGTGAGGGACGTCTGTTCGATCTCGTCATCCTGTCATTGTTCCTGCACAGCGCGGGCAGTTCCAGCGAGATGATGAGCGCATTCCTGGAGAAGGCGCCCACCGTCACCGAGTCCCTGTTCGTCTACCCACTGGTGCTGGACAAGAAGCGGGATGTGCTGACGGCGGCGCCTCTTGAAGGCATCGTTGAGCCGCTCCTGGAGCGCGCGATGGACGCGCTGCAGGAAGACCTGACGGTCATGGAACTGGATCTGCCGGTCAATCACTTTCGGCGCCTGGTGATCGAGGGCGGCGAGGTGGTTATACGCGACTCGCTGGTCGAGTTCTGGGATGGCGTCATCGCGCCGGAAGTTGTCCGCGCGGCCGAAGAGAAGCTCGGCATCAAGAAGGTGGCGCTGGTTCCCATGCTCGTCGAAGGAGAACCGTACGGCGTCGTGACGTTCGGGTTCGACCACAACAAGATAGACGCGTCGATCGTCGAGTTGCTCGTGGGGCACTTCACACTGGCGATGCGTGATATCGCGACGCTCGAGGATACGGCGCGATTCAACGACATCGACCCGGTCACGTGGGTACACAACCGGCGGTTTCTCTCCGAGGCGATCGAGCAGGAGCTGATCCGTTGTGGCCGCTATGCGAAAACGCTCTCCGTGATCGTCGTCGACCTGGACGACTTCGGGCAGTTCAACGCGTCGTACGGGCAGTCGATGGGTGACCGGCTGCTGCGAAGCGCGGCTGTGAGTCTGGCGGAGGCCGTATCGCCGCCGGAACTGGTGGCGCGGCTGGGGAACGACGAGTTCGCGGTGCTCCTGCCCGAGACGAACCGTGCTGCGGCCGTATCGGTGACGACACGGCTGCTCGCTAGCCTGTCGCAGGTCTCCGTGTTCGGCGACGACGGCTCGCCCGAGCCGCTAAAGGCATCCGTCGCGATCGTGTGCTTCCCGGAGGACGGGACATCGTCCAAGGATCTCCTCGACAGCGCCGAGAAGGATCTCGCCGGCGCGAAGGCGGAGCGTGCGGAGCAGGTCCGCAGCACCGAGTCGCGCGGCGCGAATCCGCTTGCACGCGCGAGCGGCGAGCGCATCCGCGGGTAAGTTCCGACTACTCCGTCAATTCGAAACGGCTCAACAGCCCCTGAAGCTCGCGCAGATGGTCGATCACGGCGTCGGGCTCTGGGGCGTCGCTCGGGTACGGTCGGGTCACGTACTGCCGCGTGAGCACCGCGTACATCCCCGCCGCTCTTGCGCCGCCGATGTCGTGGATCGGGCTGTCGCCGACGAATACGCATTCTCCGGGCGCAGCGCCCAGTTCGCGCATCACCTTCTCGAAGAGTGCCCGATGTGGTTTGCGCCACCCCTCTTCGGTGGATACGACCACGCTCCGCATCATCTCCTCGAGTTCGTGCTTGCGCAGCATTGCGCGGATGGACGCCATGTCGGCGAGGGTGTTGGTGATGCAACCCAGCAGGTAGCCGGCGTCTTCGAGCCCGGCTATCGCTTCACGTGTGCCGTCGCTCACGAGAAGTCCGTGGATCTCCGTGGCGAACAGCGGTGGTGCGAGTTCGCGGAGCAGCGCGTCGTCTATACCGACAACGTCTAGGCGAGTGCACGCTTCGTGAACCCATTCGTGCGAAGGAGGTTCGCGGAGATCGCTGCTATCCGCGACGTACGTCTTCGATGCGTCGACGAGGACGTCGCGCACGCTGCGCTGGAAGTCGGCGGCGGCCGGCAGGTTCGCGCGGTTTGTGCGCTGGGTCAGCTGTGCGCGGAACTCGACGTAAGCTTGGGCGAGCGCCTCGGGCTGCGGGGTGATGTCCCAGACGGTGTGGCCGAGGTCGAAGATGACCGCGCGGATCGTCATCCGGAGGCAGAGGTCTCCGCGCGGAACGCCGCCTTCGCGGCCAGCGTGGCATCCCAGCGATCCGAGTCGGCCGCAGGTTCGGCTCCCGACTCGACTGCCGCTTCGTCCGGCGGGTCGGAGCTGAACTCGGAAAGCAACTGCTGACGCTGAAGCAGATGGAGAACCCCGCGCAGATAGCGCGCTGATCGTGGGACGGCGATCTCCGGGTCTTCGGCGCCTTCGTAGTCGAGCATGATGAACCCGCGATACGGCGCGAGCTTCAGCGCCTGGATCAACCCCGGCCAGTGAATCTGGGCGTCGCTGCCGTCGGGACGCACGTCGCGCATTCGCGCGTGGACCTGCACGATGCCAGTCAGCGCGTGGTCGATCGCTGCTGGGTCACCGAAGTCGGCCGGGTCGAGGCAGATGCGCAGCCACGGTGACCCGACGTCGTGGACGCACTGGGTAAGCTGCGCCGCCGCGCCCACGATGCCATCGCTGCGATTGTTCTGTAGCGCCAGCACGACGCCGCGCTCGCCTGCGTAGTCGGCACACTGGCGCAGCGTTGCCGTGACGTCGGACCACAGCCGGCGCGGGTCGACTTTCGGGCCGCCGAAGACGCGGCGGAATGCGCCGACGATTCGCCCCGGCCGCTCCTCGACACGCTGCGGCGGTACCCATCCTGCGAAGACGCGCACGATGGGCGCGCCGAGGTAGGCGGCCACGTCGCACCATTGCTTCACTTTTGAGGCTTCGAGGGCGCGACGGTCGTCGGGGCCGAAGTCGTTGCTGACTGCCACACCCCCGATGGTCAGTTGCAGGTCGGTGCAGAGCTTCTTGATATCGCGCAGGTAGAGCGGGTCGGTCGTCGGGAAGTGGAGGTCGACGAGTTCCACGCCGTCCATCTCCATCTCTTCGGCGCAGAGGCGAAGCCAGGCGCGCTGATCGATGCGACCGGCGCGAAACGCTGCGTGGTACGACCAGGACGAGCATCCAAGCTTCACGAAACGTCCTCAACGATCTGCTGATCCTTGGCAAGCGATTCGATGCCGCCATATCGGGTGCGTCGAAATCCCTCGGCGTACGTGCAGCCTAACCCGGAGCGCTCCGCGACCGCCCGTCCCGCGGCCTTCATCTGCTTTGTGATCACGTCGCGGAAGTCGTGCGGATCGAGCTCTTCGAGCCACGGCACGCTCAGCCCGGACGTTTCGAGATGGATCTTCATATCGGCGACGGTCAGCACCATCTGTGCCTCGTGCTGGCAGAGCGCGTCGACCTTCTTGTCGATGTAGCTGTCGATGTTGACGAACTTGTTCTGGTCGCGCGGTGACTTCGCGAAATACCACTGTTCGCCGACGCAGTGCGGCTGAAGGCCCTCGGCAATCTGCTCCGGGTAGAAGCTCGGGAAATGCGAAAAGGTTGCCGCTTCGTTCGCTGCCACGGCGACGGCGCGGTGGTCGGGATGCCCCTCGTACGGGGTGAACGGATCCCAGGTGAACACGATGTGCGGCTTTACCTCGCGGATGATCCGCATGAACTGACCCCGCAACACGCGCGGAGGTGCATCGTACGCTAGGTCACCGTCTGAGTATCCGAGCGGGATGACGCGGTTCACGCCCAGCACCTTAGCGCCGCCATTGACCTCTCTGTCGCGAACGGCTCGCATCTCATCGGCGGAAAGCTCGAACGAGCCCTTGTCGTTATCCGTGGCGACAACAACGGTTACGTCGTGCCCCAGGGCGGCGAACTTCGCGATGGTGCCACCCGCGAAGAATTCCATATCGTCGCCGTGAGCCTCAAAGACGAGTATGCGCTTGGTCACGCGAGCGTGTCTCCCATCGGTTTGCTGAGAGCGCAGTGTATCTGGCGCGGCGGTTCAGGTCACGATGAGTCACCACGGCTCAGGCGTTGACCTCGCGGAGGAGATCGAGGGCGGCGAGGCGGATCGTCTCTTCCGCGCCCTCGTCGAGCATCGCGACGCCCGGCTCGTAGCCGCCGCGTCCGAACTCGTGACGCGGAACGACATAAAACACGTGGTGGTTGGCGTAGCAGGCGATCATCAGGTGCTGGATGCCGGCCGCGGCTTGAATCTGCCGCGCCGTCTCGACAAAGAATTCGCCGGGCAGGCCGAGGATGGCGCATCCGTCGCCGAGGCCGATCGCCTGGATCTCCGGGCGGAGGTAATGCGGACCGCCGGGGCGCAGCCGTGCTGCCACTCCGCGTTCGCCCTGGGCCTGCGTAATCTGCTCCATCAGCCGGCGGCGGCCTTCGATGTCGGTCGCTGTGAGTTCGGCGCGTTGGCGTTCGAGATCGACCAGGCGCCGGGCGTACGCCTCTGGCGCGTCGAGTTGACGCAGGCGCAGTTCGATCTCGCGAGTCGCGACGCGGATGCGGGGCTCGATGAGGGATCCGCTTATCGGCTTGTCGGTGAGTTCGTCCCAGCGGATGTTCCAGACTCGCTGCTGCGCCCCGAGCGGGCGCAGCTCCTGCATCCGCCGGGCGGCCTCGGCGCCGACGATCGATCCGACGCGTTGCGCTTCGTGGTGGTCCTGCTCGATCCATGCCGGATTAACGTCGCCGCACGCGCCGTTGAAGAAGAGTGATGGCGCGTTACCGACGATGCCCTTAACGGTACTCAGCGCGTAGCCGGGGTAATCGGCGCTCATCTGCATGTTGGTGTGGAAGAGGACGGTTGGGTGGCAGGCGAAGTTGACGATCGATGCGATCGCACCGTCACGCGTATTGGGTGAATCGAAGAGCAGCACGCGCAGCGCGTCATCCGCCGAGCCGACAGGATCGCGCCGGTTCTGGCTGACGGTATCGACACTGCCGCGACCCGCCTTCAGGACCGAAGGACGCTTGCCGCGGTGCGCGGCGTCGATCGCACCGGCGATGAGGCGCGCGGTGATCTCCGTCAGCGGCTCATCGAGATCGGCGCGCAGGCCGGCGGGGCCAGCGTGTGTGTGTGTCGCGGCGATGAGCATGTGTTCCGCCGGGATGCCCGTGGCATGCGCGGCAAGCTCTCGCGCTCTTGCGACGAGACGCCGGTCAACGCCGATCAGATCGCACGAGACCAGCGCTGCTTGCGTGACGCCATCATCGATGACGAGCGCGCGGGCATGCAGGTCGTCGTGTACGCCCGTCGAGCCGGTCTCGCGCGCACCGTAGCCGTCGAGGTGAGTGCCGACGGGCGGTGTGATGACGACTTCTGCGGCGCCGGCGAGCAGCGTCACGTGAACCCTCCGATCCGGGGCGGCTGGCCGCGGGTTGCGCGGCTACGGTCCGCGTACTACGCGGCTACGGAGCGAGTATAGGTCACCATGCGCGACGGACAACCGCGCTGTTCGCTAGGCGTCCTCGCCGCTACGCTTTGTGTATGCCCTCACAATTCATGGCCGGCGTGGACCTCGGAGCGTCGAACGTCCGCGTCGTGATCGCGAACGAAGACGGCGAGATCGAGGCTCGACGGGCGGCTCCGTTGGCGGCAGGCTCGCCGGAGGAGGTGCTCGCCCGCATCGGCAAGACGATCGACGAGCTTGTGCGGGGCGTCTGGATCGGCAACAAGGTCGCCGCCATCGGAGTCGCGCTGCCAGGCGCCGTCGATCCGCGGGGCGGAACCGTCAGCTCAATCGCGAACATGCCGGGGTGGAACGATGTGCCGATCGCCGAGCTGCTGGGCGGCCCACGCGGTGTGCCGGTGGCGATAGAGAACGACGCGAACGCCGCGGCCGTTGGCGAGGGATGGATCGGCGCGGCGAAAGGGCTGCGCGACCACGTCTTCATCGCCCTGGGGACGGGTATCGGTTCCGGACTGGTGTTGGACGGGCGCCTTCGGCGAGGTGCGCACTTCCTCGCCGGGGAGGTCGCATTCTTCCCGATGACGCGCGAACAACTGCGTGCGGGCGACTGGCAGCACTGTCTCGAGAGCGTCGTGGGCGGCCGAGCTGCGGCTGCGAAGGCGATCGAGTTGCTAGGGCAGCACGCGAAGACGGCGGACCTCTTCGATGCCGCGAAGGCGGGCGAGACGGACGCTGCGGGATGGGTGAGTGAGGTGCAGGAGTACCTTGCGATGGCGACCGTTGATATCATCGCCGTGCTTGATCCGCAGGCCGTGATCTTCGGCGGCGGCGTTGCGGCCGCGCAAGGCGAGTGGTTTCTCGGACCGATCCGTGAGATGGTGCACCGATGCACGCCGTTGAGGACCAAAATCTCGGCGTCGGAGTTGGGTGAGGACGCGCAGATCCTCGGGGCGGTTCGGCTGGCAATGGACGCATTGCGGCCAGAGGAGTCGGGATGATTCAGCTCGCGCGGGTGCTGGTCGTGATGTGCGTGCTCATCGGCACGCTGTCGCTGCCGGCATGCAATCTCAATACGGACGAAAAGAAGCCGAGTGGAGCCCAGCCCTTCGGCGACGGCGAAACGATCGGCAAGATCGAGCGATTGCCGGGTGGGACGGCCGTCGCGTCCGAGGTGATCACTCTGTTGGGCCTATCGTGTACGGACGGTCAGATCATCGTTATCACGAACCTCCAGCGGATCGTCGGCAAGATGGACTGCGCGCAGCAGATACCCCAATCGACGCTTGAGCGCTTCTACGGACAGTCCGTGACCGTCGGGTACGCGGGCTCGCGCCTGCGCATCGACAGTGTGTCGGCGGGCACCATTGATCTGCCGGTGACCGATGCCACGATCACCAGTACACATGCCACGCCCTGAGCCGGACGCGTACTTTATGGGCATCGCGCTCGCGGTGCGAGCGCGGGCTAACTGCACTGGCCGTCGCGTTGGCGCGATCATCGTGCGCGAGGGACGGATCCTGAGTACCGGATACAACGGCACGCCATCGGCGATGCTGAACTGCGACGACGGGGGCTGCGAGCGATGCGCCAATCCACAGGCATACGCTTCCGGCGAAGGCTACGATCTCTGCATCTGCGTGCACGCGGAGCAGAATGCGCTGCTAGCAGCGGCGCGGTTCGGCGTAGCCATCGATGGATGCACGCTGTACACAACGCTGCAACCTTGCTTCGGGTGCCTGAAGGAGACGTTGCAGGCCAACTTGCGCGGGGTTTGCTATCTGCAAACATGGGAATCGCGGTTTGGGGACCAGTATGCCGCGCTCGTCGACCGGCTGGGCCGCGCAGCGTTTCGGCGCGTCACGATTGCCGACACGGACGCGAACTGGGCGCTCGGTCGAGCGGGCGACTCCGTCGAGCGCACGCTTGGGCACGAAGTGCTGTAAGGTGACATAACTCGGACATGATTGCGCCGTGAGCCCGGTGGTAGAGTAGGGGACGGTCAGCTAGCGGAGAGTCATGCTCGATATCTATCTGCTCACGCTCGTTCTCTCGATCGGCATCGGCCTGGCGTCGACGCTGTTGCTGATGGCCGTCTCCCGCACCGAGCGCTTTCTGACGCTCTTCCATGTGCGCGGCACGATGGAGAAACCCCGCTGGGGCGGAGCCGTATTCATCATCACGTTCGGCTTGACACCATTTATCGCGTCGGCCGTCTCACCGCACGCGAGTGAATTCCTCTCGCCGAAATCCGGCAGTTTCCTCGGGTTGCTTGCGGCCACTTCGCTTGTGTTCCTCGTGGGGTTCTTCGACGACGTCAAGCTCGCGAGCCCGGCGTTTCGATCGGCCGTGTTCCTTGCCGGCGGGACGGCGGCGTACATGGCCGGGTATCGCATCGACGATATCGGCCTTCCATGGGGTTCGAGCATCCATCTCGGCCCTGCTGGATTTTTCGCGACGGTTCTCTGGATCTATGCGATGACCAACGCGATCAACTTCATCGACGGGCGCGACGGCGTCGCCCTCGGCGTCGGCATCTTTGCATGCGTGACGGTCGCGCAGGTCGCGGCGCACGCGTCACACCCGACGGTGGCACTCCTGCTCGTGGCGCTCGTGGGCGCGGGCCTGGGCCTGCTGCCGTTCAACTTGCCACCGGCGTCCGCCTACGTGGGCGACTCGGGTGCATACGTGATGGGATTCGTGCTGGGCACGCTGTCCATCCGCGCCGCCACGGGACCCTCGAACGAGGTGTTCATCGCCGTGCCGCTGGTCGCCTTGGGCTATCCGATCCTGGACCTCGTGCTGGCGCCGACGCGGCGGCTGCTCCAGCATCGACACCCGATGATCGGCGACGAGGATCACATCCATCACCGGCTGGAGGCGTACGGCGCAGGACCACGCGGCATGCTTGTCGTGATCTACGGGCTCGCAGCGCTGTTTTCGGTGGGCGCGATTCTGCTCCACTACTTCCAGCAGACGTGGATCGAACTCTCCGTACTCGCCGCGATGGCAGCGATTGTCGTCGTTACGCTGGCGAGGCTGGGCTACATCCTGACGATGTGGAACAGCCGAAGCATCGTCTGGCTGCGGCAGCGCGTATTCGCGCCGCAGAATGCCTCACGCGACTAGCACGTCGCTCACGCAGGCTCCCGTTTCGAGGTGATCTGCCGTACGCGCGCCGCAGCGAGCATCGCCACGCCGCGCGCCGTGATACCGGCGGCGGTGATCGCGTTGCGGGCGGCATTGCCACGCAGATGCTTGCGGTAGTAGCGCCACATGCTGCGGTGCCGCTCGATGATCAGCCGCGTCGACGTGCTCTGGCTGGCGCCGATGCTGTGGTAGACAGCGACGGTGGGGTAGTAGACGACCCGATACCCGGCATCGTGCACGCGGTGGCAGAAATCCACATCCTCGTTGAACATGAAGTAGCCCGCATCCCATCCGCCCACCGCATCGAAGATCGTTCGCGGGAACATGAGCGCGGCGCCGCTCACCCAGTCGACGTCACGTTGCGACGCGTGGTCGAAATCCGCCATGAGGTAGTCGCGCGAGTAGCGATTGCCGGGGAGGAGCTTCGTGAACGCGGAGTATCGATTGAAGAGGGCAGTCGAGTAGCCAGGGAACGCGCGGCAGCTTAGCTGGAGGGAGCCGTCGTCGTTGAGCAGCTTTGGCGCGACGACACCGACATCGGCATGTTCAGCGAGACACTGCGCCAGCGGTGTAAACACGTCTGATTCGACGCGTACATCCGGATTGAGTTGCATGATGTGCGTGCCGGTTGCGGCCTTCACGCCGTCGTTGATCGCGGCGGAGAGTCCGCCGTTCTTGCCACGGCGGATGGTTCGGACCCAGCGATAGTCGCGGTCGATCATGTCCGCGGTGCCGTCCGGCGATGCGTTGTCGACGACGACGACTTCGTGCGTCGTGTGCTCGCGCAGCGAATCGAGACAGCGGCCGACCACCGCGCGTGAGTTGTACGTGACGATGACGATCGAGATGGCGATGCTCATGTGACGGCGCCGTCGCGCTGCACGGCGCGTTCGTACACGGCGTGCGTTTCGTCCGCCGCGCGCCGCCAGCTGAACTCCGCTGCGCGCGCGAGTCCCTTTGCGGTGAGTTCTTCTCGCAAGGATGGCTCGTTCAGCAGACTGGCGAGTCCATGCCGGATCTCCTCGATGGATAGAGGATCGACCAGGACCGCAGCGCCGCCCGCGACCTCCTCGGTGGCGGAGAGGTTCGACGTAAGGACGGGCGTGCCGCACGCCATCGCCTCGATAACGGGGAGCCCGAAGCCCTCATATAACGACGGGAAGGCGAACGCCGTTGCACCGCCGTACAACGCGGGCAGGTCGTCCTCCGCCACGTAGCCTAGGTACGAAATACGATCGCCGAGGCTCAGGCGCTCTACGAGTGCGAATTCCGCTTCATAGTGCCAGGCCTTCTGGCCGACGATAACGAGGCGGCACGGTGAGCCGGCGTCGCGCATCATGCCGACCGCGCGGATCAGTCGGGAGCGGTTCTTGCCGGGCTCGAGGCTGCCAACGCTCAGCACGTACGGTCCGTCGACGCCGTATTCGCGCGCGACCGCGCTCGCGGCGTCCGGCGCGACCGGCTTGAAGCGGGACGCCGCGGCTTCGTAGACGGTGGCAATCTTCTCCGGAGGCGCGTGCAGTGCCTTGATCACGTCGTCGCGCACGGTGTTCGACGGAACGATGATCGCATCAGCGACGCGCGCGGCGAGACGCGTGAGCGTCTGCATGTAGAGCCGCCTTGCGGGGGGATAGCGCTCCGGTATGCGGAAGAACGTCACGTCGTGGATGGTGACGACGCGGCGAAAGCTGGCGGGCGCGAGTGGGAGCGTGTGGTGCGTCGAGTGCAGCACGTCGACGGC
This sequence comes from Chloroflexota bacterium, assembly GCA_031400455.1. Classification (GTDB taxonomy): domain Bacteria; phylum Chloroflexota; class Dehalococcoidia; order DSTF01; family JACRBR01; genus JANXYW01. Next base: position 11,818 of record JANNPX010000002.1, on the reverse strand, counting down.
GAGTCGACGGAGCGCGCGCGGGAGTTGTACCTGCTCCCAGGTGAGCCGCGCCGCGCGCGATGCGGCATGTACCCGTTCGATGCGCCAGTTGCGGTGCGCGGCGATCTCGTTGTCCAGCCAGTGACCGCGCGCGAACAGCGCATAGCCGTCGTGTCGGTCTCGCTCGATCATTGCACGCGCCAGTTCGATGGCGTAGACGCCGGCGCCTGCGGGCCGGGCTGGGACGGACGAGGCATCGATCGCGATCCTCACAGGTCACCGACCTGCCGCGTGCGTCCCATGCGGCCGCGATAATAGTCGAGGGTGCCGAGTGCCATCGCGCGCAGTAGCCGCCATTCGCGGCGGGCAGCGAGCTTCGCCGCCGTGGCGACGCGCGTGCACAAGAAGTAGGCGGTGAAGTATGCGTAAGCGCTGCGCGAGCGTGCGTGTTTTCGCACGAGGTAGAGCCGATTGCGCGTGGCGTAGTACTGCTTAAAGGGCGTCATCCAACCGCCGCCGCTGGATCCGCTTTCGCGATGGTAGATCACGGCCGACGGCTCGTAACGGATCGTGTAGCCGTGCTGCTGGGCGCGCCGGATCCAATCTGTTTCCTCGTAATACATGAAGAATCGCTCGTCGAGCCTGCCGGCGTCACGGAACGCCTGCACGGGCACCAACGCACAGCAGAAGCTCGCTGTCGCGAGCCCATCACGCCGCACGTTGGTCGCCGGCCCGTCGGCCTGGCCGGCAAACGTGTCGCGAAAGACGCCGAGACGCCAGTCGAACCCACCGGCGTGCGTGCTGACGAGTCGGTGGTCGTCCGAGTACAGGATCTTCGGCACCACGATGGTCTTCGGATCCGCCGCGGCGACCATCTGCGAAAGGAAGTCGGGCGTGAGCGTGGTGTCGTCGTTGAGGAGGAGTGCAAAATCGCAACCGTCGAGTAGACCGAGATCAAGTGGCAGGTTGGCGCCAGCGGCGAACCCGACGTTCTCATCGCAGCGAACGGCCTCGAAGTCAGCGCAATCGGCGAACGCCGTCTCGATGGTGGACATCGAGCCGTCGGACGATCCGGAGTCAATCACGATGAGGCGGTGATTGGCGTAGTCGACGGCCTTCATGGAAGCGCAGAACGCGTCGATGAACGGCGCGCTGTTGTAGTTGACGATGATGATGCCGACGCGCGGCTCAGCGTCAGCCATCGGCAAGGGTCCGCGCGCGCTCGAAGTAGGCGGAGAGTGCCGCGCGCCATGTTCGCGGCACGATTCCCAACGACGCGGCGCGTGTATTCGCGAGCACCGAGTAGGGCGGCTTTGCAGGGCCGTCGTAGCCGCCGGCGCGGAGCTGGTCCATGGTTACGGCTTCGATGGCGATATCGGCCATGCCGCTGAGCCGCAGGATTTCAACCGCCCATTCGTATCGCGACGCTTCGCCGCTGTTGGTCAGGTGGTAAACGCCTGCGGGTGCGCTGGCCGCGATCAGCGCGGCGATTGCCTCAGCGAGATCGGTGGTGGAGGTGGGCGTCGCGATCTCATCCGTTGTGAAGCTGAGCTTGCGGCCGGACGCGGCTGCGGCGCGAACCTTCTCGACGAAGTTGTTGCCGCCGTCTCCGTAGAGCCAAGACGTGCGGACGATCAGCGTATCGGGGCAGGCGGCCGATGCCAGCCATTCGCCATCGAGCTTCGAGATGGCGTAGGCGTTCAACGGGCCGGTGCGGTCGCTTTCGATGTACGGTGTGGTCTTCTTGCCGTCGTAGACCTCGTTCGTGCTCACGGCCACCAGTCGCGCTCGGGCGCGGCGAGCGGCCTTCGCGACGTTTTCGGTGCCCAGGCCGTTGATTGCCCGGGCGGCGGTTGGGTCGCGCTCGCATCGAATGGTGTCGGTTAGGGCGGCGGCGTGGATCACGACATCGGCGGTGTGTCGTTGCACGGCGTCGTCAACGGAGCGGAAGTTTGTAACGTCAAGCTCAGCGTGGCCCGGCGCGGCCACGTCGTGATCCGCGAGCGCGGCTTGCAGGCTGCGGCCGAGCTGTCCGTTTCCGCCGGTGATGAGGATGCGCATCGAGCAAGTGTAACGTGCGCGGCGTTGCGCTTACTCGGAGTATGGCCGCGCGTTGGCCAGGCGCTCGCCGTACTGGCGCTCGTAGAAGCGCTTGTAGTCGCCGTTCTTGATCGGCTCCCACCAGTCGCGATGGTCGGCGTACCACCTCACCGTGCGCTCCATCGCAGCGTCAAAGTCGTATTCGGGTTGCCAGCCGAGCGCGCGAAGCTTCGACCAGTCCATGTAGTAGCAGGCATCGTGGCCGGCGCGGTCCTCGACGAACTGGATGAGGTCGTACGGCTTGTCGAGCAGGTCGAGGACCGCGCGGGCGGCGTCGATGTTCGATACATGATTGCCAGCCTGGATGTTGTACGCCTCGCCCTTCTCACCCCGCTCCAGCAGGAGCATCAACGCGCGGACGTTGTCCTCGACATACAGCCGGTCGCGCATCTGCAGACCCTCGCCGTAGACGGGCAGCGGCTGCCCATCGAGCGCGTTCGTCACGAACAGCGGGATCGCCTTCTCGGGATACTGGTTCGGGCCGACGTTGTTCGCCGGACGCGCGACGACCACCTGCAGCCCGTAGGTCTCGGCGAATGCGTGACACATCATGTCCCCGGCGGCCTTGCTGACGGCGTAGGGGCTGCGAGGCGCGAAGGCGTCGTCCTCGCGGCGGGGATTCTCCTCCGTCGCCGGGCCGTACACCTCGTCCGTGGAGATGTGCAGCACGCGTTCGACGCCGAGATCGCGAGCGGCACTGAGGACGTTGTACGCGCCGCGGATGTTCGTCTCCATGAAATCGGAGGCATCTTCGATTGAGCGATCGACGTGTGTCTCTGACGAGAAGTTGATGACGGCATCGCAGCCACGCATCGCCTCGTTTACCGCTCCAGCGTCAGCGACGTTCCCGTGGACGAAGCTGTAGCGCGGGTTCCCTGCGACCTCGGCGAGGTTCGCCGGGTTGCCGGCGTAGGTGAGCGCGTCGAAGTTCACGACGTCGATGTCAGGCTGCTGGCGCATGAGGTGACGGATGAAGTTGCTGCCGATAAAGCCTGCGCCACCGGCGACGAACACTCTGCGCATCAGGGCACCCGCATGCGGCTGAAGTCGCCGAGTACGAGTTGGTAGCCGCGCGGCTTGCGGTCGTCGCCGACTAGCTCGACGTTGCGGCCGATGAGGCTCTGCTCCATCCGGTGGCCGAGGCGCGCGATGGTGGTGTTCTCGAGCACCACGCTGCCGGCGATCTCGCTTTCGGTGATCGAACAGTCGTGGCTGATGGACGTGAATGGGCCAATGTAGGCGTTCTCGATGCGCGTGCGCTCACCGATGATCACGGGACCGTCGATCGAGCTGTTGACGATCGTGCAGCCGGGCTGCAGTACAACGCGCCCTTGCAGCGTCGATGCTTCGTCGACGGCGCCGCCACTGCGGTCGTCACCGAGCATCTCGAGGACGATGCGGTTCGCCGCGAGCAGGTCGTCGTGCTTGCCCGTGTCGATCCAGTCGCCTTCGACGACATCGGCGCGCACTTCAGAGCCGTTGTCCAGCAGCCACTGGATCGTGTCTGTGATTTCCAGCTCGCCTCGGGCGGACGGCTTGATGTTGTCGATCGCATCGAAGACGCGGCTGGTGAACATGTAGATGCCGATGACGGCCAGGTCGCTCGGCGGCTCCTTCGGCTTCTCGACGACCCGCACGAGGCGCTCTCCGTCGAACTCGGCGACGCCGAACTGGGTCGCGTCAGGCACCTGCTTAAGCAGGATCGCCGCGTTGGCGTTCGAGGCGGCGAACGCGTCGACGAACGGCACGATGCCGTGCGTGAGGAAGTTGTCGCCGAGGAACGTCACGAAGGGCGCCCCGGCCATGCGGTCACGCGCGAGGCCGACGGCCTGTGCGATCCCGCCGGGCTTGAGCTGCTCGATGTAGTCGATCCGCGCGCCGAAGCGGGCACCGTCGCCGGCCTCGCGGCGGACCTGATCGCCTGTCTCGGGCGAGACGATGATCGAGATCTCGCGGATGCCGGCTTCGACGAGTTGTTCGAGCGCGTAGAAGAGGATGGGCTTGTTGGCGATGGGGACGAGCTGCTTCGCCCCGGTATACGTCAGCGGCCGGAGCCGGCTGCCCTTGCCGCCACAGACCACGAGTCCCTTCATCGGTTCCCTCATGCGGGCAGTCTAGCACCCACTCATTCGCGCACGTTTGCCATCCCGGCACCATAAGTTTCGACGTGGTGGCCGCGATCGGCTAGCCCCAGCAACGACTGGCTGGCAAGATCATCGAGATTTCAGCAACGCATCATGGAATGGAGTCAGCATGGACGTGCGCGGCAAGACGGCGATTGTGACCGGATCGGCAGTGGGCGTCGGACGCGCTACGGCCATCGACCTCGCGAAGCGGGGCGCGAACGTCGTCATCAACTACTCGCGGTCGGAGGACGACGCCAAGGAGGCTGTGCGGCTGGTCGAGGCGGAGGGCGCGAAGGCGCTGCTCGTGCGTGCGGATGTGTCGGACGACGCGCAAGTGCAGTCGATGGTGGCGCAGACCGTCGACGCGTTCGGCGGGCTGCACATTCTCGTGAACAACGCCGCTATGACGCACTTCGTCGCGTTCCAGGATCTGGACGGCATGAAGGCCGAGTACTGGGACGACGTCTTCAACGTCAACGTGAAGGGCGCTTTCTTCTGCGCGCGCGCCGCGGCGAAGGCGATGAAGCAGAGCGGCGGCGGCGCGATCGTAAACATCGCGTCGGTGGCGGGCGTGCGGGCCGTCGGCAGCTCGATCGCCTACGCAGCGTCGAAGGCGGCGCTGATCAACATGACGATCGCGCTGGCGCGGGTGCTGGGGCCGGACGTGCGGGTGAACGCTGTCGCTCCGGGCTTCATCGAGACGCGCTGGTTGAAGAGCGGGCTGGGCGACCAGGTGTACGAGGCCGGGAAGGCGCACCAGATCAGGCAGGCGCCGCTGAAGGCCGTCTGCCAGCCGGAGGATGTCTCGCAACTGGTGCTGAGCCTCATCGAAGGCGCCGACCTCGTGACGGGCGAGTGCATCGTCATCGACGGCGGCGTCGGCATTGCCGGCTAACGCTACGATTTCTGCAGCCAACGCCGTGCCACGCACCTTGTGCGGTGTGCCAGACTGGATCAGGCTTGCCGCCGGAGGTCGGATTGCACGGCTCCCGTTCAGCGCCACGTTAGGAGTGGTCATGAACAAGTGGGAATACAAGGTCGTGTACGTTGATTTCAGAGGCAGGATTTCTTCAGAAGGGGCGGAGTACATCCGACAGGGCGGTGAACACCGCACCGGGTTCGTCCGCGGCTTCCTCGACAAACTCGGCGAGGATGGCTGGGAATTGACCGGCTTGCTCCCCCTGATGAGGCCGGAGAGTAGCTACTTCATGCTGAAGCGGCCGGCGCAGGCCGCCGCCAAGGCGACCGAAGGTTAGCAGCAACCGGCGCTGAGGGTTCCGTGACGCCGCTCCGGCGGCAAGCCGTTAAGGCCGACACCAAGACAAGCACGGAGCACCCTCGGAACCGAAGCTGGCGCATCCCTTTCACGCGCGTTGATCACCGGTCCCGCTCAACCAAGCGTTGTTCACCGACGGAGGGGCGAAGTTTGACAAGCGCTAACGCGCCGTGAAAACGCTACGAATTCGCTAAGGGTGGCGGCGATAATCACCAAACTGGGGCGCCGTGACGGCGATCATGTAGCTCAACTTCGCAATGAAGACAGATCCCGAACGGCGTCGGGGGGCATTTCTCGTTACGCCGCGCGGGGCGGGTGAGCGCGCTTCGCGACGGTGACGCCGCCTGCTGGAAGGACGCCACGCAACTTCGGTGTTGGGGACAGCGCTTCGGATGCTGGAAGGCTGCTCGTGTAGCCGCACTGCAAGCAGTCTGCCGTACGGTCGTCCCAGTACGAGCTCACGAGGAGGTCGCCGCGACATCGAGGGCACGCTTTGAGTTTCAGCATTTGGCTGTCCTTTCGTTGTTCATGTCTTCGCACGACGTCCCGCCGCAGGGTGCGATGTCGGACTAGGGCGAGGCGTGCTGGCGACCGCCCGAAAGATACGTGCGCGCTTCGTGTACCCGCGCCTCCAGTAGGATGGCACTTGTCAGAAGACGTGCGCGTGCGCGTGCGCTCTTGGTGAGGAGCACCGTCGCCTCGCTTTCGATTGCCCGATCCGTCGCGAAATCGATCCTCTTTAGAAGGCGCAATGCAGCGCTGCAAGGGTCATCCTGATTGGCCCGGAGCAGATGCGCGCGCGCGTCTTGGGCTTCCCGATGCACGGCGTGTGCCAGGTCGATCGACGACGAGTGATCGGGTGAAGATGAGAGGGCGGTGACCGGCATGGAGTTCCTCCTTGCGTCAGTCGAATACCGGTCTACGCGCCGGCTCCAGCTTCTGCAAGGTCTCACCAGGACTGACGTCTCCCGGAGCCGGCGCGAAATGCGCGTGTTGACGGCGTCCGGGCGGCCCATGGGCCGTGGTTACTCCCCTTGTTCGGTTCTATGCTAGCAGGCCAGCCCGTATGAATCAACGAAACACGCCGGAAATAGCATGAATAATCTTGCATGTAACTGAATCGCAACATCAACGCTTGTGCGACGTTCCTGAGGCGGAACATGTTTCAGTGAGGACCGCGGCGATTGACCATGCCGGAGCAACAAGCACGATTGCGGGCCAGACGGAGAAGCCCTCGGTCAGCAATTGCGGCGTTTCTTGGTCGCGGCCGAGCCGTGAGAAAATGACGCCCCTCAATCCGCGTGGGTTGTGTCGATCGGTGGCTCCGCTGGCACGAGCATGACCGGCAGGACGCTTCGGCCGACCATCTCGAGCGCCGTGCTCCCGAACAACAGATGGCGGAACCCGGAATGGCCCCGGGTCGCCATGCAGATCAGGTCAGCGTCCACCTCTGATGCGACTGCGCGGATCTCGTCGACGACACTCCAGCGCTCATTGGTCAGAGGCCGCACGATCACGCGGTGTGGACACGATAGCGATGTGCCCATGCTCTCCAGCTCCGCTGCCATGTGTGACTCGATCTTTGCGATCTCATGCTCGCGCTTCTCCGGATCGGGTTCCAGTGCCGCTTCGAGATGAATCGGTTGGTGGATCCAGGTCAGCACGATTTCCCCACCACCAGCTCGCGCTATCTCGGCAGCAGGTCCAAGCACGGACCGGGACGACGGAGATCCGTCATACGTGACGAGTAGTCGCGGCGGCCCTTCGGATCTTGCATCTTGCTCGGCCCGAACTTCCGAACCCGAACGAACGAGGACGAGCGGGATGTGGCTTCGGGCCATCACGCCCAGGGCGGTGCTGCCGATCAAGGCGTGCCGGAATTCGTTTTCGCCTCGGGTGGCCATGACGATGAGGTCTGCCCGTATTCCGACCGCCGCATCGATGATGGCATTCGTGACCGAAACATGCTCAATGAGACGCCGTACTTCGGTACGAGCCGGACAGGCCAGGCTGGCGGCGATTTCGTCCAGCTCGCGTTGCCATCCTGCTTCCAGTTCCTTGAAGTATGCGTCGCCCCGATCTTCGTGCTCGCTCCGCGGGTCATCGATGCGGAGAAGGACGATGTCGCCTCCGATGCGGCGTGCAAGCCGCTCCGCCGGCCGGAACACGGAAGTGCTTGCGGATGAACCGTCGTGCGTAACAAGTAGTTTCATGCGTTCCCTCATCTGGGCCTTCCAGCTCGCTCGCTAGACTCCTGCGGTTTCTGGAACAATCTTGCCCTCTGGCTCCCGGAGCGCGGCCTGAGCCTGACGTTCCCGGTATTCCACGAGCCGCTCACGAAGAGCGGGATACTTGAGCGAAAGCATCTGAGCTGCGAGAAGCGCCGCGTTCTCGGCGCCGCCGATCGCCACCGTCGCCACGGGCACGCCCTTCGGCATCTGCACGATGGACAGCAGCGAGTCCAGCCCCTGCAAGCTCGTGGAGGGAACGGGAACCCCGATCACGGGCGTCATCACATTCGCCGCCACGACGCCGGCGAGATGCGCCGCACCGCCAGCCGCCGCGATGAAGACCTCGACTCCGCGCTCGTCGGCCTCCGCGAGATAGGAGAGTAATTCACGAGGCGTCCGGTGCGCGGAGAGCACGCGCAGCTCGTTCGCCACGCCGAGCCCGTCCAGGACATACGTGGCTGGCTGGATCACCGGCAGGTCGTTGCGACTGCCGATCAGGATCGACACGTGCGGGCGCTGAGCGGGCTGCACTCCCGTCCACCCGATCTCGAACTCGAGCTCGCCACCCTCCTCGTCCGCCTCCGCTTCTATCTCGAGCTTGACGGTGTCGCTGATCCGGAGGTCATGGCCGTTCACGCGGCAGGTTCCCGTAGTCTTCAGAGAAACCAGGATTCCTTGAAGTTCTTCAATAGCCTCCGTAAGGGCTATCTGCTTCACCGTCTCGCTGCGCATCGGTACGCCCTTTCTTTGTTGCTGTCTTGACCAGAAAAGTACTGCGAGTCTTAAGCGACTCCGTTTGACATGTTCCTCTGTGCTCGGCGAACAGTCGATCTACCGCGCGTCAAGGCCGCCATCACGGTGTTATCAATCGATCCCGCCCCCGTCGGCGACCGCCTGCGGTTTGCGAAGCTCAGCCTTCTGCTTGACGAACGATCCGGCGATGGCAACGATCAAGATCGTGACGATTACGGCGAGGCTGATGAGCGGATCGATCTTGTAGATGTCGATCATGACCATCTTCGTGCCGACGAAGACGAGGATTGCCGCGAGTGCTGGCTTCAGATATACGAGGCCGGAGAGATAGCCGCTCAACACGAAGTAGAGGGCACGCAAGCCCAGGATGGCGAACACGTTGGAGGTGAAAACGATGAACGGGTCGTCGGTAATGGCGAAGATCGCCGGGATGGAGTCGACCGCAAACACGAGGTCCGTGCTCTCGATCAGGATCAGCACGAGGAACAGCGGCGTCATCATCAGAGCGCCGTTGCGGCGGACGAAGAACTTCTGGCCCTCGTAGCTCTCACTTACCGGCCATACGCGCCGGGCGGCACGGACGAGCAGATTCCGCTCCAACGACGGTGCCTCCTCCGTGGAGCGCAGGAACTTAAGCCCTGTCAGGATCAGGAAGCCGCCGAAGATGTAGATGATGACGTGGAACGCAATGAGTTGCGCGCCAATCGCGATCATCCCGCCGCGCATGATCAACGCCCCGATGATGCCCCAGAAGAGCACTCGGTGCTGGTACTGCGCCGGCACAGCGAACGTCGAGAAGATCAGGAGGAAAACGAAGACATTGTCGACGCTGAGCGACTTCTCGATCAGGTAGCCGGTCGTCCACTCGAGCCCCTTTTCGGAGCCCTGGAAGTAGTACATGCCGATGTTGAACGTAATGGCGAGTCCGATCCACACGGCGCTCCAGGCGAGCGCTTCGCGCCGGTGCACCTCGTGCGCGTTGCGGTGAAACACGCCCAAGTCGAGCGCCAGCATGCCCAGCACGAAGGCCATGAAGAGGATCCAGGGGAGAAGTTCAACTAGCAACTGTCGGCTCCAACTTCTGGTTGCGAGGGTTCGCTCTCGTCTTGAGGAACGACGCGGCGATTGCAATGGCCAAAATCGTGACGATTACGGCGAGGCTGACGAGCGACGGAATCTTGTACACGTCGACAATGATCATCTTCGTGCCAACGAAGACGAGAACCACTGCCAGCGCCGGCTTCAGATAGGCGAGGCCGGAAAGATATCCACTCAGTACGAAGTAGAGCGCACGGAGCCCCAGGATAGCGAAGATGTTCGAGGTGAAGACGATGAACGGGTCATCTGTCACCGCGAAGATTGCGGGGATCGAGTCGACGGCGAAGACGAGGTCCGTGCTCTCGATGAGGACTAGTACGAGCAGCAGCGGTGTAACAAGCACGACGCCGTTCCGCCGGACGAAGAACTTTTGCCCTTCGTAGCCTTCCGTTACCGGGAAGAATCGCCGGACGATCCGCACGAGCCAGTTGCCCTCAAGCGTCGGCACTTTATCTCCCGAGTCGCGGAGGAACTTCAACCCGGTCAGGACCAGGAAAGCCCCGAAGATGTAGATGGCGTAATGGAACCAATCGAGCACGGCCGCGCCCACGGCGATGAAGAACACGCGCATCACCAGTGCGCCGACGATGCCCCAGAACAGTACGCGGTGCTGGTACTGCGCCGGCACCGCGAAGGTCGAGAAGATCATGAGAAACACGAAGACATTGTCGACGCTGAGCGACTTCTCAATGACGTAGCCGGTCGTCCACTCGAGTCCCTTGTCGGCCCCCTGGAAGTAGTACACGCCAAGGTTGAACGCCACGGCGAGCCCGATCCACACCGCGCTCCAGGCGAGCGCTTCGCGGCGGTGAACCTCGTGGGCGTTGCGGTGGAACACGCCCAAATCGAGCGCGAGCATACCGAGCACGAAGGCCATGAAGAGGATCCAGGGGAGAAGTTCAACTAGCAACTGACGGCTCCAACTTCGCCGTTGGCCATGATGGCCTAGACCTAATGGCTGTTAAGGCTGGCGCGATCACGCGACCGGGCGCGGTGTCTCGCTCAGTCTCCGAAGTCGAAGTCGTCGTTTTGGTCGTCCCGGTCGCGCCGACGGGCGACACGGTCGCCGGTCGCGCCCGAACAGCACCCGCGGTCGCCTGTGCGGTCGTTGTTTCCGTCATCATCATCGCCGCTGAACAAGCGCGCAATAAGACCGCGGACGCCGCCCGCGCGTGCCTGCCGTTGCTGGCAGCATTCGCGCTCGCCGTCTTCGTTGTCGCCGCCGAGCATTTCCATCAGTTCGTTGAGCAAAACACAACCTCCTCGCGGCAGACCCTTGCCGCATCCAAGCTCGCTTGGATCGGCAAAGTCTCACCTCGCGAGAAGGTTCTCGCGTCCAGCACCGGCGGAGGGTCCCGCGTATTGACGATGCTGGCCGGCCCACCGTGTGTGGGTTCGTGACTACTCCCTTTGCTGACGAAATTATAGCGGACGCACACTTATCATTGCAACCCATTATATGCAAAATATGTCATGATTAATCCCGCCGGTTATGAGCACGTGAAATCGGCTGCCACGGCTACTGCCGAGCCTTCGCCACGTCACGGCTTGGCTCAGCGGGCGTTAGGGCTGCTCAGCGCCCCGAGCGCTTCGGTATAGCCCTGCAGCTTTTCGTCGATGTCGAATATGGGTTTCAGCGAGACTGACGCACTCTCGGCTCCGTGTTTGTAATGATCGAACGGGTTGTCGACGTCCTTGATCAGGACCGTCAGATAGATCAGCAGGAAGCCGATGACCGCCAGGTAGAACATCGCCTGGTAATACGGTTCGATGTTGGCGAACAGCAGGCCGCCAAGGAGTGCCACCGTGCCGATATACGACATGGAATAGCCAACGGAGAGGAACGGCGTGTCCCGGATCGCGTCGATCCGTAAAACCATCCTACGGATATTGTTCTGTTCCTGCTTCAACCGCACGATGAAGTTCGGTTGTGTGAGGGACTCAAACGCCAGCAAGAAGTCGTTCATCCCGCTCAGGCGTGTGAGTAGGTCCGTCGTGCGTTCCTTTTTGTGGAACCAGCGCCAGAGGGCGGAGGAGAACTCCGACATGTATGCCAAGGCGTTCAGAGCCTCTGGCGCGCCTTTGTTCTTGTGCGTGATCAGGCACTCGTCCGCGATGGTCTCGATACTCGATGCCAGCTCACTGGGGAGGCGCTCACTCTCCTTGTAGTCGGCAAGTGTCCCCGCGAGGAGAAACCCCAGCACGAAGACGTTGGCCGCAATTACGCTGCCGAAGAGCCCCGTCAGGTCGATGAA
>JANNPX010000020.1:0-64974 GCA_031400455.1 Chloroflexota bacterium | reverse complement strand
AGCACGGGTCTCCGAGGCGCTTCGGCACGCCGGTCATGTCGAACGAGCGTGCGGATTCGAACGCAAATGGGCCGGATGGCTGCAAATCTCCGTATGCGGTGGATCGAGAACTGCGTAATCTCCACGATACGGTGCCGCTTCGATCCTGCGAGACTACGGCCGACAGCAAGGTAAGCCAGTGCCGAGGAGAACGATCATGGCAAATCAACAAGTAGGTTCGCTGGACGCGCCGAATCAGGTGCTCAACATGAAGTTCGGACGGATCGATGTCGTCGAGATAGCCGGCGCGGGTGTCGGCCGGGCGACGTTTCAGCCGGGCTGGAAGTGGTCGGATCACGAGAAGCCGGTCGTGGGTGGTGGGGAGTACTGCGAGGCGCCGCACTTCGTTTACCTTGCGGCGGGACAGCTCCACGTCGTCATGTCGGACGGGAGTACGTTCGACTTGAAGGAGGGCGATATCGCGACGATCCCCGCCGGTCACGATGGATGGGTCGTAGGCGACAAGGCCGTTACGATGATCGACTTCGGCGGGATCGCCAAGCCGTTCTAGCAAACGTCGCGAACGGGCCGGAGGGGTCGTTCGAAGAAGAGGAGGAGCAGATGTCAGACGCGGTGAAGGTCGCAGAGCAGTTGGCGGGCGAGTTCCGAAGCAGGGCTGCGGAATACGACCGCACGGGCGAGTTTCCCGCCGCGAACTATGCGCGGATGAAAGAGGCAGGGTACCTGCGCGCTCCGGTGCCGGGCGAGCTTGGCGGACTGGGCGCCGGCCTCGCCGAGATGTCGCACGCACAGCAGGCGCTCGCGCGCGGATGCGGTTCGACGGCGCTGGCGGTGAACATGCATCTCTTCCAGGTCGGTACGACGGCGGACGCGTGGCGGAACAAGATGCCGGTTGAGCCGCTGCTGAAGCGCATAGTAGATGAAGGCATCGTCATTGCGTCGAACGGCGCCGAGGCGATCGTCGCCGGCGACTGGACGACGCCGACGACGGCGGAGAAGCGCGACGGCGAGTACGTCGTCAACGGCCGGAAGTTCTTCTGCTCGCAGGCGCTAGGGATGGACATCCTGCGGTTTGTCGCACGGGACACCGAGACGGGCGAGTTGCTGATCATCGGCGCTAGCGCGAAGGCCGCCGGGCTGAAGGTCGTCGAGACCTGGGACACGACGGGCATGCGGGCGACGGCGAGCCACGACATCATCATCGAGGACCTGCACGTGCCCGAGACCGCGGTCGGCGCGCGGCTGCCTGTGGGCGCGCCGGCGAGGACGCCAGCTTTCGCAAATGTCGGACGCTGGTTCCTGATCCTTGCGTCGGGCGTGTACCTGGGCATTGCTGAGGAAGCGCGGGCGGAGGCATACAAGGCGATCGGCGGCGGCATCAACAGTGTGAATCGTGACGACGTGTTGACGAACATGCTGGTCGGGCAGATGGAGGCGGAGTTCCTCACGGCGCGATCGATCCGCGATCAGGTGGCGGCGGAACTGGATACGCCGCCGTCGGACCCGCAAGCCGGGCTGGCGCTGGCGATCCTGTGCAAGGAGACCGTGACGTCGCACGCGATCGCGACGGTGGAGAAGGCCGTCGAGATCGCAGGAGGGCGCTCGTACTTCCGGAAGTCACCGCTGGAGCGGCTGGCGCGCGACGTGCGCGCGGCAAGGTTCCACCCTCCGGCGTCTCCGATATCGTTCCAGATGGCGGGCGAGCGCACGCGTGAGCGGGCGGCCGCGCAGGGGTAGGTGCGCGGCCGCTAGCGGCCTTCGAACACGGGAGCGCGTTTCTCGATGAACGCCTTGACGCCTTCCGTGAAGTCTTGCGATCGGAACAGCGGCAGCAGCTGCAGGAATACGTGGTGCACGTTCGTCTCGAAGGTCTCGTCCATCGAGAGGCGCATCATTCGCTTCGTCGCCTGCACTGCGAGCGGAGCGTTGGCGCAGATCTCGGCGGCGAGCGCGCGCGACGCGGACGTCAGTTCCGCAGCAGGCACGACGTGGCTCACGAGCCCCAACTCCTGACCCTGTTGCGCCGTCAGCGTACGGCCCGTGAACGCGAGCTCGGCGGCCTTCGACCAGCCGATGAGGCGCGGCAGCAGCCAGGTGCCGCCACTTTCGGGCAGGACGCCGCGCTTTGTGAACACGGCGGCGAGCTTGGCGGTGTCGGCAGCGATGATGATGTCGCAGCCGAGCGCGAGGTCGAGGCCGTAGCCGGCGGCGGCGCCGTTGAGGGCACAGATGACGGGCTTGTCGGTCTGGTGCAGCACGACTGGCGGGCTGTTCGCCAAATCGAACTTCGCCGTCATGCCTCCGACGCCGGAGCCGTTGACGCTGTTCGGGTTCGACGAGTCGCCCTGCTCCTTGAGGTCAAGCCCGGCGCAGAAGCCCTTGCCAGCTCCGGTAAGGATGATCGCGCGGACGTGGCGATCCCGGTCGGCGTCACGGAAGGCGTCGGAGAACGACGCGAGCATGCCGCCACTGATGGCGTTGAGCCGGTCGGGGCGGTTGAGGGTGATGGTGGCGATGTTGTCGGAGACGTCGTAGAGGAGGTCGTGGTAGGTCATGGGTTGCTCCGGAGTTTGTAGTTCGTAGTGGGTAGTTCGTAGTTTGGGGGGTTGGGGGCGGTGGTGCAATTGCCCTAACCCCCGGCCCCTTCCCCGCGAGGGAAGGGGAGCTTGGGTGGGATCTGGTCGTGTTTAGTGAGGTCGCGTGCTGGGCGCGGTGGATTTCTTCGCTTCGGTCTGAATGACAGTCGTGAACGATAGGGATGGTTGGTGAGAGTTGCGGGCGTACAATGCGAGCGATTGCTGGTGTAGGGAAGGAAGCCTTCATGATCGTCGCGACGTTGAAGCGGACTACGGTTGTTGCGCGCGCGGAGGAGTTCGAGAAGCGGCGTGGGGCGCTGCTGGGCCGGTTGACGCCGTACCTGGAACGGCAGCCGGGGTTCGTTTCGCACGAGTTGGCGCGTGACGGCGACGGCGGCGGGATGATTGAGACGACGACGTGGCGCAGCGAGGCGGACTGCCGCGCGTTCTTGCGCGAGGGGGCGGCGGCGATGGCCGCGACGTGGCTCGACGGGTTCTTCCCGACGGCGCCGTACCCGAACGGGAACTGGGTGCGGACGACGGCGGAGGTGGCCGGGTAGGACGCTTTCGCGCGTCCCAATCAGTGTGCCTGGAGGATCGGGATGAACGCTGGTGATGCGGCGCAGGCGCCCGCCGAGAATCCGTTCGACAACGCGATCGAGCAGTTCAATGCGATCGCGGAACGGCTGCAGCTCGATCAGGGGATGCGCGAGGTGCTGCGGCACTGCAAGCGCGAGTTCACCGTCAACTTCCCGGTGCAGATGGACGATGGTTCGATCCGTGTGTTCACGGGGTATCGCGTGCATCACAACGAGGCGCGCGGTCCGGTGAAGGGCGGTCTGCGCTATAGCGCGAACGTCTCACTCGATGAAGTGCGCGCGCTTTCGATGTGGATGACGTGGAAGTGCGCGGTGGCGGGGCTGCCGTACGGCGGCGCGAAGGGCGGCGTGATCGTCGACCCGCGCGCGCTGAGCCGGCGCGAGCTTGAGCGGATGACGCGCCGGTTCGCCGCCGAGATCGACATGCTGATCGGCCCCGACGAAGACGTGCCAGCGCCGGACATGGGCACCGACGCGCAGATCATGGCGTGGATCATGGACACGTACAGCATGATGCACGGCCACTCTGTGCCCGCAGTGGTGACGGGCAAGCCGGTGACGATCGGCGGCAGCAGCGGGCGCGTCGAAGCGACGGGACGAGGCGTGCTCTTCGTCGCGCAGGAGGCGTGCCGGGACCGGGGCGTGGAGCTTGCAGGCGCGCGCGTGGCGATACAAGGGTTCGGCAACGTCGGAAGCGTCGCGGCGAAGCTGCTGGATGATGCCGGCGCGAAGATCGTCGCGATCAGCGACTCGAATGGCGGGCTCTACAATCCCGACGGGCTCGGCGACATCGACGAACTACTCGCGATGAAGCACGAGCACGGAGTGATCCCGGACGGCGCGCGCGGCGCACGGATCACGAACGCCGAATTGCTGGAGTTGCCCGTCGATATCCTGATCCCGGCGGCGCTGGAAGGACAGTTGCACGGCGGCAACGCGGCGCGCGTGCAGGCGCCGATGATCGTCGAAGCGGCGAACGGCCCGACAACGCCGGAGGCCGACCGTATCCTCAACGCCAAGGGCGTGTACGTCGTGCCGGACATCCTGGCGAACGCCGGCGGGGTGATCGTCTCGTACTTCGAGTGGGTGCAAGACCTGCAGTCGTTCTTCTGGGAAGAGGACGAGGTCAACGTGAAGCTCAAGCGGATCATCGAGAAGGCGTACCGCGAAGTGGCGGCGATTCGCGACGAGCACACGTGCACCATGCGGGACGCTGCGTACATCCTGGCGGTGCGGCGGGTGGTGGAGGCGACGGAAGTGCGGGGGATCTTCCCGTAGTGCCGTGACGGGACGGCGCGCGCCTACGCATGCGGTTGTTGACTACGAGCCGGCGAGTTCCATTGCGCAGCGGACCATCGTCGTACCGGTACTCTTCGAGAAGTAGCAGCCGGCGCCGGCGCGCGTGTAGATGCCGCTCATGATCTGCTCGCGGTGGGCGGGGCTGTCCATCCACGCCTGGACGATCTCTGCCGCGGTCCAGCCGTTCGAGCCCCAGGCGAGGACTTCTCCGATTTGCACGGTGAACGGGAAGCCGGCGGCTTCGGTGCGCGTGACGAGCGTGCTGCCATCGGGGCCGGTGTGCGAGAACCAGTTGTTGTCGGCGAGGACCTTTGCGTAGGCGGCGGCTGCGTTCGCGAGCCGGGGCTCGACGGACAGCGGCTGCAGGCCAGCGCTGGCTCGCTGCTGGTTGACGCCGGCGAAGACGGCGGCGGTGAATGCTTCGTCGTACCAACCGCCGGGGCCGCCGGTTGCGGCTACGGTCGCGGCGGCCTTGGTCGGCGGAACAACGGTCGGTTGCGGCACCGGGGTTGACGTCGGACTGGTGGTGGTTGCGGTTGGCTCCGCTACGGCGGGCTGCGCGGGTACCGACGTGCTCGTCGGTACGGGAGGCCGAGGTGGTGGCGGCGCGTTCTGCACGGTGTGGTCGGCGGCACCGGATGGCGGCGCCATCTTCCCGGCCTTCACGAGGACGTCGGCGGCTTCAAGGACCTCGCGCATCGTCGGTATGGGCGCGACTTCGAGCGCCCACGGCGGTGTCGGCAACTCGCCGGCGTTGATCAACTGGTCGACGGCGAGCCACGTCTCGGCGAGCGTTGGTGGCGGCGCCATCTGCCCGGCTTTGATCAGCATGTCGGCGGCGATCATCGACTCGGCGAGCGACGGTGGCGGCGCCATCTTGCCGGCCTTCACCAGGATGTCGGCGGCGAGGATCGATTGCGCGAGCGTGGCCGTTGGTGACGACGGTGGTGCGGGGCGGTCGTACGGCTGCCCGGTCTGTGCGGTGGGCGCAGGCTGCTGCGAGATGATCGCGTGCGATGCCGTGGAGTTATCGGAGCGGCTGAAGTAGACGATGACGAGCGCGAAGAACGCGATCCACGGCAGAACGAGCGTCCAGCGCAGGTCGAATTTGAGTCGCTGCATGGCCATCCTCCTCGCGCACCACATCCACAGGCGTGTCCGTTGCAACCGGCGCAAGCACGCTCTGTGATGATGGGCGTCGAGGGGGGTGTGTCGTGATGGACGAAACCCGCACGCAAGCGGGCGGATGACGCGGAAGTGGGCGGGCAATCGCATGTAAGGGAAGTGGTGGTGTTAACGGGTGAGATGCGCGTAATTCGGTGCAGCGCAGGTTCGGGGGTTGGGGCCGTGGCCGGGGTTATGGCGATGGAAGTGCGTTTCGGTGCTCGTGGTGTTTGTCGGGGCGGTTGAGGTGGTTGGGGGAGATCCTTCGCTTCGCTCTGGATGACGCGCTCTGGATGGCAGGCGGCGCGCAGGTTTTCGCGGTTTATGGTCATAGGGACGGAGGTGCTGTTCGGTGCTCGCCGTGTTTGTCGCCGGCTTTAGCGGGGTTGTCGGTTAGGTCGGGCAGGCGATGCAGTTGGCGATGATGATGGGCGCTGTCGTAGGTTGGTCGCTGCCGCCGGCTGGTTCGATGGTGATGGCGATGGTTTGCGTCGCGTTGGCGTCGAACGGGACTACTGCTTTCGTTTGCGCGCCGTCGGACTGGATGAGGCCGATGCCTTTGGCGACGTCGCCGGTGATCGCCCACATCTCGTAGACGTTCTTCTTAGAGTCGAGCGGCGGCAGGTCGTCGAGGATGACGAGGGCCTTCTTGTCATCGCCGAAGTAGACGACGGTGCCGGCGTTGCCACCCGCGGACCGCTTGAGCGTGGAGATGGAGGTCGCGCGTGTCGCGAACTCGCTCACGCCGCTGTCGTCGCGATTGACGAGCACGAGATTCCAGGCTAGCAGGCCGCCGAGCGCGATGACGAGCGCCGCGGCGATCGCGCTCCAGGCGTTCGGTTGGAAGAATCGATTCGACGGGTGCCAGAGGACGCGGGCTCTCGGTGCGGTGGATGCGGCACGGGTGATCGGGCGTGGTGTTGCCGCTTCATCAGCGATGGCGTCGAGCAGGCGTGCACGCAGTTGAGGCGGCGCGGTCATCGGCTCGGCGAGCGCCGGGAGTTCGAGCGCGACGGCACGCAGACCGGCGACTTTCGCAGCGTGCTCTTCGCAGCCGGCGATGTGCGTGCGCATCGCGGCCGCTTCGTCGTCGAGCAGCGCGTCGAGGGCGTAGGCGCCCAGCAGCTCTTCTGCTTCGTCGCAGTTCACTCTGTCTCCAGCACTTTCACGCGCAGCGCGTCGCGCATCTTCTCCAGCCCGATTCTCAGCCTGCTCTTTACGGTGCCGGTCGGCACCTGCATGCGCTCGGCGATCTCGACGTGGGTGAGCCCTTCGAAGTACGCCATTTCGATGGTGCGGCGTTGATCTTCCGGCACCTGGCGCACGGCGGCGCGGACGGCTTCGGCGTCCATGCCGGCGGCGGCTTCTTCGTGCGGGCGGCCGTAGATGGCGATGAAGTCGCCGGGGCCATCGGGCAGCGGGCGCTCGTTACGCTTCGTGCGGCGGCGCACGGCATCGATCGCCTTGTGGTGGACGATGGTGAGCAGCCACGACTTCACCTGACCGCGGTCGGGGTCGAACCGCGCGGCCTGCTTCCACACCGAGACGAAGGCATCTTGCACGACATCCTCCGCGAGCGTTCCGTCGTTCGTGATGCGGAACGCGAGGCCATAGGCGGCGCCGCTGTAGCGGTCGTACAGTGCGGCGACGGCCTGCTGGTCGCCCGCCTGTATCGACCGGAGCAGGACGGCATCGTCTGCCTCTCCGGTGGTGGTTCGTCCGTTATCGGGGTTCAGATCACGCCTCCGGGCGCTCGATGCGCGGTTGTGACGAATTGTACGATCTGTGGGTGTTCAGTGTGCGCGAGGCGCGCGGTGTTACAGCCGCCGGGCATCCGAGCGTAAGGCGACCCCGTCCGGCTTCGGCCGATCCACCTGCACGAACCAAAGTGAGTTGCGGCGCCGTGGGATTGTGGGAGACGGATCTACTTAAGGCGCATCGTTGAGAGGATGCTCATTGCGAGAGCGAGCTGTTCAGCCGTCGCGGCATAGGCGCGGAACTCGACTGCGCCGGAAGGTGCCGGGGCGCTCCCGTTGAATTGTGTAGCGTACGTCGTGCGCGCGGTACAGGCGACGCCCTCGGATCCGCCGAGTTCGTATGGCGCGAGGCTCGTCTCCGCCGAGGTGTCGACTTGTTCCGCATCGAACTCACAGTTCGTGAGCGGCGCGTACGTGGCGAGCGTGTGCAAGCTGAGTGTGCTGGCGGTCTGGGCAACCGGATCGCCAGGGATCAGGCGGAGAACCAAATATGGGTCTGGTGTCGAAGAGATAACTATCGTTTCAGCGTGGTACGCAGGTGGGTAGCAGACCGAGATTGCTGCGTTTTCGAAACCCAGCCAGGCTGTTGGGCAGTCGGCCCTGCCTGTTTCGGTCGCCAGCCGCGAGGTCACAAGCTCACGAATCACGCCGTCGGCGCCTGGTGTTACCGTTGACGCCGCTGTCGTGCGGGTGGCGGCGTGGCTGTCATCGGTCGGCGTGGGCGACAGGCGGGTCGTCGGCGTATTAGACCCGCCACAGGCTCCGGCGGCGATGCCGACCAGCATGAGCACTACTAACAGATGAACGATACGCAGGCGCAATGTCATCGTGAATACCATGCTAACGCAACTTTCCCTCGCGTGGCACCCGATTGCCGACACCGGAGCACAGCGCCCACGCGTGAAGGCCGCTGTTACACTGATCGTGGCGAACGAAGACGACCGACCAACCCCGAAGGAGCTCCGCTTGGAACTGCGCAGAGTCGTGATTACGGGGGTCGGCGCGATCACGCCGATCGGCAACGATGCGGAGAGCTTCTGGCAGGGGCTGCTGGCCGGGAAGAGCGGCATCGGGCCGATCACGCGCTTCGATGCGTCGAAGCACTCCGTGCGGGTGGCTGGGGAGATTAAGGGCTTCGACCCGGCTGAGGTGATGGATCATCGCGCGGCGCGGCGGTCGGGGCGTTTTGCGCAGATTGCGCTGAAGGCGTCGAAGGAGGCGCTGGTCTCGGCGAAGATCGAGCTGGATCGGCACACCGCCACCGAGACCGGCGTGATCATGGCCAGCACGGGCGGCGTGTTCGAGATGGGGCGCCAGGAGACGATCATCGACGAGCGCGGTCCGGGACGCGTCGACCCGCTGATCATCCCGAAGTGGGGGCCGCACATGGCGGCGGGGCGCGTCGGGCGCGAGCTGGGGCTGCGCGGGCCGAGCTCGTCGGTGAACAGCGCGTGCGCCTCGGCGACGGACGCGCTGGGCCACGCGTTCAGCATGATCCGCAGCGGCGCGGCGGACATCCTGCTTTCAGGCGGGACGGAGGCGATCATCACGCCGGTCGCCGTGGCGACGATGGGGCTGATGGGCGCGCTCTCGAAAGGCTACAACGACACGCCGGAGAAGGCTTCGCGGCCGTTCGACCTGCACCGCGACGGCTTCGTGCTGGGCGAGGGCGCGGGCGTGCTGGTGCTGGAGTCGCTTGAGCACGCGCAGGCGCGCGGCGCGACGATCTTGGCGGAGTACATCGGGCAGGGGTGGTCGTTCGATGCGGTCGACGACGCCGCACCGGACGCCGAGGGTCAGTCGCTCTCGATGATCCGCGCGCTGAAGTCGGCGGGCATCAGCGGCGGCGACGTGTCGTGGCTGAACGCGCACGGCACGGGCACGCCCTACAACGACAAGACGGAGACGGCGGCGATCAAGCTGGCGTTCGGCGACGCGGCGTATCGCGTGCCGGCGAGCAGCATCAAGTCGATGACGGGGCACTCGGCGGCGGCGGCGGGCGGGCTGGAGGCGGTGGCGTCGGTGCTGGCGATCCGCGACAACATGATCCCGCCGACGATCAACCTCGACACGCCGGACCCGGAGTGCGACCTGGACTACGTGCCGCACACCGCGCGCAAAGCGCAGGTGGACGTTGTGCTCAGCAACTCGTTCGGGATGGGCGGGCAGAACGCCACGCTGGTGTTTCGGCGCTGGGGCTGACGGGAACCGCAGATTACACAGATCACACAGATTAGCTCATTGGTCTATACGGGGCTTGAGCGCGAGAGCGACCCCCACCACTAATTGCATGTTTCACTGGCACTGGACTCGTATTCGTGAGTGGTCAGGTTGAAACACATCTGGGCGGCGCCGTTGTTGATGACGAGGCCGTCGGGTGGGAGCCAGGCGAGGACCTTCACGACGCCCGGCCTCGGCGCGACGAAGAAAGACCATGAGCCCGGTGTTTTGGGCGCGTTGCGGCCAAGGCAGCTCTCGTCGTCAAGTTCGCATTGGAAAGTGCCGATACCGCCGTTTCCTCCTGGTGCGCCATTGGTCGTAAACACCAACTGTGTTCCGTAAACACTGCACCCCTTCGTCTCTCCATGCGTGTCGACGATCTCTTGCCCGCCCGTGATTGCGCCGCCTCCGCACAACGGCGGTCTGGCGGTGGGACTCGGGCCGGGAGGGGGCGGGCTCGCGGATGGCTCCGTCGACACGGGTCTCCCCTTAGAGGGATCAGAGCCGGGCGCGAGCGTGGGCTCGCCTTGAAGAACAAGTATGCGGTTGAGTTTGTCGAGGTCGGCTTGTCCGCTGCCCGTATCGTCGGAACTGCCGTACCAGACGTAGGTGCCGATCACCGCGCCGATGATCATCAGCGCAGCCAGAGCAATGACTCCAGTTCGTCGGTTCAATGGTTGAAATTCCTACTCCACAACGCGGTGATCGCTTCGCGGACGATATCGAACGCCAGCTCCGGCGGATCGTTGAGTGGGAACCAGCGGACTTCGTCGATGTAGTCGTGCGGAGTGGGGGTGCCGGACGTGATCCGGCAGGCGTAGATGAGGCTGACGATCGGGATGTCGTAGAACATGCCCTCGTAGGCGCCGACGAGATCGCCGATGGTGACTTCGATGCTCATCTCGCGGCGGCATTCGCGGATCAGCGCTGACTCGATCTGGTCGCCGGCGTTGAGGAATCCGCGGGGCGCATCCCATCGCACGTTCGGCAAGTCGGCGATGCGTCGGCCAAGCAGGATCTCCGTCTTCGATCGTTCGCCCCGGATGATGAGGGCTTCGACGCTGGGCTTCACGTTCTGCCACAGGATGAAGTCGCACTTCGGGCAGACGGGGTGGAGGACGCCGGGGTACTCGACGGCGCGCCATTCGAGGTGGTCAGCGCAGCGGGGGCAGAAGATGAGGTCGGGGTTCATCGGTTGGATGGTAGGGGTTGGAGGCGGGAAACGGGAAGCGGGATTGAGGGTGGAGGATGGAGGATGGCGTGCTGCGCTGGATCGACGCGGGCTGAAAAGCCCGCGCCACGTGCAAGGACGCAGGGTGGCGAGCGGCGATCGACGCGGGCTGAAAAGCCCGCGCCACGAGCACATGTCTTTCCCGTTTCTCCTCTCCCGCGTCGCGCTTCCTACGTCGTTGCTTCGTCGAAGATGAGGCCGGCGGGCTCCCGGACGGTGAGCCAGACTAGTGCGGAGACGGCGACGAGGGCTGTGCCGACGATGGGGAAGCCGGCGTGGATGCCGAGCTGCTTTGCGGTGATGCCGCCCAGCAGTGGTGCGACGGCGAAACTCAGCGCCTGCGCGCTGCCGACGAGGCCGAATGCGGAGCCGTGCTTGCCATCGGGAGCGCTGGCGCCGATGAGCGCGTTGACCATTGGGATCATGGCGCCGCTAAAAACGCCGACGAACGCCATGGTCAGCAGCAGCGGAGCGAGCGAGTTGGTGGCGCCGACGGCGGCGTAGGCGAGGCCGGCACCGAACGTCGCGCCGATCAGCGCGTTGCGGTAGCCGGTGCGCGTGGCGATGCGGCCGGAGACGACGGCGGCGATGGCGCTCGTGAGGGCGATGGCGGCGAAGACGAAGCCGGACTTCGCTTCGACGCTGGAGTCGGTGAACGATTCGACGAGCAGCGGCACCACCGGGCGCACGAAGACGGCGGCGGAGCTGACGAGGAACATCACGGTGATCAGCAGCAGCATCGTGGGGACGCGCATGACGGTGCGCAGGTTCTCGACGTACGACGCGCGTTCCCCCGGCTCGGGGCGCTTGAAGTCTTCCTTTACGAAGACGAGGCAGAGCACGAAAGAGACGACGTACATGATGCCGCCGAGCGCGAACGTGATGCGGAAGCCCACGACGCCGGCCATCAGTCCGCCGGCGACGGGGCCGACGGTCTGCGAGAGGAAGACGGCCATCTGGATCAGGCCGAGCGCGTACGCCATGCGCCTTTGCGGCGTGCCTCCGGCGATCAGCGCTGTCGCGGCGGGAATGGTACCGACGAACATACCCTGCAGGGCGCGGAGTGCGAGCAACTGCCAGACGTTCTGGACGATCGCCTGTGCTGTGATGGTGACGGTGGCGCCAGCATACGCGCGCAAGAGCATGTTCTTGCGGCCGAAGCGGTCGGAAAGCGAGCCCCACAGCGGCGACGAGATGAAGAGCATGGCGCCGGTGGCGGTGGCGAGCACGCCGGACCAGAGAGCGGCATCGGAGTCGCTCTTGATGCCGAGATCCTTCACGAAGAACGGGATGAACGGGAAGACGAGGTTGGCGCCCATGAGGGCGAGGAACTGCGAGACCCAGACGGCGTAGAGGTTCTTCTCCCAGGTCTCGAGCTTCACGCGGCGTCCTCGCGTTCGTTGTGCGGATGTCCGTGTGGCGCGAGTATACCGG
Source organism: Chloroflexota bacterium (assembly GCA_031400455.1). GTDB lineage: Bacteria > Chloroflexota > Dehalococcoidia > DSTF01 > JACRBR01 > JANXYW01. The sequence goes on along the minus strand of JANNPX010000020.1, from coordinate 52,694 downwards.
CTGCCTTTTCACCGCAGAGGCGCAGAGATCGCAGAGATTTTGTTGGGGCCGTGTGTGGTCGCGAGGTTTCTCCGTTCGGCGGCGGCCTCCCGGGATTCGGCGCAGCTGAAGCTGCGCGGGTACGTTCGCCTGCCGGTCGCGGACGGTCGCTGCGGACGACCGCGGTCGATGCCAGGGTGCGGGCCGGGTTGTTCACACCGCAGAGGCGCAGAGATCGCAGAGATTTTGTTGGGGCGAATGAGGTTGAGAGGGCAAATGAATGAGCCCTGACATTCGCCAGGGCTCTGAGTTTCTTGGTCGTGCGGGATTTGGCTAGGCGGCGATGGAGCGCTGGAGCTTGCGGGGGGCCTTTTCGCCCAGGACGCGCTCGCGGATGCGGCCGATCGCTTCGGCGGTGGGGACGGCCTGCAGATCGGCGCGCACGTGCTCCAGTGTGGAGGCGAGCCAGCGCGAATCGGCGGCGTCCTGCATGGCGGTGACGTTGGCGGGGGTCTCGGTGGTCATCTTCATAGCCTTGCTCTCAGAATCGGCGGAAACCCTGAGATCTGTCATGGTGCCTGCACCCAGGTTGCGGGTGCCCGTTTGCGCCCCGTCCTGATTGCTCGCCGGTATCCCAAACGCGGGAGCGGGGCAAACGTTACAGCTTGCGGCGCCGATTTCGGGCGAGATTCCTCTTTATCAAGCAGGGCTGTAGGGATGCGGGAGCGGTGACGAGACCGCGGGCTGCGGTGTACGACGATCCGGTCTTGAACCCGGCAACGCGGGCTGAAAAGCCCGCGCCACGATGCCGATACATATCTGGTTCATATCGGTTTAACACTTCTCTAGCAGTTTGTTGACGCCGGATCGCTACCTTGCAGATGTGGGCGGACCGCTTGCACGTCTAACTCAGGCGTAGGGTGTGACATCTTGAGGCAGGGAGTGAGCAAGCGGTCCGCCCGCTTACTCTCCGTCTATACTGGCCCCGGCGGTGTACACAGAAAGCTGGCGCCCATGCCGGGGACCATCCTCGTCGTAGATGACGAAAAGAACATCGTCCAACTCGCGCGGCTCTACCTCAACAATGAGGGGTTCCGCGTCGAGGCTGCGCACGATGGCAAGCAGGCGCTCGAGAAGGCGAAGACGATTCGCCCGGACCTGATCGTCCTCGACATCATGATGCCGGAGATGGACGGACTCACCGTCTGCAAAGAACTCCGCAAGACCAGCAACGTTCCCGTGATCATCCTCACCGCGCGCGGCGACGACATCGACCGCATCATCGGGCTGGAGGTCGGCGCGGACGATTACATGTCGAAGCCGTTCAATCCGCGCGAACTCGTGGCGCGCGTGAAGGCGGTGCTGCGGCGCGCGCAGGGCGAGCGCGAAGTGGCGGACGTCATCGATGCCGGGGGCCTGCACATCGACGCGGCGAGCCGCGAGGCGACGCTGGACGGCCGTTCGCTGACGCTACGGGCGAAGGAGTTCGACCTGCTGACGGCGTTCGCGCAGCACAAGGGCAATGTGCTGGATCGCGAGCGGCTGCTGCGGCTGGTGTGGGGCACAGACTACTACGGCGACTCCCGGACGATTGACGTCCATGTGGCGTGGCTCCGCGAAAAGCTTGGCGAATCGTCCGTGAAGATCCAGACGGTCTGGGGAGTCGGATACAAGCTGGTGGTAGAGAGCGATGCTGGGGAGTCTTAGAGCCCGTCTCATCGTCTCGTTCGCGCTGGTTGTGGCGCTGGCGGTATTCCTCGCCGGCGCCGGGGCGCTGTTCTTGTTGCGGGACAAGCAGGAGGAGTCGGCGCGCGACCGCTACGGACGCCTAGTCGAACCGCTCAACGACAAGATCGCGCGGCTGAGCAACAGCGGCAGCTCCATCGACGACATCAAGGAGTTCCTGGACGACCGCGCGACGGAGACCGACGTGCGGATCATGCTGATCAACAGCGACGAGCTGGTGGTGTTCGACAGCGCGCCCGAGCCAGAGAACCTCCTGGGCCAGTACGTCCTCTCGTTCACGGGGGGCGAAGTCATCGTCACCGCGGAGAACGGCAGCGAGTACAAGTGGGTGGACTACAACGGTGCGTCGCAGCTGACGCTGTTCGCGGCGACTGCGGAGAACGCCGCCGGGTTCCCACCGGGGCTGGCAGGGTACGAGCCAGTGATCGCGATCCCGCAGGATCGGCTGACATCGGCGTGGCTGGATCTCGTGCCGCGGTTGGCGCTGGCGGGGCTGATCGCGCTGACCGTGTCGTTCATCGTGTCGTTCTTCATCTCCCGATCGATCTCCGGACCGCTGGCGCGGATCACGCAAGCGTCGAAGCAAATGGCGCAGGGCAACTACGACGTGCACATCCCGATCCGGGGTGAGGATGAAGTAGGGCGGCTGGCGGAAGCGTTCAACCAAATGGCTACGCAGGTGAACACGTCGCAGCGCACGATGAAGGATCTGCTGGCGAACGTCTCACACGAGTTGAAGACGCCGCTGACATCGATCCAGGGCTTCTCGCAGGCGATGGTCGACGGCGTGGTGACCGATCCGGAAGATGTGAAGCAGTACAGCCGTACGATTCACGAGGAAGCGAACCGGATGCGCGTGCTTGTCGACGACCTGCTGCTGCTGTCGCAGATCGACTCCGGCCAGGTCTCAATGGAGCATGCCCACGTCGATCTCTCGGAGGTGCTGGAGCGGACGGTCGAGCGGTTCCAGTGGGCGATCCGCGACGCGGAGATCGAATTGCACGTGCGCATCGATGTGGTGCCGGCGGTACACGGAGATGGGCGGAGGCTGGAGCAAGTGTTTTCGAATCTGCTGCAGAACGCCGTACGGCACACGCCGCGCGGCGGCGCGATCACCGTGAACGCGCGCACGCTCCCCGGCGGGCATGTCAGCGTCGGCATACACAACACGGGGTCGGTGATTCCGCAGGAGGACCTGCCGCGTGTCTTCGAGCGGTTCTTCCAGGTGGATCGGGCGCGCGCACGTAAGGGCGGCAGTAGCGGGTTGGGGCTTTCTATCGTGACGGAGATCGTCGAAGCACATGGCGGGACGGTGCGGGCAGTGAGTTCCGAGCTTGCCGGCACGGAGTTCATCGTGATCCTGCCGAGCGAAACGGCATCGGACGCGCGCAGCGGGCGCGTGACGTCGGCCGATGAGGCGAAGCCGAAGCGGGCGGCGAAGAAGCGCGAAGCGCCTGCGTGAGTCTTCCCTCAACCATGCCTGAACCATATCAGTGGGACGCGCTCTCGCCGGAGGGCGTACGGACGCTGTTCGATGGCTTCGACGCGCCCTGGTGGATCGCCGGCGGATGGGCGATCGATCTGTTCCTCGGACGGCAGACGCGCGAGCACGGCGACATTGAGGTGGCTATCTTGCGGTCGGAGCAGGAGCGGTTGCAGCGTCACCTGCGCGACTGGGATGTACACGTCGCGCACGGCGGCGAGCTGACGCCGTGGGCGATGGGCGACTGGCTTGTCGCTCCGCGTTGGCAGTTCTGGGTACGGCGCGACGCCGATTCGGCCTGGGCATTCGAGGTGTTCCTGGAGGACAGCCATGAGGGCGAGTGGCTGTTCCGGCGCGACGCGTCGATCGCGTTGCCGCTCGAACGGTTCGGCGGTGTGAGTGCGGAGGGCATCCCATTCGTCGCTCCGGAGGTTGCGCTCTTGTACAAGGCTACAGCCACGGCGCCCGGCGCGTCGGCAATCGAGCGGAACGCGCAAGACTTCGCCGTCGGCGCGCCCGCACTTGATGCGGATGCTCGAGCGTGGCTGCGCGACGCGCTTACGTTGCTCCATCCGGGGCACGGGTGGATCGATCAGTTGCAATAGTGGGGATCGCACTCAGCACTGCCGATGACGGCGAGCTTCGCGGCTAACGCGACTGCGACGCGCTCGATACGCTATCTCCATGTTTGCTGTGATTCTCGCCGGCGGCGCCGGCACGCGGCTGCGGCCGCTGACCTACGCGCGGCGTAAAGAACTGGTGCCGCTGCTCAACCGGCCGCTGCTGGAGTACCGGCTGCTGAATCTCAAGCAGCACGGCGTCGTCGACATCGTGCTGGCGTGCTCGCAGGGGATGCGCGAGGTGGAGGAGCATTTCGGCGACGGATCCTCGCTTGGGGTGCGCCTTTCGTACAGCTACGAAGACCGGCCGCTGGGTTCGGGGCGTGCGGTGAAAGAGGCGGCGCGATTCGCAGGCGCGACGGGCACGCTGGTGGTGTGCAACGGCGACATTCTGACGAACGTCGATCTGGCGGCGATGATCGAGCGGCATCGACGCACTAACGCAACGCTGAGTATTTCGCTTGCGGCGGTAGACGACCCGTGGCACTTCGGCGTGGTGGCGGTAGACGACAAGTTGCGGATCAGCCACTTCGTCGAGAAGCCGCCGCAGGGCGAGCAGCCGAGCAACCTGATCAATGGAGGCACGTGGCTCTGGGAGCCGGAGATGCTGGATCGCATCCCGGACGATGAGACGGCGGTGCGCGACGGGTTCTCGGAGCGCGTGCTGTTTCCCGGGATCATCGCCGATGGGCTGCGCGTGCAGGGCTTCGAAGAAGATCTGTGGGTCGATGTCGGTGCGCCGGATCGATACCTGACGGCTACGCGGCTGCTGCTGGAACGCACGATGGGCGAATTGGACGCCGAAGTGGCGATAGGCGATGGCGCAGTTATCGCCGATGACGTCGAGTTCTCGGGGCACGTGCTGGTGGGGCGGGGTGTGACGATCGGCGCGGGCGCATCGATCACGGGACCGACCGTGATTGGGTCCGACACGATCATCGGCGCGGGCACAACGATCGAGGGCAGCATCATCTGGGAAGAGGCGCGGATTGGCGAAGGTGCGCGGATCACGGGCAGCATCCTCGCGGCGTACGTTGGGATCGGTGACCGTGCGTGCGTTGTCGATGCCGTGCTGGGGAACGCGGCCGAGGTGGAGGAGGGGCACACGCTCGAGGCTGGCACGAAGGTGATGCCGGGGGAGCGCGTGTGAGGTTGGTAGTGGATAGTGAATAGTGGCTAGTGGATAGCGCAGGAGGGCCGCCCCTCGCCTTCGGCCTGTCTCCTGCGGCGACTCCTCGATCGAGCGACTGGTAGGCGCTGGCTCTTCTAGCGGGAAGACCGACAGCGGGTTTCGCGGGTGAGGCTGTCTGTGCGTGTTGGGGGAATGTAGGCTAACGCTATGACGCTAGAATTCCGGCCGGCCGTGCGATTGCTGATCGACAGTGCTGTTGCTGTGCGGCGAGATCTGCACGAGCACGCGGAGCTTTCGACGCAGGAGTTTCGGACGCAGGGAGTGATCCTCGAGCGGTTGCGGGCGCTCGGGCTGGATGATGTCCGCGAGAGCGCCGATACGGGCGCGACAGCGATCGTGCAGGGCGGGAAACCCGGTCCGAACCTGCTATGGCGCGCGGACATCGACGGGCTACCGCTGATCGAAGAGACGGGGCTGCCGTTCTCGTCGAACGAGAAGGCGATGCATGCGTGCGGCCACGACGGACACGTCGCGATCGCGCTGGCGATGGCGGAGATCTTGCAGCAGTCGCGTGCATCGCTCGCCGGTACGGTGCGGTTCGCGTTCCAGCCCGCGGAGGAGCACGTCGGGGGTGCGCGGCGGATGATCGCCGAAGGGATCATGGAAGCGCCGAAGGTCGATCACGCCTACGGGTTGCACATCTGGGCGCCGCTGCCGGTGGGCGAGGTGCGCTCGACGCCCGGACCAGTGTTCGCGGCGGCGACGCATTTCCGGATCATCATCCGCGGACGCGGCGGGCACGCATCGGCGCCGCACCAGACGGTTGACCCGATCGTAGTGGCGGCGCAGGCGATCGTCGCGCTGCAGACGGTGGTGAGCCGCGCGGTCGATCCGGAGCAGACGGCGGTGTTCACCGTGGGGCGCATCGAGGGCGGCGTGCGCGGGAACATCATCCCGAACGAGGTGATGATGTCCGGCACGATCCGCACGTTCGAGGCGGCGGTGCTGAAGCGCGTGCTGACGCGCGTCGAGGAGATCCTCGGCGGTGTCACCAGCGCGTTCGGCGCGGAGTACAGGTTCGATGTGTCGACGCTGGACGCTGTCGTGAACGACGCGAAGTGTGCGGCGCTGGTGACGGCGGCCGCGGCGTCGCTGCTGGGCGCGGACAAGGTGGGCGAGGCGCGGACGACGGGATCCGAGGACGTCGGGTACTTCCTCGAACGCGCGCCCGGAGCGTTCTTCATGCTCGGTGGCGGAAACGCGGCGCGCGGCATCACGTGGCCGCACCACCATCCAAAGTTCGACTTCGATGAGGCGTGCCTGCCGATTGGCATCGAGCTGGGGCTGCGGATTATCGAAGCGGCGTCGGGCTCGCAGCTGTAGGACGATGGCTACTTCACGCGCGGGCAAGCCGATCATCATCGCCGACTACGATCCGGTGTGGCCGCAACGTTTCGAGCGCGAACGCGTGGAAATCTTGCGCGTGTGCGGCGCGACGGCGTTCGTGCGCATCGAGCATATGGGGAGCACGGCGGTGCCCGGGCTCGGAGCAAAGGCGATCATCGACATCCTGCCGGGGCTGCGTTCGCTCGACGATGCGGCGGCATTGGTCGAGCCGCTGGCGAGCATCGGCTACGAGTATGTGCCGGAACACGAACGGCCGAGCGAGATCGACGAGGGGATGCCGTTTCGGCGGTACTTTCGCAAGGACGTGAACGGGGAGCGCGCGTTCCACATGCATATGGTGGAAGCGGGCAGCGACTTCTGGAACACGCACCTGCTGTTGCGCGACTTCCTGCGTGTCTCGCCCGCGGATGCGGCCGAGTACGAGCGGGTGAAGCGCGAGGTCGCCGCGGAGTACAACAAGACTGTGACGGCGGCGAGCAACGTCAATCAGGGGTACACGGACAAGAAGTCGGACTGCGTCAACGCGATCATGTTGAAGGCGCGCGCGCATTTCAGCGCGGGATCGAGCGGTGGCGGATGAGCCGGTACCCTGCTGCATGATTCGCGCCATCTTCTACGATGCGGGGCACACGCTCGTCCGGCCGCGGGCGGAGATCGATGAAGTCTGGGACTTCCTCGCGCATCAACTCGGCATCGCCATCGAGGGCGAGCATCGCGGGCCGTTTCCGGATGTAGCGGCGTTCTTCTACTCGCGTCTGGGCGAGGACGGGCTCGGTTCGTACGCATCAGACCGGGCGGCGCGAACGTTCTGGACGGAGTACTACTCGTTTGCACTACGCGACATCGCGCGCAACCTGCCGGTCGAGCAGATCCGCTCGGCCGGCGAAGCGCTGTACGACTGGTACGCCGATCCGGCGCAGTGGCAGCCGTTCCCGGAGACGATAGCGGCGCTCGAGGCGGGCAAGGCGCGCGGACTCGTGCAGGGTGTGGTGTCCGACTGGGGCAGTGACCTGCTGCCGATTCTGCACGCACACGAGATCACGCGGCTGATGGACTTCGTGGTTGCATCGGCGGTCGTCGGATCGTCGAAGCCGCACCGCGACATCTTCCTGTACGCGCTGGGCCGTGCGGACGTGCGTGCGGAAGAGACGGTATACGTCGGCGACTCGTACCTGGCTGACGTGCTCGGTTCGCGCGCGGCGGGACTGCATCCGATCCTCATCGACCGCGACGGGACCTCGCCGCCGATAGACGCACCGGTGGTGCGATCGCTGGCGGATGTGGTGGGGGTGGTGGACGAGATGAACGCCGGGTAGGAGACCTCACCCCGGCCTTCGGCCACCCCTCTCCGCCCGGCGGAGAGGGGATGGAGCAGATCGTCGGCGCTCTCGATTGGAATGCGGCTGGTCGTTAGCGGGGCTGGAACACGGGGCGCACTTCGCCATCTACGATGGCAGCGACGAGTTGCAGGCCTGCGAAAAGGCCGGGGTCGAGCGACTTGACGAATGAGCCGACGTTCTCGTAGTCGGCATACTCGTAGATCGCCAGCAGGCCGACACCCTTCACGTCAGCATCGACCGTGGCGAGCGCCTCGGTTGCGGCCTTCAGGCGCTTGCGGACGATGCGGCGCATGAGCGCGCCGTCGGACGGATCGATCTTTGGTGGCGCCTGGGCGATAGCGAAGCCGCGCTCGCCGAGCGGTTCTGTGCGGAGTCGCTGCAGCGTCCAGGCTTCGGAGCAGTCGAACTCGACGGCGTCGCCGAGGTTGAGGTTGCGCGACAGTTCGCCGATCTGGTCGAGGAGCGCTGTGCGCGTGCCTTCGTCCTGCGGCGCGCGACGGAGCTGCAGGCTGTTGACGTGGAAGGTGCCGTTGACGCGTTCGGTGATGGCAGTCCAGAAGCGGCTGAGGCCGCCGATGACGGACGCGTATCCGCCCTCCTCGCGGGTCTTCGCGAGCTGCACCTTCACGGGGAGATCGATCTCGTTGCGCGAGCCGGGCTGCATGGGCGCGCCGGCCATCTGTGCGCGCATGACGAAGTCGGAGGCGCCGGGCTCCTCGGCGGGGATCGCGGCGCGTGGCGGCACCCAGACGAGGTAAGGGCCGCGGACGTTGCCGGCATCGAGGCGCTCCTGCATGGCGAGGCGCGCGTCCTCGGCGGGGGGATCGCTCTCCGCTTCCCACAGGGTTGCCATCGCGATCGCCACCGTGTCGGCGTCGCTCGTCGCGACGAAGACGGGCGTGTCGCCGTCGATCGCGTGGTCGAGCGTGTAGGAGTGGCCGGTGCGCTCTGCGAACCAGTCGATGAGGAGGGCGGCGGCGTAGGTCAGGGTGCGGTCGGGCACTCGGGTTCTTTCTGTCGTCAGGCGTCAGGCGCCGGTACGGCACCTCACCCCCGGCCCTCGGCCACCCCCTCTCCACGCCGTGGAGAGGGGCCAGATGATCAGTGTGCTGGTTATGGAGCCGCAAGGCCACTCGGTGTTCGCTGCTAGGCGCTAACCGCCAAGCGCTCTGCTAGATGTTGCTCTTCGTTTGGCCGCCGTCGATGTTGATGCAGGCGCCGGTGATCCAGCTTGCTCGGGGCGAGCAGAGGAATGCTACGACATCGGCGATTTCTTCGACGCGGCCGAAGCGGCCCATGGCGATGTTCTGTTCGACGAAGCGCGCCATGCCTTCGGGATCCGCCTGTACGCGCTTGTCCCACGAGCCGCCGGGGAACTGGATCGAACCGGGGGCGACGGAGTTGACGCGAATGTTGTCCTTGGCGAGCGCGAGGGCGGAGTTCTTGGCGTGGCTGATCATCGCGGCCTTCATCGCATTGTAGGGCAGGCCGCCTCCGGCCTCGCGGCCGAAGATCGATGCGATGTGGATGATCACGCCGCCGCCCTCGGCGCGCATGATGGGCACGACGGCGCGGGTCGCGCGGACGGCCGCTTCGATGTTCGCGCGGAAGGCGTTCTCCCAGCCTTCATCGTCGTCGGGGAAGGAGCCGCCGGCGTTGTTCACGAGGATATCGATGCGGCCGAGTCGCTCGTGCGCCTCGCGCGCCATCCGCTCGACATCTGCGGCGACGGTGACGTCCGCGACGATAGCGGCAGTGCGCACGCCTGTCGCAGCGATCTGGCGCTCGGCATCTCGCAACCCGTCTTCACCGCGTGCGACGAGCGCGATGTCGCAGCCCTCGGCTGCGAGTGCGCGCGCGATTGCGCGGCCGATGCCGCGTGAAGAGCCGGTGATGAGGGCTGCTTTGCCTCGGAGTTCGAGATCGATGTTGAGGGAAGCCTTTCAGCGGGTCAGCTTGTCAGCCAATACGGAGCGTGGAGAGGAATGCGCCGAGCATTCGCTTGACTTCGATTGTAGCGTCCCGCAAGGCGGCGTACGCTTGCTCATCCAAATAGCCGAGATCGTGCGACAACAGCAGTTGGTACTCCAGCTCGCTCGCCGAACCGAAGGCGATCTGGCAGAAACGCGCGAGCTCAGCATCGCCCGTACGGCCGCAACCTTCAGCGATGTTCGTCGGGATCGAGCTTGCGGAGCGACGCATCTGACTCGTCAGACCGTAGATCTCGTCGCGCGGGAACGTCTTCGTGGCGGCGTACACCGCAAGCGCCAACTTGTGCGCCTTCTCCCACGCCTTGATGCTCCGAAAGTCCCGCATCCGCCCTCACTGCTGACCAGCTGACCGGCCACAAGCTGACCTGCTGACCTGCTGACTAGCTGAAATGCTGACCCGCTACCCCGCTACCCCGCCATAAACTCGATGATTTCTGCGTTGATGCGATCCGGGGCCTCGCGCATCATGAAGTGGCCTACGCCTTCGATCTTTCGCAGGTCGAAGTTGGCGAACGATTCGCCGAGTTTGTCGGACCAGGCGAAGGGGATGATGGAGTCGCTGTCGCCCCAGAGGACGCGCGTCTGCGTTTCGATCTTCTTATCGGCGCCGGTGAAGGCGCCACCACGTAGCGCCGCTCGATAGCAGTTGAAACCGCCGCGCAGCGCGCCGGGCTGCGAATACGCCTCGACGTACGCGGCGATCTCGGCGTCGGTCCAGAGATTCTTGTCGGCGGACCAAGCGGAGAGGAAGTGGCGGAGGTAGATCTCCGTCGCCTGCTTGCTGGAGCCGACGAGATCTTCGGCCCACGGCTGCTGGTGAAAGAGCTGGTACCAGGTGTTGAGCACGTGCGGCAGTTCGAACCAGCGCGGCCCGATGCCGGGGTACGGCGGGTCGAACAGCATCAGCTTGTGCAGGCGTTCCGGGTACATCCGGGCGAAGCGCTGCGTCCAGATGGCGCCGAAGTCGTGCGAGACGATGCGCACCTTGTCGAAGTGGTAGAAGTCGCACAGCGCCTTGATGTCTTCAGCGAAGGCGGTGTCGGTGTAGCCAACCTCCGGCGCGAGATCGGGCTTGTCGGAGTAGGCGTAGCCGCGCATGTCGGGGACGATGACATCGTAATGCTGCGCGAGCGCATCGATGTTCATGTGCCACTCGTACCAGAAGCCCGGCCAGCCGTGGATCAGCAGCAGCGGCTGGCCAGCGCCCTGCCGCACATAGTGCAGCTTGACGCCGTTGACGGTGACCTGGTGGTGACTGATCTTGTCGACGGCCATGCGGGTGACCTCCTTGTGGAGGGAAGGTTATCGATGTGGGGGCGTAGGTTCTAGGGTGGTCGTCGGTCTTCAGTCGTCGGTCGTCGGGGGAGGGCGCGCCGCCGCCGATTCTCGAAACGGGTACCAAATGTCACCCTTCCGCGCTTTACACCGCCGGCTCATCCGTCGTACCGTAACGCCAGACCCCGTGAACGACGCCCGAAAGGCTCGCCGATATGTTGCTGCGACCGCGCATAGTGCTGCTCGCCGCGCTGCTCTGCCTCTCGGCGGGAGTCATCGACAACGCGAGCACGGCCGCCCGCGTTTCGCCGGGCATCCGGGGGCAGGCCGCGGGCACAACGCTTGCCGCGGCGCAAAGTGTCTTCGACGCTGCCGACGACTTCTCCGCAACCACGAACCCCAACGGTCCTTGGTCATACGGGTTCATTTCAAGCGGTGCATTCACGTTATTCGACTCCCAACTACAAGTGACCCCAGGACTTGATTCGTGGAAACACTCGGTCGTGCAGATAAACGGCACGCCGACCGTCCTATTCAACGGGACGACCAGTTCGATTGCCTACATTACGCTCAATGTCAACCCAGGGCAGTTGGTGTTTCATCCAGGAGCATCTGGCGAGGAAGCCATCGTGCGTTTCGTGGCTCCGCAGAGTGGCTCGGCGTCTATCGACGCACTATTCGACACCGTGGATATTCACCCCGGCCGTACCGATGTCCACATTCGGCAAAACGGAGTAGAGTTGTTCTCGGGCTCCACTCCGGGCGCACCCGCGTGCTTCTCTGCGTCTATCCCGCTCGTCGCTGGCGATGTCGTCGACTTCGCGGTGGGTTGGGGAACCAATCTCAACTATTTGAACGACAGCACGTCGATCGAAGCATCCATTCGATATGCCGGATCGGGCGCGGACTCGTGCGCGCCGCCGTCCCACCGCAAAGTCATCTTCATCCAGGGCATTAACAGCGACGCGGATTGCACGAAGCCGCCTGACGAAAATGGCTTCACGAACCGAGTCAAGTGGATCAAGGACTACATCACGAACGTGGGAGGTCAGTCACCACTCGTCGCGCCGCTTGGTCTTAGCGACAACGACATCCTCTACTACAGCTATCGAAGCCCGTCCGTGTCGCGCGAAACCTGCGAGACCTCGTCCAACCCCGGGTACAACGACGACGCCAGTTGCTGGAGCCTCGACGATATGAAGGGGCGTGATGGCCAAGCGGAGTACTTGGATGAAATCGTGACGGATCTGGTCATAGCCGACCCTGGCGTGACGATCGATTTCATCGCCCATAGTCAGGGGGCCGTACTCGCGACATACTACGCGTCACACTACGCCGTTTCGGCGGTTCGGGATAACATCGGATCCATCGTCACAATTGACGGCGCATTCGGCGTTGACGATCTGCGCAGCAAGTTGGCGCTCGACGGGCAGCTGCTATTCGGTCCACTTGGAAGGGTCTGCAGCCAGCGTGTCAATCTTAGCTACTGGGGCCAGCTCCGACGTGGGCTAGTGGTGCCGGTAATCGAGACGTACGGGTTCGACTCGATGTGGGATTTCAACTCTGATTCAGCGGTGCTCTGGGCGATCACTGACCCCGGAGCACGGTCATTCGATCTCTACAATCTCGTTGCGGATCCGGGCGCGCTCTGCGCGCCGCTTGATCCTGATCCCGTCGAGCCGGGCGTGGGTCGCCTTAGCTGGGCGAAGAATGTGCTGACGCTGGCTGCCGAACATCACGCAAGCCTCTGGGGTGACCTAGATTGCGGGAGCGCACTTACTGTGGATTCGCATGACCGAGCGCTGACCTTCATTGGATGCGCGTTGCTTCGCTTGCAATGCGATCCGGGCTTCATCGCGCTCTTGGCGCCGGGCATTGCGGCTGAATCGGCTATCGACATGAGCCCGAACCTTCTGCTCGACAACCTTCCGGCGAGTCTCGATGTAACCACTACCTACCCAGACGGAGCACCACTTGCCGTGCCGGACGACTGTCTGTTCTCGCCATCAGCAACTCTCTTCTGCCCATCCCAACCAAACGCGCCTGTCGGTTCAGTGAAGAGCGCCGTCGCGTCTCTCGCCTCCGCCTATGGGACGCCGGTATTCTCGTCCGGTCCAGGCTTCACAAGTTGGCACGTCGCCAACCCGGAGCCCGGCGTGTGGACGCACCGCCTGATGAACACCGGTGCCGAGCCCGTCACTGCGGAGGTGGTAACGAGTCGCCAGTTCGCACTCGTCGCAGACGCGGATGCCGACGGTATCTCGGACAGTGTCGACAACTGCTCGACCGTCGCGAATAGTGGCCAAGTCGACTCGGACAACGACGGTGTCGGCAACCAGTGCGATCCAGATGTCGACGGCGACAATGCCCTCAACGGAGCAGACAACTGCGTACTCGCCGCGAATGCGGACCAACTCAACACCGACGCCGCGAATCCCGCCGCGAACCGCCCCGGCGCCGACGCGCTCGGTGACGCTTGCGACGACGAGATCGACGGCGATGGGTACACGGACGATCAGGAGACAGCGGCGCCGCTAACCGAAGACCCGCTGACCTATTGCAGCATCATGCGCGCCGATGTAGACGGTGACGGCGCCGTCTCCATCCTCGACATCACGAAAGTGGCGCTGTACTTCACGCAATCCATCCCGCCCGCGCCCGAGCGTTATAGCCAGGACGCTGACGCCGCCATCAGCATTCTCGATCTGACGCGCATGGCGAACGTCTTCACGCAACCAGTCTCCGCCTGCGCGTGATCACACCACACAGGGGGACGCGGGCTGAAGAGCCCGCGCCACGGTTGTGGCTGACGCTGCTTCTAGTGCTCTTCGTCGACGATACGGTCGAGCAGCGCACGCACCTGCATGTTGAGGGCGCGGTGTTCGGGGTGGGTGAGGCCGCTGTCTTCGTCGAGCATCCGGGCGGCTTCGGTGCGGGTGAGCTCGATGAGTTTGACGTCGGTGAGCTTCGCGACTTTGAGGCCGGGGAGGCCGGACTGCTTCGTGCCGAAGAACTGGCCGGGTCCGCGGAGTTGCATGTCGGCTTCGGCGAGCTTGAAGCCGTCGGTCGTCTCCTCCATCAGCTCGAGGCGGGCGCGCGCGTCGTCGCTGGGCTCGTCGCAGAGCAGCAGGCAGTAGCTCTTGTCGGCGCCGCGTCCGACGCGGCCGCGGAACTGGTGGAGCTGCGCGAGTCCGAAGCGGTCGGCGCCCTCGATCATCATCACGGACGCGTTCGGGATGTCGATGCCGACTTCGATGACGGCGGTCGAGACGAGGATGTCGGCGTCGCCATCGCGGAAGCGCCGCATCACTTCGTCCTTCTGCTTCGACGACATGCGGCCGTGCAGCAGTTCGAGGCGCAAGTCCGGGTACACCTGCCGCTGCAGCCGCTCGTACTCCGCCGTTGCCGACTTCACGTCGAGCGTCTCCGACTCTTCGACCAGCGGGCAGATGACGAACGCCTGACGTCCCAGTTCGACCTGTCCGCGCACGAAGCGCTCGGCATCGCCGCGTTCGTCCGGGCCGACCCAGGTCGTCTTGATCGGCTGGCGGCCGGGAGGGAGTTCGTCGACGACGGAGATATCGAGGTCGCCGTAGAGGGTGAGGGCGAGCGTGCGCGGGATGGGTGTTGCGGTCATGACGAGCATGTGCGGCGTGTGCGCGGCGGCCGCGCCCTTCTCGCGCAGGGCGGCGCGCTGCATGACGCCGAAGCGGTGCTGCTCGTCGACGACGGCGACGCCCAGGTCGTGGAATCGCACGCCGCCCTGGATGAGGGCGTGCGTGCCGCAGATGATGTCGATGTCGCCGGCCTCGATCTCTTCGTAGAGCTCGCGCTTTTCCTTCGCCTTGAGGCTGCCGGTGAGGAGCGCGATACGGATCGGCCTGTCGAGGAAATCTGGATATGCGCTTGATACGGGCCCGCCGCTGCCGTTCGCGCTGAAGAGCGCCTTCAGCGTGCGGAAGTGCTGCTCGGCGAGGATCTCGGTGGGCGCCATCATGACGGCCTGGCGGCCGTTCTCGATTGCGGCGACGAGCGCCGCGGCAGCGATGACGGTCTTGCCGCTGCCGACATCGCCCTGCACGAGGCGCGACATGGGGATCGGCTTGCGGAGGTCGTTGAGCACGTCGAACATCACGCGGTCCTGTGCGCCGGTGAGCGTGAACGGCAGCGACTCGACGAAGGCGCGCTCGACCGGCGCCGAGATGGGTGCGGGCTCGGCGGGGGCGGACTTCTGGAAGTGGCGGCGTCGGAGCTGCATGGTGAGCTGGATCGGCAGCAGCTCCTCGAAGGCGAGCCGCCGACGGGCTTGCTCGAGCGACGCGCGGTCAGTGGGGTAGTGCATCTGCGTGACGGCCTGGGCGATCGATGCGAGGCCGAAGCGAGCGCGCATCTCTGCCGGCAGCGGGTCAGGGAGCCTCGTGACGTAGCGCTCGATCGCCTCCTGCATCACGCCGCGGACGGCGCGGTTCTGCAGGCCGGCAGTGAGCGGGTAGATCGGCACGAGGCGACCGGTGTGGAGGAGATCTTCGCTCCAGATCTCCCACTCCGGATTATCGAACTTGGGGCGGCCCTGGTACTCGGCGACGCGGCCGGAGAGCACGATCTCCGCGTTAACGGGGAGCTGCTTCGCGATCCACGGCTGGTTGAACCACGTGCACGACATCATGCCGGTCGAGTCGCCAACCTTCGCCTCGGTGGAGCGGATGCGGAAGCCCATCTTCTTCTCGGTCGCGCTCCATACGCGGACGCGCACGGTCTGCTCCTTGCCGATCTGGAGCTGCGAGACGGGCACGGGCTCGCCGTAGTCGACGTGGCGGCGCGGGAAGAAGAGCAGGAGATCGCGGACGGTGACGACCTTGAGCTTCTCGAACTTCACCTTGAGCGCGAAGCCGATGCGCTTGAGCGCCTGGAGTTCGGCATCGACGCCGAGCGCGCCGAGTTCTTCTTGGGTGTAGGGGCGGGCTGGTTTGGGGACGCTGGAGACCGCACCCCCGGCCCCTCTCCGCCCGACGGAGAGGGGAGGCTTTGGATCGGAAGGTTTGGCTTGGTCGGTGGAGGTTGGAGTTGAGGTGTCGCGTGCAAGGTGCTCCGGCACGCCGCCCGTTTTTGATCGCGGTTCAGTCTCGCGTCCCGCCTCCTGCTTCCCTCCGTCGCGGAGTTCGCCGAGCATGGCTTCGAGCCACTCTTTGCGCTTCGCGGGGGTCAGGGAGCGGTAGCCCTGTACGGGGAGGGCCTGGATGCGGGCGAAGACGTCGCTGTTGAGCTGGGAGGCTTCGCGCGTGGCGAGGTTCTTGAGGAAGGAGTCGAGTCCGGCGGTGACGGCGCGGTCGCTGAAGCGCTTCGAGCGCTCCAACTCGAGGACTTTCCGAAGGCGGTCTTCGGTCATGGTGATGGTGACCAGGGACGGGCGCTTTCCACCGTGACGCAGCAGTGCTGCGTGCTGGGATCTAGGTCATCTGTTCGAGATCAGCGTAAGAGGGCGGAGGATCGGAGTCAAGAATCCTAGCGCCGCATCGCTGGTGGGTCGCCGACTTCTCGTCGGGTTGGGTCGGGCCGTCCGGTTCGGCTTGAGCCTGAGCGCGCTTGCATCGACACTGCGCCTGATTCTGTTGCCGAGGCGACCACCACATGGTGCGCTGCATCGTTAGAGAGGGCTCCTACATGCTACTGAAGGACAAGGTCGCGATCATTACTGGGGGTGGGCGCGGGATTGGGCGCGGGGTGGCGCTGCGGTATGCGAAGGAAGGCGCGCGGCTGGCGCTGGTCGATATCCAGCAGGAGCATCTGGACGAGACGGCGAAGGTGTTGGACGCGAGTGGGACTGGCGTGCAGTACATCACGCTGCAGGGCGACGTCAGCTCCAGCGCGGACGTGCAACGATTCTTCGACGCGACTGTCGCGCGATTCGACCGGCTGGACATCCTGGTGAACAACGCCGGCATCGGCAATCCGCCGATCCCGATCGTCGACATGCCGGAGGAGGCGTGGGATCGGACGATCGCGGTGAACCTGAAGTCGGTGTTCCTGTGCTCGAAGGCGGCGGCGCGGCAGTTCATCAAGCAGGGTGGCGGCGGGAGGATCATCAGCGTGGCATCGCAAGCCGGGAAGACGGGGTTCGCGATGCTGACGCCGTACTGTGCGTCGAAGGCGGGCGTCGTACTGTTCACGCAGGCGTTCGCGAAGGAAGTCGGCGCGCACAAGATCAACGTCAACTGCGTTTGCCCCGGGACGATCGATACGCCGCTCTTGCGCGGCGCCGGGATGGGCATCAACCTCACCGACGAGCAGTTCACGGAAGCGATCAGGCGTCCGCTGTCGACGATCCCTCTGGGGCGGGTCGGCTATCCGGAGGATGTGGCGAAGATCATCACGTTCCTGGCGAGCGATGACGCGGACTACATGACCGGGCAGGCGATCAACATCTCCGGCGGGCAGGAGATGCATTAGGGAGTTTGTAGTTGGCAGTTCACAGTTCGTAGTTCCTCGCTGGTAGCTGGGGTGCGCGTCTGCGTACGGGGGCCGCGCGGACTGAAGTCCACGCTACGTACCCTAGTGCGTGGTCAACTACGAACGGCGACGTATTCCCTATAACCTTCAGCCATGAATCCGCGCGTTGTTGCTGCTGTTGCTGCCGGCAAGGTTGCTGGTGCTGCTTCGCGCTTGCTTGGGCGCGGGGGTGGGACGGCTATTGCCGGGTTGGCGGCGCTGCGAATCGATCCGGGGTTGGTGCGTGCGTTGACGTCGCAGGCGGGCGCGGGCGCGATCGCCGTGACGGGGACGAACGGGAAGACGACGACATCGCTGATGCTGAGCCGGATCGCAAGCGAGGCGGGGCTGCGGCCGCTGCACAATCGCAGCGGGTCGAACCTGATGCGCGGCGTCGCGGCGATGCTTGTCGACGAGGCGACGCTTGCGGGCGCGATACCGGATGCTGCGAAGCGGCTGGCGATCCTCGAAGTGGATGAGGCGACGCTGCCGGAGATCGCGCGATCTGTGGCGCTGCGCGCGATCGTGTTCACGAATCTCTTCCGGGATCAACTCGACCGGTATGGCGAGGTCGATACGGTTGCGGCGGCGTGGGAACGGGCGCTTCCTAACCCCCGGCCCTCTCCTGCGGCGAGTCTTCGACCTTCCAGCGGGGGAAGGGGAGCTTCGGATGGAGATTCGTTGCCGGTGATCGTGCTGAATGCTGATGATCCTGGGGTGGCGCATCTGGGGGCGGGGTATGCGGGGCGAGTCGTCTATTACGGCATCGACGATACGTCGGCAACGGGGGCGGGCGACGATCATGCGTCGGACTTTCGGACGTGCTTGAACTGTGGCGCGGAGATCGCGTACACGGCGACGTTCTACGGGCACCTCGGGCATTGGCGGTGTCCTTCGTGCGGGAACGCTCGTCCTGTGGCGGACGTGCGGGTGACGCGGGTCGTCGTGAGTGATGATGCGACGGCGCTCACCATCGCCACGCCGGACGGCGAGATCGCGTTCACGTTGCCGCTGGCGGGGCTGTACAACGCGTACAACGCGCTGGCGGCGGTGTCGGGCGCGCTGGCGATGGGGCTGTCGCGCGAGGCGATCGTGCCGGCGCTGGAGGGATTTTCGGCGGCGTTCGGGCGGCAGGAACGGTTTGTGGTCGACGGGCGTGATGTGCGGGTGCTGTTGGGGAAGAATCCGACGGGGTTGAACCAGGTGCTACGGACGATCGCCGGTTCGGGGCGCGCAGGCTCGGATGGCGAGGCGCTGCGGCTGCTCTTCTTTCTGAACGACGGGATCGCTGATGGGCGCGATGTGTCGTGGATCTGGGATGCGGACTACGAGACCGTGCAGCCGCGGACCGAGTGGGTGCTGGCGGCGGGGACGCGCGCGGAGGACCTGGCGTTGCGACTGAAGTACGCGGGATTCGGCGACGAGGTGCTGCTCGAGCGCGAGACGCCGGCGGCGCTGGAGCGCGCGCTCGAGGCGACGCCTGTGGGTGGCACGTTGTATGTCGTGCCGACGTATACGGCGATGCTGGAGGTACGGGAGCTGCTGGCGAAGCGGTCGGGCGGGTCGAAGTTTTGGGAGGAGGCGCCATGAGTGGTTGGCGCGGACACGCGCACCTCACCCCGGCCTGTCTCCCCGGCGACTCTGCGATCGGCCACCCCTCTCCACGACGTGGAGAGGGGATCATACGGATGTTGTGCTCGACATGTGGCGAAGGTGCCCTATGACGATCACGCTGCGCGTCGTGCATCTTTATCCGCGGCTGATGAATATCTATGGCGACCGCGGGAACATCATGTGTTTGCGGCGGCGGTGCGAGGCGCGCGGGATCGGGTTCGAGCTGACGGAGCTGGGGTTGCGCGACCGGTTCGAGCCGCTTTCGCACGACCTGATCTTTGCTGGCGGGGCACAGGATCGCGAGCAGCGCGGCGTGGTCGACGATCTGCTGGCGACGAAGGCGGATGCGGTGCGCGAGGCGGTCGAGTCCGACGTGGCAATGCTGGCGGTGTGCGGGGCGTACCAGTTGTTCGGGCGGTTCTATCGCGAGGCGTCGGGGGCGGAGCTGCCGGGGATCGGTGTCTTTGATCTGCACACGGAGCATCCGGGAGTGGGAGCGAAGCGGCTTATCGGGAACATCATGGCCGAGTGGCCCTCACCCCGCCCTGTCTCCTCTGGCGACCAAACGTCGGGCGCCCCTCTCCCACAGGGGGAGAGGGGGCTCAGGACGGATAGCGGGTTCGAGGCCGGGGCGCATGGGTCGGCGGCGACGATCGTTGGGTTCGAGAACCATGGTGGGCGGACGCGGCTGGGTCCCGGGGTGCGGCCGCTGGCGCGGGTGCGGCACGGGTTCGGGAATAACGGCGAGGATGGCACGGAGGGGGCGGTGTACCGGAACGCGATCGGGACGTACGTGCATGGATCGCTGCTGCCGAAGAATCCGGCGCTGGCGGACCACGTGATCGGTTTGGCGCTGCGGCGTGTGCACGGCGATGTGGAGCTGGCGGCGATCGATGATCGGGCTGAGGAGCGGGCGCATGCTGCGGCCCTGCGGCTGCGGTAGGGCGCTCGCGCAGACGCTGAAGACGGCACGCGTGGGCGTGCCGTCTTTGCTATACGCAGCGCGGTGCGTTCAACGAGCGGCGACGGCCTCCAGTACGGCGTTCAGGTAGTCGCGAGGGGGAGGGGGACTTACCACCTCGCGCGCCCCGTCCGGCTCCGGGCGGTCATCGTCGAACCGCATCGATTCGATGCGGAGGGTTGCCTGGGGAAGTATGGATGCAGCGAGCTTCGCGGCGGCGCGCTCGTCGGTGACGGTGGCGAGCATCACGGCGGAGCAGGCGCCCTCGTCGGGCAGGAGGGCGACGGAGTGGAGGCCGCGCGTGCGGAGGCGCGCGTCGTGACGGAGGATTGCCATGCGGACGTCGGTGGGATGCGGTTGGTGTGCGCCGGTCCAGTTGAGCATCGAGATGTAGGTCGGCATTGTGGTGGTCCTTTGCGCCTTGCTCTGTCCTGCACGTTAGGTATCGGAAGGGTGGGATTAACGGGGGTGCGGGATTGTGTTGTACATCTGTTAAACGGCAGGGACACCGATGCGGGCGCCGAGACGGCTCTTGATGTTGCGTTCGGGAAGCGAGGTCGCGGAGCGTACGAGCGTCGAGCGCGTGAGAGCTCCGAAGTGTCTTGGGGCCCGCGCGGGCTGGAAAGCCCGCGCTACGGGCCACGGACGTTGGCGACGCGCGCGTTAGGGTCGTCGGGCGGGGCGATCGCGACCCCGCGGCGCCGATACTCATCCGACGGCTGTACGGCATGCCGCATGTGTCGTACGGTGCGGGGAGCGCGGCGACGCAGGCGGACGCCTAGCAGAGGAGGCGCTTGGAGGATCGGCCAGTCGACGAACCAGGCGACGGCGCGCGCGGCGCAGCTGATCCTGCACGTCCGGATCCGGTCGCCGCGACCGTTGCTGTTCCCGTCGAGGCGGATGATCAACCGATAGTGGCGGCATCGGTCATCGCTCCGGCGTCGGCAATCGTGCCGCAACCGATCGCGCGCTCCGTTGCCAAGCGGCCGCGGTTCGAGTTCGCGAGGGACGCTGTGCGCGCGGACGGCACGGTGCAGCCTCCGGCGATGCGCACGCTGCGGCCTGATGTGCCTGCGGTCCGGCGCAGCGTTGCGCGCTCCATGGCCAAATGGGCGGGGGCGCTCGTCAGCACGATCACGCTGTTGAGCTGCTTCAGCGTGGCGACGACGTACATCCTCTACCTCACGCAGGCGGACCAGGGCGCGGCCGAGGCGCTGACGGCGATCTTTGTGTCGTTGGGCATCGGCATTGTCTTTGGGATGGGGTTGATGTTCGTTTCGATGAAGACCTACTCCAAGTTCGTCTTCGCGGCGCTGTCGCTGACGCTGATCACGGGCGGATTCGTGATGATGGTGTACGCGCCGGTTCTGCGGCAGATGAACACGCCGGACCTGGCGGAGTACCGGGCGTTCAGCGACCTTCTGTGGTTCGGCGCGCTGAGCATGGTGCTGGGCGTAGTGCTGGCGGCGGTGTGTTTGCGCTGGGCGCTGCGGCCGCATGCGCTGCGGACGATCGCGCGGTGGTCGCGGCTGCTGGGTTCGGCGTACGGCGTGATGCTGGGCATTGCCGGCGTGTTCGCGATCTTCGCGCTGTTCCGGCTGATCGACGCGGAGGCGACGTACTCGGAGAGCGGCGAGGAGTTCGGCGTCGTCCAGCAGGCGGTGTCGATCGCGGCGATCGCGGTGTGGTCGTTCGTGCCGGGGCTGATCCTGACGTACCACGGCATTTCGGCGTCGATGGGCGAAGGGTCGAACGAGTACCGGCCGCCAATTGCGGCGTTTGGGTTCGCACTGTTTGCGGGCGTGCTAGTGGTCGGCCAGATCAACATGCGGTCGGACGATCCGATCGCCGCGCCGATGCCGGTGCTGCACGTCGCGGCGGCGGCGCTGCCGGGGCTGACGTTCGCGGCGATGGCGGCACGCGGGTCGGTGCTGCGCGGCATAGCTGTGCGCTGGGTGACGTGGCGGCAGTTCACGCTGGCGATCGCGATCAGCATGGCGGTGGCGACGACCATCGCCATCTACGTGGAGTCGCTGGGGAGCCTGGGCGGCGTACTGCTGTTGCTGGTGCACAACGGCGCCTTCGCCGACGCGCGGTCTCAGGATGACGTCCACGCGATCATTCGCGAGGCGGACTCTATCCTCTCGCGGAACGAACAGTTCTTCGCGGCGCTGATCACGGCTTCGGTGTTCGCGCCGCTATCGGAGGAGTTCGCGAAGGGGCTGAGCGTGCGGTTCCTGCTGAAGCGGACGATGACGCGTGGGCAGGCGTTCGCGCTGGGGGCGGCGGCTGGGGCGGGATTCGGCTTCCTCGAGGCGATGCTTTACGGGCTTAGTGGCATCGCGGACGACCTGGGCGGGTGGTGGGAGATCATGCTGCTGCGCGGTGGAAGCACATCGTTGCACGTGTTGTGTACGGGGTTGGTCGGGTTGGGGTGGTGGTACTGGACGGTGGCGGGACGGTCGCGCGTCGCAGTGGGCCTGTTCGCGCTGGCGGTGCTGTTCCACGCGGCCTGGAACGCAGCGTTTACGGTGCTGGGGTCGCGCATCCTCGGGCTCGACACGCTGAGCGATCGCACGCTGGAGATCGTCGCGTATGTAATCGTGGGCGTCGTCTCGTCGGCGTTCATCCTCGCGATACCGATCGTGGCGCGGCGCCTGCGGGATGCGGCGCCGCCGAGCGTTGAAGGCACGGCGCTGGAGGCGATTGCGCCGTGGATGGGGTGAGGGGCGGGTCAGCGGTCAGCTTTTCAGCTAGTCAGCGGGGTCGCGTTGCGCAAACAAAAACGAGGCGGCATTGCTGCTGCCTCGTTTGTGTGTCTCAGGCCCCGCCTCCTTCGACACAGACTAGAACGGTCGGGTGGGGCGGCTGTTACAGAGCGGCGCGGGGACTCACGTCCGTCAGAGATGTGGGGCGGCGCACTCTCAGCCGGGGACGGCTGGTGCCACTCGGGTGGGCGGAGGATGGGGCCTCTGAAACGTCCGATAGATGACGGCTGAAGTGCTGGCGGGCTCAGCCGCTGACGCGCTGACCGGCTGACACGCTGACCGGCTGAACTAGCGGACACAAAGACGAGGGCAGCATTTCTGCCGCCCCCGTTGTTATCGAAGGCCCCGCCTCCTTCGACACAGACACAAACGGGTGGCCCGGTGAGCCGTTACAAGTCGGTGCGCTGCAGCCGGTACGATTGCCGGACGGCGGGTGCGCGCCGTCAAGTATCGAATCTGCACGAGCTGCCGACGGGGGTCGTGAGCATGTCGACATTGGATGCGTCTGCGCAGTCGGCCCGGAGCGAGTTCTTCGCAGGCGTGCGAGCACAGGCGCCGCTGCTGCTGGGCGTCGCGCCGTTCGGGATGGCGTACGGGGCGTACGCGGTGAAGGCGGGGTTGCCGACGGGGCTGGCGCAGGCGATGTCGGCCATTGTGTTCGGCGGGGCGAGCCAGTTCGTTGCGGTGCGGCTGATCGCGAACGAGGTGCCGGGCGCGGTGATCGTGCTGACGGTGCTGCTCGTGAACGCGCGACACATGCTCTACAGCGCGTCGTTGGCACCGTATACGGACCATCTTGCCCGCCGCTGGCGGTGGCTGCTGGCGTACCTGCTGACGGACGAGGCCTACGCGACGGCGATCGCGCGCTATCGGCGGGGCACGGCGGCGCACGCGCACTGGTTCTTCTTCGGTACGAGCATCGCATTGTGGACCACGTGGCAGGTGGCGACGGCTGTCGGTGTGTTTGTGGGCGCGGCGGTGCCGGATAGCTGGTCGCTGGACTTTGCGCTGCCGCTGACGTTCATCGCGCTGCTGGTAGGGGCACTGAAGGGGCGGCCTGCGCTGGCTGCTGCCGCGGTTGCTGGCGTGATCGCGACGGTCGGGTTCCGCTGGCCGTACGGGACGGGGCTGCTGACGGCGATCCTGGCCGGGATGGCGGCGGGCATCATTGCGCACGCTGCGCTGGGTGCGGACGACGAGGAGATGCTCGCACCATGAGGCTGTGGATCATCATCGCACTTGCAGGCATCGGGACTTACGGCATCCGGCTGTCGGTGCTGGCGCTCGTGCATCACAGCAGGTTGCCGGTCGCGGCGCGCTCGGCGCTGCGCTTCGTGATGCCGGCCGTGCTAGCGGCGATCATCCTTCCGGCTGTGGTGTATGCGGGTGGGTCGGGCGACTTCGACATCGGGCCGGGCAACGAGCGGGTACTGGCGGCGCTGGCATCGGGCGCCGTGGCGTGGGCGAGCAAGAGCGTCTGGGCGACCATCGGCGTGGGGATGGCGGCGCTGTGGGTGTTGCAGTGGCTGGGGTAGGACGGGTGGTTAGTGGGCAGTGAATAGTGGATAGCGCGGGTTCGAGGCTTGTTACACTGATGCACTCCGGTCGATACACAGGTGATAGAGGATTGCTATGACGGCGGTAGCTTCGGAGATCGAGCAGAAGGCGCAGGCGGCGAAGCGGGCGGCGCGGCGGCTGGCGACGACGTCGACGACCGTCAAGAATGCGGCGCTCAACGGCCTCGCGGACGCGCTCGTCGCGCACGAGAGCGAAATCCTCGCCGCGAATGCGCAGGACATCGAGCGCGGGCGCGGCGATGGGCTAACGCCGGCCGTGCTGGACCGGCTGACGCTGACGCCGGAGCGCCTCGCGGCGATCGCGGCGGACGTGCGGAACGTCGCGTCGCTACCGGACCCGGTGGGCGAAAGCATCGAGATGCGGACGCTGCCGAACGGGCTGATGGTCGGCAAGATGCGCGTGCCGTTCGGCGTCATCGGCGCGATCTATGAGAACCGGCCGAACGTTACCGTGGACATTGCCTCGCTGTGCTTGAAGGCGGGCAGCGCGACGATCCTGCGAGGCGGCAAGGAAGCGCTGCAGTCGAACATCGTGCTGGGTCGGGTGATCGACGGCGCGCTGGCGGCGGCGGGCGTGCCCGACGGCGCGGTGCAAATCATCGAATCGAGCGACCGTGCGATTGTGGCAGAGATGCTGACGATGAAGCAGTACATCGACCTGGTCGTCCCGCGCGGCGGCGAGGAATTGATCCGCTTCGTCGAGAAGAATGCGACGATGCCGGTGCTGATCGGCGGCATCGGCGTCTGCCACACGTACGTGGACGCGGACGCCGACCTCGCGAAAGCGCGCGACATCGTCGTGAACGCGAAGACTCGGCGGTACAGCATCTGCAACGCGCTGGACACGATCGTCGTACACGCGGATGTCGCGTCGCGCTTCCTGCCGGATGCCGCGTGGGCGATGGCGGAGAAGGGCGTGGAGCTGCGCTGCGATGAGCGCTCGTACGCCGTGCTGGAGGGCGCGCACGGGAGTGTGCGCAGCACGGACGCCGACTACGGGAAGGAGTTCCTGGCGCTCGTTGCGTCGGTGAAGGTGGTCGATTCGTACGATGACGCCGTCGACTTCATCTACCGCTACAGCAGCGGCCACTCCGACGCGATCGTGACTGAGAACTACAGCACGGCGATGCGCTTCCTGCGTGAGGTGGATACGGCCGTGTGCTACGTCAACGCGAGCACGCAGTTCACCGACGGCGCGCAGTTCGGCATGGGCGCCGAGATCATCGACGCGACGCAGAAGTTCCATGCGCGCGGGCCGGTGGGGCTGCGGGAGATCTGCACGTACAAGTGGATCGTGTTCGGGGACGGGCAGACGCGGCCCTAACCCCCGGCCCCTTCCCCGCGAGGGAAGGGGAGCGTCGAATGGGAAAGGGACTCTTGGTTCGACGGAGCGTACTCGTCCTGGGTGCGTTCAGGCCGAACGTAGATGGCCTAACCCCCGGCCCCTTCCCCGCGAGGGAAGGGGAGCCTCCAGTGGGAAGGGATTCTCTATCGATGGAGCGGACTCGTGCGGGGATTGTTCGAGGGCGGGGTGCGTCTCAGGCGAAGGATGCCCGGGCGCGGGAGATGCGGGCTCATCCGACCCCGGAAGAGGGGTTGCTGTGGCAGCGGCTTCGGCGCAACGGCTTGGGCGTCCATTTTCGCCGCCAGCAGATCATTGATGGATTCATCGTCGACTTCTATTGTCATGCCGCCGGTCTCGTCGTCGAGGTTGACGGACCGATCCACGAGCAACAGGTGTCCTACGACGAAGAGCGAGATGCGATCATCGCGGCGCGCGGCTTACGGTTGTTTCGTGTGACGAATGAGCGGGTGCGGGCCAACTTGCCGAGCGTGCTCGTCGAGGTCGCGGCCAAGTTGAACCAGTCCGCGTCATGAGATTCTTCTCGACACAAGTTTGTTGCTCCAAAAAGGCGGCGCACCCGCGTTTGCCAAAGTCGGCGCGGAACGCAACCCCCTCCATGCAAGCTCCCCTTCCCTCGCGGGGAAGGGGTCGGGGGTTAGGCGCCGCTCCGCAACACCTTCGTGCCGTCTGCGTCGTGCAGGACGGGGACGGAGTTGTAGATGTCGACCTGTGACGAGTAGTTGAGGTCGTTGTCGAAGCCGAGCTCGTGGAGCAGGCGGCCGTGCTTGGACTGGCGGAAGAGGCGCATGGCGTCTCCGCGGTACCAGTGCCAGAGGTGCAGGGCGGCCCAGGACGAGTCGGTCATCGCGAGCGCGGAGTCGGCCTCGATGGCGGCTTCGACGATGGCGCCGGCGGTGGCGGTGTCTTCGAGCGCGAACGCCGTGCCACGATCGACGCCGGCGCAGACGACGGCGATATCGATGCCGTGCGCCGCCGCTTCGGCGACGAGCCGCTGTCCGACTGCCCGGCGATTGAGCAGCGCTCCCGCCGCGACGAACGGCGCGCCCGCGGCAGCCATCAGCGCACGCGTACCGTTGGTCGTGAAGAGCACGGCAGATTTCCCCTTGAACGACAGCTCCGCGAACTCGGCGGGCGAGTTGCCGTAGTCGAAGCCAGGGGGCGGCTGCGCTTTCACCTCGCCGCAGAGCAGGGAGAAGTTGTTGAGGGCGAGCTTGCGGGCGGTCTGCAGGTTATCACTGATGATGGCGCGGAGAAGCCCGTTCTCGAGCATGGTAACGAGCGATGTCGTAGCGCGCAGCACGTCGACGACGGCGACGGCGTGCTGCCGGGGCTCGCGTAGGAGCTTCGGTGTGAGCGCAACGGAGATCTTCATCGATCCGAGCGTACTGCTGTGGCGGGGCGAAAGCGACGGGTGGGCGTCAAGCAGCAGCAGGCTGGCCGGGCGCGCTGTCTAGTTTCTGAGCCAGCTGAGGCACGGCGGGCAAAACGAGCTTGCGCGATTGGCGTTGCGTGCCGGGCCCCTGGAACGGCGCCTCGCATAGCGTAGCCAGGCAGCTTGCTGGATCGGGATAGATCCCTCGCTACGCTCGGGATGACAGCGAAGAACGATCGGGATGACGGCGCGGAAACGACCGCTCACCGATTCGCCTATCATGGGCGCATGGCCGGGATTGATGCTTCGCTGGAGGACCTGAGCACGCGGGTGGCGACGCTGCCGCGGAGCATGTGGCGGCGGCGGGCGGACACGACGATGGCGCCGCTGCCGGGCGGCATCCGGATGGCGGTACTGACGTCGCCGTTCATCGTGCGCTGGGCGGCGTGGATGGTCGCAGTGCTGATCATCTTCCTGACGCAGGTGCCGGAGTACACACAGCGCGTCGAGCCATGGCTGCTGCTGGCGACGATGCTGCAGACGACGATCGTGACGTTCTACGTGCCGGCGATCCGGCCGTGGCTGCTGCCGAAGCTTCGGCGCTACTTCGCATCGCCGGAGAGCAGCGACGTGCTGGCGCTGGGGCTGATCGACCTGACGCTGTCGATGGGCGCGGTGTATCTGAGCGGAGGCTGGGGCAGCCCGTACTACCACTTCGCGCTGACAGCGCTGCTGATCCCTTCGTTCTTCCTGACGTTCCGCGGCGTGGTGGCGCTGGTGGCGACGTATACGGTCGCCTACATGTTCGGCGTGACGGCATTCGGAGCGGGGCTGTACGGCGGCTGGCGCGACACAAACCTCAACAGCCTGATCGGCGCGCTGATGACGCCGATGCTTGTGGCGCTGGTGCCGAACTACCTCGGTACCGTGCTGCGCGAGCTGGACGCGGCTCGCAAGGACGCGGTGGAGGCGCTGGGCGACAGCGACCTGCTGTTCCGCGTTGCGCGTTCGTTCCTGGAAGGTGGGCGCGTGCTGGGCGATGCTCTGCCGAATGTCGTTGGGGCGATCCTGGAATCGTCTCGGTTTGACCACGCGCTGCTGCTGATCCCGGACGATCCGCAGAGCCCCGTCGAAGTCCGCGCGTACGGTGCGGAATTGGTGGCGGCGCCGGATCCGCAGGTGCTGGCAGAAGCGTTCGCGGGTGAAGGAGCGCGGACGCACGCCGTATCGACGCTACCGCGATCGATCCGCGCGGCGTTTGGGGACTGCGAGTGGGCAGGGGCGGTCGTGCTGCGTTCGGCGGATGCGGTCGAGGGCTGGCTGGTGGCCGGGACGCGGGCGCGGCCAGCGGCGATCTTCCATGAAGTGAGGCTGCTGGATGCGATCGCGGGGCAGGTGGCGCTTGGCGTGCGCAACATCCGGTTGGCGGAGCGAGTGGTGGAGCTGGCGGCAGAGGGCGAGCGCGGCCGGATCGCGCGGGAGATCCACGATGGGATCGCGCAAATGGTGTTCATGCTGACGCTGAGCCTAGAGACGGCGATCGATCGCGTCGGGACGGACCCGGAGGATCAGAGGCGGCGGCTGCAGGACCTGACGGCGCTGGCAAAGAACGCGCTGTGGGAGGTACGGCAGTACATCTTCGACCTGCGGCCACTGCTGGCCGGGGATGAAGGGCTTGTGGGCGCGGTGCAAGGGCAAGTGAAGGAGTTCCAGGCGGTATCGAATCTGCCCGTCGAGCTGGCGGTTTCGGGTGAGCCGCAGCCGCTGCCGATCGCGACGAGCGCCGCGCTCTACCGGATCGTGCAGGAGGGGCTGGGGAACATCTTCCGTCACGCGCGCGCATCGCACGTCGAGATTGCGCTGGCGTTCGAACCGGGAGCGGTGACGCTTTCGATCGCGGACGACGGCGTGGGGATGAGCGAGGGCGAGCCGGGCGGGCGCGTCGGCTTCGGGATGGGCAACCTGCGCGAGCGCGTCGACGAAGTCGGCGGTCGGCTGGACGTGCGCAGCGAGTCGGGCGAGGGAACACGCATCGACGTATCGGTGCCAATAGGGGGCGACGTATGAAGACGCGGCTGATGATTGTGGACGACCACGAGGTGGTGCGGATGGGGCTGCGCGCGGCGCTGGAGGTTGAGCCGGACTTCACGGTGGTGGCGGAGGCGGGCAATGGCAAGGACGCGATCGACAAGGCGCGCGCGCACCAACCGGACATCGTGCTGATGGACGTGCGGATGGACGGGATGGACGGCATCTCGGCGTGCCGCGAGATCCGCAGCGAGCTGCCGGAGACGCGGGTGCTGATGCTGACGTCGTTCGCGGAAGAAGAGACGGTGGTGGCGGCGGTACTGGCCGGGGCGGCGGGCTATGTGCTGAAGAACGTCGCGCGGGCGCGGCTGCTGGAAGCGCTGCGGTCGGTGGCGCGCGGCGAGTCGCTGCTGGACTCGAAGGTGACGAAGGGTGTGTTGGAGAAGCTGGTGGGCATGCAGAAACCAGCGGATGACGGCGACGACCTGACGGCGCGCGAACGCGAGGTACTGATCCTGATCGCGGAGGGCGCGACAAACAAGGAGATCGCGTCGAAGCTGGTGGTGAGCGAGAACACCGCCCGCAACCACGTCAGCCACATCCTGTCGAAGCTCGGGTTCAACCGTCGCAGTGAAGCGGCGGCGTATGCGGCGAAGAAGGGGCTGACGGGGGGATGAGGGTTGGGGGGGCGCTGGCGCCCGCTGGGCGAATCTACTGTGTGGCGGGGGTGTTCTTGAGGTGGAAGGTCATTGACTGGAGCGACAACACCGGGTCGATGTCTTTGACGCGGACGGTGGGTGGGACCTGCGCGGCGACGGGGGCGTAGTTGAGGATCGCGCGTACGCCACACTCGACGAGCGCATCGATGACTTTCTGTGCGGATGCCGCGGGCGTGGCGACGATGCCGATATCGACCGTGCGCCCGGCGAGGGCCTCGCGGATCTGCTCGACAGGTTTCACGGTGAGGTGATCCACCTTCTGCCCAATGACGGCGGGGTCGGCGTCGAAGGCTTCGATGATGCTGAATCCCTGCGGCGCGAATCCTCCGTAGCTGAGGACGGCGCGCCCGAGCTGGCCGACGCCGACGACAACCATGGTCCATTTGCGATCGAGGCCGAGGATCTGATGAAGCTCTTCGAGCAGGCGGCGGACGTTGTAGCCGCGGCCCTGCTTGCCGAAGCGGCCGAAGTAGCTGAGGTCTTTGCGAATCTGGGCGGGCGTAACGCCCAGCTGGGAACCGAGCTCCTGCGAGCTGACGACTTCGCGGCCGCTGCGATCGAGCGCGGCGAGGGCGCGGGCGTAGACGGGGAGCCTATCGATGACGACATCCGGAATTTCGATGGCCATGAGGCTCCGTGCGCGGGCCGCCCGGGGTGGAAATCGCCCGATTGCGCAATTTGGCGCAATGTAGCACCGGCCTCGGGAAGGGTCAACGCCGGGCCGGATTAACCACGAAGGACACGAAGAGCACGAAGGGGCAGCTGGGCGGCGGTTGGATGTGAACACGGGGGCTTGGAGCTCGGGAGAGACACGCGGGCCGAAAGCCCGCGCCACATAGAATCGACTAGGGTCACGACCACGGCGCTAGAGCTTCAGGGCGAGGATGTCGCGGTGGATATTGCCGGCTTTGATGTGCATCTGGATGCCGATGACGCGCACTTTGAGGCGCTCAGGCTGGTCGTCGAAGAACATCTCGTCGCCCTTCTCGAAGCGGTACTCGGTGGCGAGCGTGGCCAGCAGGCGCCCCTTCTTCGGGGTGAACGGGTCGGATTCGTAGATTTCGGTCTTCACAACATCCTCGCTTTCGGGTGATCGAGCGGCCAGTGGCGCGCACCAGGTGCGCGCAATCGTAGGCGATGGGGCGCAGCGTCGCAACACCAGCAAGGAACACACGCGCGGACCAAAGAGACGGGCACGCATTGCGTGCCCGTTCTACTGATCTCTGACAGATGTTGCTCCGCTACTCGTACCGGAGAGCCTCCGCGATGGGGATGCTGGAAGCCTGGCGCGAGGGGATGATCGTCATGAGCAACGACGCGAGGAAGGCGAAGCCGCCGATGGCGATGATCTCGATCCATGGTATGTAGAAGCTCGTGATTCCCTGGTCAGAGAAGTCCTTGCTGCCGAGAAGTTGATACGCGAGCAGGAGGGCCAGCACGATACCGCTGAGGATGCCGAGCGCGGCGACGAACGCCGATTCGAACACGAAGCTGATGGCGACGGCGTTGCGCGTGTAGCCGATGGCGCGCAGCATGCCGATCTGCTGACGGCGTTCGACGACGGTGCGGAATGCGACGACGCCGACCGCGGCGATGCCGACGAAGAGGCCGATGCCCATGAAGCCCTGGATCAGGTACGCGAAGCCCTGGCTGGCGCGCTGGAAGTCGTCGACGATCTTGCGGAGCGAATCCGCCTGCACGCCTCGGTTCGAGAGGCCGCGCTCGACGGACTTGGCGGTGTCCACGGCGTTGGCGCCGGGGGCGAGCTGGACGGCGTAGAGGCTGGACTCGGGGCGTGCGTAGACGCTGTCGAAGGTGGCAGGCGAGAGGTAGAGGCCGCCGAAGAGAGCGCTCGCCTTGGTGCCGATGATGCCGATCACCTGGACATCCTTGATCTTGTCTGGGGCGGTGGCGTCGCGCACCTGGATGTCGACTGGGGTGAACGTCTTGTCGCCGAGCTTCACGCCGGCAAGCTGGAACGAGGAGCCGTCGAAATCATCGGAACTCAGGGCGGAGGTATCGATGATCGCAGCGTTCGGGTTGGTCTTCAAGGCGGCCCAAACTTCGGCGTCGCTTCCGTAACCCTCTGCACGCGCGTCAAGCTTGACGCCGTTGTGTTCGATGAAGCCCGTGCTGGGACCGACGACGGTGTACTCCGAGAACTCCAGCTCTTCGGCGGTGGCTCCGGGCGGCGGCTCGTTGCGGACTTCGGCGACGAGACCGTTGGCGAGGCGCACTTCGTCCACTTCCGCCATCGCTGCGGCGGCCGCGGCCGACTCGCCGCCCTGTGCGGTGAGTGTCTGTCGGATATCACCGATGTGGTTGTTCGAGTTTTCGGAGATCACGATCTGGTAGCCGCCGAGCGGCTCATCGCCCAGGAAGATGCGGTTGAAGTTGGAGTTCATCGTCGACATCATCACGAGCGCGAACATCACCAACGAGATCATCGCGACGGTCATGCCGGTGCGGAACTTGTTGGCGAGAGGGTAGGCGACGGCCGTGCGGATGGACGGCACGAGGCTGGAGAAGAGTCCGCCGAAGCGCGTGACGAGACCGAGCATGAGGTCGGCGTTGTAGATCAGGACGAAGGTCGACGAGAGGATCATCGTGACGCCGCTAAGGAAGAACATCTCAAAGTCGCCATTCAGATTTGGAAAGAGCTGGCCACCGGCGAGCAAGAGCCATGCGACGAGGAGCACGAGGCCCGACGTGGTTGCGGCAAGGCGATTCGGCACGCCGACCTGAATCGCGAGCAGTGCCAACCCGGCTATTTCGAGCGAGAGGCCGGCACCGGCCGGGAAGGCCAGTTCGGTCGCGAATCCAAGCACGAGCAGCGGGATTCCCAGGAGCAGCGCGAGGCCGCCGAGCTGGAAGATGCGGAAGAAGCCGCTGAAGGCGATGACGATCCCGGCGATAGAGACGAGCGCGCCGACGATGAAGAGCAGCACTGCGGCCACGCCGCCGACTGGTGTTGCTCCGTACACGATGACGCCGGAGATGTAGAACACGGCGGAGAACGCGACCAGAAATACGCCGCCGATCCAGACAAGCATCGACATCCACCAGGTGCGCCAGGACGTCGGCTTGAAGAGCAGCCAGACTGCGTACTTCAAGAGTCCGCCGAAGCCATTGACGGACGGCCGCACCTGCCGCGGCGCGGACTCCGCCATGTCGCGCACGGCGGCGACGATGTTGAGGTTGCTGATCCGCCACGAGGAGAGCGTGACGGTGAGGAATGTCAGGACAACGCCGAGCGAGTAGGAGACGATGAGGCTGCGCGCGGTGACGTGAAAGTTGATGCTGAGCCCGAAGTCCGAGAAGAGGATCGCCATGATCTTGACCATGCCGAGCGACACGACGATCCCGAGTGCGGCGCCGACAGCGGCGGCCATCACGTTGTAGGTCATGCCCTCGGAGAGGAATATCTCTGTGAGATGCAGGCGCTTGGTGCCTACGGCGCGCATCATGCCCATCTCGACGCGGCGCTCGGCGGCGAGCATGACGAAGATGAGGAAGATGAGCATCATGCCCGAGGCGATGGCGAAGAGGCCGAGGATGACGAAGAACGTCGTCAGGAAGCTCGCGATGAGCTTGGCCTCATCGACGGCTTCCTGCTTCGTCTCATCCGACTGGAACTTCCCGGTGCCAATGATGCGGTTGAGGGCGCCGTTGACGCTCTTCGAGTGATCCAGACCGTCGTAGACGCCGCCGGAGTTCGAGACCGCGATGAGGTCCACTTCTGCGGGGCGATCGAGGAGTTGCTGGGCGCGCTCCAGGTTCATCACGAAGCCTTGTGAGATCTCGATGACGTTCCCGGTGATCAGGACGTCCTTGACGATGC
Source organism: Chloroflexota bacterium (assembly GCA_031400455.1). GTDB lineage: Bacteria > Chloroflexota > Dehalococcoidia > DSTF01 > JACRBR01 > JANXYW01. The sequence goes on along the minus strand of JANNPX010000020.1, from coordinate 18,989 downwards.
CCCGGACGGTCAACTCGTGCGGTTGGTCGTTGGTGAAGATCTGCACCTTGTCGCCCACGACGGTCTCGATCTTTTCAGCGAGCGACTCGTTCACGTAGATCTCGTCGGGCGCCAGATCGCTGACCGAGAGCTGTCCGCCATCGACCGATTCGATGTCGCTCTCAAAGCCCTTCATCGCAGCGCCGTCGACGCCGACGAGGATGGTGACGGGCTCGGTAAGGCTGGCGCGCGGATTGCTCATGGGGACGATGCTGCGAATCATCGGCAGAACGCCGTCCACATGCTCCACGGAGCGGAACTGCTGGGCGAGCGATTCGACTTGGGCCTGCGGGATTGGCGCGGGCGCGACGATGGAGTTTGGTCCGCCGCCATCGCCGTCGCCGTTGGTCTTCGCCTGCACGATCTCGTCGACGCTGTGCAGGTTGTCGAAGACCTGATTGGTGATGCTGTAGTTGACGGTGTCGCCGATGCTGAATGCGGTGGAGATGATGAGCGTGCTGAGCATGAGGCCGATGACGATGAGGATCGTCTGCGCCCGGCGGCGGGGGATGTTGCGCACGCCGATGAAGAACAGCACGCGGTTGCGCATGGCGACCCACGCGACCGTCGAAAGCGCGACGCCGAGCACGATCAGCAAGCCGATCATGATGTAGTTCATCGAGAGGCCAAAGAGTTCGTTCATGACGCGCGCGCCGCCGGGACTTCTTCGCGGACGATCTCGCCGTCTTTCATAAAGACGATGCGGTGGCACTTCGCGGCCACTTCGGGTGCGTGCGTGACGATGACGAACGTCTGGTTGTGCTTGCGGTTGAGGTCGGTGATGAGCGCCATGATCTCGTCAGCGTTGGCGGTGTCGAGGTCGCCGGTCGGCTCATCGCCCCAGACGATGGCGGGGCTGTTAACGAGCGCGCGGGCGATGGTGACGCGCTGGCGCTGGCCGCCGGAGAGCTGCGATGGCTTGTGCTTCGCCCACTCCTGTAGATGGACGACGTCGAGCGAGGCTTCGGCCTTGAGGCGCGCGTCCTTGGCCTTCGTGCCGGACACGAGTAGCGGGAGCTCGACGTTTTCGATGGCGCTGAGGACGGGGAGGAGGTTGTAGAACTGGAAAACGAAGCCCATCTGCCGCGCTCGGAACTCCGTGCGCTTGTTATCGGAGAGTTTGTTGATGTCCTCGTTGTTGATGAGGATGACGCCGCCATCGATCGTGTCGAGGCCGCTGAGGCAGTTGAGCAGCGTCGTCTTGCCGCAGCCGGACGGGCCCATGATGGCGACCATTTCGCCCCGGGGCACTTGCAGCGTGACGCCGCGGAGGGCCTTCACCTCGACGTCGTCGGTGCGGTACGTCTTGATGACGTTCTGCGCATCGATGATGAGATCGCGGCCGTTGCGGGCCTGGGGAGCGGGCTTCAGTTGTTCGAGCGGCACGAAACCTCCTGTGCGCCGCCAAGCGGCCCTTGTACTCTACCGCCCTCTCGGGTGGCGTCGGTTATTGCACTGCTAACACCTTGAGCCTAGCGACGGTGGGCTCGTGGTGTCTACTGATCCTGGAGTGCGGAATTGGCAGACACCTCCGCTTAGCCGTGCGAGAGGATTGTCGAGGGGTGGGGCAGTTTTCACAATGCAGTGGGCTGTAGAGCTGGGGTGGGGGTAGCCCCCGGGCGGCCCTAACCCCCGGCCCCTTCCCCGCGAGGGAAGGGGAGCTCTCGATGGTGGGTTAGGCCGATGCCCTACCCGATTGCACAGGAGGGTTGTTGAACTTCGCAGGCCCCTGCGCCGGCGGTCGCCCGCCGGGCGCAGGGGTGTGGGCCAATGCCTACGGTGTCCGAACGGCTCGGCGGCGCGCGAGCGCTGCGCCACCGGCCACGGCAAGTACACCAGATGCCAGGGCGACGAGCGGGAGCCACAGGGGGCTCCCGCCACCAGACAGGGCGTCGCCCGTGCCCGTCGCTGGCGGTGCGGTGGCGGCGGCGACGCTGACGGTGGTGTCGGCTACCACGAGCGGGCTACAAGGAATGTGCGCGACATCGCCCATCACGACCCAGATCCGGTGAGAACCTGGTGTCAGGCTCTTGAAATCTTGTGTGGTCGCCGCGGAATGCACGATGCTGGGGCTCCCGGACGGCACTTCCTGCCCGGGCTGCAAGACAGAGGCTGGATCGGTGTCCACGAAGTAGTGCAGGTGGTACGAGTCCACGTCTGCGTCCTTCGCGGGCTTGATGTTGACCGGCTGCGACAAGCTCACCGTCACCGAACTGCCGCTCGCCGCGGCTGTGAGCGTCACGCCCGCGGGACACGCCTTCTCGCTGGGCGCTGCGGATGCGATGGATGCCTGGGCTGCGATGACGCCGAGCAATACCAATCCGACGACCGCGCCTGTGATGACCCTCATGATATGACTCCTTGTGTTGAGCATGTTTCCGGCTGGATTGAACTACGGCTTTGTCAGTCGATACGGCGTGTGGCGATTGCGGCTCCTTCCTGCTTAACGAACCAGCGAGTCCCGGCTGTGGCGCGCGGGTCTCGTCACGCCGACGTACACGAATCCGAGGACCGCGAATCCCGCTAGTGCGTCAGTGAAGATCGTTGCGTACCAGAATGAGGAGATATGCGGTGAGCCGTCGATGAAGTGAATCAGGCTCGAGATGCCAGTGAACGAGTACATGGCTAGGCACGCCCATGCGGCCCAGATCGTCCCGCGCAGGTACAGCCAGAAGCCGAGCGCGCCGGTGGTGGTGAGGGCCACCCAAGCCGGCGCTAGGAGCAGCCTGGTGCCGTCGTATCCGATGGGAAGGAACGACGATTGCGGGTAGTGCCGCACCTCGATGTAGTTGTGTGTGTAATGGATCGCGGTCGTGAGTATGCTCGCTGTCAAGATCGTCGCGAGGAGCATGACCCTGCCGCCATCAGATCTCCACCGATTCCGAGAATCCATCAGAATCCTCCCGTGTAATAGATAGAACGCTCTAGCGTAGCGTATACTGCGGGCGTTACGACATGCAAGCCCGGAGGAAAGACCATGGCTGTTGGCACGAAGGAACGCATTCTGAGCGCGAGTGGGGAACTGTTCCGGCGCCAGGGCTACGAGGGTACAGGCCTGAAACAGATCGTCACTGCCGCGAACGTGCCGTTTGGCTCGCTCTACCACTTCTTCCCGGGTGGCAAAGAACAGCTCGGCGCGCAGGCCATCCGGGTCTCCGGCGGTCAGTTCGGCCAGCTCGGGAACGCCATTCTCGACGCCTCGCCCGACATCGTGAGCGGGGTGCGAAATCTCTTCAGCGGCGCTGCCCGGGCCATCGAGGCTTCCGACTATGCGGATGCCTGCCCCATCGCAACGGTAGCGCTTGAAGTCTCGAGCAGCAGCGAACCGATGCGGCAGGCCGCGGCCGAGGTCTTTGAGGGCTGGTTCGCCGACCTCCAGCACCGGCTCGCGACTGCGGGCATCAACACTGACCGGGCACGGGAGCTGGCGGTCGTCACACTATCCCTGCTCGAGGGAGCTTTCATTTTCAGTCGAGCGACGCGGAGTGCGCAGCCCGTCGAGATCGCCGGGGCGGCGGCCGTCCAGATGATTGAGCTAGAGCTGCGTGAGTTGCCGGAGCGATAGAACACCGACAGCCACTGTGCGCGAGGCGAATAGGAAATCGCGCCGTCACCTGCGATGGTACTTCTCCCGACTCACTCGCAAGGCATATGCGGCGCCGCGCGACATGTCCGAGGACGACGAGAGCCTGCCTCGTCTTACGCGACGGCGAGGGCGCGCTGGAGGAATCGCCGCGTCGTCGCAGCAGCATGATCGAGGTCGTCGATCCAGACCGCATGCTCGGCGCCAGCCATCATCTCGAGCTCTGCGCCGGGGATCTGCTCAACGAACTCTCTAGCGATCTTCGCATCGCCCATGGGATCGCCCTCGCCCCAGAGGAAGTACGTGGGCGTGCGGATCGTGCCGAGCAGACTCTCGGGCAGGAAAATACTTCTGTTGAATCCACGTAACCGAAACGTGTGAGGGCCTGCTTTGAGTTCGTTGCGCATCGTGGCGGTATCACGCAGGAGCGACAGGTACGTGTCCATCATCTGTTGAGAGAAGCGGCCCGTTGCGAGCGCCTGCCGGAGACCGATGCTCCGAAGCATGGCACGCACGGCGCGCTCATTGGGGGGCACCAGGCCGGCCAGGCGACCGAACATTGGAATGCCACCGAGCCGCAGCATCAGCGGGACGGCACCTATCGGAGCCCCGACGGTCCAGCCGAACTCCACGACGCGGTCGATGCGATCGGGGTGCGCCGCTGCCCCGCGCAAGGCGAAGTAGCCGCCGAAGGACGTGCCGACCACGTGCGCATGGTCCAATCCCAGAGCGTCGAGGACGTCAACGATGAGGCCGTCGCCGTACGCGCCAAGCTTCACCGGGTCGTCGAGTGTGTAAGGGAGTGGTTCGCTGAGGCCGCAACCGGGCCGATCCACTACCACACAGCGGAAGTCATCGAGCCGCGCGATTAAGTGCGCCCAACTTACTCCACTGTTCGAAAGCCCGTGCACGAACACGACTGCCGGGCCGTCGCCCGCCTCTTGGACGCGGACCGTGACGCCCGTGCGGCCGAGCCGGAGCTGCCGCTCGGTCGGCGTCACTCCGACCGACTCCCATAGCCGCCGTTCAGCCTCCCGGTAGCGAGCCTCGTTCATGCGACCCCTCCGGTTGCATTGTCGCGAATCCCCTTCGAACGCGACGCCGTCATGCTACTTTGCCTCGATGACACCGCAGGCGAAGCGGCTGCCGGCGTCGCCCGTTGCGAGCGTCGTCGCGTCGGGATCTGGGTCGTAGCGGTCGGTCGGGATGTTCGCGTAGTTGTCCGCTCCGGCGTGCAGGATGAATGCGCTGCCGTCGGCATCGAACAGGTCGCCAAGCGCGAAGCGATCCGTGGAGAAGCGCGCCTCGGCGGTGCCGTCCTGATCGATGAGCAGCACGGGGAGGTCGCCCGCGTGGTCGCGGTGCGTCGCGGCACCCGGGTTGTAGTGTCCGAGCGCCGAGGTGAAGGGCGCGACACAAGCGCCGGCGGCGTGGATGTGAAACCCGTGGAATCCAGGCGTGACTCCGCGAGCGATCGCGACCTTCACAGTCACGTTGTCGCCGCGTTGCTGAAGCTTCACTGTACCGATGCGCGCTCCCGTAGTGTCGCGCAGCACTGCGTCCGCATTTCTACCGTACCGGGTCGAGCTTCCACCGGCCTCGCCTCCGGCCGTCATGTAGGACGCTGCTGCCACGATCACTGCGCAACACACCACCACTAACCATGCAATCTTCACTTCGCTGCCCCTTTCATTGCGGCATCTGGCCGCTATCGAACTCCGGATCCAGGTTTTCGCCAGAACTGCTGGCGGGGACGAAGGCGAATGTGCAGCCGTCGCCCTCGAAGTGGCCCGCTGGCTCGCTGCCGCACACGGGACACACGAGCACGACGTCTTCGACGAAGTCATCGAGTTGGCGGCGCCAGCGCCCGTCTTCGTCGATCGCGTAGGTCTTCATCAGCATGTGCGTCGCGGCGATTCTTCCGCCGCAACGGCGACAGCGTCCTACGTCGATGCCTTGTCGTGCGTTTTGCGGCATTGCAAAACCAACGTAATCGACGTGGTGGAGCCGCCGCATCGAGCGAACGATGGATGTCGAGGTGTCAAGTTGGGCGTGTGGTGAAGCGAACTATGTAGCCGCTGCCGTGAACGCCCGAGCCTGCGGCTATGGCTGGCGAGGGCGCACGAGCCCGCGCGCGAGCGCGTACGCCGCCGCGTCGACACGGCCACGGGCGCCGATCTTGTTGTAGATGTTGGCGATGTGGCGCTGTGCCGTCGACAGGCTGATGTTGAGCGCGGCGGCGATCTCTTTGCCGGTGTGTCCGCCGGCGAGCAGGCTAAGGACTTCCGTCTCGCGCACGGTGAGCGGCGCTGGCGTGCGAGAGTCCAGTACCGGGGTAGAGATGGCCACATCGGCGACGAGAAACTGACGTCCCGCTTCGAGGACGGCCTGGCTATCGCCGACGTACGGAGTCATCGGTCCGGGCTCGAGGATCATCAGGCGCGCATTGGGTATCGCCGAAGCCAGAAATCGAGCCGACTCCGCGGCCGGCTCCGGCCCGCCGCGCCGCGCCATCACGAGCGTGGGCGCCTGAATGTGAGCCAGATGACGCCGCACGTCAGATGCCGCAAACATCGAAGGGATGCTCCCTACGAGCGCCTTAGGATCGACGGCGCTGCGGACCATAGCGGCGTACTCGCGCGCCAGGTCGCCCTGGTCCCAGCCAAACGCCACGTGCGCCATGGTCTGCGTGAACAAGTCCCAATCGGTATCGGCGAGGGTGCTGGCCGCAGTCAGCGCGGAGCCAAACAGCTCCGCGCCGTTCGCGTACGCATGCCAGAGGATGAGATGCGAGACGCGAGCAGGGTGCAACGCCGCGTAGGTGATCGCGGCCGGCGCGGCTATTGATGCTCCGAGCAGAGCAACCCGCTCCAGCGACAGATGGTCGATGACGGCTTCGAGATCGCGCACCTGCGCGTCCAGGGAGAAGTCCGTGGCGCTGCGGTCCGAGAGTCCGTTGCCGCGCCCGTCGTAGCGGATGACGCGGTTCGTCCGGGCCTGCTCCAGCAGGTAGCGCCTTGCCTCCGGGATCTCCATCTCGCGCTGGACGTGGCTGAACGGAGTAAACGCAACAAAGACGAGCGGCGGCCCATCGCCGAAATCCTGATAGGCGATTCTGACCCCGTCAGACGCATGGGCATAGCGGATCGGAGGCTGCTCCATCGTGCCCAGCGTACCAGTGCGGTGCCGGCTAGTAGCTGGCGACGAGGGTTTCTTCTTCGGTGGGGAGGCTGCGCTTGATGACGTCGAGGTATTCGAGCGCGACGCCAGCGCCGATGGCGACGCAGTCGAGCGGGTTCTCGGCGATGTGGACGGGGATGCCGGTCTCCTGCGCGAGCAGCACGTCGAGGTGGCGGAGCAATGCGCCGCCGCCGGTGAGGATGATGCCGCGGTCGATGACGTCGGACGCCAGTTCGGGCGGAGTGCGCTCGAGAACGCTGCGTACCACGGAGACGATCGTGGCGAGGGAGTCCTGGATGGCGGCGGTGACATCGCTGGACGAGACGGTCAGGGTCTTGGGCAGGCCGCTGATCTGGTCGCGGCCGCGTACTTCCATCTTCAACTCGTCGTCGCCCATGGGTACGGCGGCGCCGATCTGGGTCTTCATGGCTTCGGCGGTGCGCTCGCCGATCACGAGATTGTAGCGGCGCTTCACGTACGCGACGATCGCGTCGTCCAGTCGATCGCCGGCGACGCGCACGCTCTCGCTGACGACGATGCCGTACATCGAGATGACGGCGGCTTCGCAGCGTCCGCCGCCGATGTCGACGATCATGTTGCCGCTGGGAGAGTTGATGGGGATGCGCGCGCCGATAGCGGCGGCGAGCGGCTCCGGCACGAGATGGACGGGGCGGCGGCCACCGGCCTGTTCGGCGGCGTCGCGGACGGCGCGCTGCTCGACGCTGGTGACACCGGCGGGGATGCAGACCATGACTTCGGGCTTGATGAGGTTGAAGCGGCCGACCACCTTCGTGATGAAGTAACGAAGCATCGCTTCGGTGATCAGGTAGTCGGCGATGACGCCGTCGCGCATAGGGCGGATGACGGAGATGCTGCCGGGGACACGGCCCATCATCGCCTGGGCCTCGCGGCCGACTGCCATGACGGTGTTGTCGCGGTTTGCGAGCGCGACTACGGAGGGTTCGTTGACAACGATCCCGTGGCCTTTGACGTAGACGAGCACGTTTGCGGTGCCGAGGTCGATGCCGATGCGCTTCGGAAGCAGGGCGATGGGAGCCTCCTGCGGGGTGGATCGGGAACCGGGGATCTGGGCTGCGAGCCCCTGGTTCTGCGTGCTATGCGCGCTCTATGACAGCGCCGAGTGCACGCAGTTTACCATGCAGGTCTTCATGGGCGCGGTCGATGTGGTGGACTTCGTCAATCTCGGTGGTGCCCTCGGCGACGAGCGCGGCGAGCACGCAGGCGCTGCCGGCGCGCACGTCAAGGGCGGAGACGGGCGCGGCGGTGAGCTTGGTCGGACCGGTGATGATGGCGGTCTGGCCGGTCGCGACGACGTTGGCCCCCATTTTGCGTAGCTCGGCGATGTAGAGCAGGCGGTTGTCGTAGACGCGCTCGTGAATCGTGCTGGTGCCGTTGGCTTGCGTGAGGAACGCGGCGAGTTGCGGCTGCAGGTCCGTCGCGAGGCCGGGGTACGGGAGCGCCTGTGCGTTCACGGCGTGATACTCGCCGCCGCCGCGCACGCGAATGCCGGCATCGGTCGGCTCGACGATGACGCCGGCGTCGGCCATCTTCGAGATCAGCGCGTCAAGATGTTCCGGGATCGCCTCTTCGAGCTCGACCTCACCGCCGGTGATGGCGGCGGCGAGCGCGAAGGTGCCGGCTTCGAGGCGGTCGGGGATGATGCGATGCTCCACGCCGTGCAGCTCGCGCACGCCTTCGATGCGGACGATCTGCGTGCCGGCGCCGGTGATGTCCGCGCCCATGGCGTTGAGCATCGAGGCGAGGCTGGAGATCTCGGGCTCGCTGGCGGCGTTGATGATCGTCGTGGCGCCGTCGGCGATGGTGGCTGCGAGCATGACGTTCAGCGTGCCCATGACGCTCGGATAATCGAGCATGACACGCCCGCCGCGCAGGGTGCCGTCTTCGTGCACATCGAACATATCGCCGGCGGTCGAGACGGTGGCGCCGAGCATGCGGAAGCCCGCGAGATGTACATCGAGCGGGCGGATGCCGATCGCGTCGCCGCCGGGCGGCGGGCACGACGCGCGGCCCATGCGGGCGAGCAGCGGACCCATGACGAGAAAGCTGGCGCGGAGTTGCGCGGCGAGGCTGGCGGGCACCTCCCAGTGTTTCAGGTTGGCACAGTTGATGCGCAGCGACGACGCTGAGGGATGCTCGACCGTGCAGCCGAGATGCTCGAGGATCTCTTCCATCTGGCGGACGTCGCCGATGTCGGGGACGTTGTGCAGCACGACGTCCTCGGCGGACAGAAGGGCGGCCGCGATGGCGTAGTCGGCGCCGTTCTTGGAGCCGCTGATACGGACGCGGCCGTAGAGGCGGTTGCCGCCCGTGATGCGGTACTTCTGCTTGGTACGTGTCATCACGTCAAGAATAGCGGTTTGGGGTGCGGCGGGCTGTCAGGGTTCTGCCGGAATCCCGATGCCATCTGTCGCCGCAGGGGGATTCCTGCGATGATCGCCTGCAGGCAGAAACGGCGAAGGAGGCCTTATGGCGGACGTGGAATACAGCATTGACGGGACGACGGGGATCCTGCGATTCAATCGCCCGGACCGGATGAACGCGATCACGTACGAGATGCTGATCGACATCGAGCGGATCGCACGGGAGGTGGACGGCGACGACGGCGTGCGAGCGCTGATTGTGACGGGCGCGGGGCGGGCGTTCAGCGCCGGCACGGACTTGCAGCAGCTCTCGTCGCAGCCGCCGGCGATGGGTCGCGCGGAGTCGCTCGGCAAGGCATATGCGGCGGATGCGCCTGCGCCGTGGACGTTTCCTTCGATCAAGAAGCCGGTGATCGCGGCGATCAACGGAGCGGCGGTTGGGCTCGGTGCGGAGTTCACGCTGCAGTGCGATCTGCGGATTGCGGCGGAGTCGGCGCGCATCGGCTGGGTGTTCGTGCATCGCGGGCTGGTGCCGGATACGGCCGCGGGCACGTGGCTGCTGTCGCGCATCGTCGGGCTGCAGGAGGCGGCGCGGTTGTTGTTCTCGGGCGAGATCATCAGCGCTTCCCGAGCGAAGGAGATCGGCTACGTGATCGGCGTGGTGCCGGACGCCGACCTGATGGACGACGCGATGTCGCTTGCGGCGTCGGTGTCGCGCGGGTCGCCGCTATCGGCTGCCGAGATCAAGCGGTTGCTGTATCGCGGGCTGACGCGAGACGCGATGGAGCACCTGGTGGACAGCACGGCGACGATCGGCCGGATGTTCGCGAGCGAGGACTTCAAGGAAGGCGTGCGGGCGTTCCTGGAGAAGCGGGAGCCGAAGTGGGTGGGGCGGTAGGGAGTTCGCAGTTGGTAGTTCACAGTTTGTAGTTCTTGCGGCTGGTGCCAACGGCCTCGACCCGGCCCGTAACGAATGCTTTCCAGCCCGCACTGCGCGCGTCTCCACGAAGCGATGACTATCTTCCTTGACTGGACTCGGGAACAAACAATCCGCTCGTGGCGTCCTACAGACATCTCCGCGATGGGCGCGGGGGTGCGAGGAGGAATGTCATGATCAGGTACTTCACATCTCATCGGTGGGTGGCGGGCGCCGTGGCGGTAGTGTTCGCGCTAGTGGTCTTTGCGGCGTGCGGCGGCGGGACTTCGAAGCTGGCCTCGAGCAACAAGCCACTGGAAGGCTCGCCGGGAGATACGACCGGCGCGGGTTCCAGCTACAGGACGGAATCGCAGGTCAAGTCGACGGATGGCGCGTCCTCTGCGCCTTCGAGTAGTGAGCTCCGGGCACAGCAGGACGCCTCCGGCACATCGGGCGGACAGGCCACGGACGGCGCGCCGAGTAAGTTGCCTTCGACGCTGGACCGGAAGATCATCCAGACGGCGACGCTGCAGATAGCGACGGATGAGGTGTCGAAGAAGTTCCAGGACGTCGGGAACATCGCGGCGGCGGCGGGCGGCTTCATCTCCGGCTCGTCGTTCGGGAACTCGGGAGAGAACCAGACGGCATCGATCACGATCCGCGTGCCCGGCGAGAACTACCAGCGCGCACTGAACGAGCTGCGCCGGCTGGGCGACGTGAAGGGCGAGCAGTCGAGCGCGAATGACGTGACGGAAGAGTTTACGGACTTGCAGTCGCGGCTGCGCAACCTGCAGGCGACGGAGGCGCAGTACCTGACGTTCCTCCAGCGCGCCGTCGACCTCAGCGACGTGCTGACGGTGCAGGATCGCCTGAACCAGGTGCGCGCGGAGATTGAGCAGGTCCAGGGACGGCTCGCGCTGGTCGAGCACCAGACGGATCTCGCGACGATCACCGTACACCTCGACCCGCCGGCCGTCGTCGCGGCGACGCCGAAGGCCGACGGCAACCCGAACCCGCTGGAAGTCGCAGCGGACTCGTTCCAGGCGTCGCTCGCGGTGCTGCTGGGTATCGCGACGGTCGCGCTGGCGGTGGCAGCGTTCTCGTGGTGGATCGTTCCGCTGGCGATCGGCGGCGGGCTGATCGCGCGGCGCCAGATGCGTGCGGGCGGCGGCCGTGCCGTGATGCCGCCGCCGACAGCGCCTGCCGTGTGAGTCGGATTCACCACAGAGACACAGAGGCACAGAGTTGGAGTTTAGGGGCGCACAGGCCGTGCGCCCCTACGGCGTTGTGCCGTTGCGCGAATTACGGCGTGGCTGAGGTGGCCCAGCCGGACTGGCCGGGGGCTTCTTCGATGCCGACGGTGATGGATGTGAGATTCGCTGCACCGCGCTCGGCGAGGGCGGACTGAAGGCGGCCGATGAAGTAATCGGCGATGCGCTCGGCGGTGGTGTTGTCTATCGGCAGCGCGAGCACGTCGCCCTTCGGGAATACGAAGCCGCGGTCGCCGAAGCGCACCTTGTAGTTGGACATCCCCTCGTCGATCTCCAGCACGCGACTCTCCGTTTGGAGCAGGAACTTATGGTCGAGATCGTCGCAGATGGCTTTGCCGAGCGACTTCAGCGTGGCGAAGTCGCAGACCCATGCGTCGTCGGTGAGCGTGCCGGCTACTTCGATGGTGACGGCGTAGTTGTGTCCGTGCAGCGGCTCCATCTGGCCTTCGAACGTGGCCATGTGCGCGGCGGCAAACTTGAGTTTGTTGCGCTCGACTCGGACGCGGTAGTTCATGGGGGGAGTCTAGCAGTCGTCAGCCCAGGCGGACGCTAATCGTCGTAATCGCCGTAGCCGCCCTGGGTTGCAGGGGCCGGGACAGTTGCGCCGCAGATGCAGGGGAAGTCGCCGATGCGGACCCACATGGGGAAGTTGCCTTCGTAGTGGCGGCCGCAGGCGGAGCAGTCGCTCTCGTAGAGCTTGACGTGCGGCTCGTTGATCTTCTTCTTGGGGGGCATCGGGCGCCTCTAGGGCGGCGTGACGAAGACGTAATAGCGGTTGCCGCGCTCGGCGATGACGGGCTTCTTGCCGCTGGCGCGGAGTGCGCGGATCTTGCCGGGCAGCGTAGCGCCGTGGCCGGCGACGATCTGGCTGGACTCAAACGCGTACTCGTCCTTGCCGATGGCAATGCGCGTGGGGAGGAACTTCTCGTCGTAGAGGTCGACGTACGGCACCCACTGTCCGTCGAGTTCGAGTGTGCCGAGTTGGCTGGGGTCTAGCTGCAACGTCCGTCCTCCTGTGGGTGTTTCGTTCGGCGTCATTGCAACGCACCGGCGGCTGTAAGTCAACGAATCGGGCGGCTTTCACCACAGAGGCACAGAGACGCAGAGGGTTGTTAGGTGGGTGAGGAAGCTGGCGTGGTGGGCGGGCAGTTGTGCTGTGCGGAGAAGGTCCTTCGCTTGGCTCTGGACGACAGATATGGGCGCTCTGGCTCACAGCATGGGGGTCGTGAGCGCCCCTACAGTTGATCGGGAGGATCGTCGTCGGTGGTTGGGTCGCCCTCCTCTTCGTCTTCGTGATCCTTCGTGCCCTTCGTGGTTGACGCCCACTCCGGTCCTTCGAGATGCTCCAGCCCCGTGAGGTCGATGTCACCGGCGAGGTCGCCGATGGTGCGGTGGAGCGTGGGGAGGATGGCTTCGGGGTCGAGTTCGGCGAGGGGGATGAGGACGAAGTTGCGTTCGCCGAGGTGAGGGTGGGGGATGGTGAGATTCGGTTCGGCGATGGTGCGATCGTGGTAGAGGAGGATGTCGATATCGATGACGCGCGGCGCCCAGCGCGCGGCGGGGCGGCGGCCGATCTCATGCTCGATGTCCTGCGTGAAACGCAGCAGCGCCTGCGGGTCGAGATCGGTTGTGATTTCGCAGGCGGCGTTGAGGTAGTCGGGGCCGGCGGGTGTGCCTTCCAGGACGACGGCTTCGGAGCGGTAGAGCGACGAGACGGCGACGATCGTGCACTCGCGCCCGAGCCAGCGCAGGGCGAGCCGCATGTTCGCTTCGCGGTTGCCGATGTTCGAGCCGAGGCCGAGGAAAATGCTCATTGCGCGCTCACTCCGTTGCTTTTCCGCGGACGATCGCATCAGTGACGAGCGCTACCTGCTTCATCGCCGCGACATCATGTACACGCACGATATCAGCGCCGTTCGCGATCGCGATCGCGACGGATGCGGCGGTGCCGAATACGCGCTCTTCGACGGGCGCATCGCCGAGCACGGCGCCGATCGTCGATTTCCGTGACGTGCCGACGAGCAGCGGCAGGCCGAGCGCGCGCAACTCGCCGAGGCGGCGCAGCATTTCGAGGTTCTGTTCCGGCCGCCATCCGAAGCCGAAGCCGGGGTCGGCGATCAGCATGGATGCGTCGAGTCCGATGGTGGCGGCGATGTTCACCGATTCGCGCAGGCCGCTGATGATGTCGCCGATGACATCATCGCGGATGAGGTCGCTCGATGCGCGGCCGCGCTGGTTGTGCATGATGACGGCAGGCACGCCCGCCTCGGCGGCGATGCGCGCGAGTCCGTCGGCACGGCGGAATCCCCAGATGTCGTTGATCATGGCGGCGCCGGCATCGAGGGCGGCGCGCGCGACGTCGGGCTTGTAGGTGTCGACGCTGATCGGCGTGGCGGGCAGCGCTGCTCGGATCGCTTCGATCGCGGGCACGACGCGCCGGATCTCCTCATGGGGCGAGATCTCGTCGAAGCCGGCGTCGGTCTTGTTCGTGCCGGGGCGCGTCGACTGGCCGCCGACGTCGAGGATGTCCGCGCCTTCGTCGACGAATCGGCGCGCCTGTTCGACTGCAGCATCGAGGGTTGTGAGGCCGTCGCCGGCGAACGAATCGGGCGAGACGTTGATGACGCCCATGATGTACGTGCGGGCGCCCCAAACGAACGTGGTGGGGCCGATGCGCATCGACGTCGCGATGAGTGGCGCGTGTTCGTTCACACGAGGTATCGCGTGCCGACGCTGTTGACGACGAACGCCTCCGGCATGGCGAGCGAGATCGCGCGGACCGCGTCGAAGCCAGTGCAGTGGCCGGGCACGATCATCCCCGGGGCAATGGCGCGCAGGGCGTCGACGGTGGCGGGAATGATCGGCGCGAAGACGGGGCCGTTGAGGTGAAAGCCGCCGATCACGGCGGCGATGCGCGTTTCGCCGGTGAGTTTCTGCGCGTGGCGGACGATGTTGATGATGCCGGAGTGACCGCAGCCGGTGAGGATCACGAGGCCCTTGTCGCGCACGTTGGCGATGAGGGCCTGGTCGTCGAGGATCAGCGGGTCGGGCGTCCACTCGCCGCCGCGCTGGGCCTGGTGGACGGGGAAGCCCTTTTCGAATTCGGTGGTGCGATCGACCTCGCCGGTGATCAGTACCGATCCGTCCAACAATAGTGAAGGCGCGCGGCCTTCGATGATCTCGAAGCCGGCGCCTTCCATGGCGGAGCGGCTGGGAACGGGCAGCTCGAAGGGCTCCTGCCCGGGGATGGCGATGCGGCGGCGCAGCCAGAAGTCCGGGTGCAGCAGCATCGGCAGGCGGGAGACGCCGCCGTCCCGGATGAGGCCGTTGAGGCCACCCAAGTGGTCGAAGTGCCCGTGGCTGAGGACGATCGCCTCGATATCGGCGGTGTTGATCTGGAGCGCGTGCAGGTTGTGCGACAGGCCGCCGACGCTGAGGCCGGCATCGAACATTAGGCGATGGCTCTGGCCGCCCTTCGTGATAGTGACTAGCGCCGAGAAGCCGTGCTCGGCGATGACGTAGTCCGGCAGCTTCGGATCGAGGAACATCGGGGCCTGGACCGTCGGCCCGGCGAGGGTCATCGCCGCGCGGCGGACGTGCTCCTCGCTGCGGAGCAGCATGTCCCACTGGTTGTCAATCAGGGTCTGAACCTCGACGGCGTCGATCGGCTCGAGGGTGATGGATTCGGTCATGGGGCCATTCTACTACGGGCGCCCGCCGGCGGATGAGTCGTGGCCGGGATGCGGGCAGCGCCGGGAGCTGTTGGGGCTTTCGCAGGGACCCGCTGGACGACTCACGAATGTTGCGCTGACGTAATCTGGCTGTAACACGAGGCGGGTATTCTCCCCCCTATCTACTACGCGTACAGGGGAGGAAACATGACGGAATTACCTGCGATCAATCCGGGGGATACGGCGTGGATGCTGACCGCATCAGCGCTCGTCCTCTTCATGACGCCCGGGTTGGCGTTCTTCTATGCGGGATTTGTGCGCAACAAGAACGTCCTCGGCACGCTCATGCACAGCTTCATCACGATCGGAGTAGTGGGCATCCTGTGGGTCGTGGTCGGCTATTCGCTGGCCTTTGGACCGGATGTCCAGGGTTGGGGAATCATCGGCAACCTCGACCACTTCGGGCTGAAGGGCGTCGGCGCAGCCGGCGATTCCCAAGCGGGAACGGGCATCCCGCACGAGCTCTTCATGGCATTCCAGTTGATGTTCGCCATCATCACGCCGGCCCTCATCACAGGCGCATTCGCCGAGCGCGTGAAGTTCGGGCCGTTCCTGATCTTCATGGCGGCGTGGTCGCTGCTGGTGTACGCACCGGTTGCGCACTGGGTCTTTGACCTGGAAGGCTGGATCGCCTCCGACGTGAAGGGTCTCGACTTCGCCGGTGGTACAGCCATCCACGTCAACGCCGGCGCCGCCGCTCTCGCCGCCGCCATCTGCTATGGGAAGCGCCGCGGATATGGCGAAGAGCCGATGGAACCGCACAACGTACCGTTCATCGTGCTGGGCGCCGGCATCCTGTGGTTCGGCTGGTTCGGCTTCAATGCGGGCAGCGCGGGCGCGGCGAACGCCGTCGCCGCTAACGCCTTCGTCGTCACCACCACCGCTGCTTCTGCTGCCGCGCTCTCGTGGGTTGCGATGAGCTGGCTGATCAACGGAAAGCCGAGCGTCGTCGGCGCGGCCGCGGGATGCGTGGCCGGTCTTGTCGCTATCACGCCTGCTTCGGGCTACGTTCAGCCGATGGAGGCGATCGCTATCGGCGGCGTGGCCGGTGTTATCTGCTTCCTCTTCGTGCAGTGGCGCTCGAAGTCTCAGCTCGATGACTCGCTGGATGTCGTCGGCGTACACGGCATCGGTGGTATGTGGGGAGCGCTGGCAACCGGTATCTTCGCCGTCGCCGCCTCGAACACCGGCGTCAACGCGCTGGGTGCGCAGGTGGACGGGCTCACCAATGGCGGCGGGCTGGACCAGCTCGGCCGCCAGGCGCTCGGCGTTGTGGTCGTCGGCGCATACTCCTTTATCGCAACGTTCATTATCCTGAAGGTGCTCGATCTGACTATGGGCATCCGGCCGGATGAAGAAGAAGAGAATGCCGGTCTCGACGTTTCCCAGCACGGCGAACGCGGGTACATCTTCGGCGGCTCGGGACCGGTGCTCGGTATCCCGGAGGGCATTCCGATCGACATGCCGGCGGTGCCGCACGTGGCGGCGCCCAGGCCCGTCAAGGCTTAGTTTACGAGTGGGTGAGGATCGCCCAGTAGCCAGGGGAAGAAGAGCATGAAGAAAATCGAAGCGATCATTCGGCCAGAGAAGCTGGACGATGTGAAGCACGCACTCGCCGACAAGGGCTACATC
Source organism: Chloroflexota bacterium (assembly GCA_031400455.1). GTDB lineage: Bacteria > Chloroflexota > Dehalococcoidia > DSTF01 > JACRBR01 > JANXYW01. The sequence continues at coordinate 2,235 of JANNPX010000020.1, read as the reverse complement.
GGGCTCAACATCGTCGGCGTAACGGGCCGTGGCGTCCAGAAGGGCATCGTGCACGCGGGTCGCGCCGGCACGGCGTACTCGGTGGACATGTTGCCAAAAGTGAAGCTTGAGGTGGTCGTCCTGGACACGAATGTCGAGGAGGTGGTGCAGATCATTCAGACCAACGCCTCGACCGGCAACATCGGCGACGGCAAGATCTTCATCATCCCGGTTGAGGACGCGATCCGCGTCCGCACGGGGGAGCGTGGCGACGCGGCGGTGTAACTGCCATCATTCGGTGCCGCTCCGCGCGGGAGCGAGAGCGTCATTACAACGGAAACAGCGCGTCTGCCCCGGCTCGGACCAGAGCCCGGGGCAGACGCACGAACAAGGGCCTCGGCTTCAGTCGAGGAGAGGAGACAGACAGTGGCGGGATTCTACAAGGCCGAGTACATCTGGATCGACGGCACGCAGCCGACCGCGAAGCTGCGGTCAAAGACGAAGATCATCCCGAAGGGAGAGAAGCCGCCGATCTGGGGGTTCGATGGATCGAGCACGAACCAGGCGCCGGGATCGAACTCCGACTGCGTGCTGAAGCCGGCGTTCATCTGCCCGGATCCGCTGCGTGGCGGCGACAACAAGCTGGTGCTGTGTGAGGTGCTGCTGACGGACATGAAGCCGCACCCGACGAACACGCGCGCAGCGTGCGTGGAAACGGCAAAGAAGTACGCCGCGCACGACATGTGGTTCGGCATCGAGCAGGAGTACACGTTCTTCGAGGGCTCGAAGCCGCTGGGCTGGCCGGACAACGGCTTCCCCGCGCCGCAAGGTCCGTACTACTGCGGCGTCGGAGCCGACGAGGTGTTCGGCCGCGAGATCGTCGAGGCGCACACGGACGCGTGCCTGGTCGCGGGGCTGATGATCGCCGGGACAAACGGCGAGGTGATGCCCGGGCAGTGGGAGTTCCAAATCGGTCCGAACGGACCCGTCGAGTGCTCGGACCACATGTGGACCGCGCGCTGGCTGCTCTACCGCATCGCCGAGGACTTCGGCGTGAACGCGACGCTGGACCCGAAGCCCGTGCGGGGCGACTGGAACGGAGCGGGTGCGCACACCAACTTCTCGACGAAGGAGATGCGAGCGAGCTACGCACCGTGCGTGGCGGCTGCCGAGGCGCTGGGCAAGAAGGCGGCGTTGCACATCGAGAACTACGGTGCTGGCATCGAGGGCCGCCTCACCGGCGCGCACGAGACGGCGTCGTACAAGAAGTTCAGCTACGGCGTCAGCGACCGCGGCGCGTCGGTGCGCATCCCGTGGCAGGTGGCCCGCGACAAGAAGGGCTACATCGAAGACCGCCGCCCGAACGCAAACATGGACCCGTACGTGGTGACGCGGCTGATCACCGACACGGTCTGCAGCGCCGCTGATGCGGGCAAGTCGAGGACGAACGGCGCCTCGAAAGCGAAGGTGCCTGCGAAGGCGGCGGTTCGCCCGAAGGCGAAGGCCGGCGCGAAGCGCTAAGCGCTGTCGCGGATTCGGTACGAACAAGAGAGGCTTCCGCGCGAGCGGGGGCCTTTCTGTTCGTTGTCGGATGGAGGGCGTTCGTGCGGCGGGCCGGGGCGCACAGCCGTGCGCCCCTACAGCGATCAGGTTCGCTCGGCGGCGACGATGCGGCAGTAGCATTCCGCTTTGGCGGAGGCGGGGCGCGGGTATGATACGATCCTGCTGATGATGCGCCACGTTACGTATCGCTCCGCCTTGACGGCGTTTGTGTTCACGGGGCTCTGGTTTGTGCTGGGGCTGCTGCTGCTGTGGTCGCCCATCCCCGGCTCGCTGGGCATTCGCGCCGAGATGCTGGCAGCGTGGCTCGTTCTTTTCCTGCTGATCATGGCGATTGCTGGCGCGATGCTGACGCTGGCGTCGTACAACGACATGTTTCCCCCGGATGAGGAGCCTGCGCCGAAGCGGTTGGCCGCGCCAGTCGCGGCGATCCCGGCAGATCCCACGGTGACGCCCGACGGCAGGCCGTTGCCCTGGGCGGAGTCACCGCTGCCGACACGCCCAGCGCGGCGGACTTCGGCGACCACGTCCACGGCTGTGCGTCCGTCCCGTCCGGACTCGCCCCCAGCGCGCGGGCGCTGACCGCATGCCAACAGTCCGCGTGAACGACATCGACATCTGGTACGAACGATCGGGTGGCGTCGGGCCGTGCCTGGTACTGACGCACGGCTTTGCCGGACCGTCGAGCACCGGCTG